>CANIWM010000023.1 GCA_947471505.1 Chthoniobacteraceae bacterium | reverse complement strand
TTCCTCGTGGTTTTCTTTTTTCCGGCGTATTCGGCTGCTGCAAAGCTCAATTGTTTGTCCATCGCTGTTTGTGCTTTCCTTAGATCAGCATTTTCGCCCGCTGTCCCGCTATTTTACAGGCGTAGCCGATTTCTTCAGCCTTTCCCTAGGGTGGTGAACTACTCGTCCATGTTCTTTAATCATCGTCGTGGATTACTTTCGAGGGATTTAGACCACCACGCGTATTAGAGCCAAGGATTTTTTTGTTGTCCGATGCCGTTTTCCCGCTTAAACCGCCCCCATGAACGCCAGAACCAGTGCTCACCCAACAAACCAGTCGCCCATAAAGGCGCTCAGCGTAAACCCAACAGGTTTGTCGGTGATCCAGTCGTTCGGCGATTCCGCGCATCCACATGAAAACACCACCACTCGATAAAGTCGTTTCCATCATTGTCGGCTTCGGCATCCCGGGGCTGATCCTTCTCGTCGCGGTTATCACTGCTGGTGTGGCGGGAGGCGCGGCGATTGTTGTCGCGCTTGCGACACTCGGTGGACCGCTTGGTATGCTCGGAGGCATTGCGCTTCTCGGAGTCCTGCTACTCATCTCAAAGGCTCTGACAGAGTATGGGGCTGAAGTTCTGCTGCGCCGCGTCATCGCCGGCCTCAAGCAAAAGGGCAATTCCAAGCCTGACATGCTGAAAGTCATTGATTCGTATCCCATCTCCAGAAGCCTCAAAGCCAAGCTACGTGAATACGTCGAACAGCACTATTAAACATCGCCTGACGCTGCAGCGAACTCGCTGAGCTTGGGGTCGTTAGGCGTTTCTACGCGCCCACAGTAATCAAACCAGCACAGCCAACCGAAGCATCCGAACCTCAACTCAAAACACAACAATGAAAACAATCTTGCCAATCCTTGCGGCCATTCTGGCCTTCACCCAATCGCTCCACGCCCAAGCAATCCAAACAGTTTCATTCGCCAACATTGGCAGCGGCGCAAACCGCCAACAGGACATTCCTGTTGCAGCAGGCCAAGTCTTCAAGTTGATAAATTGGTTGCCATCCTTCAATGGTCCGGCCGGGTTTCAGGTTGATGGTATCACCGTTAATGTTTCACCGGGTGCCACCCCTGCGCTCTCGGTTTTTCCAACAGATTTAGTGATAGCAGGGCCGCGAACCGTTTCGTTGATTATTCCCGCCGCCCAATCGCTCGTTTGTAGCTACGTATTGCAGGCCAACGAGTCTGTCGGGACCATCGTTCCGTCCACATCAGTCGTCATTCCAGCCGATGCCGCTGGTCCAGTGCAGATCATTCTCGAATCGAGCACGGACCTTATCACATGGACCGCTGCAACCCCCGGAAGCTACGGATCATCCACAGCCAAGCGATTCTTCCGCGTTCGTGCAGTCGCTCAGTAGCACACTTTGCCGAACTCATTTTTTATGAGCACGTTTCTCGTCGTCGAGTTCACACACGTCTCCGCGCCATCTCCAGAGACCATATCCGCCATTGTGGCGGGCGTGCAGGCAGTGCCCCTTGTTTCCAACTCGCCTCTCTTCGTATTCATGATCACATCGGACGACCACCGCGGCGCTTTCCATCTGCTTAGCAGGCTCGGCCAGCGTGACGACGTGAAGCAGGCCTATTTGTTCAGGGGCGATGCCTTCACTCTCGGCCATCGTGAGAGTGGCGGATACGAGAACTTTCCTCCTTCCCAATGACCGCAACGCCTAAACTTTTCTGATGGCATCTGCGCGAAGCCGCAGTGTCATCACGGTTGTCGCGTCGCGTAAAAGGGCTTACAGCCCTCACGCGATCCACCGGTCCGGTTATTTTCATCCTTGTTTGCTGATTGCTTAAGGAAGCGCGCTTCCCCGCTTCCCCGCTTGCCGCGCGCATCGTGGCTAGTCCATGCTGCGCGACATGCCCACTGTTTCACTCTCTGCCGTCGCCTCTTTACTCCGCGCCGATCATGGCGATCCTTTTGCCGTCCTCGGTCGTCATGGCGACGAGGTGCGCGTGCTGCGGCCTGATGCTCGGGAGTGTGTCGTCTTGCTCGGCGGCAAGGAGTTTGCGGCGGAGAAAATAGACGATGCTGGGTTCTTCACGGCGACGGTGAAAGGGGAGGGGACTCACCGCTTTCGCTTCACCGCGCACAACGGGCATGTGTGGGAAAGTGATGACGCCTTCGCCTTTCCTCCGCTGCTCGGGGAGCTGGACCAGCACTTGTTCTCCGAGGGGAACCACTGGGAACTCTGGCACCGGCTCGGCGCTCATATTGAAGAGCACGACGGCGTGCGCGGGACGGTGTTTCGCGTGTGGGCTCCGAATGCGCAGCGCGTGAGTATTGTGGGCGATTGGAACGGCTGGGACGGGCGCGCGCACCCGATGCGGAAACTCATCCCGCTCGGCGTGTGGGAGATTTTCATCCCGGCAGTCGCGGAGCACGCGCACTACAAAATCGAGCTGCTCGGCGGCGACGGTGCGCTGCATATAAAGAGCGATCCGTTCGCGTTCTTTTCGCAGCACGGCACGGAGACGGCCTCGCTTGTCTGGAGCCTCGGCAATTTCAAATGGAGCGACGCGGCGTGGATGGAAAAGCGCGCAGCGACGAACTGGCAACGCTCCGCCGTGAGCATCTACGAAGTGCATCCCGGCTCATGGCGGCGGCGCGACGGCGTGGGCGTGTTCACATGGAGCGAACTCGCCGACCAGCTCCTCGGCTACGTCTCGTGGATGGGCTACACGCACATCGAGCTGATGGGCGTCGCCGAGTATCCGTTCGAGGGCTCGTGGGGCTACCAAGTCTGCGGCTACTTCGCGCCGACTTCGCGCCACGGCTCGCCGGATGACTTCCGCGCATTCGTCAATCGCGCGCACGAACTCGGCATCGGCGTCCTCGTGGATTGGGTGCCCGGCCATTTCCCCAAAGACGCGCACGGGCTGGCGAAGTTCGACGGCACCGCGCTCTACGAACACGCCGACCCGCGCCAAGGCGAGCATCAGGATTGGGGCACGCTCATCCCGAACTACGGGCGCAACGAAGTCCGCAATTTCCTCATCGCCAACGCCCTCTTCTGGCTCGCCGAGTATCACATTGACGGCCTGCGCGTGGACGCCGTCGCCTCCATGCTCTACCTCGATTACTCGCGCAACGCGGGCGAATGGCTGCCCAATTCCCACGGCGGACGCGAGAACTTGGAAGCCATCCATTTTCTAAAAAGCGTCAACGAAGTCTGCTACGCGCGGCATCCCGGCGTGATGATGATCGCGGAGGAAAGCACCGCGTGGCCCGGCGTCTCGCGCCCCACTTTCCTAGGCGGGCTGGGCTTCGGGCTGAAGTGGAACATGGGCTGGATGCACGACACGCTCAGCTACATGGAGCTCGATCCCGTCTATCGCCGCTACCACCACGGGCAGGCGACATTTTCCCTCGTCTATGCGTTTCACGAGCACTTCATCCTCGTCCTCAGCCACGATGAAGTCGTCCACGGCAAAGGTTCGCTCATCAACAAAATGCCCGGCGACGCGTGGCAGCAATTCGCCAACCTCCGCCTGCTCTACGCATGGATGTGGATGCACCCCGGCAAGAAACTCCTCTTCATGGGCTGCGAATGGGGCCAGCGGCAGGAGTGGAGCCACGAGCGTTCGCTCGACTGGCATCTTTTAGAAAATGACCAGCATCGCGGGATGCGGGACCTCATCCAGCAGCTCAACGCCCTCTACCGCAGCGAACCCGCGCTCTTCGACCAAGACGACACCGGCGCGACCTTCGAGTGGCTAGAGCTGCACGACGCCGACAACAGCACGCTCTCCTTTCTCCGCCGCGCCGCCGACGGCACCGCCCTCGTCTGCGTCCTCAACGCCACACCCTGCCCCCGCGAGAACTACCGCCTCGGCGTCCCGCACGGCGGCTTCTGGCGCGAAGTCCTGAACACCGACAGCGCGCAATTTGGCGGAGCCAACATCGGCAACTACGGCGGCGCACACGCCACCGAGCAACCGTGGATGAGCCGCTCGCACTCGGTCGTCATCACCCTCCCACCGCTGGCGGTGGTCGTCCTGAAAGCAGGATAATACCCCGCTTACTGCCTCACCCCTCGAAGGAGCGGATGGCTAGAGTCACGTTGTGGCCGCCGAAGCCAAAGCTGTTGTTCAGGGCGATGCGCACTTTCTTTTCGCGAGCGACGTGGGGGACGAAGTCGAGGTCGCATTCTTCGCCGGGGTTATCGAGGTTGATGGTGGGGGGGATGATGCCGGTCTGGATGGTCTTGACGCAGACGACCGTCTCCACGGCTCCGGCGGCTCCGAGGAGGTGGCCGGTCATGCTTTTTGTGGAGGAGACGGGGATGCTTTTGGCGAGGTCGCCGAGGACGGCTTTGACGGCGCGGACTTCGCAGACGTCGCCCATCGGGGTGCTGGTGCCGTGGGCGTTGATGTAGTCCACGTCGCTCGGGTTGATGCCGGCGCGGTCCATGGCGATGCGCATGGAGCGTTGGGCTTGCTCGTGGTTGGGCAGGGGCGCGCTCATGTGGAAGGCGTCTGCGGTCATGCCGTAGCCGACGACTTCGGCGTAGATTTTTGCGCCGCGCGCTTTGGCGTGTTCGAGTTCTTCGAGGACGACGATGCCTGCGCCTTCGCCCATGACGAAGCCGTCGCGGTCGCGGTCCCACGGGCGGCTGGCGCGGGTGGGGTCGTCATTGCGGGTGCTGAGCGCTTTCATGGCAGCAAAGCCGCCGATGCCGAGTGGGACGATGGCGGACTCGGTGCCCCCTGCGAGGAAGGCGTCGGCGTCGCCCGCGCGGATGAGCCGCCATGCTTCGCCGATGGAGTGGGCGCTGGTGGCGCAGGCGCTGACGGGGGCGTAGTTCGGGCCTTGGATGCCATACTTCATAGAGATCATGCCGCTGGCCATGTTGACGATGAGCATGGGAATCATGAAGGGCGAGAGGCGGCTGGGGCCTTTCTCCATATAGATGGTGTGCTGGTCCTCGGTGGTTTTCAGTCCGCCGATGCCACTGCCGACGATGCAGCCGAAGCGCTCGGGGTCCGGGACCTCGCTGGGGAAGCCCGCGTCGTTCATCGCGTGGGTCGCCGCTCCCATGGCGAGCTGGACGAAACGGTCTGCCCGGCGAGCTTCTTTCTTTTCCTTAAAATAGAGGGCCGGGTCGAAGTTTTGGACTTCACCCGCGATACGGCAGTCGAAGGCTGCGGCATCGAATTGCGTGATCGGCACGATGCCGCTGACGCCTTTGGTGATGTTGTCCCAGAACGTGTTAATGTCTGATCCTACGGGCGTGACTACGCCCATTCCTGTGATGACGACTCTGCGTTGGCTCATAAGTAAAAGTCGGCGATGGATAGCGGGCAGGCAGAATAGCGCAAATGCAAAGTTCCTGACACTCACGCAAATCGGCAGTTGATCGCGCCGGAGTCGGCCCCTACGTTCCGCGCTCTTAAATCTCGTGGCTACCACTAAACGCGTCCTTTTTGTCTGCACCGGAAACATCTGCCGAAGCCCTATCGCAGAAGGTCTCCTCCGCCATGCCACGCGCTCGCGCCGTGACATCGAAGTCGCCAGCGCGGGCGTCGCGACAGGCTACGGGCAGCGCCCGAGCGAGAACGGCGTGGAGGCTTGCCGACAGATCGGCGTGGACATTCGCGGCATCCGCTCGCAGCCCCTCACGAGCGAACTCGTGGAATGGGCGACGCACATCTACGGGATGACGCATTCGCACCTTGATGCGATCCTCACCTTCTTCCCCGAGGCTGAGGAAAAGGCATGGCTGGCGTGCGAGTTCGAGCCCTCCCTCGCGGCTCGCCCGGAGGTGCCGGACCCTATCGGCATGGGCATCCACGCTTACATCGCCACGCGCGACCATCTTTCTAAAGCGCTCCCCAGCCTTATCAAACACATCAATACACACGTCATGACTGAACCGACCACAAGCCCATCCACCACACCACAGACTCTCCGCATCGCGCTCGGCGCAGACCACGGCGGAGTGGAGGTGAAACGCGCCGTCCACGATGCACTCAAGGCGAAAGGAATCGTCGTGCATGACCTCGGGACCAATACGAAGGACTCCGTGGATTATCCAGACTACGCGGGGCTCGTGTGCAAGCAGGTGCTCTCCGGCGAAGCGGACTTCGGCATCCTGATGTGTACGACCGGCATCGGCATGAGCATCGCGGCAAACCGCCACGCGGGCATCCGCGCTGCACTCGTCACCAACGTCTCCGACGCTTCGACGACCCGCCGCCACAACAACTCGAACGTCCTCTGCCTCGGCGCAGCCAACGTCCCGCCAAACAAAGCGGCGGAAGTCGTGGATGCGTTTCTTTCCGCGAAGTTTGAAGGCGGACGCCACGCGGACCGCGTCGGCAAGATCGAAGGATGCGCCTCGGGCATCGGCGGAAAATCGCTCTCCGAAGTGGACAGTGCGATTTTTCACTCCATCCAGGAAGAGCACAAGCGGCAGCTCGAAGGCATCGAACTGATCGCCTCGGAAAACTTCACCAGCCGCGCAGTGATGGAGGCGCAGGGCTCTTGCCTCACGAACAAATACGCCGAGGGCTACCCCGGCAAACGCTGGTACGGCGGATGTGAAAATGTGGATGTCGTCGAGCAGCTCGCGATTGACCGTGCGAAGGCGCTTTTTCCCGGCGCGGAACATGTGAACGTCCAGCCGCACTCCGGCTCGCAGGCAAACACGGCGGTCTATTTCTCCGTGCTGCAACCCGGTGACCGAATCCTCACGATGAACCTCGCGCACGGCGGGCATCTCACGCACGGGCACAAGGCGAATTTCAGCGGACGCTTCTACGCCGTGACGCACTATGGCGTGAGCGAAAAGGACGAGCGGATTGATTACGATGCGCTGGAGAAAATGGCCGTGGAAGTTCAGCCCAAGATGATCACCGCCGGAGCGAGTGCGTATCCGCGCATCATTGATTTTGAGCGGATGCGGGCCATCGCGGATAAGGTGGGCGCGCTGCTTTTCGTAGATATGGCGCACATCGCTGGGCTCGTCGCAGGCGGGCAACACCCGAACCCTTGCGCGCTGGCCGACTTCACCACCACGACCACGCACAAGAGCCTGCGCGGGCCACGCGGCGGCATCATCATTTGCAAAGCGCAATATGCGAAAGCCATAGACAGCCAAGTGTTCCCCGGCATCCAAGGCGGGCCGCTGGAGCACGTCATCGCGGCAAAAGCCGTGTGCTTTCACGAAGCACTGCAACCTTCGTTCAAAGCCTATAGCCAGCAAGTCGTGAGCAACGCCAAAGCCCTCGCAGCACGCCTCGCGCACCACGGCTATCGCATCGTCAGCGGCGGCACAGACAACCATCTCATGCTCGTGGATCTCCGCCCAAAAGGACTCAACGGAGCCCTTGCCAGCGCCACGCTCGACAAAGCAGGAATCACCGTGAACAAAAACGGCATCCCATTCGATACCGAGCCAATCAGCAAAGGCGGCGGTATCCGCGTCGGCACACCCGCCGCGACCACTCGCGGAATGAAGGAAGAAGAGATGATGGACATCGCCGACTTCATCCACCGCGCGCTCGGAGCGAATGAAAACGAAGCGGAACTCGCGAAGATTCGCGAAGAGGTGAAGCAGTTCACCAAGCGTTTCCCGCTGCCCTTCTAAAGCGAGGCGCGCAGCCGGAGGAATTGCACTGACCCGCTGTATGGCGCGGGCGCTCTCCATTTGCGCGACACGGTGCCGTCGAGGTTCACCGTCTCACTCACGTAAATCGCGGACTGCCACGGCTGCGTAAGGTTGCTGGAGAACTCGGCGGTGAGCGTCGCGTCGTCGGCTCCGACTCGGGTGCGGGCGGTGATGGTGAGGTAGGGCGCGGGGACTCCGGCGACGGTGATGCTTTCCACGATGGCGACGGGCGCGGCGGTGTCGTTGGCAATGCTGTCTTCGCCTGCGAGGAGATACTCGAAGAGCCGGACGACGCCATCGCCGTCTGCATCGGCGAGTGGTGTGCCGGTGAAGGTGGTGCCGTCGCTGCTGCCGGGATTGCCGCCGAGTGCGATGCTGCTGCGCCACGCTGCGCCGTCGCTGAGATTTTGCACCGCAGCGGGGCGGCGGAGGATGAGCGAGCGGCCTGTACCGTCGGCGGCGGTGGGCCATGGGGCTTTGTCGTTGTAGGTGAAGCGCACGATGTCGGTGTTGCTCGCGGCGAGGACGACGATTTCCTCGCCCGTGTTGTCGAGCGCACCGGTGTATTGCCCGGCGACGCGCGGCGTGCCTCCGTAGCGCGTGGTGAAGGCGGCGACATCGCGCGTGATGATGATGCGTTCGCCGGGAGCGAGCAATGTGCCGTCGGTAAACGTGAACGTGATGCCCTCGAAGTGAACGCCCGTGAGGTCAATGGTCTCGGCGCTGGTGTTCATCAGCTCGATGAACTCTTCGTCGGCGGGCGCGGGGTTGTAGTTCAGCTCGGTGACGGCGAGGTTCGCGGAAGATGCAGCGGTGCCGACGATGAACGTCGCTTCCGTGAGCGCGCTCCATTCGCCCGCATTCAGCGCGCGTGCCTTCACCGTGCCGGTCGCGGTGAGCGTCGCGGGGCCGCTGTATAAAGTGCCCGCTGCCGCTCCGGTGTACGCGGTGCGTGGGTCAGTGCCGTTCGTCGTGTAGTAGATTTGCCCCGCTGCGGCGGTGATGGTGAGCGCGTAGTTCGACGTCACATTTCCGCCAAACTGAGCGAAGTCCGGCGCTTCCGTGGTTGGGTAGAGCTTCGGCGACTGCGCGCGGAGTTCGTAGATTGTGCCGTTCACGCTCGCTGTGTTGTGGAGCATCGGGAAGTGCGAGTTTTTCACGGTTGCGACTTGCGGGAGCCAGTCGGTTTCGCGCTTGAACGTCGTGCCGTCGGGGACGAGCGGGTAGTCGTAGCGCGTGGTGTCGGCGGTGTCGCCCCAGCGTGCGCTTTCGGCGACGATGGCCTTGTCGAGCGTGTCGGCGAACGACTGCCAGCGGGCTTGCTCGACGGCCAGCGAGAGCGCGCCGCCGTTGTGCAAGTGCTTGTGTGCGCGGTCGGCGAAGAGCAGGCGGAACTCGGAGTTCACGCGCAGTTTTTGGTAAAGGCGACCGGCGGTCTTGTCGGTCGTGGTATTCCCAGCAGTCGGGCCGAGTCGGTCCACGAGCACGAGCGGATCGAAGGTGATTTCCTGATCCCACGCGACGAACTTGAACCGCGTATCTGCGCCGCTCGTTTTGCGGTAGGCGAAGCCGTTGTGGTGGGGCCAATCCTCGCTGTCGCCGTGGCAATGAAGAAGGTAGTAGTCCACGAAGTTTGGGAGATCGAGCTGCGCCGCGACGGCGGCGTAAGCGGCCTGCGTGGTGAGGTCGTTGGCGACGTTATTCACGGAGGTAAAGAGCGTATCCCACGCGGTCGTCGTGCCGTTTCGCACATATACGGTTTCGCCCGGCGCGATCACGTCGTAGTCCGTCGTGAGCCCGCCGAAATGGTCGGCGCAGTAGTGTTCATCGAAGCGCTCGCCCAGCTCATACATGCCCCAGTAGAGGCCGTTGATGAACAGGTGGACGTAGCGCCCGCTGATGCGCTCGTAGCCCATGTCGGCAAAGCTGCGCTTCGTGAATGGGTCGCGGAAACTCAGCGCCGTCTGGGGCCGATAGCGCGCCGCATCCCAGCTCGCGAGCCCCCAGCCGTCTGTGAAAAATGCGTGCAGCACCAGCTTGTCGAACGTCTTCACCGTCGTGTCGTCGAACAGCTTGTAGTCCAGCGAGCCGTCGCCGTACGACGAGCGGAAAGCGAGGCGGAACGAGTGCTTCTGCATCCGGTAAGGACGGCGCGATGAGTTGCCGTGGACGCGGATGCCGCAGTTGGTGTGTGTGCTGGAGCCGTTGGTCTCGAGAAACTCAAACGAGCAGGCTTTTTCCCACGCGTCGCCGACGCTCTGTGGATTCTGGTAAATGCCGGTTGCACCGAGAAAATCGGACGGCGACATCGCGATGGAGAGCGCAGGCAGCGCGTTGAACGCATCAGTGACGGAGTAACCGGAAAGCGTTGTGCCGCTCACGTTTGGGTCCATTTCGTAGTCTGCAAAAACGGTCCCGGTGCCCACGCCGTCGTGCGTATTCACCTCGGAATTTGTCCCCCAAGTCGCGGGCCAGCCAGCGGGTGCTGCGGGCTGGTTTTGAACGTCAGACTTGAAAATATATGTCTGCGTATCCGTGTTGCTCGGGGCGAGAGGTGGCGCGAATGCACGGGCCCGCAGAATCGTCGTCGTCGTGACCGCCACGCCGCCGGCGGTAACTACACTGCTCGCAGTCGTCGGCTCGCTTCCATCGGTCGTGTAGTAAATCGTTGCACCGGGTGTCGTGCAGGTGATGTGAACCGTCTGCGCTGTAGCAAAAAAGCCACGGTTAATGTCGAAAGTCGTGTCGTTCACGAATCCCGGAACCGGCGCCGCAGTGTTCTGGGCAAGAGGCGTGGGCGCTTGAAAATAGCCGATAGTCTGCGGCTCGACAGTGCCGAAGCGACCGTAGCTGACGTTCGCCCGCTGGACCGGAAGATTCGAGAATGAGGAAACGACGGTCCCGCCCGGTTGAGCAAGCGACAGATTGCTTCCCGCTGCTTTCTCCAGCGTGAAATTTGTGTGCAGGGCCGCTGGGTTTGCCGTGCGATTTTTGCCCGAGGCCCACACGCGCAGAAATCCTTGCGACGGTATGTTGACGCCCGCTGGAAACGTCCATGTGACAGGAGTCTGCAGCGCTCCATTGCCCGTGAGCGTCCAGCCCGCGAGGTTCAGCGCACCGGTCGTCGTATTCGAAATCTCGATCCAGTCGCTCGTCGCACCGTCTTCATCCGTGATGCCGTTCGCATTATCCGCCGTGAACTCGCTGATGACTGGGTGCCCGAAATTCACCACCGCTGCGGGCGTCAGCGTGGAGATGCGCAGCGCGTCGAGGAACACCGAAGGCGCGTTCACCACCACCCGCCCGCTGATGACAAATTGCCCGCTGCCATTCGTCGTGAAAGCGCCCGTCATTTTATAGTCGTTATTCGTCACGGGCTGGTTGTTGCCGTTAAAGCCGTAGTCGTCCCACAGCGTCGCGCCGTTCACCGTCCAGTCGCTCGTGCGCACCGTCGCCCCGCTGCTGGAATCGTAGTTCCACAGCTCCACGAGATACTGCGTATTCGCCGCCAGCCCGCCCACGGTCACATCCAGCCCCGTCCCTGCGGCGCCGCTGCTGGCGAAGATAAAATCGCGCAGCATCAAGTTCTCCGTGAACGCCCCATTGTTCGCCGGCACGCCCAGTCGCTCGCGGTCATCCACCGTCACGCCGCTGCCCGCCACCGTCACCGTCAGCGCCCCAATCGTCCGCGTCGCCGAAGTCTGCACCGCCGTCGTCCCATCCAGGAGGAACTCCGTAAAACCCGCCGCCGTGTAGCTCGCGCCCGCGAAGCTTCGGTCATTAAAATCCAGCGCCAGCACCGGAGCGGCAGTCACCGGCGGATTCACCAGCTCATCCACCGTGAACCCGTTCAGAAACACACTCGCCGTCGCCGACTGCACACCCGGACGCCCGCGCAAAACCAGCGTTCCCGTCGCATCCGCAATCGCCGTCACGGTGAAACGATATGCCGTATCCGTCGCTGGCGGGATCGCTCCATTGATCAGGTAATTGTTTGCCGCCCACTGCGGCCCACCGAGCCCGAGCACGCTCCAGTCGCTCGATACGGAACCCGAGACACCGGAGTCGTAGCTCCACACGGTGAGCGTGTATTTCTTCCCCGCCGTGAGCCCGCCAATCACGGTGTCCATCCCTACACGATAAAAGTTCGTCGTATTATCCCCCGCCGCAAAAACCGAGTCGCGATAAAGCGCGCCGAGCGTGAGCCCTCCCGCCGTGAGCGGCGTCGCGCGATGCACATCGTCGAGCGCAGCGCCGGATGCCGGGTTAATGTCCACGGAAAATCCACCGACGTTCAGCGTATTGTCGCTCAGCACATACACGGAGAAGCCGGGCGCAGTGTCTGTTGGCGTATCGAGCGCATCATTCACATCCACGCTGATGACGACAGCAGCGCGCGCGATTGCAGAGAGTAGAAATGGGGTGAGTCGTAGGTGTCGGAGCATTGAATGGTCACCGAACGTGCCACGGAATTTGCATACCGCAACTTCTGAGAAACTCGCATGACGTTCTTTCTAACATGCCCGGCGTGCGATGGTTCATTCCGCGTCCATGTCTCATGTATCCGATTTTCTCGCGCCGGGTGACCTCCAGCGAATCAGCAATCTTCAAGTGCTGGCGCGTCAGGTCGTGGAGGGATTTACCACCGGCCTCCATCGCTCGCCGCACAAAGGCTTCTCCGTAGAGTTCAAACAGCACCGTCAATACGTGCCGGGCGACGAGATTCGAAAGATCGACTGGCGTGTCTATGGGCGCAGCGACCGCTACTACATCCGCGAGTATGAGGAGGAGACAAACCTCCGCAGCACGCTGATCGTGGACCGCTCCGGCTCGATGGCCTACGGGAAATCGGAGGGCGGCAAGGTGAGTAAATTCGACTACGCCACGCGCCTCGCCGCGTGCCTCAGCTACCTCATGCTCCAGCAGTCCGACGGCGTGGGCCTCGTCACTTTCGACACGAAAATCCGCCGCTACATCCCCGTCCGCTCGCGGGTCAGCCACCTGCGCGTCATCCTCGATGAACTGGAGCAAAGCACGCCCGGCGAAGAGACCGGGCTGGGCCGCGTGTTCCATGATCTAGTGCCCATGCTGCACCGGCGCGGGCTGCTCGTGATCATCAGCGATTGCTTTGGCGAAGTGGCGGAGTTCCTCAAGGCGCTCGCCCACTTCCGCCATGCGCGGCACGAGATCGTCGTCTTCCAGATTTGGGACCGCGACGAGCTGGAGTTCCCCTTCAAAGGCTGGACGCAATTCGAGTGCTTGGAGCGCGCCGGGGTGAAGCACCTGCTCGACCCCGTCATGCTCCGGCAGGCCTACATGGATAATCTCGACCGCTTCCGCCAAGAACTGACGCTCGGGTGCCGCCGACACAAAGTGGACTTAGTCCCTTTCTGCACCGACGAGCCCTACGCCAACGCGTTGGCCGCGTATTTGAGCAGGCGCTTGGCGCGGTAGTGTAGTGGCCCGTTGTGATTGGTGATTGGTCGCAAGCGCGGGGGCGTTCGTTCACGACTAATACCAACTCCAAGAAATAAAGAGACAAATGCGAGAGAGAGCAGCGCATGGACGGGTTCGACCCCAATGAGGGGGAACGTCCCGTTCCCCTGAACCACGAAGTAGTTCCCGAGCTGCTCGCAGTGTAATACCACCTGCCTGAAATAAAGCCCCGCTCTCATGATAGCTCGGGCGCAATGCGGCGTAGCTCGACTTTCCAAAGTCGAGGTTTGCCATCCTCGTCAAAGAGAACGCCCTGCTTTTCCCCGACGCTCACTCGACATTGGAAAGTCGAGCCGCGTTCTTGCGCCAGCATCTTCTGATTGGAGAAATCGTGTTTGATGCGTGGGCCTTGAAAAAATCCTAAATCTTTATTGACCATTCAAAAACGGCTCCATGTTTTCCGAATTGTCCGCGGCAGGTGGTGACGACGAGCACGGCCTCCACGACGCTCGCTGGAGGTGCGACGCAGACGGAGGTGCGGGAGTATTTTCCTGCGAATGCGACGGTGCCGGGCGCTTTCTCGTATTGGCTCTCGCGCCGAGTGGTGAACGGGTATCCGACGGGAACCACGCGCATCACCGTGACACTTGAGGTGCCGGCGCGGGAAAATATCGGGGCTCCGCTGGATTTGGAGCGTGGCTTGCAGCGGGCGCTCAATGGTCTCGGGCAGGCGGTCATGGCGGAGGCGCTCAGGCGCTACGATGCGGAGGGCGAACCGATCCGCCTCGGTCCGTTTGCGATGACTTCAAAGGGCTGTTCGCCGGAGTCTTACAAGCTGGAGCACAGGGCGCTGATTTGTGAAAACGCCACCGTCGGGCTCTGCGCGATGCTTGCGGTGGGATGCACGATACAGCAGGCGCGGAGGTTGGGTTTAATCGCGCCGTACGCGCTTGCTTTGGCGGGGCTCGGGGGTCGGGTCGATGGCTTCGCGGATGTCCTTCAGGTAGGCGGGGTTGATGCGGAATTTCTCTTTTTTGATCTCCTTCATGGAGTAGAAGACATCGATCTCGCTGTCCACATAGCCGACATCGATGAGCCCTTTTAGGGTGTCGATGAGGTCGTTCGCTGCCATCCCCTTGCATGCGGCCAAGAGAGCATCTCCATCGATCTCTGCGCCCATGAAGCCGAGGCCCTTGATGACCGTTGTCTCGGAACCGTCCAAATTGATAGTGGTCTTGCCCATGAACCCGGAGAAAGCGGGAAGCGGGCCATGCAGGAATGCGAAGATTTTTAGACAAAAAGGCGAGCGTCTTGCGCTAGAGCATGTGAAAACCAATGCGGCATCCAGCCGCAGCAACGTTAAACAAAAAACAACATTCGCTATTTATGAAACATCCTATCCTTAATCGTTCGATCCGTAGTCTTCTCTTCGTGCCTCTTTTTCTCGGGACGATGGCATTTGCCGATGAAGCCAAGATGCCCACTCTGCGTGTGGATGAGCAAGCGCTGAAGCGGGACGAGAACTCTAGCTATGCGCCGGTGATTGAGCGTGTGGCACCAAGCGTTGTGACGATTTCGACGGAGGTTCGCGCGGACAAACTGGCAAAGGGGAATCAACGGGGAATGAACGACCCGATGTTCCGCCGATTTTTCGGGATGCCGGATCTCGAAGACGACGCGACGCAGCCGAAAAAGAAGGCTGAGCCCAAGAGTAAGAAGATGATTCCTGCGGGGCTCGGGAGTGGCGTGATCGTCAGCCCGGATGGGTATATTTTAACGAACCATCACGTCGTCGCGGAGGCGGACGAAATCAAAGTGACGCTCGCCGATGGTAAGACGGAATATACGGCGAAGAAGGTGGCGAGCGATGAAGGAAGCGACATCGCCGTAATCAAGATCGAGGCGACGACGCTTTCCCCGATAACGTTTGCAGACAGCGATAAAACAAAGGTGGGCGATGTGGCTATCGCGATCGGCAGTCCGTTCGCGCTGCGGCAGACGGTGACGAAAGGGATCATCTCTGCGCTGGGGCGCGATGGCACAGGGATCTCCGAGTTTGGGAACTTCATCCAGACGGACGCGTCGATTAACCCCGGGAACTCGGGCGGCGCGCTGATCGATGCGCAGGGGCGGCTCGTGGGGATCCCGTCGGCGATTTACTCACGAAGTGGTGGGAATATGGGGATTGGGTTCGCGGTGCCTTCGAACCAAGCGCGCAGCGTGATGCAGAGCCTGATCAAGTTTGGGAAAGTGCAGCGCGGATTCCTTGGCATTGAGATGAAGGAAATCACCGAGCCGCTGGCGAAGAGTCTGGGGATTGCGAGCAACCAAGGGATCATCATTGCACACGTCGTCGAGGGCGGTGCGGCGGAGAAGGCGGGGCTGAAAGCGGAAGACGTGATCGTTGAACTGAACGGGAAGAAGTTCGAGAACGTGACCGCTTTCCGCAACTCCATCGCAGCGACAGAACCGGGCGCGAAGGTGGAACTTAAAATCATCCGCGACGGGAAGGAGATGAATATCAACGTCACCCTCGCAGACCGCTCCGGAAGCATCGCAAAGGCGAGCACCAAGCCGTCGGCAGTGCCGGCGAAGAAGGAGCCCGACGTATTGGACGGCGTGCAGGTTGGCGATATTACGGCGGAAAACCGGCGTCAGCTTGGCCTCGACGGAACCGTGCGAGGAGCCCTGGTGACGGGGATCGCGCCCGACTCGGCGTGTGCTGATGCGGAACTCAAACGCGGCGACGTGATCGTCTCCATCAACGGCAAAGACGTGAAGAGTGCCGACGAAGCCATCGCGCTAAGCGAGGAAGTGAAGCACCTCAGCACGGTGCGCCTCCGGGTGAACCGCGCGGGGAAGACGGAGTTCGTCATCGTGGAAGAACGCAAGGAGAACTGATTTACTTTAGCGTGCCGGCTTTGACGGTGACCATCTTTGCGGGGTCGAGGTGTTTTTGGATGGCACCGTTGACTTGATCCAAGGTGAGGGCGCGGATTTTGGCGGGGAATTCGTCGAGCCATGAGAGGGGGAAGCCGCGCTCGACGCAGTGGAGGAGTTGCTCGGCGAGGCCTTCGGTGGTTTCCATCTCGACGGCGAATTGTCCGGCGGCGGCGCTCTTGCGGTAGGCGAGTTCGTCGGCGCTGAGGCCGGTTTTGTGCCATGCGTTGATCTCGCGCATGGAGCTGGTGATTCCTTTTTCGAGGAGGGCAGGGGAGAAGGTGGCTTTCACGAGCCATGCGCCGTCGGCAAATGTGTCGCCAGCTGTGGTTGCACCGATGCCGTAGGTGAGGCCTTCGCGGTCGCGGACGGTGCCGACGAGGCGGCTGGTGAAGCCTTTGCCGAGGACGTCGGTGGCGAGGCGGAGCGGGAGCCAGTCGGGGTCGGCGACGCGGAGTCCGTTGGGCTGGCCGATTAGGACGGAGACGCTGGTTTTGTCGGGGATGTTGACGAGTTTTTCCCCGGCGGTGGCGACGGATTTTTCGATGTCGGGGCGCTTGGGCTGCATGGAGTTCCACCCGGCGAAGTGTTTGTCGAGGCTCTGTTTTACGAGGGCGGCATCGGCGTCGCCGACGATGACGAGGTGGAGGCCGTTGGTGCTGTAGTTGGCGGTGTGGAAGGCTTTGACTTCGGCGAGCTTCGCGGTGGTGATGGCGGTGATTTGGTCGGCGATGCTGTCGCGATGGTTGGGGTGACCGGCGGGGAATGCGACTTGGGAAAATGCGACGGCGGCCTGCTGGGTGGTGTCCTCCAGGGTCATCTGGAGTTCGCTGGCGAATTGCTTTTTGAGCTTCTCGAACTCGGCGGGGCGGAATGCGGGATGGCGCAGTTGCTCGACGAGGAGCTCGAGGACGAGGGGGAGGTCTTTGGTGATGCACTTGCCGGTGAATTCGACGGTGTCGTTGTTGGCGTGGAAGTCGATGTGCGCGCCCGCTTTTTCGAGCAACTCGGCGATTTCAAACTCGCCGCGTTTTGTGGTGCCGAGGTCGAGCATTCCGGCGGCGAGGACGGCGAGTGTGCGGTTCTTCGCGGCGCTCTCGCCCGCGGGCAGGCTGCCGTGGAAGGTGACGATGTCTTTCACTCCGGTCTTGCAGACGAGCACGTCGGCCCCGGCGATGTCCTCGCGTGCGACTTGTGCTGCGAGGTTTGTGGATGCGGGCGCGTCGAGTTCCTTTTCCGGCGGCTTCGGCGGGAGGACTTCTTTTTGCGCGAACTTTTCTTCGACGGGCGCGGGCGCGGCTTCGTCGTCGGATTTGTCTTCGCCCGGCTCGAACCAGCCGACGACGCTGCGTCTATCGAGGAAGTATTTCTTTGCCACGCGCTGGACGTCGGCGGGGGTGACGGCGCGGAATTTGTCATCGAGCGTGGTGAAAAGTGTCCAATCCCCGACGGCGATGCATTCGTTGATCATGGAGGCGAGGGCGAATGTGCCGTCGCGCTCGAAGGCTCGCTCGGCCAGCAATCCGGCGACAGCGTTTTGGACTTCGGATGCGGTGACGCCGTCCTTTTTTACGGCAGCGATGGAGGCTGCGATGCGTTTTTCCACATCGGCGTGTTTCGCGCCGTCAGCGAGTTCGGCGACGATGGTGTGGAGCGAGGGGTCGCGATTAAAGCCGGACGAAGCGCTGACTTCGGTGGTGAGATTTTTGTCCGTGAGGATGCGGTAGAGGCGGCTGGTTTTGCCCGTGGCGAGCACGGCGCCAAGGACTTCCACGGCGGGCCAGTCGGCGTCGGTGGCGCGGCAGATTTTGTGGGCGATGGAGACGACGCCGAGCTCGCCGGCGCGCCGGATGCCCACGCGCCGCTGGGCGGTCTGCTCGGGCTCTTCGGTGTACATTTCCGGGAAGGGATGCGGGGCTTTTGGGATGACGCCGTATTTCTCCCGGATGAGAGCGAGCGCGGCTCCAGGCTCGAAGTCGCCGATGAGCGTGGCGGTGGCGTTGTTGGGCCAATAAAAGGTGTCGTAGAATGCGCGGAGCTTGGTGATCGGCACACGCTCGATGTCGCTGCGCCACCCGATCGTGTCGTGGTGGTAAGGGTGCGCCATGAACGCGGACGCCCACAGTTCCTTCTCCAAAGCACTGCGCGGGTCGTTTTCGCCGCGCTCGAATTCGTTGCGCACGACGGTCATCTCGGGCTTCCGATCTTCCTCGGCGAGAGTGAGGTTGCGCATCCGGTCGGCTTCAACTTCGACGAGGAGCGGGAGCGCGTTCGATGGGACGGTGGCGAAGTAGTTCGTGCGGTCGAGCCAAGTCGTGGCGTTTGTTTCCGCGCCGACTCGTTCGAGGAGTTGATCGAAGCCGGTGCCTTTGCTGCGGTTGTATTTCTCCGTGCCCTTAAACATGAGGTGCTCGAGGAGATGCGTCGCGCCTGTGGTGCCGGTGACTTCATTGCGTGAGCCGACGTGATACGTGATCATGAAGGTGACGACCGGGACGGATTTCTGCGGGAGCAGAAGGACGCGGAGGCCGTTGGAGTCGAGGGTGTATTCGTCGATCCCGCCGACGGTGCGGACGTGGGAGAAGCCGTCGGCTTTGATGGGTTCGGCGATGAGTGCGGCAGTGGACATGGCTAGGATGGAGACGATGAGTTTCATGGAAGTTTAGACGCCCGCAGTTTCGAGCATTTTGGAAAGGACAGTGGTGGCTTCGAAGTGTTCCGCTGCCACTTCAAATGCAGCGCGCGAATGGGCGGCGTAGTCGGCACGGATGGCGTGGACGTGCTCGACGATTTGTTCGAGATTCTCAAAAGAGAGCAGCCCTTTGTCGCCGCCGTAGAGACGCGTGAATCCTGTCTCCTGCGTGATCGCAGGTCGCCCGGCAGCCAGATAGCATGCGGTGCGGTCGCTGAACCAGCCGGTCTTCAGCCGGACGTATTGATCTTTCGCGACGGTGAATTCGCCACGCGAACTCTGGATGTAATTCAGGTAGCCGTCCCACTCGATACTCATTTGGTCGGGTGAGACGAGCCGCCAGTGATTCTCGGCGAACTGCGCACAGGTCGCTTCGTCGCGGATCGTCGTGGCCATCTCGAACCACTCGCCGGAGCGCCGCGGAGCCTCGATGAATTTCAGAAATTCGAGCGACTTGCTCCAGAGATACTTCTCGCCGTGCCAGTCGATATCCTTGCGCCCGCTGGTGTTCCAGTTGGCGATGGTGGTGAAAACTGCATCATCCGCAGGCCGGGCGTCTGTCTTCCAGAAATCCGTGACCACGGGCTGCCGCGTGGGGAGCCATCGGGCGTTGTGAAGTGGCACGGGGAAGTGCGGAGTGCCGATGTTTTCGCCGAAAGTGAATAGCGCGCGATGCCGGTCGAGGTAGGCTCGCGTCTTCTCGTCTCCTTTATCCACCTTGATTTGCTCCACGCCGGGGTCGCTCTCTACGTAGAGAAGGTTGTGGCACTGAAGCAGGTCTTCGTTGAACTCCTGCGCACCGCACACGTTCAGAACGGCGTCGGCCGTGCGATAAAGCTCGCGCACCTTCTCCAAAGGCATGCCGGCCGTGGGGTTCCCCGGAAGAAACCGGGCGCAATAGCTCCATCGATCTTCAAATCCAAACTGCCGGGAGAGTCGTTCCAGAACCTCGGCGGCGTAGGCGTAATTCTCGTTCTCTTCGTAAGTCACCGGGTTGTAGGGATACCGCGCCGAGTCTTCGACGTAGTAAACCTCGTGTCCGAGCCGCTGGAGCCCGACGATGTAATGAATGTGCTGCCAGACGACGCCCGCAATCGGGCAGCCGCCTTGAAACCCCATGACAACAATACGCTTTCGCTTCATGGCCGCATTGAATCCGACAAAGCGGAGCAGGTTGCGAAGCAAAAATGCCATGCGGGCAAAGAAAAGCCGCGTTTCAGAAGGCTGGGGAGCCGAATCAGTTGTTCCCCCCAGAATCCGACCCAGACATCCCCAGCCTTCTAAAGCGCGGTAGATAGGTTCTATTGGGAGGAGCGGCGTGCATGCTATAATTTTTTCAACTATTTTTGCCCGCCTCTGCCAGCTCAATTAAGCGAGAACGCTTGGCGGCTGGGAATGCATCCGCATAGAAGAAGCGTCACATGATTTCCATACGCGGACTCTCCAAACACTTCGGCAGCCTCTGCGCGGTCGAAGATCTAAATCTTGAAGTTGGCCAGGGCGAGTTCTTCGCCTTCCTCGGACCGAACGGCGCGGGAAAAACCACCACCATCAAACTCCTCGCTGGCCTTTTGAAACCGACTGGTGGCAGCGCCCTCATCGGCGGCTTCGATATTCAAAAAGAGCCCGAGAAAGCCAAGGCGCAGCTCGCTTACGTGCCCGACTTTCCCTTTACCTACGACAAGCTCACCTGCATCGAGTTTATGAACTTTGTCGGCGACATCTTCGGCCTCGCCACCGCCGACATTGACTCCCGCACCGACGCCCTATTCGGTAAATTTCACCTGCACGACTACCGGCACGAGCTCACCGAAAACCTCTCCCACGGCACCCGCCAGCGCCTCGTCATCTCCAGCGCGCTGCTCCACGAGCCTCGCGTCCTAGTCATCGACGAACCCATGGTCGGGCTCGACCCGATGCACGCGCGCATTGTGAAAGACGAGTTCCGCGCCCGGGCCTCCGCCGGGATGACCATCTTCCTCAGCACACACCAACTCTCCGTCGCCGAAGAACTCGCCGACCGCATCGGCATCATCCATCAAGGCCGTCTCATCGCTCTCGGCACCGTCGAAGAACTCCGCGCCAGCAGCACCGATAAAGGCGCACTCGAAAGCGTATTCCTCGCCCTCGTCGATGCCGAAGACGCTGGGCGCGAGCGGGGAAAATGATCGCTGTTCACAGGCGGCGATTCCTGACTACGTGAATGCCATGCGCTTGTTGCTGATTGATGGACACTACTACTGCTACCGCTCGTTTTACGCGATTCGGGGGCTGACGAATTCGCGGGGCGAAAGCACGAATGCGATCTTCGGCTTTATCAAAACGATGCGCAAAATGCTCAAGGATTTGCGCCCCGATTTAGCGGCGGTGTTGTGGGACGAGGGGCTCCCGCTCCGCCGCACGACGCTCCAGCCCGACTATAAGGCGACGCGCACGGAGACACCGCCGGACCTTCGCCCGCAGATTGATGCGCTGCGCGAAATGGTCGCGGATTTTGGCCTGAAGTCTATCGGCGTGCCGGACACGGAGGCGGACGATTTGATGGCGACATACGCCACCGTCGCGAGGGCGCGCGGAGATGAAGTGATCCTCGCCACGAACGACAAAGACCTCTTCCAGCTCGTGGATGAGAAGTGCTTCGTTTATTCCACGAACAAGACGGACCTGCCCGACCCGAAAGCCCCGCACGCGCTGCTCGATGCCGCAAAGGTGCAGGCAAAATGGGGCGTGCCACCGGCGCAAATCGGCGAAGTCCTCGCGCTCATCGGCGACCATGTGGACAACATCCCCGGCGTCCCCGGCATCGGCGAGAAGACGGCGGTCACGCTCCTCACCGAGTTCGGAACTCTCGACAATCTTTTGAAGAATCTCGCCTCCGTGAAGGCGAAGCGTGCGCGCGAGAACCTCACAGCGAACGTCGAGAACATCGCGAAGAATCGCGAGATGGTGCGGCTCGATCTGGATTTGCCGCTCCCCGTCCCGCTCGATGACCTCCGCATCGAGCCACGCTACGCAGAGATGGTCGCGGCGATGGAACGATGCGAGTTTCGCGGGCTGACCGCCGAAGTCCGCGCCGAGGCGGCTGCTGCCGGGACCACTGTGGCGCAAGCGGCAGCGCCTATGCCTGCGCAAGGGGAACTATTTTAGCCATGCCACGCCGCTGGTGGTTTTTTGCAGGCTGGCTTGCGATGGTCGCGACGATCATTGCATTGGCGGATACGGGGCACTTGGCTTGGGTCTTGAGCTTCCTCCAGAGCATTCCGATGTCGGACAAGGTCTGCCATTTCATCCTCGTCGGCACGCTCGGCTATTTGTTCAACCAAGCGTTGAGTTGCCGGAAGCTCGGCCCCGTTTTGCTCGGCAGTCTCGTCATCGGCATCGTGCTCACCGCCGAGGAAATCTCGCAACGCTGGGTGCCTGGTCGCACGTTCGACTACGGCGACATGGCGGCAAATATCGCGGGCTGCATCGCCGCCGACCTGCTCTCGCGGCGGCGAAAAGGCTGAGTTTATTTCGAGGCCATCCGGCGGGCGATGAACTCGGTGAGTTTGGGGATTTTACTGCTCGCGAGGAGCTCTGTCGCTTTCGCAGGGTCTGCCGCGACGGCGGGCTCGGCGGCATACCAGATCATGAGCGGGAGGTTTTGGTCCTTCGCATCGGCTTCGTGGCCAGCGAGCACGGTGAGGATGGGCCAGCGTTTTTCTAAAGGGACGCGCTGGAGTGCTCCGGCGATGCGGAGGCGGACGATGGCGGCGTCGCCTGCTGCAAGGCGCGTCATCTCGCCGAGCGTTGCGTCGCTCGGCGTGCTGCTTTCGCAGGCAAGGGTCACTGCCCAGCCGCGCACATACTCGCTCTTTGCGTGCAGGGTTTTATGGAGCGAAGATTCGCTCAATTTCCCGCAACCATGCAGCGCCCATAGCGCGCGGAGTTGGCGAGTGTCGTCGGTGTTTTCAAAGAGTATCTTTTCCAGCGCGGCGACGCCTTCCTCGCTGAGTCCGCGCTCTTGCAGGATGCGGCGGGCGTGGCGGACGTACCAGTCGTTTGCATTGAGCTGATGCGCGACTAGCTCGGCCTCGCTCGCTTTGCCCAGATTGACTTGCACGGGCTTCACTGCGTCGGTCGTGATTTTGTAGATGCGCCCGTTACTGCGGTCGGTGAAGTCGCGTTGTTGGTGGCAGGGGACTTTGTCATACCAGTCGTTCACGAACACGCTGCCGTCCGGCCCGTATTGCGGCTGGAGCCCGCGAAACCACTTGTCTTCGCTGACCATGAAGTCGCCGTTTTTCTCGCTCTTGTAGCCGCTGCCACTGCGCACGACGCGCTCGTTGCGCTGCTTGTTCATGTGGATGTCGTGGAAGAAAAGTGTGTCGCGATACTCCGCCGGGAAGAGCCCGCCGAGATAGACCATCATCCCCGAATACGCCGCCTTTTCGTAGCGTCCCCACGCAATCGTTTTGATGTCCTCGTACGTGTGCTGCTCGAAGTGCTGCCCGCCTTGCCGCTGGTAGCGCGCGCCTTGGATGGCGTGCCACATGTGGGGGATGACGCACGCCTCGAAGAACGCCTCGCCGTGGTCGTTCCAGTCCACGCCCCACTGGTTGCTCGCGCCTTCCGCCCAACGCTCAAATTTCCGCGTCACGGGGTGCAGCCGCCAGATCGCGGCGTTGATTCCCACGCGCTCGTTCTTCGGCGTGCCGGGCTTTCCGACGTTGCTAAAAGTGAAGACGCCATGTGTGCCGTAGAGCCATCCGTCTGGGCCCCAAGTGAAGTCGTTCAGCGTCTCGTGCGTGTCCTCCCATGCCCAGCCATCGAGCACGGCCTCCGGCTCGGCGTCGGGTTTGTCGTCGCCGTTTTTATCCGCGATAAAAAGGAGGTTCGGCGGCGCTCCGACCCAGACGCCTCCGTGGCCGACTTCGATGCCGCTGGAGAACGTGAGCTTGTCGTAAAACACCGTGCGCTTGTCCGCGCGTCCGTCGCCGTCGGTGTCCTCGAAAATCAGAATGCTGTCCTTTTTCTCGCCGGGGCAGACGGGGTAGTTCGTATTCGTGAGCACCCACAGTCGCCCCCGGTCGTCCTGCGTCATCGCGATGGGCTGGACGACATCGGGCTCGGACGTGACGACTTGCACTTTGAAGCCCGGCGGCACTTTCATCATCGCCGCCGTCTCTGCCGGGGTGCGCGAAGGATCGCTGGCGACGGGGCGGCCTTTGTCGTCGAGAGGCGAGGCGGCAAAGGCTACGGTGGCGATGGTGGCGGATAGGATGATGTGTCGCATGGGATGGTGAATCGTGAGTGAAAGAAAATCTTTGAGTGCTATCGCGTGGCGGCGGTCTGCATGACTTCCACGAGCTTGCCTGGTAGCTCGGGCGCGTTGAGTTTCCGTCGGGGTCGCAGGGCGCGGACGAAATTATCCGCGAGCACTTCCTCGGGGTGCCAGATGTAGTTCGTGTTGCGCGACATGGCGCGGAGAAATGCGGGCACAGTGTTCGCGGGGCGCATCAGGGGTTCGCCGTCTTTCAAAACGAGCGCGGCTTTTCCATCGACGATGGTCAGTTCCAGCAGGACGAACTCGATCTGGTCGAACACGCTGTTTTTCCGCGCCATGTCGAATGTCGGCTTTTGCGCCAAGAGCGCGGGCATCATCGCGATGTCGCGGTCCTCGTGGCGGAGGATCGTGTAGTAGTTCATCCCCATCGCGTCGGGATTCGTGAAGCGCCGCGCGTCCACGCTCGCCGGGAGCGGTGGCTCCGCGCACGGGAGGAATCCGAGTAGTCCGTAGAGTTGATCGCGCAGTTCGGGATGGTGCGAGGAGAAGACGTGGAAGAGTTCGTGAATCAGGATGTCGCCAAGCTCCGGCTTCCCGAGATGGCTGGCAGGCATGACGATGAGAGGCCCACGGCAATACGGCGCGCCGATGTCCTCCCTGCCATTCGTCTTTGCGAGTGTGATCGTCGGAGGGAGGGAGAGCTTGAGTGCGCCAAAGGCCGAACGGAAGGCCTTGATAGATTCAGTCACCGTGGCGATTTCCGCGTTGGAGAAATCCAGAGCCTGCGCGCCGACATACGCCGCAAACTCCGCCACCGGAGGCGGCTCCGCGCGGACGATGCGCGCGGCGCGATCGAAGGGGCTCATGCGTTTCAAATAGGCGTCCTCTTTAGCCAGAAGCACCGTCGCTTCTTTTGCCGATGGCAATACAAGCATCGTGCCGGGCTGGAGTTCAAGTTCCGCCGCACGGAGGGATACACTGATGCAGAGGAGTAGGATAAGAGAGCGCATATCCCCGCAGTAGCGATGTGCGCTCACAGAGCCAAGCGGCAACGTATAACATTTCTCTGCTAACGCTCTTGCCGTCGCGGGATTCTCCCGCCACACAAATCAAAAATGAACCTACGAACATTCGCACCTATCGCCCTTGTCGCCGCTTGCGCTTCTGTCGCTCACGCTCAGAAGCTTGAACTGGCGAAGGATACTCACGTCACTTTCCTCGGCAACGCTCTCGCGGACCGGATGCAGCACTCCGGCTGGCTGGAGACGCTGATCGCCCAGAAGTTTGCCGACAAGGATCTCGTTTTCCGCAATCTCGCCGTGGCCACGGACGAGGTGAATACGTGGCACCGCTCGGAGGAGTTCGGCTCGCGCGATGCGTGGCTGACGTGGACTGCGACGGATGTGATTTTTGCGTTCTATGGCTTTAACGAATCGTTCGCCGGATACGAAGGCGTGGCGAAGTTTAAGGAGAATCTGGAGAAGTTCATCAAGGAGTCGGCGACGAAAAACTATGGCGGAAAAGGCGCGCCGAAGATTGTGCTGTTTTCACCGATTGCGGCCGAGCGGCATCAGGATGCGAACTTCCCCGACCCGAAGGAAATCAACGACCGCTTGCAGAACTACGTGGCGGCAATGGCTGATGTGGCGAAGGCAAACGGCGTGCAATTTGTGGACCTCTACACGCCATCGCAGCAGCTCTATAAAGACGCGGCGGCAAAAGGAAAATCGCTCACGATGAACGGGCTCCATCTCACCGATGACGGCGAGAAAGCACTCGCGCCTCTCGCTTTCAAACAGCTCTTCGGAGAAGACGCCCCTGCGGCCAATGCGAAGCTCAACTCGGCGGTGACGGAGAAGAACTGGCAGTGGCATCAGCGCTACCGGACCATCGACGGCTACAACGTCTATGGCGGCCGCTCGCGCATGAGCTACAAGTCGAAGGACAAGGAGGGCAAGGAGGGCCGCGCTTTCGTGAACAACGAAGTGATGCAGCAGGAAATGCAGCAGCGCGATGTGATGACGGCAAATCGCGACAAGCGCGTTTGGGCTGTGGCAAAGGGCGGCGACTTGGTGGTGAAAGACGACAATCTCCCGGATGTGGTGAAGGTGGAAACGAACAAGCCGGGCGACAAGCCGGACGGCTCGTGGACTTACCCGACCGCTGCGCAGGTGCTCGACCGGATGAAGCACGCGCCGGGCGTGAAGGTGAACGTCTTTGCGGACGAGTCACAGTTTCCCGATCTGATCAACCCCGTGCAGCAGGCGTGGGACACGAAGGGCCGCCTTTGGGTGGCAGCGTGGACGACGTATCCAGAGGCCTGGCCGACGACGAAGAACTGGGACAAGCTGATCGTGCTCGAAGATACCGACCACGACGGCAAGGCTGATAAATGCACGACTTTCGTGGACAAGCTGAATGGCCCGACGGGCTTCACTTTCCACAAGGATGGTGTGATTTTGATGCAGGCGCCGGACTTGGTTTTCCTGCGCGACACGGATGGCGACGGCAAGGCGGACACGAAGGAGCGTCTCATCATGGGCATGGACAGCGCCGACTCACACCACACGACGAATGCCCTCGGCCACGATCCGGGCGGCGCGATTTATTTGAGCGACGGTGTGTTTCATCGCACTCAGGTGGAGACGGCGGTGGGGCCGAAGCGGCATAGCGACGGCATCATCTGGCGCTTTGAGCCGGTGACCGGGAAGTTCGAGCAATACGCGCCTTACGGCTACGCGAATCCACACGGCAAGACTTGGGACCGTTGGGGCAACGGCGTCATCACCGACGCGACCGGCAACGCGAACTATTTCGACGTGGCGTTTTCAGGCTATCTGGAGAACGGGAAGCACGGCGGATACAAAGAATTCTGGCAGCGCCCATCCCGTCCATGTCCGGCTACCGGCACGATTTCATCGCGCCATTTCCCGGATGACTGGCAGGGCGATTTCATGAACCTGAACGTCATCGGTTTGCAAGCGGTGACGCGGGTGGATGTGACGCAGGACGGCTCGGGCATCAAAGGCACGACGGTGGAGCACATCGTCTCGGGCGACCCGGCGGAGTTGCCGACGTTCCGGCCAATCAGCGTGAGCACGGGACCGGATGGCGCGATCTATTTCGGCGACTGGGCGCAGACGATCATCGGTCACTTGCAGCACAATCTCCGCGACCCGAACCGCGACCACCAGCATGGCACGATTTACCGCATCACCTATGAAGGCCGCGACCTCGTGAAGGCGCCAAAAATCGACGGACAGCCGCTCGAAGCGCTGCTCGATGTTTTGAAAATCCACGAAGACGGCACCCGCGAACTCGCGAAAGTCGAAATCAGCAAACACGATCCCGTCAAAATCTCCGAGGCCCTGAAGAAGTGGGTCGCGTCGCTCGATAAGAACGACAAGGAAATTGAGCATCAATTGCTCGAAGCCCTTTGGGTCCGCCAATGGAACAATCTTGTCGATGTGGACCTGCTCAAGCGCGTTCTCTCGTCGCCCGAACCCCGCGCCCGCGCTGCCGCGGTGCGTGTTCTCGGCTACTGGCGCGACCGCGTTCCCGGCACGCTCGACTTGCTCAAGAAGGCAGCGGTTGACGAAGACCCGCGCGTCCGTCTCCACGCCGTTCGCGCCGCGAGCTTCTTCAACGGAGCCGACGTGACCACCGCGCTCGACGTCGCGTATTCCATCCTCACCAAGGACACGGACTACTACCTCGACTACACGTTCAAAGAGACGCTCAAGCAGCTCAACACGCTGACCAAGGAGCCTTACTTCCCGAAAGATCCCGCCATCATCGCAGCCTACATCGGCAAGATGGACGACAAAGCGTTGAACGGCGCGCCGGACTTGGAGCCCGTGCTCCTCGCCCGCATCGACCGCAAAGGCACCGAGGCCACAAAGCGGGATCAGGCTCTCGCGAAGCTCGCAAAGCTCAAAGGCACGAGCAAAGCCATCGAAGCCGTCAGCGCACTATCCCGCGGAGCCGCAAGCGCCGACGAACTAGGCAAACTGCTCGTCACTGCAAGTGCTGCAGAACTCAAGGCTGCCCGCCCTGCGCTCGAAGCTGCTCTTAAAAACAACCCTTCCGGCGGAGTGGGGCGCGCGATTTACGCATCGCTCATCACCGCAGATGACAATGCCACCGCCGTGTGGAATTCCGCAACCGACGCAGCCGCGAAAAACCGCGTGCTCGACTCGCTCGCGCTGATCGCGAACCCTCCGCTCCGCGCCAAGTTCCAGTCGATGCTCGCAGCAGCCATCGCCGACGGAGCCACCCGCGCATCCGCATTTAAGGCGATGCCACTCATGGGCGCGGAAAACGCCGCAGCAAACTTCACCGTCCTCGCCAACGCCCTCCGCACCGGCCAGGACCGCTCCGCAGCAGCTCGTGCGCTCATGCAGCTTCCGCGCGATTCGTGGAACAAAGATGCCGCTGGTCCCGTTGCCGAAGCTGTTGTGGCTTGGGCCAAGACCGTCCCCGCAGGCGACCGCACGAAGCAGGACTACATCGAAACGACCAGCGCCGCCGCCGAACTCGCCGGGCTCACCGCCGACGCCGCGCGCATCCGCAAAGAACTGCGCTCGCTCGGCGTCCCGGTCTTCGTCATCCACACCGTCCACGAGCAGATGCGGTACGACAACACGCGCATCGTTGTGGAGGCGGGCAAACCCTTCGAGCTGATTCTCGAAAACGGCGATACCATGCCGCACAACCTCGTCATCGTAAAACCCGGCCAACACGAAAAAATCGGCACCGCTGCCGCCACCATGACGCCCGACAAGCTCGACAAACAAGGTCGCGGCTACATCCCGAAAGACTGGGAGAAGGAAATCCTCGAAGCGACCAAAGTCATCGAGCCCGGCCAAAAAGAGACGCTCAAAGTCAAAGCGCCGGTGGAAGAAGGCGAATACGAATACGTCTGCACCATGCCCGGTCACTTCGTCGTGATGTGGGGCAAACTCATCGTCACCAAAAACGTGGACGCCGCTCTAGCCGCCAGTGCTACCGCTGCTCCAAGCGGAGCGCCGCACGGGCACGAGAAGAAGTAAGTCCAATCACAAACAAAGAGCAGAACGCCCGGAGCCACCACTCCGGGCGTTTTGTTGCACCGAGATTCACAGGCGAGTTTACGTTATCAACGGTTCGTTTCGTCCCGCACCCAGTCGAGATACGGCGGCCAGCCGCCGTCCACGGGCAGATGCAATATTTCCGGCACCTCGTAAGGGTGCAAGTCGCGCAGTCGCACCTGCGCTGCATCGGCGCAATCGCTCGTCGTCTTAAAAAACACCATCACCTCAGCGCTCGTCTCCACCGAGCCCTGCCACCGGTAAATCGACTCCACACCCGGCATGATACTCCCGCAAGCCACGAGCCGTTCCTCAACCAGCTTGCGGACCGCCTGGCGGGCGACGGCGATGTCTGGGAAGGTGGTGAGCAGCAAGACGACAGCGGACATTTTATGGAGAGTAGGAAAGACTCCACCACTTGCCTCACAGGCATTTCTTAACAAGCACGAATTCACGACACGCGGGCACTTTCTCGACCGGGAGCAGCAACTTTGAGCAACTGTGGGGCAACTGTGAGTCTGTCAAATTCATCAGACTCCGGCAGATAGATATGCTGTGCATGGTTCGGCTTCACGCCTTCGGCTGGCGGACGGGGCTAAGCTCCTCCGCAAGTTGCTGCCCTGCGCGCTCAAATCTGGCCTGATACTCATCCGAAAGCTCCAAGTGGTAATCGCAGATTTCCTCCAGCCGTTCAACGAACACATCTTGCTCGCGGGGCGGCAAAGATCGGAAGGCGGTTTCGATTTCGAAAACTGTGCTGATGCGTGGAAAATGCCTGAAGTCCTGCGGGGGCGTCAACTCAGGGGTTTGAGCGGCGAGGAAAACGTGAGTTTGTCGCTTTTCATCCATCCACTTCTTCGCTGCCGATTTTGAACGCTTTTGGCAGCCTGACCCCGGCTTGCATCAACTCGCACAGCGCATATTAACCTGAACTCCGCGATTGAAAACGAGCGAAGGAAAGGAGGCGTAAAGGAACGCCGCGCTTCCAGCCGCCGCCCCACCGATCGCGCGAAGCGCCTGATCTTTTCCGCGTGCCACGTCTATTTGATTTGCGCTTCGCGTGAAGAGGCGGCGACTAGAAGCACGCCGTTCCTTTACGACCCGTCTCCGCGAGAGGTCCTTTGTTTTTGGCAGATGGTATCATTGGCTGATAGGGTATCTTCAGCCTCTCTGCTTTGTGCCTTTGTGTGAGGTTCCAGCGCCGTTTTTAGGCTGTTTGGCGACAGGGGCACCAAATCGTAACGCTGATTACTGCGATGTTAGTGGTGCTGCTGAACGCGTGAGGGTAGTCCCAATGCACCGATGCCACATTCACTAAACTCCGGGTTACGAGTTCGCCCGCAACAAAACGCTTCCGCGTTTTCCTATGTCAATTCACCGAAGGCAGTCGAAACTCCCGCACCGCGAAAGAGTCTTCTCAAGGCGTGTGCGGCGGGGCCTTGGGGGGCGATCGAGTATCATTACTTGTATCTGGAAGCGTCGCAGGACTTGGTGGACGTGTTTCAGATGCCATCGGCGGTTCCTCGTTGGAGTTTTCCCGGATTAAGCCGTGAGGAGGTATGTGCGATTTTTGTGAAGGTGGGGATTTCGGGCCCGAGCATTGAGCGTTGGATGAAAGGGGAGCTTTTGGAGCAAAACGGGGTAATTCATGTTCTGCCGACCATTGCCGAAGTCGAGGCGCTAAGCCCTGTGCAGCGCGGTGAGCTTTACGCGGTTCTTGCGCAGTGGGAGGGGAACAGTTTTCACAAAGACCCGGTGTTTATTACAGGCGGTGACGTGAGGGATTTTCTGCGCAACACGGACATCTCAGCCGCGCATGTGGAGTGGTTCGAGCGGATGTGCTATCGGCGCGGCCATGTGCTGTGCTTCTCGGACATCCCGGCACTGTTGGCGCGGGCGAGCGACGACTCTGAAGTGCGGCGTCTCTTTAAGCTCTGCACGCGCACGCGCACACTGGTCGCACGGCTGCGGCTCACGCCTACGACGGACTACGCGACGCTCGCTGCATATTGGTCGAAGGGCGGGCGGCGCAAAGACGTGCTCACAATGCTCAAAAGCGTGGCCGAGGCTCCGGGCGCGGATTATCTCGACCTCATCCATATGCTGCCGCCGCTTCCGCGCAAGTTGCTCTATAGCTACCCTCGGCTCGAGTTGGCGATGCACGGGCGGATGCCGGATTGCCACTGGAGCTCGCTGAATTTCTTCAACTACGAGCCGCGCGAATACTATATCGATACGCGCTTGGCGGCGTCTCATGTGATGGAGAACTTCTCGCAAGTCGATGGGCCGTATCGTTATGGTGACGTGCTCTTTTTCCTCGAAGGGCCGACGCTGCAAGCGTTCCACAGTTGCGTCTTCATCGCGGACGACATCGTGTTCACGAAAAACGGCGACAACGCCGCGAACCCGTGGGTGCTCTCGCATCTGGAGGACCTGCGGCAGGTGTATCTCAGCGGCAACGGCGGGCGCGTGCAGGGGTATCGGCGGAAATAGGGACTGCCGAAGTTCTCGGTATTCGTCATTTCCTCCCCAAAGCCTTTGCGATGTGGCTGGTTATCCACCGTCAGCCCCCGGCCAATCATATCCATGAGCACACATCTCGATCCCGTCATTCAGGAAAAACTCACCGCTTTTGCCAATCGCAGGCGGCGGCTCATCGTCACGCGCGGAGTCTTCGCTGCGTTGGCGATGTTACTACTCACCATGCTCATCATCGCGGGGATCGATCTCTCGGTGCGGATGCCGGATTGGCTGCGCTGGGCGCTGTCCGGCTCGGCCTACACGGCGGTGCTCGTGATCGCTTGGCGGCAGTGCCTCACTTGGCTGCTTCATGCGCCAGATTCGCGGCAGCTTGCGCGGCTCATCGAGCACGCGGAACCAAGGCTGCGTGAGGATTTGCTCTCGGCGGTGGAGCTGGGGCAGACGAAGGGCGAGATATTCGATTCGGAGCAATTCCGCACGCTTTTGCAGGACGATGTGGCGGGCAAAATGGAGCGCATGGAGATGAAGACGCTGCTCCCCGTGAAGCTCGTGCGGCGCTACATCGGCTACACGGTCGCGGTGCTGTGTGTGGTCGGCGCGATGATTGCGGCGACGGGCTGGCAGTTCCCCACGCTTCTGCTGCGCGCGCTTTGGCCTTCGGCAAATCTCGACCGCATCTCACGGACGAAAGTCATCCTCGTGGAGCCCGAGGGCGGCAACAAGCTGGTGCCGCAGGGCGACACCGTGCGCATCGTGGTGGAGCTGGGCGGCGAGCGGGCGAGCAAGGCGCACATGATCACCGAGACGGGCAAAGACGGCTGGCAGGCGGCAGACATGCAGCCGCTCGGCGGCGACCGATTTGCCGCGACGGTGAATGTGGGGCGCGAGAACGTCCGCTACCGCATCGAGGCGGGCGATGCAGTGACGCGCTACTATGTGCTGGATGCGCGCGAGCGACCTTTCATCACGGAGTTTGAAAAGACGTATCATTATCCAAAATACAGCCTCCTCCCAGACAAGACGGCGACCGAGCAAGACGGCGCGTTGGTTGCGCTCGACGGCACGGAGATCGACTTGAAGCTCAAGCCGAATCAGCCCGTGAAGACTGCCGAGTTGCGGCTGGAGCAGGGGAAGAAGAGCAGCACAATCCCGCTGGAGAAGCTCGCCGATGGACGGCTGGGCGCTCGTCTGCCGCTGAATGCAAGCGGTTCGTATCGCGTGTTCCTTGTCGCGGCGGAGACGGGATTTGAGAACAAGTTTAGCCCTGAGAATGAGATGCGCGCAGAGCCCGACCTCGTGCCGTCGATTGATCTGGAGAGTCCGAAGCACGACCTCATTTTACCCAATAACGAGCTGCTCGACCTCGTCGGCAATGCCACCGATGACCTCGCACTGGCCAAGATCTCGCAGATGGTAAAAGTGAACGACGGACCTTGGCGCGAGACGGTTCTCAAGAAGGACGGGCTGGGGCAGAAACAGCGCATCGAGCATCGCTGGGACCTCTACGAACAGAAGGCAAAGCCGGGCGATATGATGGTGATGAAACTCGTAGCGACAGACCTGAAAGGGAATCGCGGTGAGTCGCGTCCGCTACAAATCACGATCGCAGCCGATGGCTTCGAGCTGCGGCGGATGCAGTCGCTGGAAACGCTTCGCGCTTTGAATGATACGACCACTGCGCTGGCGGACAAAGTAGATGCTTTGACGAAAGCGGGCGGGGCGTTGCGCGATACGTTCCAACGCACGGAGGATGCGGCAGAGCGGCGTCAGGCGGCTCTTGCTTACGGTGGGCTGCTGAGTGAGTTCGAGACGAAGTCGGCGGAATGCTGGGGCACGCTCGGGGCAGCGCTAAAAGACGCGGGGCAGGGTCACGTAAGCGCGGAGTTGGTGTTGTTCGGGCGCGAGATGTCGCGACTGACGCACAGTTCTGTGGCGGAGGTGCGGGCGAGTTTTGAGCTGGTGAACGCGAGCCCGACGGGGGCGAACGCAAAGGAATTTGCGACGGCGGTGAACGACCTTGGCTGGAACATCCACAAGCGCGCCCGGCTGGCGAGTTCAGCGATGGAGGCGTTCACGACGCAGGAGGAATTGGCAGCGCTTTCGGAGAATGCGCAGGTCGTTTCCCGAGAGCAGCAGCGAGTGATGGAACTGGCGGCGGCAAGCGGCGATGACCCTCGGAAGTGGGCTTCCCTTGTGCCTCGGCTGCGGGTGGCGATGACTCAGGCGCGCTCTTTAGAAGAGCTCATGGAGCCCATCGCCAAACGTGCAAACAGCCCCGCAAAGGACCGTGCGAAGCGGATGATTGGCGAATTTTCCAAGCCGCGAGTGAAGCTGGAGACAGCTCTGCTTGCGCCAGAGCCGAGCGCGAAGTCCATGCTCACGCCGACGATGGATTTGACGCGTGTTGTTCGGGATAATGTTCGGGAGTTTGCAAGCTGGCACCGCGAGTTGTCCGAGCGTCCGATGCAGTCGATTGACCAAGTTCTGTTAGATGTCGGGCCGACCTACGGCCACGTGGCGAAGATTCGGGAGGACATTCAGCAGGTAAAGGCTCGGGCGAATTTGGATGCGGCGGCTCGTGAGTTGTTGATTGAACAGCGCTGGGTTTCGCGGAGCGAGGGGATTAAGTCGCACGGGGATTTGGAGGAGTTGCGGACGAGTGCGGATAATCAATTTGTCGGCGACTTGCGTATGGCGACGACCGCGTTGGATGCGGTGAAGCAGCTCATCGCGGGTGAGGACAAGGCGAAGATCGATGAGCGCTTTTCCGAACTCGACCGGAGCCTGCGCATCTTGGAGAGCGGGCACAATTTGCAGGAAGCATTCGACGGGCTGAACTTCGTCGCGACGAACGAGCGTTGGGATATTCGCAATCTTAGCGCACGCACGCAGTCGCCGATGGACTGGCGCTGGCTGGAGCGTCGCTTGCGGGAAATCCCCGCCGAGATGGCGCGGGCGAAGCAATACTTCGACCAGCGCGGTGAGACGGAGGTCGCGGCGCGCACCGCGTTTGAGGGCGCGCAGAAGATTTTGTGGACGGCGGGCAGCGGGACGAATTGGCGGACGATGACTCAGGAGATGGAGCAGCGTGCGAACGTCGAGCGCGTCCCAGTGAGCGCGAAGGCCGATGCCGAAGTACTGGCGGGCCAAGTGAAGCTGGCGCTCAATTTACTTCGCCCCCACATGAACGAAGCACGCAAGCGGATGGAGAAGCTCGCGCCGACCATCGCGGAACTCGCCGCAGCTCTCGCGAAGGAGCAGGAAGAGATTAAGAAAGAAACCGAAGCGCAGGCGAAGGCGGAGAAGCCCGATGCCGCCGCACCGAAGCTCGCCGAGCAGCAGAAGCTCGATGCGAAGGTCGAGGCGTTGAAGGACTTGATTCGTGCAGAAGCGAACAAGCAGGACATTTTGAAAAAGGAACAACGTGAAGCGATGCGCGACGCGGATGATGCGCTCGCGATGCTCAAAGACCCGCCGCCAAAGGCCGAGCAGGCGCTTCAGGATGCGACGAAGGATGCCGATGCACAGAAAAAGGCCGACCTTGAGCGCGCGACCGAGCAGCAGCAGAAACTTCAGGATGCGCTCCAGCAGGTCGCCAAGCACTACGACGCAGTGGAGAAAGGCAAAGACCTTGCGGAGACGCGCGCCGAACTGCGCGAGGCGGAGAAGGAGCTGGGCATCAAGGCGGAACTCGACGAGCAACTCGCCCACGCGCAGATGCTCGCCGAGATGGCGCAGAAGAATCCTGAGCAACTCTTGAAGGAACTCGAAGCCAAGCTGCCGCAAAACCCCGAGATGCAAAAAGAGCTGAGCGACATCACGAAGGACGCGCTGGCCAACGCCGAGAAAAAGCTCGACCAAGCAGCCAAACAAGAAGCCGCCGTCGCGAATCAAATTGCCGCGCAGTCCAAAGACCCGCAGGCCACACCGAAGAGCCCGGCCCAAGCAGCCGCCGAAGCCGCCAAGGAAGCACAGAAGGCCGCAGAGGCCGCTCAGCAAGCAGCCAAGAACGCCGAGCAACAAGCCGACGCCGCGAAGAACGACGGCGCGAAAGCGCTCGCCGACCAAGCCGCTGAGTCGGCTAAGGATGCAGCGAAGGAAGCAGGCAAAGCCGCAGAAGCCGCCGAGAAGCTCGCCACTGCCGCCAATCCCGAGGAAGCTGCGAAGTCCGCACAACGAGTCGCCGATAAGGCCGCACAAGCCGCACAGAAAGCCAACCAAGCTGCTGCTCAAGCAGAGCAAGCCCAAGCAGCCGCCAAGCAAGCCGCGCAAACTCCCGGCGAGAAGCAGGCCGCCAATCAGCAATCAGCTCAGCAAGCCGGTGAAGCCGCAGCGCAGGCGAAGAAAGCCGCCGAAGCTGCGAACAAAGCCGCCGCGCTCGCCCAGCAAGCACTTCAAACTCCGCAGGTCGCCCAAAACCCGGTAGCTAACGCCGCCAACGAAGCAGCGAAGTCCGCCGAGAAAGCAGCCCAAGCAGCGCAGGCCGCACAAAAAGCCGCCGAGGCCGCCGAAGCGCAGGCGAACAACGCGGGAAACCAAGAAGCCGCCAAGCAAGCCGACGCCGCTGGCAACGACGCAGCCAAAGCCGCACAAGCCGCACAGGCTGCCGCGCAGGACGCTCAGAAAGCAGCCGCGTCCGCCAGCCCACAGCAAGCCGCCGACGCCGCGCAAGCCGCTGCCAACAAAGCAGGCGAAGCCGCGCAAGCTGCCGAGAAGGCCGCCGCCGCCGCGCAGAATGCGGAGCAAGCAGCACAGCAAGCCGCGCAAGCAGGTGGAGAAAAACAGGGCGAGAATCAGCAAGCCGCTCAGCAAGCGGGCGAAGCGAAGCAGCAAGCCCAAGCAGCCGCGCAAGCCGCGAAGCAAGCGCAAGCCCAAGCTCAGCAAGCTGCAAACGCAGCAAAGGCCGCGGCCGCTCAGCAGAATCAGCAGCTCGCCAATGCCGCACAGCAACAGCAGCCCATCGCGCAGAATGCGCAGGAAGCCGGAGAGGATACTGCCCGCGCTGGTCGTCACGAGATGCGCCTTGGCAATCAGCAAGGCGAGCAACTGGCGAAGCTTGGTAATGAGATTCAGGATACCGCGAAGAGCGATGTTCCTGCCGCGCAAAAAGCCCTCGCGCAGGCAGCGAAAGCCGCTGACGCAAACCCCGCCGTCCAAAACGCCGCAGCCGAGCTCGCAAGTGAACTCGCCCAATTAAAGAACGCCCAGCAAGGCGGCCAGCAGCCATCGCCCGCCGCCGGCCAAACCCCGCAAGGCGAGCCGCAAGCAGGCCAACCACAGGCAGGCGAACCGCAAGCCGGGCAGCCGCAAGCAGGTCAGCCGCAAGCAGGCCAACCGCAGGCAGGCCAACCGCAAGCTGGTCAACCGCAGGCAGGCCAACCGCAAGCCGGCCAACCGCAAGCCGGCCAGCCGCAAGCCGGGCAGCCTGATGCGGGCCAGCCATCGACGCCCGCGGAACAGCAGGCGATGGCTCGTGCGCTGGATGCGCTCGACCAGCAACTCAACGCTGCCGCTCCAGCAGCGGGCGAACAGTCTGCCCAAGCTGGGGAGCCGCAGCAGGGGCAGCCCGGCCAGCCCGGACAACCTTCGCCCGAGCAGGGACAAGGGCAAGGGCAGCCAGGCCCTCCATCCGCTGCGGCTGCTGCAATGGCCCAAGCGGCCCAAGCGGCCCAAGCATCCATGCGCCAAGGCCGCGCACAGCAAGGGATGTCGCAGACCCCCGGCAGCCTCCTCAGCCAATCGCAGAGCGAGAAGTCGCTCGGCGGCGCACAGGCCAACGCTCCAGGCCTCGACTACAAGCTCGGCACCAACACGCAAGGGCTCAAAAAGGGCGATTGGGGCAAGTTGCCCAAGAAGCTCGCCGACCAACTCACCAAGGGCCAGCAAGAGGCCATCGCGGGCGACTACCGGCAGGCGGTCGAGACGTATTACAAAGTGATCGCGGAGAAGGCGAAAGAGCAGAAGAAATAGCACGATGAACCGACTCGCCATCCTCGCAGCCCTCGTCTTTTCCACCACCGCGCTCCACGCGCAAGACCCGCAGAAGCAGCGCGTAGATGCTGCGCTGAAAAAGGCGGCAGACTTCCTCGTGAGCCAGCAGCAAGACACCGGAGCCATCGCCGAAAAAGGTGTGCGCCCAGACGTGACGATGACCTCCCTCGCCGTCCTCGCGATGAGCGCGATGGGGCACCAACCTGCCGACCCGACGCCCGAAGGTCGTGCGATGAAGAAGGCGCTCGAATTTGTGCTTAAGCCCGGCCAGCAAGAGCCGGATGGCTATTACGGCAAGACGGATGGCTCCCGGATGTATGGCCACGGCATCATCTCCCTGATGCTTGCAGAGATGCTCGGGATGGGCGGCGACGAGAAACAGGACGCCGGCATTCGCGATCATTCTCGCAAGGCCATCGAGCTCATTTTGCGGTCTCAGCGGCTTCCGAAGAATGAGGCAAATCGAGGCGGTTGGCGCTACACGCCCGACGCTGCCGATAGCGATATGTCCGTGACGTGCTGGCAAGTCATGGCCCTCCGCGCGGCGCGTAATGCGGGGATGGATGTGCCGAAGGAATCCATCGATCTCGCCGTCCGGTACATCAAGAGTCTCTATTCCAGCGGCGAGCGCAAAGGGGCCGCGGGCGGCTTCGGCTACGCAAGCAAGGGAACGGAAATTTCTACTACTGCCGAGGGACTTCTCGCGCTGCAAGTGTGCGGGGAATACGAATCCGAGGAAGTGAAAGGCGCGAGCGAGCGCTTGCTCCAAAAAGGACTCAAGCAAGGCGATAAATGGTTTTTTTACACCGCCTACTACATGGCGCAGGGCATGTATCAGCGCGGCGACAAGTTCGCCACCGAGGGCCGCCGCGCCATTATGGACGCCGTCCTCCCGCTCCAGCGCGCCGACGGCTCGTGGGAAGGCGAAGGCGGCGAAGAACGGCAGGGCGGAAAAGTGTACGCGACCTCGCTCGCCGTGCTCTCGCTGGCGGTAAAGAACCACTTCCTGCCGATCTATCAGCGGTAGACCGGGAGAGGTCCGGTCACATTCGGCGCAGTAAGTGCCTGCGACGCCTCGTCGCAGCTTTGGGAGGAGCGGCGAGGCGCCGCTGGCACCAACTGCGACGAGGGCGTCGCAGCTACGACACGCTTTATCGTGTGCGCTTGAGGTGCTCGAACTCGGTGGCGAGAGTGGCGCGGTCGAGGGTGCGGTAGTTTTCGGGGAGGAATCGGGAGTCGGAGCAGGACAAAATAGCGGCGTATTCTTGCAGGCGGAGGAGTTGGGGGTCGAGGGGGTCAATGAAGGAGTCCACTGCTCCGGTGAAGTCTGCGAGTTGCACGTCGTTGTCGCGCCCGGCGAGGACGGCGCTTTCTTTGGCACGGGTGACGACGGCTTCGACGTCGCTGCCGGTGAGGGCGCGGGTGCCGAGTTTTTCGCGGGCGAAGGCGATGACTTCTTCGGTGAGGGCGATCTTTCGGATTCCGGCGATCACTTTGAACAAGGTGACGACGTCGTCCGGGCCTTGCGCGGGGAAGAGCGGGAGGGAGAGGCCGAAGCGGCCTTGGCGCTTCATGTCGATGGCGAGGAGATCGGGGCGGGAGGTCATCGCGACCCAGACTTCGCGGCCACGCAGCGAGGAGTCGCCGAGGTGGGCGGCGAAGGCTGCGAAGACGCGGGTGCTGACGCCGGCATCGCCGTCGCCGCTGCGGTTGCCGAAGACGGCGTCGGCTTCATCTACGACGACGATGACGGGGCCGAGGGCGCGGATGGTCATGAGGATGCGGGCTTGCTGGCGCTCGGTGTCGCCGACCCATTTGCTGCGGAATTCGCCCAGCTCCAGCACGGGCAGGCCGCACTCGCTGGCGAAGCAGTCGATGAGGAAGGATTTTCCTACGCCGACGCGACCGGGGACGAGGATGCCACGCTCGATGACGTCGCTTTTTCCCTCGCGGAAAAGGCGGGCGACGTCGCGGAGTTTGGCCTTCGCGGCGGTGTGGGTGGCGACGCGGTCGAGCGATACGCCGGGCTTCGGGTCTTTGAAGCGGACGAGCCCTTGGCAGTATTCTTCGATGAGGCGTTTCTTGGCGGCGGAGACGTGTTCGCTGGTGACGCGCTTGCCGTTTTTCACCGCCTCGGCGAGGAGGTGGTGGATGCGCAGGAGGCTGAGTCCGGCGGTGCGCTGGGCGAGTTGTTCGAGCGGGAGGTCGCTTGAGTTTGCCTCGGGATCATTGGCGAGGTAGGCGGTGCGGTCGTCGAGGTCGGGGAGATCTATGCGCATCTGCGCGACGTGGGGATTTTGCAGGAGGTCGGAGTGCAATTCGCCCGCGCTCTCGGCGACGAGGAGGATGCCGACATCGCGGCTGCGAAGCTCGGGGGAGGCGGCCCATTTGAGCAACGTGACGAGCGCCATCCGCTCATCCACAGAAGCGCCGGACTCCTCGGCAGCAGGGATGATTTTCTCCGGGAAATCAATGACGAGAGTGACGCCGCGCGGCATCTTTGCATCCTCGCCGGTGGCTAAAAAGAAGCGGCGGAGCAGGGGAGCGAGCTGGGTGAAATTGCGCGGCAAGCCGGTGATGCGGTAGCTGGTGCCCTCGACGGTATCGAAGACTTCGAGCCATTCGTAAAAGCGCTTCTGCATGTCGGGCGAGCCGAAGGAGAGGCCGTCGCCGATGTCGTAAAAGAGCATCCAAGGCCGCCCCGGTAAAAGGCGGCGCATGAGGAATCCCTTGAGCGGTTCGTAGCCGCCGGGGACGGCGAAGATGTCGTGGATGTTGCCGTGGACGAGGAAGATGGTGTGCGTGCCGGCGTTCCAGCGGCGCGCAAATTCTAAGGCCCAAGAGCGGAGTGGTAGCGGAGTCATCGGTTCTACAATCCCGTCCGCGCGTAGATGGCGTCCATGGAGATGGCGAACTCCAGTTGCGGAATATCGAGGACGCCGTGGGGGTCGGTGAGGATGCTTTTGTCCCAAGTGAAATCCTTTCGCCGAAAGACGGTGAGTTCGCGTTTTTCCTGCGAGACGAGGATGTAGGTGTGGAGGCTCGGCAGGCGTTCGTAGGAGAGGCGTTTCTCGCGGCGGTCTGTCTGCTCGGTGCTGGGCGAGAGGACTTCGACGATGAGGGACGGGGTGTCGCAGTAGAGCTTGTGCTGCCCGGCTGGGTCGCAGTTCACCATGATGTCGGGGAAGTAAAACCAGTCGTCTCCGGCATCGTGGATGTGGGCCTTCATGTCGTTCATGAAGGGCTCGCACTTTTTGCCACGGAGATGGACATGGAGGTCTGCGAAGATGTTTCCCGCGATGCGATTGTGCTCGGTGCTCGCGCCGCCCATCATGTGGACTTCGCCAGCGAGATACTCGTAGCGGTGCTCTTGGTGGAGTTGCCACTCGAGGTAAGCCTCGGGGCTCATCCAGATTTCGTTAATGCGTACGGCGCTCATGATTTTTGGACGGTGCCGGATGGGTGATGGAGTGTCAACGGCTTCACAGCAGCTCCAGCGCGTAGTCCAGCTCGGCCTCGGTGTTGTAAAAATGCGGGCTGAAGCGCAGGTAGTCGCGGCCTTGTGGGTCGTGGCGCAGCGAGCAGGAGATGCCCGCTTTTTCCAAGCTGCCGTATAGCTCCGTGGCGCTTTTGGTCGGGTGGCGGAAGGTGGTGATGCCGCTTGCATTCGGCCCCTCGGCGGGGCCGGTGATGTCGTAGCCCTTGGTGCGGAGCGCGGCGACGAGGTGTTGCTTGAGCGCGAGGATGCGCGCGGCGATGGCGTCGAGCCCGAAGCGCATGAATAGCTCGATGGCGGCGTTCATGCCGTAGCAGCCGACGATATTCAGCACGCCGGGCTCGTAGCGTTGCGCGCCGTGGACGAAGCGCAGCTCGGGCTGGGCGATGAAGTTGGGCGAGTGGACGTTCCACGCGCCGAGCAGGGTCGGGCGGCAGAAGTCGTGGTGCTTTCTTTTGACATACACGATGCCGATGGCGCACGGGCCGAGCATCCATTTATGCGCGTCGGCGCTGAGGAAATCCACGTGCTCTACATCCATCGGGAACGCGCCGAGCGTCTGGATGGCATCTACGGAAAAGAGGACGCCGCGTGCGTGGAGGAGGCGTCCGATGGCGCTCACGTCAATGCGGTATCCGGTGAAGAAATGGCAGCTCGCGAGGGCGACGAGGCGGGTGCGCGGGGTGAGCGCGGCTTCGACGAGTTCCGGGGTAAGTTCGCCGGGGCTCTGCGGCTGGAGCATGGTGACGACGACGCCCCGGCGGCGCAGCTCCAGCCAAGGATAGACGTTCGCCGGGTAGTCGCCCGCGTAGCAGAGGATTTCGTCGCCAGCCTCCCACGGGATGCCGTTTGCGAAGAGCGACAGGCCGAGCGAAGTGGGGCCGAGCAGGGCGATCTCGTCCGCCTCGGCACCGATGAACCGCGCGCAGAGTGCCCGCATGGCTTTGATGTCGCGGAGCGTTTGCGCAAACTCCTGCGGACCTTCGCAGGATTCGCGGATGTGGGCACTCATTGCATCTGCGACGGGCGCTGGGAAAGCGGCGACGGCGGCATGGGAGAAGAAGCGCAGTTTGCGTGCGACGGGAAAGAGCGCGAGGCGTTCGGATTCAGTAAACATGAGGCTCCTTTTGCGGGAAGTGCGTATTCTTCGCGAGGAAACATTTTGCTCGGAACTTTCGAGCGAGCGGTCAGTTTCACCCGCATGAACATCAATCTTTCTCCGTCCTGGATTCACCGTCGCAAATTTCTCAGCCGCACTGCGATGGGCCTCGCGTTTCTCACTGCACCGGGCGTCTTTGCCGAGGAGCTCTTGCGCACGCCGAAGCAGACGGAAGGGCCGTTTTACCCTGACCATTTGCCGCTCGATACGGACAACGATTTGCTCGTCATCAACGACGGCATCACACCCGCTGTCGGCGAGGTGACTTACCTCAGCGGGCGCATCCTCGGGCCTGATGGAGCGCCGATTCGCGGGGCGCTCGTGGAGATTTGGCAGTGCGATGCGAGTGGCGTTTACATCCACAGCAAGAGCGGTGGTGCGACGGAGAAAAAGGACAAGAATTTCCAAGGCTTCGGGCGCTTCCTGACGGGGGCGAGCGGGGAGTATTTGTTCCGCACGATCAAGCCCGTCCCATACACGGGGCGTGCGCCGCACATCCACGTCGCGGTAAAGATGAAGGGCCGCGAGAGGTGGACGACGCAGTGCTACATCAAAGGGCACGCGGGGAACGAAAGGGACGGCATCTGGAAGAGCGTCAAGGATGAGGCCGCACGCGCATCCATCACGCCCGACTTCGCCCCAATGTCGGGCGCGAAGGCGGGGGAACTTGCGGCGAAGTTTGATGTAGTGATGGGCTTCACGCCAGCGGCGTAGAGCAGACGCTTGTCTGCTTTCATCGTTCGGCGCGAAATAATCGGACGAATGCTTGATGAACCGGGGCGGGGCAGAGTGTAGTCCCTGTTTTGACCGATGCCCGAATCTGAAAAGTCTCTACCGAGTTGGAAGTGCTGGCTGTCGCGCCTCGTGCTGCTGCTGCTCGTGGCGCTGACGGTCGCTGCGCGCACGCACAATCGTGCGGACATTTTTCGCGGCGGCGAAATCTACTTTCTGGAAGGCGACTGCTACTCGCGGATGACGCGGGTGAAGCTGGTCACGGAGGGGCAGCTCGTCATCCGGCATCATGACTTCGAGAACTGGCCTGCCGGAACCACGCCGCACACGACTGCGCCGATGGACTGGTTGATCGCGGGAATGCGCTATGCGTTCCGCCCGTTCGCGGGGGGGATCGAGGACCGCGATATGGAGCTGGCGGGCGCGTGGGTGTCGCCGCTGCTCGGAATCGCGACGGTGCTATGGCTGTGGTGGTGGGCTGGGAGACTGGGGCTGCCGTATCGGGAGCTGATGACTTTGTTTTTCGCCGTGAGTCCGATCCTTGTCCACGGGACGCTGCTCGGAAGGCCGGATCACCAATCGCTCCTGCTGTTGCTGCTTGCGATGGCGATGGGCGCGGAACTGGCGCTGGCGGATTCCGGGATGTCCGCGCGGCGCGCGAAGCGGTGGAGCCTGCTCGCGGGAGTGGCGTGGGGGCTGGCGCTGTGGACTTCGCTCTACGAGCCAGCGGTCGCTTTCGCCGGGGCCATCGCGTGGCATTTCCTCGCGGGAAAAATGGCGCTGACTGCGCGTGCGGTGCGCCCTCGGTGGTGGGCGCTCGGGGCGGTGCTGCTGGTGGCGCTGCTGGTGGATGGCTGGCGCTTCACCCTGCCGGATGCCGCGTTGCGCGAGCGGCTGGTGGCGTGGAGCCGGACGATTGGGGAGCTAAAAATGATGAGCCTCAGAGGGGCGATGCCGTGGTTTTGGTTCGGGGCGTTTTGGGTTTCTGCGCCTGTGCTGCTTTGGGTGGCGCGGCGGATGGATCGTCGCTCGCTGAGCATCCTCGGGCTGGTCGTCGTGATGATCGTGCTGACGGTCTGGCAGCGGCGCTGGGGCTACTTCTCCGCGCTGGCCGTGGCGATGAGCATCCCGTGGCAGCTCGGTGCGTTGCGGCTTTGCTGGCTGGGCTGGGTTGTGGGGTTGGCGGCGCTTTTCCCGATGGCTCTTGAGTGGAAGGAACGTCTGCACCCGCCGCTCGACGAGCGAGAGCGGCGCGAGGAATCGCAGGCGCAAGACCGTGCCGTGCAGGATGAGCTTCGCCGCATCGCGTTGCTCATGCGCGCGCCGGAAAAGCGGCCCTTTCTCGCGGTGTGGTGGCACTCCCCGCAGCTCGCCTATTGGTCCGGCCAGCCGGGAATCGCGGGCACGAGCCACCAGAGCTTCCCCGGCATCGTGGATAGTGCGCGCTTTTTCCTTTCGGAGTCGGAGGATGAGGAGACGGCAATCCTCCGCGAGCGCGGCGTGCGCTACGTCGTCATCCACGATCTCCCCGTGGAGCGCGACGCGCGGAAGTATCCCGCCGTCATCAATTCTGCCAATATCCTCGGCACGGAAGCTCCGCTGGAGCCGCTGGCGTATAGCCTCGCCGAGAGCCCGCGCAAGACGCCGCCGTGGCTGCGATTCATCACGCCGAGGGAGCGCGGGCTGGTGCTCACGATGGCGCAAAAGAAGAGCGATGAGCCGCTGCCGCCGCCCATGGAATTTTACGTCCCTCAGTTCCTCCAGCTCTACGAAGTGCAAATACCAAACACACCATGAACTACGACTTTCTCATCATCGGCGGCGGCAGCGCGGGCTACGCGGCGGCGCGGACGGCAGCGGCGGCTGGACTTAAAACGTGCGTCGTGGATGGTGCTCGCGAACTTGGCGGGCTCTGCATTTTGCGCGGCTGTATGCCGAGCAAGACGCTGCTCGCCTCCTCCACGCGCTTCGCGGCGATGCGGCACGCGGGGCAGTTCGGGCTGAGTGCGACGGGGCTGGCGTTCGACGGCGCTGCGATCATCGCTCGCAAGCGGCAGCTCATCGCCGGCTTCGCGGAATATCGCGCCGGGCAGTTGCAAGATGGGCGCTTCGACCTCGTCCGTGGGCAGGCGCGATTTGTGGATGCGCATACGGTCGTCGTGGGGGAAAGCGAGCAGCGCATCACAGCGCGCACTTTTCTCATCGCCACAGGTTCGCGGGTGAGCGCTGTGCCGATTCCTTCGCTGAATGATGTGGGTTTTTGGACGACGGACGACGTGCTCGATAGCGAGGAGATTCCTGCGAGCGTCATCATCCTCGGAGGAGGGGCGACGGCGGTTGAGTTTGCCACGTACTACGCCGGGCTGGGGCGCGAAGTGACGATCATCCAGCGCAGCGAGCATCTGCTAAAAGGCACAGACGAAGACATCGCCGATGCGCTCGCCGAAGGGCTGCGTCGGCGCGGAGTGAAGCTCTTCACCGGCACAAAGCTCCTCACCGCCGAGTGCACTGCGGGCGGCAAGCGCATCACTTTTTCGCACGCGAGCGGCGAGCAATCCGTGGAGGCCGAGCAGATTCTCCACACCCTCGGACGCGAGCCGAATATCGCCGGGCTGGACTTAGCCGCCGCTGGCATTACCGAAAGCGGACGACCCACGGTGCGCGCGACGCAGCAGACGAACCAGCCGCACATTTTCGCAGCGGGCGATGTCGCAGGGCCTTACGAGATCGTCCACATCGCCATCCAGCAAGGCGAGATCGCCGCGCGCAACGCCGGGCGTTTCATCGCGGGCAGCGTGGCGATGGAGGAAACGGACTATCGTTTGCGGCTCTACGGCATTTTTTCCGAGCCGGAAGTCGCCGTCGTCGGAGCCTCCGAGCGCGAGCTCACGGCAAGCGGCATCCCCTTTCGCAGCGCGAAGTATCCGTTCAACGACCACGGCAAATCCATGTGCATGGGCGAGACGGATGGCTTCGTGAAACTCATCGCCGCAGCCGAGAGTGGCGAGATTCTCGGCGGCGCAGTCGTAGGCCCACACGCCACGGAGCTGATTCACGAAATTGCCGTTGCCATGCACTTCCGCGCGACGGCGGCGCAGCTCGCCAGCGTGCCGCATTACCACCCGACGTTGAGTGAAATATGGGGGTATCCGGCGGAGGAGCTTGCGGGATAGCCTCCGTCCTCTAAACACACGCCAATGCTCGCTGAACTTCGCAACGTCACTAAATCCTACGCCGCCGTGCCCGTGCTCGCGGCTTGCGACTTTTCTATCGCGGAGGGCGAGACCGTCGCCATCGTCGGGCCCAGCGGGTCGGGGAAGAGCACGCTGCTCAACCTCATCGGCGCGCTCGACCAGCCGGAGAGCGGCGAAGTCATCGTTGCCGGGAGAAATCTCGCGACGCTCAAGCCCGATGAACTCGCCGAGTTCCGCAACACGGAAGTCGGCTTCATCTTTCAGCTCCACCATTTGCTCCCGCACTGCTCGGTGATGGAGAATGTGCTAGTCCCCACGCTCGCTCGCAAGGCGTCGAAAGCCGAGTGCGCCGCCTTCCGCGACCGCGCGGCACACTTGCTGGAGGCAGTGGGGCTTACGCATCGGCTCACACATCGCCCCGGCCAACTCTCCGGCGGCGAACGCCAGCGCGCCGCCGTCGCCCGTGCATTGATCACCTCGCCAAAACTCCTCCTCGCCGACGAGCCCACCGGCGCACTCGACCGCGAGAACGCCGCCCGTTTTACCGAGCTTCTCGCGGAGCTAAAAGTCGCCGTCATCATGGTCACACACGCGCCGGAGCTTGCGGGGAAGATGGGGCGTGTGTTGGAACTGCGGGCGGGGAAGTTGGTTTGACGCTACATTTGAACTCAGCCACTATTTGCAAATGAGCACTGTCGCCGTCCGAGAAGTCTTAATCTCGCCAGAAGAATACATCGCAGGGGAACTCCTCAGCGATGTCCGCCATGAGTATTACGCGGGCAGGGTCGAGGCGATGGCTGGGGCTAGCACGCCGCATAACCGAATCTCGATGGCTTTTGCGTCGGTGCTCAATGCTCACTTGCAAGGGAAGCCCTGCGAGCCGTTCATGGCCGATATGAAAGTCCACATCCACACTGCCGATGAGGATTGGTTTTACTACCCCGATGTCTTTGTGAATTGCGACCCAGCCGGGCAGCACAAGCACCACTGCGACACGCCCTCCGTGATTATCGAAGTGCTCTCCGAGGCCACGGAGGAAAAAGACCGCCGGGAGAAATTTTTCGCCTACCGCCTCATTCCCAGCTTTCACACCTACATCCTCGCCGCGCAGGATAAACGCGAAGTGACCGTCTATCGCCGCACCGCTACCGATTGGACGCGCACCATCCTCACCGGCGGCGCCACGCTCTCGATTCCCGAGCTGGAGTTCACCGTATCGCTCGACGCGATTTACGCGCGGACTGGCTTGTGACCGCCCGCCGCCTGCTCACGCAAAGCATCCGCCACAACTGGCGCACGCATCTCGGTGTCGTCCTCGGCGTCGCGCTGGCGGCGCTCGTGCTCACGGGGGCGCTCATGGTGGGCGATTCGGTGAAGGGGACGCTCAAGGCGCAGGCGGAGGCCCGGGTGGGGAAAATCGGGGATGCGCTGCTGTGTGGCGAGCGCTTCGTGCCGTGGCCGACGGATAAGGCGAAGCGACCGGCGGTCGTGGCGCGGATGTTTTTCCCCGGAGAAAACGCGGCGGGCGTGCTGCTCATGCAAGGCTCTGCGAGTCGCGCGGATGGCAAGGCGCGGGCGAACAAGGTGCAGGTGGTCGGGGTGGATGAGGATTTCTGGAAGCTCGCGCCGCGCTCGATGGACGGCATGGACAAGATGGACGCGATGGACGGCGGCAAGCGCGTCCATGAAGTCCAATCTGTCCAAGTCGTCCATATCGCGCTCAACCAACGCCTCGCCGCCCAGCTCTCCGCAAAAGTGGGCGACGAGCTTTCGCTCTACGTGGAAAAGCCCGGTGCGTTTTCCAAAGACGCGCCGCTCTCGGGCGAGGAAGACTCGCTCGTCACGGTGAAGGCGCGGGTCGGGCGCATCGTGGGCGATGCGGACTTCGGGCGCTTTGCGCTCACCGCCAGCCAAGTGCCGCCGAATACGGTGTTTGTGCCGCTCGCGGCGTTGCAGGGGAAGGTGGGTTTGGGGGAGAAGGTGAATGTGGTGGCGAGTTTCAATGACCCGAAAATATACGGCACGGGCGAAGAGCCGAGTCTGTGGTGGCGTTTCACCACTTGGTTGTTCAACCGGCAAGTGGAGCCTCCACCGAGCCGTCGAGTGGCCCATCAGCGGCCCGAGGAAACTCACCATAACGCGGTTTTTGTAAACGCGGATGGAAGAGGCTTGTTCTTACTGCCTGCCTTTCGCGAGTTGCTGGAAAGCACTGCGCTTACTGTAGGAGAGTTGCCAGCCGGACGCGGAATCGAACTTCGTACGCCTCACATCTTTATTGATGGTGCCGTTACTTCAGCCGCCCGCCGCAACGAAAAGGGCGTATCCAATTCGTTTTTCGCCGTAATGCATTCATCGATTCCCCCTGGCCTCGACTCCCTCACCTACTTCGTCACCGAAATCAGCACGGGCGATCCCGCCGTTCCAGCGCCCGCAAAGACTCCAGACGCTGCGCCGACTAAAGTCGCTGACTACTTTCGCTCAACTCCGTATTCGATGGTCACAGCCATTGACGCCCCCTCTTCCGGCTTCGTGCAGGCCGAGCTTGCCGATGACGAAATCCAAATCTCCCGCTGGCTCGCCGACGACCTTGCCGTGCAGCCCGGCGACAAAGTCACGCTGCGCTACAACGTCATGGGCGAGCGGCGCGAGTTGGTGGAAAAGACGCGCACTTTCACCATCCTCGCGCCCATCATCGAGATGGAAGAGCCGCAACTCGACAGCTCGTGGATGCCCGATTTCCCCAACGTCCCGGACAAAGACAGCTTCAGCAAATGGAAGCCCGGCTTCCCGTTTGACTCCAAGCGCATCCGCAAAAAGGACGAGGAATACTGGGCCGAACATCGCGGCACGCCCAAGGCATTCATCAACCTCAAAGTCGGTCAGGAAATGTGGGGTAACCGCTGGGGGAACCTCACCAGCATCCGCTACCCCGCTCGCACAAAGCGCGAGCAAGTCGAGCGCATCGCCGCCTTTATAGACCCAAAAGCGCTCGGCTTCCGCGTCGTGAATCTCCGCGAGCAAGCCCTCGCCGCGACGGATGCGCCGGTCGATTTCGGCCAGCTCTTCGCGTCGTTTTCGTTCTTCCTCATCGCCGCCGCCCCCGTGCTCACCGGGCTGCTGTTCACCTTCACCATCGAGCAACGCGCCGCCGAAGCGGGCCTGCTCCTCGCCGTCGGCTGGACGCGCAAGCAAGTGCGACGGCTCTTCCTCAAAGAAGGCGCACTGCTCGCGCTCATCGGCGCACTGCTCGGCGTTAGCGGAGCGGCGCTTTACACGAAGGCCGTGCTGCACGCGCTCGGCGGCGTGTGGAGCGGCGCGACAGGCGGGACGGAGTTTCTCTTCGTGGTAAAAAGCGGCACGCTGGCGGCGGGAATCGTCGGCAGTGTGCTCATGGCGCTCTTCGCGATGTGGCTCGCGAGTCGTCGCCTTTTCAAAAACGAAGCGGCGGCGCTGATGAGCGGTGCGTTTTTAGAGAATCAGGCGCTCGTCAAAAACGAGGCGTGATGCCCAGTCTCCCACGTTCACTTTTCCGTCGCCGTTACCTTTTGTGTCGCGAGATCTAGGCGAAACTTCTTCCCTTGTTCGTTCGTCACGATCAGCGATTCGCCGTCTTTGACGAGGCTGGTGATGAACACATCCTGAACATCGCCTTCGAGTTTTGGGTCTTTTTTCACCTCGTAAATGCGCACACGCCACAGCTCCTTTTTCGTTTCCCCATTGGTCGCCACGACAAAGCCCATCGCGTCATGCGGCGCGGAATAGATCACCGCGCCGATCGTGATCTCTTTCAGTTCCAGCGGCGCTGAACGTTTCGCTATTGCGGGAAACATCAGCCCGATTGTCAGCCAGACGGCAAGGAACACTCGGCGCGAAAAATGGATGCGCTCAATGATGTCAAAGGAGCGAGTGCGGGTGAAAGGAGCAGAGCGAGTAGATGTCGTTTTCATGACGCGCTGAACCTACTAAGTTTCGCCCCCTAGATGTCACGTATTTGTAAATCAATCATCAGACTTTGGTGGCATCGGACAGACGTTGCGCGTGCTTTTGCGATCTGCGGAGACGTTCAGGCGGTGCCGCGAACCCACCGCGGACCGGGGTCCGGGCTTTGGCGATTTTTCTTCATTCTGCAAAAGGACTTCGGCAGCGTGCCTCCGTGCCATCCGTCACATCACCGCTGCTGCTCGATCGTGTTCCCTTTTGGCTTATTCTTGCTGGGACGTTTGCGGTCGTTGCTGCCTTTGGCGGAATCTACGCCGGGATCGATCACGTCGCGCCGCAACACGGACTCGTCGGCCCTCCGGGCGAACCGCCGCTGGCTTGGTATGACTACTTTTACTTTTCACTCGTGACGCAGGCGACCGTGGGTTACGGCGACATCCGGCCCGTTGGTTGGTCGCGATTGGTCTCTTCGATTCACGCGATTGCCGGCATCTGCATCACCGGGTTTCTCGTCGCGAAGATTACGACGGCGGCGATTTCGCGCTACCGGATTTTGCAAAAGGAGGCGTGTGATTACTGGGTCGATATTGTCCGGCATCGCGACGGGCGAATCGAGGTCGGCCTGCTGATCATGCAATGGCGCGACGGTGCGCTACAGCTCTCGGGCCGGAACTTCAACACGCGCGGGATTCTCGTGGATTCCTTTCGCGCTGTGCTGATGGAGGACGACTGGCCGCAGATTCTCACGTTCCGTTACACGAGTGATGAGGCGACGGCTGACTATGTGGAGGGCTACATCTCGATGTTCTTCCATGCCAGTCACTCGGGAATGCCGTCCGCTTTTTCTGCCACGGTGCGGGATCAGGTGAAGCCGGATACGAAGCCCGTCATCCGTGGCTGGCGGGTGTTGCCCGCGGAACTTGTACACGCCCATCGCTTGAACGAGCATCCCGACGGCGTCCCGGCGGTCGAGTATTTCATCCAGAAGTATCTCCCGCGTCTTCCAGAGGGGCCGAAGTGACGCGTCGTTCGCGTCGTGTGAGGTTGAAGTGAAGTCCGGGCTTTCATTTCCTTGCCGCAGCAGCGAGCAAAGGGGGCAGATGTCCAAAGTCCGAATCACACTCGCCACAACGCTCCAAATCGTCTGCGCTTGCGCCCTGCGTAACTCAGCGATCGCTGGCGGGCCCGAGAATGCGCTTGTGGTGGTGAATGCGGACAGTTGGGCATCGATGGCTGTGGCGAACGCATATATTGAGGGGCGCGGCATCCCGCATTCCAACGTGGTTTATTTGAAGGACATCCCATCGTTCGAGCGGATTGGAGTGGAGGATTTCCGGCAGAGGATTCTCCAACCGCTCGTGCGCACGGCGGAGCAACGCGGCATCGCGAAGCAGGTGGACTACGTGCTTTATAGCTCCGATTTTCCTACGGCGGTGGACGTCACGGAGGACATGGCGGGAAAGCAGTTTCCCAAGCTGATTACGCAGCCCGCATCGTTGACGGGGCTCACGTTTTTCTACCAGTTCGCGCTGTCGAAAAATCCCGGCTACCTCGGGATGAATACGAACTTTTACTTCCGCCAAATCGCGCAGACGACGATGGAGCCGCGCTGGCCGGAGGACGAGATGCAGCGCTACCAGCCTGCGATTCGGACGCTCCAGGAGTTTGCCGCGCGGCGCGAGCAGGAGCGGCTCTCGCGAGAAAAAGAGGAGGCCGATGCGAAGAAGGCGGGCCGTGTCCCCTTCGTGGAAAAGCGCGAGCCCGACGCGGTGGCAAAGGAACTCGCCGCCTTGCGCGCCGCTGGTTCCGTGCTTGTGGAACTGAAGGCGAAGCATCCCGCGCACACCGAGTTGCTCTACAATCTCGCCTGTCTGCGCGCGCTGTCCGGTGAGCCCGATGCTGCGATGGAGTACCTCCGCGAGGCCATGGATAACGGCTGGTGGGATATGGCGCACGCACGGCGCGACACCGATCTGCGCTCCCTCCATGAGCGCCCGGATTTCAAGCTACTCGAGGTCCGAGTGAAGGACGTGAAGTTCGACCTTTGGCCGACGAGCGGCTTTCGCTCCAGCGTGGGCTGGCTCCCCACGGGGCAGCCGACGGTGCCGGAGAAAGGGCTGCGCTACTTGCTCCCCGTCGTCCTCGCACAGACGAGTGGGCGCGGGCTTAGCGTGGCGGAGTCCATCGCGAACCTGCGCCGCAGCATTTCGGCAGACGGCTCGCATCCAAAGGGGACGATCTATTTTATGGAGAACAGCGATGTGCGATCGACGACGCGCGAGTGGGGAATCGCACGCGCTGCTGAGAAGCTTCAGTCGATCGGCATCGCAGCATCTGTGGAGCGCGGCGTGTTGCCCATCGGCAAAAACGACGTCGCTGGTGCCGTTGTCGGTATTGCGGATTTCGATTGGGCGAAAAGCGGGAGCACCATCCTGCCCGGTGCGATTTGCGAGCACCTCACGAGTTTCGGCGGAGCGCTGGAGGACGGCGCGGGGCAGACGCCGCTCACGGCATTTCTGCGCGCAGGCGCAGGGGGATCGAGCGGCGCGGTGACGGAGCCCTACGCGATCCAGGCGAAGTTTCCCACGCCATTCATCCACTGGCACTACGCGCAAGGATGCACGTTGGCGGAGGCGTTTTACCAGTCCGTCGCCGCGCCGTATCAGCTCATTGTCTTGGGCGATGGGCTCTGTGCGCCGTGGAAAAAGCGCATCGTTCCGACTGTCGCAGACCTCCCCGCTGGCAAAGTGCTGAAGGGCACGTTGAAGCTCACGCCCGCCGTGCAGTCACCCGATGGTCTTTCTCCCGCGCTCATCGAGCTTCTATTCGACGGACGCCGCGTCGCCATCGCAAAGCCCGGCGAGCCACTCGTCTTTGACACCACGCTGGCACCCGACGGCGCGCACGAGCTGACCGTCATCGCCACCGCTGGCGACGCGCTGGCCTCGCGCGGCAGCGTCGTTGTGCCCGTCGTCATCAAGAACCGCGAAGCTGCCATTCAAGTCATCGCTCCGTCCGGCGATTGGCCGTGGGACAAGCCGCTGGAACTCAAGGCCAGCGGGCCTGGAGCGAGCGGCATCGCATTTTTCCACAACCTGCGTGCGCTAGGGCAAGTGCAAGGCGCAGACGGCAAAATCACCGTGGACCCGCGCACGCTGGGGCAGGGGAACGTGCGCATCCTCGCTGTTGCGATTTATCCCGACAAAAAGGAAACGTGGGCCGCGCCCGTCGTCCTCAACATCACCCCGCCGAAGCTCATCCCGGCCAGCGCGCTGGCGGCGGGGCAAGTCCTCCAGCCTGGCTTCCGCATTGTCCCCCTCGGTATGTCCGCAGTAGTCGTGCAGGAGAGCGGCGGGGATTGGCTGGCAAAAGCGGGCGTGCAGCGCGATGGCGAGTTTGCCGTGGAGGCGTGGGTGGACGTCGCGAGCGATGACACCTTTCAATTTCAACTGCTCGGCCCCGAAAAACTCAGCATCTCCGTAGATGGCCAGCCCCTCGACTGGCCGCGCGGCGGCGCATGGTGGTATGTTCCCGCGCCGCTGGCGAAAGGACTGCACCGCATCCGCATCGAAGGCAAAGCAAGCGGCGACCCGCGCCTAGACATCCGCTTCGGAGGCCCCGGCACTCGCAAGCTCAACGGGGCAACTTTCCGCCACGCGCAGGCTGGGTAACTATTGCAGCGCGTCGTTCAGCAGCGTGGCGAGGCGGTGGCCGGCGATGACGATGCGGCGCTCGGCGAGTTTGCGGGTGGTTTTTACCCACTCGGGGTCGAGCTTGCGCACTTCGGTGTCGGTGGGGTGATCGCCCGGCGGATAGGCTTTGGTGCAGCCGATGATGTGGCTTTCTCGCGCCCAAGCCTCGGCGTTTTTGGGGAGCTTGAGTTCGTCCAGATCGGAGGTTGGGAGGGCTGCGATGAGTTCTTTCGCGTGCTCGGCGATGGTGCCATCGCCGGGGGCTTTTGGGCGGTCGGCGGATTTCCATGCTTCGATGATCTTGCCGTCGGCGGCGTCGAAGCGGAACGCCTTGTCCCAATAAGAATGCAGGTTTGATGTTTGCCCGACGAAGAGGTCGCTGAAGGGGACGCCGTAGATGAGATACGAGTTGCCGCCACGGTCGTTGTTCCAAGTCGTCGCGTGGAGCGGCTGGTGGACATCGCCGACCCAGTGAATCAACTGCCCGAGCGCCTCGGCGCGCTTCTCTGGCGTTGCGGCGGAGTCTTTGAGGATGCTCAGCGAATCGCCAATCGCGGAGACGACGTGCGGCGGTTCGGGGAGTTTGAATGCGGTGCCGTCTGCGGTCTTCTCGGCATCCACGTAGTGCCATTTGCTCCACGAATAATCTTTCTTCGGCAGCGAGCGGAGGTCGTCCATCCAGCAGCCGACGGTGACGAAGTGATACGGCTGGCCGCCATTAAACTTGCCGTCAATCTTCGCCACTAATTCCGCTGCTTTGGCACGAGCGGCAGGCGTCATAAATTCCCAGGCGATTTGCCCCACGAGCATGTGCCCAGCAGGGTCCCAAGCGCGGGCGGTGAGAGTGCAGGCTGCGAAAAGGAGCACCCGGTTCATTCGACGATTTTGAGCTGGTCGAGCGAGGTCACTTTGATTTGCAGCGAGCCGTTGAACTCGCCCAGCTCGCCGGTCACGCGGACTTTCTTGCCGACAAACTCGGCGAGCTTTTCCTTGGTGAACTTGTTGTCGGCCCCGCTGGTGAAAAAGGTGAGCGACACGGACTCGCGGAATTTTGCCGTGAAGTTCAAATAGCGAATTGAGCCCGACTTGTTTTCGCCTTGGACGACGATGGGGCCTTCGATGATGACTTTCTTGCCCTTCATCGGCTTGAGTTCTTCGAGCGCTGTGGGCGCGAAGACCTTCTCGGCAACAGGCTCGGCGGGCTTTGCGGGTTCCTCGGGTTTCTTGTCCTCGGCGAAAGCGAGCGGCGTAAATAGAAGAGCGGCTACGATGAGTGTGTGCAGTTTCATGGCGGGGGAACTGAATACCGCGAGCCTTTCGCTGGCGAACGAAATGTGGGTTACAATCAGTCGGCGGACTCTCGGTATCCCCAATTCCTAGCGTGACGCAGCGAGCGCGGTTGCGTATCCAGCGCGGCATGAAACTCGTCTTTGCTGCCATGCTCGCCGCCGCCGTTCCACTCCACGCCGGGCTCGATGAATCTGTAAAAGCGCTCGCTTCTGTGGGTCGCGAAGGGAAGGGGAACGACGCCGCTAGTGCCGCGTGGCGCGAGGTGGTAAATGTGGGGACGTCCGCTATCCCTGCGCTACTCGCGGCAGCGGGGAAGGGAAATCCCGTGGCGGATAATTGGCTGCGGCTGGCGGGGGATGCGATTGTTTCCGGCGCGGAGAGAAAGGCGGACGCAGCGGCACCCTCGCTCGCTTTTCTAAAAGACACGTCGCATCCGGCGGCGGCGCGCGTGCTGGCGTTTGACCTCCTGCGGCAGGCCGATGCGGCGGCTGCGGACACAGTGGAGCCCTCGCTGATTAGCGACCCGGTGCAAGCGTTGCGGCGCGGGGCGGTCCAGCGAGTCATCGACGCGGCGAAGAGCGGGGATGCGAAGGCGCTTTACACGAAGGCGCTGGAAGCCGTGCGCGATGAGGATCAGACGAAAGTCATCGCCTCGGCGTTGGAGAAACTCGGGGTGAAAGTGGACCTGCCGCGCCACTTCGGATTCCTCATGAAGTGGAATGTGATCGGCCCTTTCGACAACACCGAGCGCAAAGGCTTCGACACCGTTTTCCCGCCGGAAAAGGAAGTGATGCTCGACGCCACCTACGACGGTAAAAACGGGCAGGTGAAGTGGCAGCCTGTCGAGAGCGCGGACGATTACGGGAAGCTCGACATCAACAAACCACTCGGCGCGAAAAAGGAAGTCACCGCCTACGCCGTGACGACCTTCGACTCCGCGACCGAGCGCGAGGCCGAACTGCGGCTGGGCTGCAAGAATGCGTGGAAGGTGTGGCTAAATGGGGAACTGCTCTTCAGCCGCGACGAGTATCATCGTGGGCAAAAGATGGACCAATACACGATGAAGGCGCATCTGAAGAAGGGAGCGAACACCATTCTCGTGAAAGCCTGCCAGAACGAGCAGACGGAGCAATGGACGGTGGAGTGGGAGTTTCAACTCCGCGTCTGCGATAGCACCGGCACCGCGATCCTGAACTAGCTGCGGGGCTTACGCGCCCTTGTAGTTCGGGTCGTCGAGGCCCGCGAGTTCGCCTGTGCTGTCGGCGAATTCGTTCACGGGGGTGTCGATGCGGCGGAGCATTCCGCGCCAGAGATTTGCGAGCGGGGTCTTGGGAGCGTAGGCGATGTGGCGGCCTGTCGCGATGGTGCCGCCAGCGCGGCCTGCGAGGATGATGGGGAGGTTCTTCGGGCTGTGGGCGTTGCCGTCGCGCATCCCGGCTCCGAGGGTAATCATGCAGTTATCGAGGAGTGTCCCTTGCCCTTCGCGGATGCTGCGGAGCTTCTCGATGAGGTAGGCGTATTGCTCGACGTGCCATTGGTTGATGCGCTGGTACATGGCGAGTTTTTCGGCTTTGTTCTCGTGGTGCGAAGTCTCGTGGTGCCCGCCGAAGCCTGCGCCGAGAAATGCGAAGCTGCGCCCGCTGACGGCGTTGCCAAACATGAACGTCGAGATGCGCGTGGTATCCGTCCAAAAGGCGTGGGCCATGAGGTCGAGCATTAGGCGGGCGTGCTCGGTGTGGTCGCCTTGGCGTTCGCTGGCGCTGGCGGGGTCGCTGTAGGCATCCACGCGGCGTCCGAGTGCCTCGATGGCGGCGCGGGCGGTGGCGTCGCCGAGGACGGTTTCGCGCTGGCGCTTGGCGTCCCACTCGATGCGGCGCTCTACGGCGCGGACGCTGTCGAGGTATTCGTCGAGCTTGGCGCGGTCGGCGTTGCCGAGCTTTTGCTGGAGGCGTTTGGCGTCTGCGGAGACGAGGTCAAGGACGCTGCGGTCGCGGCCCGCAGCGAGGTCGGCAGCTTCGCGAGAGGTGGTGGCTTTTGGGCGGAACATGCGGTCGAACGCTTGCCGTGGGCTGATCTCTTTAGAAAGCGGGATGGTGGGCTGGTTCCAGGCGATGTGCGCGCCGTAGAGCTGGGTGTAGCCGACGTTCGTATCCACTCCGGTGGCGGGGGGCTCTAGCCCGAGTTCGAGCGATGGGAGCGGGGTGAGGATGCCGACTTTTCGCGCAGCGAGCTGGTCCATGGAGACGCCGTTGCTGTTCAGCGCGTCGCCCGTCGTGCGAGTGATGGTGGTGCTGGTGAGGTAGCCGCTGGTTTTGACATAATGGCCGTCGCCGGTGTTGCTGGCGGCGTTCCAGAGTTCGCTGAGGACAAGGATGTCGTCTTTCACTCCAGCCAAGGGCGCGAGCGTGGGCGAGAGTTGGAAGTCGCGGCCCGTGCCGACGGGCGTCCATTGGTCGGGGTGCACTCCATTCGCCATATAAAGGTGCGCCATGCGGATGGGCGCGGGCGTGTTGGCGGCGAAGGACTCTAGCATCGGCAGTGCGACGACTGCCCCGATGCCCTTGAGAAACGTTCGACGAGTGAAGTGGCTATTCATGAGGCTAAAGTAAGCACACTTCGGGCTTAAAAACTAGTGCCCTTTACAACCGCTCGCTCGTCTCGGCTTTTAGGAGGTCGTCGAGCGTCTCGCGGCGGCTGATGAGCTCGCATGTGCCGTCGGGCTCGACCCACACTTGTGGGGCGCGACCGATGGAGTTGTAGTTGCTGCTCATCGCGGCGCCGTAAGCGCCGGCGTCGTAGATGGCCACGAGGTCGCCGACTTTCGGGCGGGGCAACATGCGTGGCTGGAGTTCCTCGTCGGCACCACCTCGGGTGAAGACGTCGCCGCTTTCACACAGCGGTCCGGCGAGGACGATGGGCTCGGGCTCGGCGGTGGAGTCGAGGATTTCGATGCGGTGGTAGCTGCCATACATCGCCGGACGGACGAGGTCCACGAAGCCCGCATCCACCATCGCGAACGTGGCTCCCGCGCCTTTCTCGTTTGTGGTGGTTTCTTTGACGTCGTGGACCTGCGTGATGAGCGTGCAGCCCGGTGCGACGTAGTAACGGCCCGGTTCGATTTCGAGGCGGATAGTCCGTTTCGCCGCTGCGCTGATGCGCTGCTGGCATCGGGTAAAAAGATCGCGCAGCGGCTCGATGGCGATTTGCGCCGCTGGGTCGCGGTAGTTGTGCGGGATACCGCCGCCTAGACTGACGGCTTCCACATCGGGGAAAAGAGGAACCATCTCTGCGAACTCCGTGGCGAGACGCTCGAGATTGTCGTGGAGCTCCTGGTGCTTGGGTCCGCTGCCGATGTGCGAGTGGAGCATGACGACGCGCATCCCCGCACTCACTGCGGCATCACGCGCGGTGATGATGCGCTGATACCAGATGCCGTGCTTCGAGGACGGCCCGCCGGTGTCGCAAGTGTTCACATGCCCGTGGCCAAAGCCGGGATTCACGCGCAAGCTCACGGGGCCCGCGTAGCCTGCCGCCCGGAGCTGCTGCACCATGCCGGGCGAGCCGATATTCGGGAGCAGTCCGTTCTTTAAAACAACGTCCAGCGCATTGTCGCGAAACACATCGGCGGTGAAGCAGACGACAGGCGGAGTGTTCCCCGAAGCGTGCCCAGCGCGGAGAGCGCGGAGGGCTTCGTTGCCGGAGACGGCGTCAATCCAGATGCCCGCCGCCGCCATTTCGCGCAGCACTTTTGTGGCAGGACATGCCTTCATGGCGAAGCGCGCCTGCACATTTGGTGCGCTGGACATGAACTGAATGTCGGCGATGCGTTGACGGATGACGCCAGCGTCGTAGAGCCAGAACGGCGTGCCGACTTTGGCGGCGATGGAGCGGATAAATGCGGTGTCGTGCTTCATGGAAAAAGGGCGCGGAAGATGGGGAATCGCAGCGTGCGTGTCCAGCCCTCACATGAGCTGGTGAGCGTCCACATCCACGACGGCGAAGACGTCTTCGGGCAGCGGATTCTTATCCAGCACGGCGCGGATGGCGCGGCTGAGTTTCAGCACGGCGCGGGAGCGGAGGGAGAGGTGAAAGCGGAAGTTGCCGTGCGATTTCTCCAGCGGGGCAGGGGAGGGCTCGCCGAGCGTGACGCCCGGCGGCAGCACTTCCTTGAGGCGGCGGTGGAGCGTCTCGATGCTGAGTTTCGCCCGCTCTTCGTGCGGCGACCGGACGGTGATGAGCACGAAATGCGTGAACGGCGGCTGCACCATCTTTTCCCGCCACTCGATCTCCTGCTCGTAAAATCCCGCGAAGTCGTGATGCCGCGCAAACTGGATGGCGGGGTGAAACGGCGTGTAGCTCTGCACGACGACTTCGCCCGAGACATCGCCGCGTCCGGCGCGTCCGGCGACCTGCGTGAGGAGCTGGAACGTGCGCTCGCTGGCGCGAAAATCGGGGAGGTGCAGGCCCATGTCGGCGTTGATAATTCCGACAAGCGTGACGTTTGGAAAGTGCAGCCCTTTCGCGATCATCTGCGTGCCGACGAGAATGTCTATTTTCCCCGCGCGGAAGGCTCCGAGGGCTTCGCGGTAGCTTTCCTTCTTCTGCATCACGTCGGCGTCCATGCGCTTTACGACGGCGGTGGGGAAAAATTTCTGCACGGTGTCCTCGACCTTTTCGGTGCCAGTGCCGCTGTATTTGATGCCGGGGTCCTTGCAGTCCGGGCACTTCGTCGGCGCGACGGCGAGGTGTCCGCACATGTGGCAGACGATGCGGTTTTGCGCGCGGTGAAAGGTGAGCGAGACGGAGCAATTCGGGCACTCGGCGACGTAGCCGCATTTGTTGCACAGCAGCGTGGTGGAGAAGCCGCGACGGTTGAGGAAGAGGATGACCTGCTCCTTTTTCTCCAGCCGCGAAGTGATGGCTTTGGCGAGCGGGTCGCTGATGATGGGTGACGACTTTTTCGCTTCCAGCCGCATATCCACGATGCGGATAAACGGCATCTTTTGGTCGTCCACGCGCATGGTGAGTTGCAGCAGCTCATACTTGCCGATGTGGGCGTTGTAAGCGCTCTCCAGCGAAGGCGTGGCGCTGCCGAGGACGACGACGCACTTTTCCAAATGCCCGCGCAACACGGCGAGGTCGCGCCCGTGGTAGCGGGGCATTTCCTCCTGCTTGTAAGTGTTCTCGTGCTCCTCATCGACGATGATGATGCCGAGCTTTTCCACCGGCGCAAAAATGGCCGATCTTGCTCCGATGACGATACGCGCCTTGCCGCTGCGGATGCGGTGCCATTCATCGTGTCGCTCGCCTTCGCTGAGATGCGAGTGCAGCACGGCGACCTCGTGATTCGTCGCTGCGAAGCGGCTCTTAAAACGCTCGACCGTTTGCGGCGTGAGGGAGATCTCCGGCACGAGTAAAATCGCGCCCATCCCCAGCTCCAGCGCGCGGTCGATTCCTTGCAGGTAAATCTCCGTCTTCCCGCTGCCCGTCACGCCGTGGAGGAGGAAGGGCTTCATTGCATCTACAGATCCATCAATCGCCGCCGCGACCCTCGCAAAGACGGTGCGTTGCTCGTCATTCAGCTCCAGCTTCCCGCTGGAAACAAACTGCTCTTTTCCAAATGGGTCGCGCTCCACCGTCTCCGGCTCAACGACCAGCCAGCCTTTCTTTGCCATCGTCTGCACGGTTTGATGCGCGACTCCGCACTGCTCGCACAGCTCGGCGACCGCGATAGGTTTCGCCGCTTGTCGGAGGACGGAAACCACGTCCGATTGCTTCGGCGCTTTCTTCTCCAGTTCGGCGAGTTCCTCGTCGGAAACTTCGCGCGCCAGCTGAGCAAAGAGCCGCACTTTATGCCCCACTTCCGCTTTGCGGATTACGTTTGGCAGCACCGTCTTCATCGCCGCTTCAAGCGGGCAGCAATAGTAATTCGCCATCCACTGCGCCAGGCCGATGAGACCGGGACTCAAGGCAGGCTCATCGCCGACCAGCTCCGAGATCATCCTTACGCCATCAGCCTCCGTCGTCTCGGAAAGTGCGATGATGGTGCCGAGCAGCGTCCGCATTCGCACCGGCACGCGGACGCGCGAGCCTACGACCGCAGCGAGCCCTTCCGGCACCCCGTAGTCGAACGCTCGGCCTCCGGAATCATCGAGCAATACCTTTGCATAATTGGCACCCACAGGCGGCAGAGCGAACCGTATTTCGCCATCCTACCGCAAAGCATTTCTGTGAATATGTCGTGGACGACAAATTGCTTACTTCTTTGAGCGTCGGTAACGGATGATGCGGGTGATGATGAAACCCACGCGGGCAAAGATGAGCGCGGCGATGGTGACGAGGAAGATGCTCAGTGGATTGCGAAACTTTTCGAGCGTGCGCTCGATGAGACCGGGGGCGTCTTTGGTGCCGAGAATGTCGTCCTTCACCGCGAGGAATAGGGCCACTCCGGCGGACGTGAGGAGAATGCGCGGGTGGCGTTCCAGGAAGTCGAGCCCTTTGCCCCCGGTCCGCTGAAGCTTTGCGAATACGGCGGGACGTTCGGCCCTAGCCACTGTCGCGATGTCGTCGGCGGCGCGGGCGAGACGGATGGCGTCGGCCGTGGGGAGTTGCTTGGCGAGGGCGACGCCTTCTGCGCTGAGTTTCTCGGCGATGGTCGTGCCGACACCGGGATGTTTTGCGGCGATGAGAAGTGCGTCGTCGCCGAGTGTGGCGACAAGTTTTCCGATTAGTTCGGGCTCGCGACTGGCGGCACGGACGGCGGCGGCGGCGAGGTCGTCGGGCATTTTACTGAGGCTTTGCGCCATGCGGGCAGGCGATGCTTTCATGGCCTGCACTGCGGCGGGGCCGAAGCGCTCGCAGAGTGTGGCGGCTTCGCGGGCCGCGGTTTCACCGCCCTCTGCGGCGGCTTTGCTGAGGACGGCGCGTACGGTGGCGTCGCCGCCGATTTCGGCGAGTTCTTTGGCGGAGGATTGCGCCATCTTTTTCAGGACAGCTTCCGTGAGTTCTGTGGCGACGCTGCCGACCTGGGCGAGCGCGGTAGTGGCGAGGCAGGCGATGAGGACGAAGAGTTTCATGGCAGTGAGCGCTGGAGTGCAGCGCGAAATGCAGCGTGGTTCGTAGTGGCTGCGTCTTCGAGCGGTTTGCGCAGACTGGCGGCGAGTTCGCCCTCGAGTTTTGTCAGGAAGCTGCCGCATTGCTCGTGGAGTTTTGTTTTGAAGGAGTCCGTCATCCACCAATCCATGATCACTCCTGCGACGATGCCGACGCCGATGCCGATGATGGTTCCGGCCGGGCCGCCCACAGTTCCCGCTGCACCGCCGGTGGCCGTTGCGCCTGCTGCTGCGGAGCCTTCCGTAGCGATGGTGGCTGCGGTTGTCGCGGCGAGTCGTGCGAGGAGCGATGCTGCGAGGCGCGTGGTTGCCTCGCCGGCGGCGGTTCCCACGGCCAAGGTCGCGATGCCGCTGACGACGGTGTCGCCGCCTTGCTTCGCGGAGAGTTTCTCGGCGGCGGCGGCGGATTCGCGCATCAGCGCTTCGATGCGGAGCGGGGGAAGTTGTACAGGGCATTCCGACATGGTGAGGGCGAGTTGCACTTCCGCCAGCGTGCGGTTGCGGTTTGCTGTGATGGCTTCGTGGAAAACGCCCAGTGTGTCGGCGATGGCTGCGTTCAACTTCACCTCCGAAACAATGTGATCGCGGAACTTCGCGTTCACGTATTGCTTGGTCGCGGTAGCACGCGTCGCGTCTTCCCAAAACTTCGTCCACAAGTCTTTTACCGAGCGCCCGACGATTCCGAAGCGCGTGCCCCAGCCAGTGATATCTTCGGCAAAGGCAGGGATGCCGCCGTGAAATCGTTGGAAATGCGCGTGCAGCCTTTCCATCGCCGCATCCGCAGCAGCGCGGTCTCGGCGAGCGGACTCATCAAGGAGCGGCGAGACGGTGCTTTCGTAATAAGCCGCGACCTCCTGCGCGGACGGGGAAGGGGAGTCGCTCAACGACCATGCGGCGATGAGTACGGCAGAGCCCGAGAGAAGGCCGAACACCGCGTTGCGGATTTTGTATGGAGCGTCCTGTGGCATCGCGGATGGGACTATAGCGTCGAGGGAGGGAAATGGAACGACGTATCGGTTTAAAAAAATTATGCGGTCCGCAGCACTGGGCGCGCTGCGGACCGCATTTATGTTCGGGTAGAGGAATTGTTGAAGGGCGACCTTCTGGCTCGAAGCATCGTCGAGTTCTGCGTTCACGCAAGGAATGTTTCAGGAAATTTACCTAACGATTTTAGCGCCCTATTTACCGATGCAGAAGGAAGCGAAGATCACCCCCAGCACATCTTCGGTATCGGGGCGGCCAACGACATCGCCGACGGCGTTCATCGTGGCTCGCAGGTCTTCGGCGACGAACTCGGGCGAGAGCCCGTCCGCCAAGGCTTGCTGCGCGACGACTAGCGAGTCGCGTGCTTTTTCCAGACATGACTGGTGCCGTGCGTTGATGGCGACGCTCCAATCGCTCCGCCCTGCGCCGGCGGTGACTGCGGAGAAAATAGCGTCGGTGAGTTCGTCGAGGCCGGTGTTTTGCAGGCACGAGATGCGGGCGATTTCTGCGCCCGCCCACGCTGCGTGTTGGCCGAGGTCGGCCTTGTTGATGATACGCAGCACTTTGCCGGGAGTCGTCGGCAGCTCGTCGGTCGGCGGTGCACTGGCGTCGAAGAGATGCAGCACGAGGTCGGCGCGCTCCAGCGCGCGGCGGGTGCGCTCGATGCCTGCGCGTTCGATTTCATCCTCAGTGTCGCGGACGCCTGCGGTGTCCATGAGGCGGACGGGAATGCCGCGTAAATTCACGGTTTCTTCTAGCACATCGCGGGTCGTGCCGGGGCGGGCGTTGACGATGGCGCGCTCGAAGCCGAGAAGGAGATTGAGCAGCGAGGATTTGCCGACGTTGGGTGCGCCGTAGATGACGGTGCGGACGCCCTCGCGCATGAGCCTGCCTTGGCTGGCAGTCGCGAGGAGGCGTTCGATTTCCGCCTTCGCGGAATCCATGCGCGCTTGCAGGGCCGCGCCGACATCGGGGGAAATATCTTCGTCGGGAAAATCAATATACGCCTCCACATGCGCGAGAATCTCTAGCACTTGCTGGCGCAAAGCGCGGATGCGGTCGCCGAGTCGGCCTTCGAGCTGCTCGGCGGCGGCTTGCAGCGCGAGTTCCGTCTGCGCGCCGATGAGGTCCATGACGGCTTCGGCCTGCGTGAGGTCCAGCTTGCCGTTCATATAAGCACGCTGGGTGAACTCGCCCGGCTCCGCACTCCGCGCTCCGCGCCGTAGCAACGCGGCGAGGATGCGGCGGGAGACGAGCACGCCGCCGTGACAGGCAATCTCCACCATGTCTTCGCCCGTGTAGCTGGCGGGGCCGCGAAAGGTGGTGAGCAGCACATCGTCGAGCTTCGCGCCGTCCTCCACGATGCTGCCATACGCGGCAAAGCGCGGCGGCAACGTGGCGACGGTCTTTTTCCCCCGCCAGAGCAGTTCGGCAATCGCGAGCGCCTCCGGCCCGCTCATGCGGATGAGCGCGATGGCGGCTTCTGCCGGTGCGGTGCTGATGGCTGCGATGGTATCCATGTTCACTGCATCCGAATCAATCGGCGAACACCGCCGTGAATCCCGCCTGCTCAAAATGATGATCGTGAGTCAGCGCCTCGGTGAGCCCCTCATCCGCCATCACCACGAGGGAGATACAGTCCGTGAGCGACCATTCCTTATCTGGACGCTCGTCGTAGAGCTTCATTCCCCTTGCGAAATACTCGGGCGATGCGGCCACGATTCTGGTGTTCGGGCTTTGCTTCAGCTTGCTGAAAATCCCGGGCAAGCTTCGCCGCACCTGCGAACTTGAAAACGCATCCGCCACCTCCGTCAGAATCCATTGGGTCGTCACAATCTCCCCCACAAAGCCCTCTACCCACTCGACGACTCTCGGATGATATTCGTCATGCCGATTGAACAGCGCCACGTAGAAAAATGCGTCCGCAAAATACCTCACGGTTTCCGAGGTTGCCCGTGAACGTAGTGGTCCAAATTGCGAGCGAGATCCGAAGGCACATCATCAGCAATCCCGGCAAACTCCAGCATCCACTTCCCATCATTCTTGGGAGGGACTTCGTCAGGGAGCGTGACCTGCACCATCGTCCCATCCAGCAAGTGAACCCCAGCAGGGAGTTTGATCGAATCTTTCTCAACAGCCAATGTGATGCTCATGCGCGGAAAATGCCCGAAGTCCTGCGGGGCGTCAACTCGCTGCTTTGGGCGACAAAGAAAACATCATTTAGCCGCATTTCATCCATCTATTTTTGCGTGGCATATTTGAACGCTTTTAGCACGCTGAACCGCTTTCACGCTGAAGCCAGCGTCACCCCTGCTTTATCTGCTCAACGCCCACTTGCGCATTGTATCGCGGTTCTTTTTTCGAAGTTCCGTCACTCGCGTGACGTAGGTCGCTTCATCGATCTCACCGAGGCTTTTCTTCTTCTCCAAAAACTCGACCTCTTTTCGTTCATATCGGGTTGCTTCATCGATTGGCGAGCTCACTGACCTGCTATCTCCGACAACAAAAATATTTGGTTCAACGGAGGGGGACCAATTAAAGAGATAGCCAATCCCATCTGGATGCAATTCCCCGTCTCGCTTTTCTTGCATGATGGAACCATTTTTCCAGAAAGGATCGCGATTCGAACCCGGAAAGGAGAGCAACCAAAGGTCATTTCCCTCGGCGTCAGTGCGCAGTTTTGTTTTGAGCAGTATCTTAAAATCCCGCGAACCGCCGCCCTTAATCGCAGCTTCGATTTCTTTCTCTGGAGGATACTCGACGTACGATTTCCCGGTAAGGAAGTTAATGAACTTCAAATGGTCGCGGTTCTTAAAGAATGACTCGAATCCCTCTACCCCGGAGCCTCGATATTCAATGGTGACATTCTGCTTTTTTAACGTTGCAGAAAGAACCACCAACGTATCCAGGCGAGAAAACAATTTGGCCGCAAACGCAGCGCGTTGCTCTTGCTCTTGCTTCTTTGCGAGGTCCGCTTTTTTTGCCAGTTCGGCATTCTTTTGCATGGTGATTCGCTGCTCCTCCTCGAGTTTGATCTGTTCAGCCTCCATGCGAGCCTTTTCGGCCCTCGCTTCTTTTGCGCGCTCAAATTCACGCTTTTGATTGTCCAACTCGTCTTGGGCGCGTCGGGCTGCTTGGGCTTCGTTTTCTCTTTTTCTGTCTTCCGCGTCCTTGCGCAGGAGTTCTACCTTTCCCGCTGCGATAAGTAGCTCCTGCTTCTTTTGTTGCAGCTTCAGGTCTTCGGCATTTTTGCTTTCTACCTCTGCGACGCCTTTCGCAAGTGTAGCGCTGATCTGCTTCGCAAGCACGTCTCGATCAGCGATTGCGGTCCAGTGATACCATAGCCTTCCGCGTTTCGCATACTGGACTACCGCCCGATAGTGCAGCGCAGGTTTCTCGCTACCGATCAGGTTTACGGTCGGTCGGATTCGGACTTCCATGTCATAGACAAGTCGGCTCTCTCCTTGAATGGAGGTCGGATATTTATTGGAGACGGTGTATCCCTCCATGGTGACGGGAAACCCCAACCTCAACTCTGGGATGCTCTCCTCAACGGCGTTCCGCAATTCGGCTTCGGAGGGAGTCGAATTGTAGAATAATGCACCGCTAGCCAGTGCGGCAATTATCCCCAGGGAAGCAAGGAGCCACTTGGGTCTGAGCCACGGGAACCTTGATAGGACATGCTTTTGGTAAAGCTCCACGCCCTTCGTCGTTGGTGTCTTGGACGAGGAGGTCGGCTGGGGAGAGTATGGGGGTGGAGCTGCATTGGTAGCTGCGGAATCCCTCGGCTGAGGTTCAGGAACCGGCTGCACTTCATCCAGCGGTTTCCAATCGTCCATTCCCTCCCGCCACACCATTGTGTCTCCTGAAATGCGTCCACTCTTGCGGAGGATTTGGAGATTTGCTGGCGTGAAGGGGCCTTTCTGCTCCTCGCCTTCCATGATGAAAAATTGTTCCATAAATCTCAGTTTTCTTTTCTCGGCAAATCGGTCTGCTGACTTCCGTCCCAATCACCGCGCTCGTAATCACAGTAAGTGTTATCATTACGCTTGGACAGGTGACGAACGTATCCACGTCCGACGCGGTCGCGCGCAAGGCGTTGGTGGCATATTGGACATACGTAACCGTTTTTTTCAGCCGTGCTTGTTGTCATAGGTGTATTATGGCGTCGGCGGTGCGGGCGGCGGGGGTGTGCCGCCGCTTGGTCTTCTGGGGGGCACCGGCGAGTAGTATTTTCATAAAATAAAGTCCTTTCGATTTAGCCCGCGTACACCACCTCTTTGATCTCACTCGGCACGCCCACTTCCTCGTCGTTGATGACGCCCATCGCCATGTATTCGCGGACTTCGGGGGTGTTAGGCACGGCGAGGGCGGAGTCGTCGTAGTAGGGGAATTTGCGTTTGCGGATGGCGATGGCCTTCCATGCGACTTGGCCTTTGATGCGGGAGTAGAGGTTATATGCCTCGAAGCCGGGTTTGTTGCCTTCCACTTTCACGCGGCCATTCATGGCGGTGAGCTTGATATTGGGGCGTGCGGTCTCGGGGTTGAACTCTGTGGAATCGCCCTTCCACTGCATTGCCAAAACGGTGCTTGGCACGCAGCCGGGGTGCGTTTTGGCGCGGGCGATGGCTTTGCGCAGGAGCGGGAGTTGCGTGGCGAGGTGCGGCTCTAGGTCGTTGGTTTTTTCCTCCAGCGTCTCCATGAGGGTGACGATTTCGGCGACCTTGGGGTGCAGGAGATTCGCCGACGCGAGGTAGGTGACTATTTCCGGGCTGGTCATGCCGCATGAGGAGCCGATGCCGGCGACTTCATCAATCTGGAGCTTGAGCCAGTCGCGGAGGTTTTTGAACGAGTGTGGGATCATGTCTGTTGCCATTGTAGTTGGTATTTTGTGTTGGTTTTTGTTCTGATAGTGCGGCGCTCAGGCGTGCGGGGCTGTTTTTGCGTAAAGTCCTGATGGGGAGTAGTCTCTGTGCGACAGAGAGCTTCTCTGTGAGGCAGAGAACGTCTCTGCCGCGCCGGAGAGCTTCTCTGCGCGGAAGGTGCGCTTCTCTGCGCGGAAGGTGCGCTTCTCTGTGGCGAAGGTGCGGCTCTCTGTCGCGAGAGTTTGAGCCTCTGCGGTGGCGGAGCGCTTCTCCGCGATGCAGGAGAACGTCTCTACGGCGAAAGAGGGGGCCTCTGCGGTGGCGGAGAGGGCAACTTGCGCCGCAGAGAATGGCTCTGCGGGAAAAGTTCGGGCCTCCGTCGCGCCGGAGAATGCCTCTGTGGCGAAAGTAGTCAGCGACTTTAGTCGGCGAGTCGTTGTGCCGAGTGGATGCGCCGTGCTCGCAATCCGCTGCACAGATTTTCCATACAGGCACTCCGCGAGTTTCACCCGTTTTCTACTCACTTCGTCGTGCCGACTAAAGTCGGGGACTACTTTCGCGAAGAGCGCGACACAGCCGGGACGGGCTGTGTCACATTCATGCTCTCCGCGAGCGTTCACAAAACACCCTCCGCGCTCGGACGAATCCCGAGGCTCGACATCCAATAAGAAACTCGCTCGTAAACTATTCTTAACGCTCCGACGCTCCGACGCTCCGACGCTCCGACGCTCCGACGCTCCGACGCTCCGACGCTCCGACGCTCCGACGCTCCGACGCTCCGACGCTCCGACGCTCCGACGCTCCGACGCTCCGACGCTCC
>CANIWM010000022.1 GCA_947471505.1 Chthoniobacteraceae bacterium | reverse complement strand
GCCGCCCGCCGTGGGTGTCCACGGCCAGCCGCTTGGTCAGGTCCGGCGGCAGGATTTTGCCCACCACTGCGGCCTCACCCAATAGGTGAACGTTTTTCGCGCTCGTTTCGTCGTGCATCTCTCTGTTGTTGCACGACTTCCGCCATTTCCACATCCGGCTAACTGCTTTATTTAGGTTGAAACGAAAGATAGCCTCTGTCTCGCCGTCCATGAACTCGTGAACGACATTATGGAGGAGATTGACGCACGTTTTGAGGAACTGCCTTCGGGAAAGTACCGCAAATCTTCGACCGGATGGCCCGAGGCATGGTCGATTTCCACGGCTCCGGAGACGAGCAGAATGACGAGGAGGCGATGACCGTAGAGGATCGGATTCTTGAGGAACTGAAGCAGCGCGGCCCGCAGGAGAACGTGAGCCACCTCGCTTTCACCGCCACGTCCAAGCGTTTCAGTCTCTACACCATGCGCCAAGCCTTTGAGGAGTGGTCCGCGTTGTGTTCCGGAACGGCGCTGTTGCGGCATGACGATGCCAATATCGCGAGGAACAGGACTTCTGTGGACTTTGGCGGAAGTGGTCTTACCATTGGTCTTACCTTCCTCGTAATTCATCCGTAAACGGCTGATAATCAGAGGGGTGGAGGCGAGGGGAGTTGAACCCCTGTCCTAGCCGCTATTCCCACGAGCTTCTACATGTTTAGCCTCACCATCGCTTTAGCCCCTGCGATGCGGGTGGACGCGCTTCGCAGGGCCGATTGTCCACGGGTTTTCTCATTCGCGGCGGCGGTCAATCCCGCTGCGAACCAGCCTCTAATTTTGACTCCCGGCGTAGAGGCGTCTGCCGGAAACCACTGGCCTTAAGAAAGGCACTCCCGCAGTTTAGGCCGCGAGGGCGTACTCGGACTCGAAAGCCCCAGTCGCATCGACAACGTTATCGTTGGCGTTTGTTTTGTTTTGCCCAGAGGATTTTACGTGGCCAACCAGGCTTCCACGACATGCGACCAGCGGTTCAAACAGTCAGTCGAAACCAGTACGCCCCCTTTTATTTTTCCGGAGGCGGCGACGTTAGCGCACGATTGCTCGGGGGCAAGTGTTCGTTTGGGAAAATGCGTGGTTTTTACGCACCTGCGGGCACTTTGTCTTTGAGCGCGAGCTTTACGGAGTGGAGCATGGAGGTGACGAACATGGCGACGGTGCTGACGATGTGAAGGTAGTCTTGTTTCTCTACTCGGATGGGCTCGCCGATGGAGAAGCGGCGGCGGAGTTCGCCGACGCGCGGGGTGAGTTTCACGGGGATTTCGCCTTCTTGGCGCTCGGGGAGGACGTCGAGGGCAACGAGGGTGAAGGCGAGTTCGCCGCCGCTGGTCACGTCGGACTCGCCGACGATTCCGGCGCGGGCTGCGAGGCAGAAGCCGGCTTTTGTGAGGGCGAGGATCGTGCCGGTGAGTGGGTTTTCTACGCCGTGTTCGGTGGCGAGGTGCTCGAATTTGCCGATAAGGTCGCGTTCGAGAAATTCGCCGCGCTCGGTGGTGAGGATGGTGCGGAGGCGCTCGGTGTCATGGCTGCCGGGGCCGAACTTCCACGCGGCGACGGCGCAGAAGGTGCGGATGTCTTCGAGGAGGGGGACGACGAGGCCGAGGGCTTCGCCGAGGATGGTTTTGAGGAGGTAATTTTCGGCTTCGGTTTTGGCGGCGGTGAAGTCGCGGCGCTCGCTTTCGTGGGGGTGAAAGTGGACGGACTTTGACATCTCGTCGTAGCCGCGCTCGGTGACGAGGCGGGTGCCTTCGACGAGGTAGGCGGCGAGGTCGAAGGTGCGCTGGCAGGCGGCGAGGTAGCGGAGGCCGATCTCGTTGAGGTTGAGTGTCTGTGTGGCCGAAGAACCAGCTTCGGTGATGGATGGTGTATTGGGATCGCGCATGTTTGGGCTGAGTTGGGCATTTTAGCAGAGGCCGTGCGCGACTCGCTGGGAAAGATTTCTGACAGGGCAATCGGGCTTTGCGGGGCGTCGGGGCAGGAAACGTGCTTTCCGCTTCCCACACCATGACTAATAGGAAGCCGCCAACCGTTCCACGTCGCAAGAAAGCCATCACGAAACCAGCCATCCTCAAGGGCTCGGTGACAGACCTTTTCGAGCTGCAACCACTCGAAGACCGCTTGCTCTTTTCTGCAAATACGGGCGTCCCCGCTGATACGGCGCTGCTGGCGGCTGCGCTCTCGGGGCTCTCGTCGAAGCTGGATACCATCGTTGATTTCGGCGCGAAAGTGGAAGGCTACGCGGACCTCGCGAAGTCCATCCCCGGCATCGGTGAGTCGCTCGGCGGACTGCTCGATTTTGTCGGCTCGAAGGGCGATGCGGGGACTCTATACGATGAGTTACTGACTCCGGTGAAGGGCTACTTCGATGCGGCTTCGGGGATCAAATCATCGGACGTGAGCACGAAGCTGACGGCGCTCGGCTTTAGCAATGTGAGCGGCGGATACTACAGCGCCACGGACGAGTTTGAGTGGGAATTCACGCTGCATAAATTGGCGACGCAGCAGTTTAATCTCGCGGCGGGTGTGGACTTCGCGGCAGGTGGCTTCACGGTCGCGCCGGTGAATGCGGATGTTACCGGGACGTTCGACATCACGATTTCCTTCGGGGCGAAGGCGGACGGCACGGGCTTCTTCATCACCGTGCCCGACCTCGATCTCGGGCTCTCGGTGAAAGCGGCGGACCTCGGCTTCGACATCAAGTTTGCCGATGGCGGCGTATCGGCATCCGACGGCGTGCCGGGCCAGCGCCCCGCGTAAGCAACGAGCTGCCATTCGGCATTGTGAATCGGGATGACAATGCGTCCCGACATGCTGCCTTTATCGCAGAACCCGAGTCCGAAATGCGCGATGCACTCCGGGCTCAGCCCGCGACCTTCGGGCGAAACGAGATACGGATGCGCCGTATCGAGATGTTGCAGGGCAAAACCGAGCGGCTTGTTTGGCTGGTCGGCGTCGTCCGGCTGCAGGTCTGCTTTTGGCTTCCGCACAACTTCCCGTCGCACCCCATCAGGCGGCGAATTCGGTTTCTGCGCACCGGGTTCGCGCTTCGGTTTGTCTGACCGCGCGGCGGGCGAACTGCTCGTCGGCATATTGAACCACTCGCAAAGCAGCAAAGCTGCATCGCGAAGTCCGACACCCTCTTTCCGGGCGACGAAATCCAGAACATTCCCGCCACCCTTGCAGGTGCCGAAACAGTTCCAGCAGTTCTTATCGAGCGAGACGCGGAATTGCGTCACGTTCTGTCCATCATGAATCGGGCAAGGCCCGCTAAGGCTGTCTCCAGAGCGTTTGAACGAAGCGGCAACGCCGTAATGTTCAAGCACCTGGAGTAATGTGACGGCAGCCTTCACCGCCTTGAAGTCCACGAATGTGGCCATGGCATTTATCCTCCTGTGAAGGTTCTATGGTGGCCGCGCGACATGCGCGGCTGGTTCCATGGCGAATTATAGCATATCCAAATCAGGGCGAACCAGCGCACTTCAGTTGCTCACACCGGTCACCGGCCCCGACTAAGTAGAGCATTGATTTTGCTCGGGATAGTCCGACACAGAGGAGTTCGCGATGAAGGTACAGCCGTGGGCTTCAACGGATGCACCGCAAACGATGCGATGTTCCCAGCGGCACAATGCCTCACGACATCACGCAATCCCCAGCGGGCCTTTGCTGTCCACGAATGTCTTCACCGGCACGCCAGCCGCTTGGAGCATCATCACGTAGAGATTGGCCAGCGGTTCTTGTTTGAACTGGATGTGCTCGCCGAGTTTGAGACGGCCGCCGCCGTGGCCGGCGATGAGGTTGGCGAGGTCGGTGGATTCGTGCCAGGTGCCCATGCCGCCGCCGAAGTGGACGAGCGAGTTATCGAGCAGGGTGGAGCCGTCCACTTCCTTGATGGCTTTCATCTTTTCGAGGAGATACGCCACATGGCCGATGCGGAACCGATCCAGTGTCGCCATTCCGATCTGTCCGCCCGGCTCGCTGATTTTGTGAGTGTAGCCGTGGTAGGATTCGTTGAGCTTCTCTTCCTTATAGACGTCGCCCATGTGCCCGAGGATCGCGGTGGCGACTCGGGTTTGGTCGGTCTGCAAGGCGAGCACGAGCATGTCGAGGATGAGGCGAATCCTCGGGCCGAAATTTCCTGCGGCGGCTTGCACGTTTCCGAGGCTGAGGCTCTGGCCGGCACCGGAGATTTCCTTCGGCGACTTGGCACCCGCTGGGATGGGTGGCAATTCCACGGCGTCCCATTTGCGCGATTGCTCGGCGCGGACTTCGATTTCGCGCAGCCGCGTGAGGTATTCGTCGAGTCGCTCGCGGTCACCGGCACCGACACTGCCTTTTAGTTTCGCGGTCTGCGCGATGACACTGTCGAGGACGCTTTTCTTTTGGCGGAAACGCGTTTCCGCCATCGCCTTGTCCGCGGCGCTGGGGCCGGTGAAGAGGCGGTTGAAGACCTCGGTAGGATTCCAGTCTGCCGGGATGGGCGATCCGGTGTCGGTGCAACTGATTGTCATGCCGCGATCATGCGAGAAGGCCAGCGAGGGAATGCGCGTGTCCTGGCCGAGGTGCCGGGCGGCGACTTGATCAATGGAGACGCCGTTGCGGCTGGCGACGCCTGGGGTGCGGAACAGATCGACAGCGGTGAGATGGCACATGGGATCCTGCCCATGTCTCACCACCGTGCCGCGAGTGAAGGCTCCCGCGTGGAGCAATCCGCTGAGGATGCTGACATCGTCCTTGAATGGCAGCAGCGGCTCCAGAGTGCCGAGCGGCTTGAGTTCCCCGGCGACTTTATAGTTGCTGCCCATGACGTTGGCGCTTGCGGGAAGTTCCTTCGACTCATGCCAGGCACGACCGGTCAGGGCGGGCTTATAAGTGGGCATGAACATGCCGCTGCCCGCGTAGAGCCAGACGAGGCGGACCGGTGGCTTTGTTGCGGTGGCCGCGAGCAGTCCGGAGGGCAGCATGCTTTCCAGGAATGGCAGCGAGATGAGCGAGCCTATGCTGCGCAGGGCGTGACGGCGGGTGATGTGTGATTTCATGGTGATGCTTTCTGGTTGTGGTCTGGCTTTAGTGGGTCTGAAACATTCTGCTCTGCACAAGCGCGAGCAGCAGGGTTTGAAAACGGAAGTTATCCTTCATCGCGGTGTCCTGGATTTTCTTGATCTCCGCCTCGTCGGTGAACAGGTGTTTCCGCCCCATCGCGTAGGTGGCGAGCTTCTCGGTGAAGCCGCGCGCGAAGCGATCCTTGTTGGCGACGAGGTATTGCTTGAGCGCTTCCACGCCCTGTCCTTCGACGCCGCCCATGCTGAAGGATACGTCGATGGGGTAAGTCGGCAGCGGATCATACTGCTTGAGCTTCAGCTTCGCCCGGACGGCTTCGAGCGTGGAGTTGGGATTGGCGGGATCGATCCACGGCGGTTCCGTGTCGCGCCACTCGCCGATGGTGTCGTAGTTCTCCAGCGCGACGCCCAGTGGGTCGATGCGTTGATGGCAGCCGGCGCAATTGGGAGCGTTGCGATGGAGCTTGATCTTTTCCACCGCCGTCGTGCCTTCGCTCGTCGGAGGCAGGACGCCGTTCACGTTCGGTGGCGGCGGAGGTGGCGTGCGGTTGAAGATTTTTTCCAGAATCCAGACGCCGCGTCTAACCGCCGAAGTGCGGCTGTTCTCACTCGTCAGCGCGAGGACTCCGGCCATGCCCACCAGGCCGCCGCGACGTTTGTCGGGCAGCGTCACTTTGCGCATGTCGCCGCCGGATATGGGAGCGAAGCCATCGCGCTTCATGGGGAACATCGACCACAGCGAAGGCAGGTGGTAGAAGTCCGCGAGGCGGTCGTTGATGAACGCATAATTCGCGTCGAGCAGATCGTAGAGCGATGCGTTTTCCCGCAGTAGATGACCAAGCATGGCGCGTGGTTCGGCGGCCATGTCCTGCGACAGCATCGCCTGTTTATCGAAGCGCTTGAAGAGCGACGGCTCGGGCATGATCGTCGAGAGCTTCGCCAGGCCGAGCCACTCCTGCGTGAAGCGCTCGACGAAGGCCGTACTTCGCGGGTCGGCGAGCATCCGCTTGGTCTGCGCGGCGAGCGCCGGGCGGAGCTTGCCATCTGCGGCCAGCTTCGCCAGCTCGGCATCCGGCGGCGCGCTCCACAGGAAATAGGCGAGGCGCGTGGCCAGTTCGGGATCGGTGAGCGGACGGCCCACGGGGCCAGGCTCCACGATGAACAGGAAATGCGGCGAGATGAGCGTCTGCTGGATGCCCAGACGTAAGGCCTCCGGAAAACGGCGCTCCACGGGCAGCGGCGTCGGTTTGGCATCCGCGAGCGCCTTTTCTGACTGTTCCACAAACGCAGCAAACTCGGCGATGTCATTCATTGCGGCCGGCCGCCGGTAGAGCTTGGGCAGCAGCCATTGCGCGACCCGCTTTGAGTCCTTGGCCGCGATGGCCTCGGCATTTTCGCGCTGGAATCGCGAGAGCGGCCAGCCATCCGGATAAAGCGGGCCTTCTATTTCGAGATAGTAATCTTCGAAGTAGGGAAACGGATACGGTGTGGCGGGGTTAGCTTTGACCTGCGGCTCCCATACATAGCGGAGATAGTTCCAAACCTCCTTTTGGTTGTGCGCTTCTTTGTCTGACCATTCCGGCAGGCGCAAACCTTGACTGCGCAAGTCATTGTTGTCCGGGAAGCCGTTCACCCAGCGGAAATCAACCTCCAGTCTGCCGCTTAGCTCCGTGACGTGGAACTCCTGCTTCATCGGCACGCCCTCCCGGATCGGGACGTCGCCTTGATACGCCCACACGTCGTTCACGAGGTACTGGAAGTTCGGAATGTAAGTGGGGCGGCCCGCGAGGTTCTTCGGCGTCGCATGCAGACCCACCGTGTAGGTCCCTGCGGGCATATTGCCATTATCGACGTACAAGTGATCGCCGACCCACCCCATCTTGTTGACCGCACCACCGGGATCATGCCCTTTGAGATCGCCCGCGTAGTTGGCTGGCTTGGTCTTGCCCCGCTCGGTCTGGGGATGCGTGTAAACCCGTGTTTTCGACGCCGGTTGCTGCCCCTCCACGACCGCGAAATCGGCCACCTTGCGTCCCGCACTGAGATATTGCTCGATCAGCACGGTGGAAAGATTGAGCGCCTCGCCGATGTTCGTGAAACCCTCGAACGCATCGTCCGGTGGAAAGTCTGCCGCCGGCTTGATTCCCGGTATTCCGAACACCTCCTGGATGCTGCGATTGTATTCCTCGCTGTTGAGCCGGCGCATCGGTCGGGGACGCTGGGTGGCTGCGAAAGCCTCATGCGCCTCGATCTGGGAACGCAGCCAGTTCTCGCTCTGCTGATACTCCGATTCGCTGGGGCGTTCCTTGCGTTTTTTCGGCGGCATGTCGCGCGAGGCGATACGCTCGAGCACGGAGTGCCACGCGGCGGGATTCTTTTCGACCGTGGGGCTCTTCAAAAGATCCTCCATGTCGAAGCCGCCCTTCTGCTCGTCCTTGTCATGGCACTCGACGCAGTGCGTCCCGGCAAACGCGGCAATCGCTTTCACAGGAGCCAGCGGTGCCTTCGCCTCTGCGCCGAGGCTGATCGTCGTCAGGGTGAGAACCGAGCCGAGTGCTAGGGCGGTTGTTTGCGAAATTTTCATCGTGAAGCAGGTGCGGGAGTCGTGACCGGGAATCGTGTATCCAAGACCGCGCCGATGGCCGCAGTCACCGCGTCGGCGTGGACCGCGGAGCCTTCCGGGGTCCAGTGGTATTTGTCGCCCTTGGCGAGCGCGAGTTTACCGCTCATGAGCGTGTAGAGATCATTCACGGCGATCCCGGATTCCTGCATGACGCGGGCGGCGATGGCGTTGCGCTCGACGATCCTGGGATTGTTGTCGGGGTCGAGCGCGGTGGGCTGGTCCTTCACCGTCATCTGCGTCGTGCTCGCCCAGATGAGCGTTGCGTGGCCGGCGTGGTCCTTGAGCGTTTTCACGTAGGCGCGGAGCAACGGCTCGTATTGGCCCTCGGGGATGAAGCCCTTCATCCACTCGTGGAGGCCGATGTTGAAATGCACCACGTCATACGGGCCCTGCTCCAGAACCGTCCGGAGGTCCTCGTGCAATTCCGGCGATTTGATGGTGATGGGCGTGAGCCACACATCCACGGTTGCCCGATCCTTGAGCCCCGCCGACACGCGATGGCGGTAGGCGTTCATGATCGAGTCGCCAATGAGCAGAACGCGGGCTTTCCCGGCTTCGCGGGCAGCGGGATAAAATCGCCACTCCTTCGAGTCGGACTTGAGCGGGACGGGCGGCGGGTTTGCGGATTCGGCAGTCCAGGCGGGCGCCAGCGGCAGGGACAAAAATGCGGTGATGATGAGAAGGGAGAGTTTCATGAAACTTGCCGGCGGTTAGCGGGGATTCGGGATTGCGTCGCCGACTCGGAACGTGAGCGTCGGTTCGTCGGCATAAACATCGTCGAACCGCCGGTCCGCAGGAGTCTCTACGTCCGAACGCACCCGGACCGAGAGCAGCAACAGCTCGGCCTCGGGGGCGATGGTCACCCGCGCTGTGGCCTGCTCCCAAGTGGCCGGATCGTCGTCGCTGCGGATCTCCGCATCGCAGTTGGAAAGTGCGTGCATTGGGTTATTGGGGTAGAGCCGCGCATCCCAAGCCGCCATGCCCGGCTGGATGCCCGGGCCAAAGGTCGCCGCGATGACGGTGGGCGCGGTGAGGCTGCTCTCAGGGGACGAAATGCGATTGAACCACGCGGAAAACTCCGCGGTGATGCGCCGCCCCTTCCACTTCGCCTGATACGGGCGCAAATCGATCCAGCAGTAGAGTTCGGAAGCTGCCCCGGCTTTGGCCGGCGGGTATCCTGGCCGCATCGCCCCCATGAAACGTAGCATGCCCGTGCCACCTTTGGGCACGATCGCCCGATCCGCACCGACGCGGATGATATAGTCGCCCTCCCACACACCGAATTCCTCAGGAGGGAAGGCGTTGCCCGCGTTCCAGCCCGGTGCGTTGAGATCGAAGCCCGCACACGGCAAGGGAACCGGCACGATCCGCTCCGGCAGCGGGAACGCGGCGGGATTTGCCACAATCGTGACCGGCGTCTTTTGACCCTTCGCCAAAGCCAGTCCTTGATCGGCCAGAAGCCGCCTGACAATGCCGGTCCGATCCGCGGCGGCATTCGGCATGACATCCACTTCGCCTTCGAAAACGTGCGTTTCCGTCGCGCCGCTATCCGTCACCGCCACGCCGAAGCGCGTACCCAGGTCACGCACCTCCGACACCGGCGTGTCCACGGTGAAGCCAATGGCGCGGGTCGGGACATCCGCCGAGAGTCGCCCGCTGATAAGCCTCATCCGCTTGTCGCTGACCAGTTCGATCTTCGCCGGACCCTGAACCGCCACGCTGGCACCTTCCATGAAGTGCAACTCGATCCGCCCGGAAACCAGCTCGAGCGTCGATGGCTTCAAGTTTTCCCCCGCATGCAATGGGGGCGTGCCCTCAGCCCACACGGCCGCTTCCGTGCCAGCCAACTCCGCCACGTAGCCGGCTTCGTGCGCCACCTCCCTCGAAGCAGGGCGGCCCATCTTCCACATCACGACCGCGAAAATGGCGGCGCACGCGGCCGCGGCGAACGGCACCCAGCGGAACCATCCGAGACGCGGCGATTCGATCACATTGCCGGGCTTGGCCACCGCGCCCGCCCCGAATTTTTCCCACGCTCGCACCCGTGCTCCCGCCACGCTCTCGAGCACACCGGTCTCCACGAGCCGCTGCCGGGCCTCGGGGTGTGCGGTCAGGAGTTGCTTAAGTTCGGCCGACTCTTCCGTCGTCAGCCGATCTTCTTCCCACGCGAGGAGGAGTTCTTCCAGTCGCTGCTTGTTCATATCAGATGGCCTCCAAATGGTTGAGTTTCTTGCGCACGCAATCGCCGAGAGCGAGGCGCAGGCGGCAGAGCGCGGTCTTTAAACTCGCAACGCTCTGGCCGAGTTGCCCGGCGATGTTGGAAATGGGGTCGCCCTTGCGGTAACGGCGGACGACGAGATCACGTGAGCGCGGCGGGAGTTCATCAATGCACGCGCCTAGGGCCTCTGATTTCGTGCGCCACAGTTCTTCCTGCCCGTCCTGCTCCTCATAGGCGCGGTCCACCAGCGCGAGGAGTTCGGGATCGGGCGTCCCTTGCTCGCGCCGCTGCTCGCGCCAGCTCTCGAGGGCCACGAGCCGCGCCGCCGCCCGGCACCACGCAGGCACATTGGCGATGACTTCGCCGCGGCGCGTCACGCGCTCGAAACGCACCCATACTTCCTGAAAGACATCATCCGCCAACGCCCGATCCCGCACGAGCGCGGCAATGTGCCCCTCGATCAACGACCGACAATCGAGGAACGCACGCACCTGACGATCGAGGGCGTCGTCGGAGGTCCGTCTGTCTTGGTCGGAGTTATCGTGCGTCATAGAAGTGTTAAAAGGCCATAGTAGTGTTAAAAGGCGGCGGAAAGTTACCAACTTTTTCCGGGATCGAAAAGAAAGTCGCCTGCATCACTTCACTGGGCAGGGGGCACGACAGCGGGGACGTGAGGCAAGACAAGTCGGCGTTCAGACTATGCGAAACAATTCCCCCTTATGGGAATTGCGCTTTGATCCGGTAAAAGCGTCGCGGTGCGGCGTTGGCGGTTGTGTCGATGTAGCTCGATGATGCGCTTGCGGCGTTCACCGTTGCCAGCGTTTGCCATGTTCCGGCGATGAGGTCGTCGCGGTATTCGACTAGATACGGTTTTCCGGTCAGCGAGGTCCACGTGATGGTCACGCCTCCAGTCCCTGCGTCGCGTGTGGCGGTCGGAGGCTGCGGTGTGCTCGTGGCGCTGCCGGGGTTGCTGCCAAACGCGAGTTCCACGACATCGGGAGTGCCGTCTCCATCCGAGTCGGTGGCAAACCCGAGATAGCCCGGCGAGCCCCCAGTTTCCTGGCTTGCACGCCAGTTGGTTCCGCTTCCGTAGAGCGCGAGCGTGGTGCTGAGGACTTCGATGCTGGGACCGCCGCCGTCGGCGCTGACGGGCCACGGCGCGAGGTCGCTGTAGTTGAAATCATGCACCGCGTTCCCATCAGAATCGCGGAGCACGATGTGTTCGCCGTCGTTGTTTAGCGAACCGCTGTATTGGCCGGCGATGAGGGCGCCGTTTCCGTATTGCGCGATAAATCCCGTCATGTTGTTCGTCACGACACAGTATTGGCCTGGCTGAAGTGTCGTCGCTCCAAATGTGAACGGACCGGTCCCGGCAGCATTGGAAAATGGATCGCCCTGGTCGAAATACGCGCCGTTCAGACTGATCGCCGACGCACCAATGTTCTTCAGTTCGATAAATTCAACCCCGCCCGCGCCGGATGGATTGTACATGATTTCCGTGATGCGCAGACTGTTGAAAAGGTCCGCGGTATTTCCCGGATCGCCGAACAGCAAGTAGTCGAACGCAGTGCGAATGCCGACGCCTGGTGCGCTCGGTGCTGCGCCTACCGTGCCGGTCGCACTGAAGATGCCGCCGCGGATTACAGAGCTTCCCGCGACCATCGAGGAGGTGGCGACGTTTGCCCACTGAACGCCGTTGAGGCGGTATTCGAACAAGAGATTGTTCGCACTCCGGCGGATGCGCAGCGTCGTATCGGGTGGTGTGTAGGCGACGGTCGATCCAAACTGAGCGTATGCACCGCCACCGATGGCTTTGAATACCTTCCAGTTCAGCCCGCCCTCGTAACCGAATGCATAGCGCGTAGCCACGTCACCCTCGACGGTCTCAAGGTAAAGCCCGCTGAGGAAGTTGCCATATGCGCGGTTCTCCGGCGTGATGCTTGTCTGCAATATCCAGTTCGTCGTCGCGGGCAGCGTCCGGGTGATGATTGGAAATGTCGGAGCGGTATTCGTAAGAGGACGGGTGATTGTGTCCGTCAGATTCAGCGCGATGCTGCCGCTCGTTTCGTTCAGCGAGTACCACGAATCCGGTGCGTAATTGTCGAGCAGTTTGACATTGCTCGTCGTAAAGGTCGGGTCGAGATAGTCGCTGCCGAAGGAAGTAAAGTCCGAGTTGCTGAATGCAGTGATGTCCCGGATGACCGTTTGATTCGCGATACCGTCCGAGCCCCTAATCGAAAACGAATAACTGCCCGGCGTTGTGAATTGAATCGTCCGACTCGCGGCTGTGGAGGCGACGGTCGTGAAGCCGACGGATGGCGAAATCGTCCACGTGTAAGTGAGCGCCGGGCCATCCGGGTCGAAGCTGCCCGATGCATCAATCACGACAGTCTCGCCGAGCGCCGCATTCTGAGAGCCGGGGCTCACAGTCGCCGTCATGTAAGGCGGAGCGTTGTTTGTCTTCGTGATGCTTTGTGTGAGGTCCGCCCCGATTTGCACGCCGTCCTCATCGTAAGCGCGGAAGGTGAGCGTATTTGCCCCGGTGCGTAGGCGTAGTCCGGAGATACTCCAAGGTGCAGTGTCCGATGCGCTCGTGCCCGTCCACGCAAACGTTGACTCTGGATGGCCCACGCATTCTACCCGGAATATGTTCGCGGGCGCGGTTCCGGAAATCGCCAGCACAGTACCTGTCGTCGTCGCTGGTGGAGCGGTGAGCGCAAACGGAGCCGTAAGCGCCCCGCCGATGACTGATAGCATTAAATCAACGCGGGTTTGGATCGGTGCGGATGGCGAGTTGGTCGTCGGCCAGGTCGCGTAGGTCGAGGGGATCGTGAAAGACGGCGAAGCGGCTTCCTCCGCAGCGAGCCATGCACCGAGGCGCGGTCCGTTCAGCGCAAACTCGCCCATGAGCTTTGTCATGTAAAAATACACCTGCCGTCTTACGAACGAGCGGTTGTAGTAGTTCGGCACGTTGGTCTCCGCGCCGATGAATGGCGTGTTGATCTGCCCGTTTTGAAACGCCAGATCGCTGTCCCAGTGGATGAGCATCCATTTGTGGTCGGCGGGACGACTGTAGAAATAGCCGTTCTTCGCGCGTTGCAGTGTCATGCTGTCCCAATCCGAAGTGTATCCGCGCACTGCAGCATACGCGGCCATCGCGCGAGTGTCTGCCATGCGCTCGAGTTGCTCGGTCGTCGCGGTGTTTGCTTCGATTTGTTTGTTCCACTCATAGACAGGCGCGAAGTCGTATTCCACCTCGCGCGAGCCGGGCACGAAGTTGTTGTGGTAGCTCACGGGATTCTCCGCGCCGGGCCGATTCGGCGGATTGTAGTCCCACGCCGTTTCGACGCTGTTGAGTCGCACATTTCCGTTGTCGCTGATCACATGCGCATCGTCGTTTTCGTAAAAGTAGCCCGAGCTCCCGTTGTCCCAAATGCGGTTCAGCATGTCCTTGTCGAATACCTCATTCGATTCGCGAACCGCGTAGCCGGCACTGTTCCGTGTGACTTTTAGGATTTCGTTCTCATTCGCCGGGATGCCGCATAGATACAGGAGATAGCGGCTCACCCGGTTGTGGTGCATCGTGGTCCCCGCGCCGTCGTTGTCCCAATAAATCTTGCCGTGACCACGATACGGACGGTCGCCCGGAAGTGTCACGCGACCACGGTCGAGGCTGTTGTTTGTGCCCCGTGTAAATGGACTGCCGGTCTTGTGGACGCTCGCACCGTAATACACTTCGCTGTCGTTCATCACGAGCGTGCAAGGGAAGTAGTGGCTGTTGTGTTTCGGGAATTTGTAGTTGTAAGTGACCGAGCCGCCGCCAGTCGGCGGAAGGGCCGAGCCGGTCGGGTCGCTGGGCACGTCGGGCGTATCGAGCGCGGCGAGCCAGTAGGCAGGTATGACCACGCGAAGCCTGCGCAGTTCAGTGCTCGTCGTCTGATTATCGACGACCCACATGCCGCGCTTGAGCTGCGCTGTCGGGAAAGGAACACCGCTCGTTGACCCGCGCGGGAGGTCCGTTGTCTGTCCGTTTCCAGAGATCGCGTGGACATAAAATTCCACCATTGTACCCACTGTGTTGTAGCCGAAAGTCGCGAGCGGGACTTGCGCGGAATAGACGCCATCGCCTGCGAGCGTGTCGCCGCTGGAGCCGTTGTCCACCATCGTCGTCGTGTTCCAAGTGCCTGTGTAAGTCGCGTTGTCGAGCCGGTGCCAAAGCTCCACACTTGCTACCGCAGACGATGCGGAAACTTTCGCCGTGACGGTCACCGTCGAGCCGGTCGCAGGGGTAGCCGGGCTGTGATTCAGCCACGTCACCTCCGGCGGCGCAGCGGCGACAAAGCGCGAGTTCCGCGCGCCCGGCGTGCCGAGATTCTGCGGCGTCGGCGCGAGCACCGTTCCGCCCCACGACATGTCCCAGCTCTGCGCGACGATGCGCGGTTTTCCATACACCCAGCGCGCCTCAAACGTCAGTGTGTAGTCCGTATTCGCCACCATCCCCGTCGCGTCTTTCTCCGCGTGGTTCGCTTTATTGTCGCCTCCACCGCCTGCCAAAATATGGACACCCTCCGCGTCGTGGTAGGTCGGCCAATGATTGCCGTGCGAACGCCAGCCGTCCGTGTTGTTCGGGTTCAGAGTGGTGACGTTTGCGTTCGTAAAAAGGTCCGCGCCGCCAGCGGTCGGGCGGAGTTGCGCATTGCGGATGATCATGTGTCCGTCGCCGACAAGCCACATCAGGATTTCGTCGTCCGTCACTCCGGTATGCGCGATCCGCTTGTAATTCCCACCATTGATTGTGAACGAACTGAATGTGCTCTTTGCGCTCTCATCGCTATCGCTCCACGACGAACCTACCGCGTTATTCGATTCCGGATTCACGAGTTCGAGCGAGCTCCCGTCGCCCGCCGCGAGCTCCGGCCATTCACCACCGAAACGGTAGTCCACTTCATCCACCAAGTTTCCAAACTCGTCCTTCAGTTGCACACGGCTCCCGCTGTTGGAAAGCGAGCCGTTCCAATTCCCGACCGACGAAAGCCCGCTGTAGTTTGCATTTAAAAAAGCCGAGTTCGCCGCGAGCACGAGGTAGCCTCCCGGTGCGATCATCGTGTTCGCCGGGATGCTCATATCCACATCATCATCGAGCCGCCAGCCGCCGATATTCACCGCCGCCACGCCTTTGTTGTAGAGCTCGATGAACTCCCCGTCGCGCTGACCGCTCGGCGGGTCGGCCATGATTTCATTGATCACGATATTCGTGTTCCTTGCCGGATTATTCTGCGCATTGCGCGTGTCCGTCGTATCCGTGAACCACTGCTTCCCGCCCGCCGGGAAGACCTGCTGGGACGGTCGCCCGGCCACACGCGTGAGCTTCACCGCATCGCGCACATTGCCCGCCTCGGCGAGATGCACCCGCACATTTCCTCCATTGTCCGGCGCAAAATCCACGTTGAACGACACCACTGCGCCGGGCGTCACGTTTCCGGAAAGCGCGACGGGGCTGGATAAATCCGTCGCGGCAGAGAGAATCATCGTCGCCGCCGAGACCGTCGTCGTCGCCGAGTTGTTCCGCAGTTCCACCCAATCCACGCGCCCTGTCACCGTGCTAAAATGCACCTCGTTGATCGCCAGTCCCGCAGCCGGAGCCGCCGGGTCCGCAACGCCGGGCGAGCCCAGACGATTCGTACTTGCTCGCCACACACGCCAGTCGTCGATGGCCTGATTTTCGTCTGCAAGCACCAGCGAGTGCCCGGTGCCATCCGGCGATACCGGCCATTTCCCTCCATCGCTGTAATTCACCGTGCAAACCACCACGCCATTCTTGTCTTTCACCGTGATGCGGTCGCCACTATTGCCGAGCGCCTTCGTCACGCTCCACGGCCCGAAAATCCGAACTCCGCCTGGAATCCCCGGATACGCCGCCCGCGTTGCAGCATCGCCTGCCGAGGAGATCAAAATCTTCTCATACGGCAGCAGCAAATGCGCGGAAGGCGTGCCCGCGCTGAAATTCGGAAATGTAAAATCAACGCCGTCGCTGAACCGCCAAAGCGCCATGTCGAGCGGCGTCGCCGTGATGTTCGAGAGTTCGATAAACTCCGGAAGCGCGCCGGGCGGATTGTACATGATCTCGGAGACGACGACTTGTTCTGCAAATGCGAAGCGGGCGAATCCGGCGAGAACGAGGATGGGTATGTTCAGGGATCGAAGCTGCATTCGGCGATTCGTAAGCGAGAGAGCCCGATTTTCACCGGGGAAAGATTGAGCGACTCGCCGACGTGGGTGAAGCCGTCGAAGGCGTCGTCTATTCTGGTCGGAGTTATCGTGCACCATAGTGGTGTTAAAAGGGGGCGGAAGGTTACCGACTTTTTCCGGGATCGCAATGGAGGTCGCCTGCATCAATTCACTGAGCAGGGGGGCATGGGCACGTTCGGCTCGATGCGGGGACCGCACCGGATTCCAGCCTTTCCTGAACGGCCATTTAGGATAATCAAAAAAAGTTCGTAACCTTTTGTGCGCCCGAGTCACTTCACAGAGGGGCCGTTGTCCACGATGGCTTCCTTTCCAGTTCCGCGCAGACAGCCATGCGCGGGAAAAATCCAACCCAATACAAAAACCAATCCTAAACCATGAAGTCTTACCGTCGCCGACATTCCATCGTTCCACTCTCCAAGTCCATATCGCGATTCCTCGGGCGAAGCGCCATCTTCCTCGGCCTCGTCTCCACAGCTCACGTCGCCACTTTCACTTGGATCGGCGCGGACGGCGGCGACTGGGACGATTCTGGCAATTGGCCACCTGGCGGTCCGCCGGCTGCAGCGGACACGGCCCTTTTCAACACGACCCTCACCTCGGTCACGAATGCCGTAGGCGACCAGACGCTGACGAGCGTTTCCTTCGACACCAGTGCAGGCACGGCCTCCGGCGGCTTCGCAATCGGGGCCACCAGAGGCTATAATCTGACTCTCTCTAATAGCGGCACGATTCAGATCCTGTCCACCCTCACGGGCACGGGGAAAGCCATTTCCATCAACGCACCGCTCGTCTTGACGCCAGCCAGCGCGACCACAGCGGGCGCTTACACCTTTGCCAACAACAACACCAACGCGACCAACACCCTGAACTTCGGCGGCGCGATTTCCGGCGGGACGACCACCAGCACAGTGACGCTGACCGTGGGCGGCGCGAACACGGGCATCAACACCATCAGCGGCAATATCTCCAATGGCTCGGCGTCGTCATTGGCCCTCGTCAAAACCGGGGCCGGCACGTGGGTGCTCTCCGGCAACAACACGTTTACTGGCGGCGTGGACAGTCCGACTACCAACAGCGGCGCGCTCTACATCAATCACAACAACGCCCTCGGCACGGGCGCGTTAGCGTGGAGAAACGGGTCGGCGGGCAATACCAGCGGCGCGCCGGTCACCTTCGCCAACAACATCAACCTTAATCAAAACAGTTTTGTATGGTCCACTGGCGTCGGCGAAACGACAGGGGTCTTCAGCATAAATCATGCAGCGGCCTCGATCCAAGTTAATAGCGGGGGGAGGTTGACGCTGCGAAAGCTCGACGCTAGCACCTCGGGCCAGGCTGTAAATCTCCTCGGCGGCGGCGGCACGCTCCAGATCAAGGAAGCGGCCGGGGCCAATTTGACCGGGGCGGTGACCATCGGTTCATCGAGTGCTATCACGGTGATCGTGGGGCACCAAAACGCGCTCGGAACCGGGGCGATGTCATGGCAGAGTGGGGTATCCACGTTCCAGGCTTCGACGGATCTCACGGGCGCGAACGCGATCGCCAACACGTTGGAATTCAAGAGCGCCAGCGGCGGCAGCGGCTACACGTTCAGCGGGAACAGCAGCATCGAGTTCACCGGCACGGCCACGGTGAACCACACGAACGACAACCAGTTGATCCTCAACAATATCGCCGCGGGAAAAACGCTGAAGTTCACAAACTTCGTGCTTAACAACGCCGCCACCGCCAGCATGACGACCGTCTTTGGTGGCACGGGCGCTACCGAGGTCGCCGGTATCATCTCAAACGGCGGCGGCACCACGCGCGGTCTGACCTACAGTGGAACGAACTTTGTCCAGGCAACGGCAACGGGACTGCCAACGGGCACGCTCACGCTCTCCGGCAACAACACCTACAACGGCCAGACGGCGCTTCTCGCTGGCACCTTGATCCTCTCCGGCTCCAACTCAGGTGGGGGCGCAACAACGGTCGCTGGCGGCAATGGCGGTATTTCGCCGACCCTGTTGCAGCTCAATAGCGCCAGCAACGGTGGCTTGGCCAGCGGCCTGCTCACCCTCACGACGGGCCGGATCGAGGCCCTGAATGCCGGGCGCACGCTCTCCAACAACGTCCTCGTGAGCGCCGCCCCAGGCAACGTTGGCGCGGTGTTCCAAGGGTCGCAGGATATCACCATCAACGGAACGGTCACCGGCAACACCGGCAATGATCGCGCCATTGGAAACACCCTGGCCAGCGGCAAGAAGCTGACCTTGGGCGCTGTGAATATCACCAACGATGTAAGTGCCAACCCCCGTTTCCTGACCATCGGCGGCACGGGCGATACCGTGATCGCCGGAGTCGTCGCAAATGGGGCGGGCACCGGGGTCAACGGTCTCACCATCTGGGGCAATAACGTCACGCTTACACAAGCGAACACCTACACCGGCGCGACAACGCTCAAGGCCGGCACGCTCGTGCTCGACTTCAGCGCCGCAGGCGCCCCGACGAGCAACATCATCAATAACGGCAAATCGCTGGTCATGAGCGCCGGCGGGCTCACTCTCAAGGGCGCGGGCGGTTCCGCGACCAATAGCCAGTCCGTGGTCATGACCAACGCGGCCGGCCTGAGCCGCATCGTGGTCAACAACAACGACAGCAGCGGCTCCACGACTCTGGCGCTGACTTCCACCGGGCTCGGTTCCCGCGCCAACGGCGCCACGATCAACATCGACCTCTCTCAGGGCTTGAGCGGGAACGCCAGTGGCAACGCCATCACCACCACGGCGGCTGCGGCCACGCTCGGCTGGGCCACGGTGAAGGACGCAAGCGGCACCGGCTTTGCCCGCTACGACGGCACCAACGTGGTTCGTCTGACCGGCCAGACCTCGCTGGTCGATGCCAGCAATGCTTCCGGCACGGATTTCATCACCGCCCCGAGCAGCACCAGCACGACGGGAAGCCCGTATCTCTCGCTCACTGCTGCGGCCCCAAGCTATAACACACTGACGATCGACACCTCCAGCGCCACGGGCGCCAACTTCCTCGACCTGAACGGCAAGACCGTGACCTTGAGCAATAGGGGCGTCCTGCTGACCGGGTCCAACGATTTCACGATTCAAGGCACCGGCTCGTTTGGCAACGGCAGCGAGACGGTTGTCCAGCAGATGGGCTCGGGCAATTTGACGATCAACAGCACCATCCCTGGAGGTCTCACCAAGAGCGGTTCCGGGACTTTGACCGTCGGCGGGACACAAACCGCCACGGGCAACATCACGGTCAACCAGGGCGCGCTCGTGCTCAACGCCGATATGAGCACCGCCGGCACTGCTATGGCCATCAACGGGGGCACCGTGAGATTGGGCGCTTCCGATCGGATCAACAATGCCAACGCGATGACCATGAAGTCCGGGGGCACGCTCGATCTAAACGGCTTCAACGAGACGATCACCAGCGTGAACATGGAGCCCGGCGCCACCATCTCCGGTGGCAACAACAGCACGCTGACCCTGTCGTCGGCCACCCCCATCAACCTGAGTGCCACGACCGGCACGGCGATAACCTCCGTGATCAACGCCAACTTGAACTTCACCAACGCCACGGCGAGATTCGATCTCCGGCCAAACGCCTACGGCGCGGCGACAACCCTTGAAGTCAACGGGGCCATCAGCGGGGCCGCAACCTCCATCACCGGGGGCGGATCCAACGATGGTGCCGCCACGCTGCGCCTCTCCGGCACCACACCGAACACCTTCACCGGCTCCTTCCGGGTTGAGTTCGGCACAAATGGTCTGGTTGAATTCAACAAAACCGACGGGGTGGACGCGATCGGCACCGGAGGGATCAATATATCCACCAGTAACCCTGCCGCGAACTACAAGTGGCTGGCATCCAATCAGATCAATGACAGCGCGCCGATCATCATGGAGGGCGGAACCCTCAACCTGAACGGATTCAACGAGACGGTGGCCAGCCTCACCAGCGGCATCACGGGCGGCAACACCGGCTTCAACAACTCCTCCAATGGCACGCTGACCCTGGCCGGCACCTCGGGGAATGTGCTGAGTATAAACAACAGCGGGTCGAACACGACCAAGACCCTCGACATGAATCTCGCCCTCAGTGGCTCTGGCGGGGATATCTCGTTCGTCTCAGGCGGCACCACCAATCGGAGCATCCAGATCGGTGGAACCACGCCGGGCGCGCGCACGCTGAGTCTCGGCTCGGTAGTCCGCACCCTCGACGTGGCCGATGGCGCGATGGCCGTGGATGTCTTGATCACCTCGCAGATCACCGGCACAGGCGGCGGCTTCAACAAGACCGGCGCCGGCGTCCTCCAGCTCACGGCGGCCAGCACGTTCAGCGGGGATACCAAGGTGACCGCGGGGACGCTCATTCTCGGGAACAGCCAGGCCCTGCAAAACAGCGCGCTCGACACCACTGGCGCGGGTGCCATCACGATCACCGGTCTGAATGCCCTCTCCCTTGGCGGCCTCAAGGGAAGCACGAACCTCTCATCGGTCATCACCACCGGCTACTTCGGCAGCCTCTACAGCCTCACCCTCAACCCCGGCACGGGCGTCTCCAACACCTACGCCGGCGTGATCAGCGATGGCTCGCAGTTGAGCGTGACCAAGACCGGCCTCGGCACGCAGGTGCTCTCCGGCACGAACACCTACACAGGTACCACCACGATCAGCGCGGGAACATTGCTCGTCTCCGGCAGCATCAGCGGCAGCACGACCACTGTAAATGGGGGCACGCTCGGCGGAAGCGGCGGTACCACCGGCGCAGTCACCGTAGCGACCGGCGGCACCATCGCCCCCGGCAGCAGCGTCGGCACGCTAAACACCGGAGCGCTGACATTCACCGGCGGTGCATTCGGCTTGGAAATCAACACCACCGCCATCACCAGCGACTTGGCCAACGTCGCCGGCGACCTCAGCCTTCTCGGCGGCGCAACGCTGAGCATCACGGACTTTAACGTCTCCGGCACGCCGCTCACGGTCGGCCAGGTCTTCACATTCATCGACTACAGCGGCATATGGGACGGCGGCGTCTTCACAGGCCGTGCTGACGACTCGGACTTCACGCTCGGGCTAAACACATACCGCATCAGCTACAACGGCGTGGACAATGCGACCACCGCCGTGACGCTTCAAGTCGTCCCCGAGCCTTCGTCCGCGCTGCTCCTGCTGTCCGGGACGCTCCTATTCTTGCGTCGTCGCCCCTCTTGCAACGAACGAAAAGCCTAAACCATACGCCTGAGGTCTAGGCGATGCTCCGCAGTTTTCTCAACACGACAAACCAACACACCATGATTAACAGACAAACCGTTGCAATGAGCACGAAGGCGCTTACCGCCGTTCTTATCGCCACCTTGCTATCCAAAGCACCACTTGCCTCAGCCGCAATCGTGGTCTCAAACCTCGACGAGACGTCCAGTTCCAGTCTCATCATCTATGACTTCGCCATTGACCCGGATCCCAGAGACGGTCTCAATGGCGCACAATCCTTCACCACCGGATCCCTTGCCGCGACGCTCAACAGCATCACGATCAAGATGGATACTGGCGAAAGTGGCGGAGGTTTTTCGCTTCAACTCTGGAGCAACGTCGGCGGCTCACCCGGATCTTCACTACTTACGCTGGTTGGTGACGCCGACCCCGCTACGGACGGCCTTTATACCTACACCGCGCCATCATTCCTATTGACAGCAAGCACAACCTATTGGGCCGTCGGGACGGTGCCCTCCAGCGGCTCGAACGGGTTGTTCCATTGGTCTGAGACCAGCAGCACCAATGACACTTCTTCTTTTGGCTGGACCATCGGCAACGCCGCGAAATTTCGGGGAGTCACCGACGGAGTGCCGGACGCATCCTGGGCAAACGACACTACGGTTGCGCAGATGAGCCTGGATGCGACTGTCGTCCCCGAGCCCGGCAGCGCAGTCCTGCTACTCGGAGGGCTCGCAGCGCTCGCAGGCTTCCGCCGCCGCCGGGAGTAAGGGGTTTTTCAATTTGGGGTGAGTTGCGCTTTGACGGGTAGCGCTCATTCTGGAACGGCGTGCAGAAGTCGCGTGTCCTCTTGGTGGGGGACACGAGGGCCTGCACCGAGGTAAGTGCCGACGTGGTCAGGGGTGGCTGCGTCGGCACAGCCTTTTCTTGTCCGCGATTTGGAAAAACGCATCATCGGCGGTCAGATGCGCCGTCAGCGCGTTTGGCGTTTTCGCGGAAGAATGACCGCCACGCAGAACGGCTGCTGAGTCGCACGACGAAGTCCGATTCTGTGAGCCCGCCGGATGGATTGTACATGATTTCCGTGATGCGCAGACTGTTGAATCATGGAGAAGCGCATTCATCAGCGCAAGACGGTGGGTGTCGGGCACAAGCTCCATGCCCACGAAAGCGTGATGCTTCTGGAACTCCTGCTCCTTCTCCGAGAGTTCAAAGAGGTCGTCGTTCTTCTCCTTGATAGAGCAGTCGGCCATGATTAGGAAGCCGAGCGTGCCGCACGCGGGATCGTGAATGATTTCGCGAGACGCGGGCTTGGTGACTTCGACGATGCTCTCGATGAGCGGACGGGGGGAATACTGGCCATCTGCGTTTCTATACTCGAACTGCCAAGAATGGGATGCTGCCTCCGGGTTTTTTCTTTCCGACATCAATCGGGGAGCGCATCCATCGCTCTACTTTTGCTTCCACGATTGCTCGGGGTGCAGCGTATTTTTCGCGGGAGCGAGCGATGAGTTTTTCGCGGCGACTGATCGTGAAATCTATCGGGGCGAGTGTGGCGGCTTGGAAGGGTTCGCGGGTTTGGCCGTCTTCGTTGAGGCGGGCGATGATGCGGAAGCGGTCGAGGCCCGTGAATGTTTCTGGAACGAAAGCGGTGCCGAATTCACGGGTGAGTGCTTGGGCGTCGGTGTTGCCGACTCGGAATGAAATGAGTGAGCCGACGTTGCCGAAGATTGCGGCGCGGATTGGGTCGGGGAGTTGTTCGATGTATTGGTGGGAGAGCGTGAGGCATAGCCGGTATTTGCGGGCTTCGGAGAGGATGCTTGCGAATGAATCGGTGGTGAAGTTTTGGAACTCGTCTATGAAGAGGAAAAAGTCGCGGCGGGATTGTTCGGTCTGGTTCACTCGGGACATTGCGGCGAGTTGAAATTGGGTGGTGAGCAGGCTTCCGAGAAGGCTGGATTTGTCGGCTCCGATACGGCCTTTGCTGAGGTTTGCGATGAAGATGCGTCCGGTGTCCATCATGAAGGGGATGCTCACTTTGTTTCGCACTTGACCGAGGATGTTGCGGACGACGGGGTTTTGGATGAATTGGCCGAGCTTGTTCTGAATCGGGGCGATGGCTTCACGTTGGAAACGAGGGTCGTAATTTTCGTATTCTTCGAGCCAGAATGCGCGGATGAATGGGTCGCGCACTTTGGCGACGATTCGGCGGCGATACTTGGCGTCGGTGAGCATTCGGTTGACGCCGAGCAGGGAAGTGTTTGGGCAATCGAGCAGGGCGGCGATGGCGTTGTATAAAATGTATTCGAGTCTTGGCCCCCAGGAGTCGCGCCAGATGCTCTTAAACGAAGCTACGATGCCGCTTGCGACGAGATGACGTTCGTCGGGCGGGACGTTGGCGAGTGGGTTCATGGCGAGTGGGTTCATGGCGAGTGGGTTCATGGCGAGTGGGTTCATGGCGATGGGGAATTCGAGGTCGCCGGGATTGAAATATACGAGGTCGTCGGCGCGGTGCGGCGGTATGCAATCGAGGAGTTCTTCGGCGAGGTCGCCGTGTGGGTCAATGAGGCCGATGCCGTGTCCGGCGGCGAGGTGTTGGATGATGAGATTGCGGAGCAGGGTTGTTTTTCCCGAGCCCGTTTTGCCGATCACGTAGAGGTGTTGGCGGCGGTCGGGCAGCGAAAGAACCACGGGGTGTTGTGCGCCCCAAATCTCGCGTGTGCCGATGTGTGTGAAGTTTTCGTTGTTCATGGTGCCGGAGCCAGCCGCCACTCCTGCATTCGGAGGGAACACCGCGCCGCGCTGCCGTGTCTTATCAGCTTGGCGTGAGGTTTTATCCGAAGCGAATTGCTTCCACCCGCAACAACGCACGAGGGCGAGCGGATGAGGTAATGGAGACTGGCTGCGATGCCTGAAAATTACGTGGCGGGCAGCGGGGTGAACTCGAACATGCTTTGCGCGGTAGCGGGCGTTTTGTTGTCCACGAGCGCGGCGAGAAACTGCGTGGGTGAAGCGGTGAGTTGCGCGAGTGTGGCGAAGTGAAAAAGCCCGGCGGCGCTGACGTGCGAGCGTGCGTGCTCGGTAATGGATGCAAGCCTCGCGGCGCTGGTGGTGATGTTGAGGATTTGCACGCGAGTCGCGTCGAATAGCTGGCGGAAGATGTTTGCACGCCAGCTCGCTTCATAGGCGGTGAGCTTGCGGGCGATGGAGCTGCGCGAACGGTTGGCGCTTTGCACGGGCATGGTGCCACGGTCGGACTCCAGTGCGAAGAGGATGGTGTCGGCGGTGCCGTCGGAGCGTGTGTGCTCGATGAAAAAGAGGGCATCGGGGATGACGGTGACGGGCGCACTTCCGCGCATCGGGATTTTCCATTTCGACGATTCGTCGTGATGCAAAATGCGAACGCCGGGAATGCTGCGTGCGGCGATTTCGAGCGCGACGATGATTTCGGAAATCATCAGCGCATGTTCGAGAAAGAGGCGAGTGGTGTGGCGATTGCGGGCGTTCCAATCGAGACGGGGAATGCTGTGTCCATCGGCACGCGCGAGGTGCGCGGCTCCGCGATTTGCGAGTCCATAGACCATGCTCTGCGAGCCTCCGCGCTGGTAGTATTCGATTTGCGACAATGGTCGCTCCACGAATCCGTGATGATAGAGCGACTGCAAGCGACGAAGGAGTTGCTGACGACTCCCGCCAATCAGCGCGGCGAGTTGATGCGAACGCAAAAAGCGATGCCGCTGCACAAGCCGAAGAATCTCCGCGTCACGCGGAGTGAGTTCCATCGGCGGGAAATTTTCCGCCCGCTGAAAGCGAGGGTGTCGAAGGGCTGTCATGCTTTCATTTTAACAGACAACGAGAGTCGCGGCAAAATCGGTGCGCCGATGGCGAACAAGTGTGTGCGGTGCGATAGCACTCGCGAGGACAAAATGCGGGGCGCGATTTCAGTCCGGCGAAGTAGTGGCGATAGCCCGCGCTGTGCGCGAAGTTTTCGTCCGCCCGGTAGGGTGGGCGGTCGCGATAGCGAGGTTGTCCTTTATGGAAGTAGTTCCACAAAGGTTGTCGGTAGGGCGATAGCCCGGTGCGGCCGACTTCGCGTGATTTGGTGTGCCGTAGTGGTTAATGGAGGTAAACCCGATAGCCGGAGGAAATCGCGCGAAGTCGGGCGTTGCCGACAACCTTTGTGGAGTCAGTAAACGCGGACGTTGCGCCGTGAATCAGTCGCGCGGATTTCGCGCGGGGCTACATACCATGTATGTAGAAGCGTTTGCCGGGGCGATAGCGGCAGTCCTTGGTAAAGGACAATCAGTCTTCCGACTCACGAGCAGCGCGTTGAATCAAAACCCACGGATTGATTTCAAGAGCGTGGCTGAGGCGATACAGCGTTTCGAGCGATGGGCTCCGCATTCCACGTTCGATGTAGCTGACCATCTGTTGGGAGATACCCGCCATTTGTGCGACTGCATTCATTGAGAGTTTCTTTTTCTCGCGCTCAGTCTTGAGAGCTTTTGAAAAGGAAACGCAGAACGCTTTGACGACAGAATCTTTGAGCACGAACCGGAAGTATTGAAAAATCGGCTTGACCCAGCATCTAACTATCGTGAGAGTTCGCCCGCTATGAACATCATACGACGCATCGGGCCAGACCCGCACGCAAACGGGGCACAAACCTCTTCACTTCGCGGGTGCCCTGACATCCTCGAACTCGAAAATGGTGACTTCGCGGTCATCGGCGTGGACATCACCGAAGCAACAATCGAGAATCTTAAATTCGGTGCCGGTTGTGGCCCGGATGAGCGAATTATTCGCATCCCGCGCAAAACGCTGGTGCTCGCCAAGTCCGACATCCCGGAGACGCTGTAGATTTTCCCAAATTGGTGTGGTACAATCCAAGGATGGAAACCCTTGGATGGATGGGAAGTCACTGGTTTGAATTATTGCAAACGCTTAGCATCGTCTTCGGTATTTTGACTGCGGTTCACTCCATCCGCGAAGACACAAAGGAGCGAAGAATCGGGAATTTGTTCACGCTTACAAACGCGCATCGAGCGATCTGGTGGAAACTTTACGAACAGGACGAACTCACGCGGATTTTGAAATCGCACGTCAATCTCGTGCGCGAGCCGGTCACGACTCACGAAGAGCTATTTGTTCACTCATTGATTCTACATTTGCGGGCGGCGTTCAAAGCTCGTGCGCTCGGAATGCAATTCGATGACGACGCTGTTTCGGCGGACGTCAGAGAAACGCTCGCGCTCCCAATTCCGGCTTACGTTTGGGAGAAATCGAAGCGGTATCAGGATATGGATTTCGTGTCCTTTGTGGACGCGTGCTTGAAGAACGAAGATGACACGAAAAGGGCAGCATAATTGCATGTCGCACAAGATTACTTTGGCGACATGATTCTAAAATATGGCTCAACAAGGCCGTATTTTGCGGGTCATTTTGAGAAGTTGTTTTCGGTGGAAATTTTCACGCCGCGATCTGAGCGAAATTGTTGGCGGGATATACCGCCGCGCGGACACAACTTTGAAGGCCGGCATCTTTACAGCCGTTGCTTCGTGTGGCGTGGTTTGGAATACGGAAAAGGCTGCCTCCAATTTTGGAAGCAGCCTTTTGTTTTAATACTCGTCTGGCAGAAGCACTGTCGTCGCTGAGCGGTCGGCTTCAGTGATGATGTAGAACCGCTCCCCTGCCTTCGTTCGATAAACGGAGAGCAATCGGAACCCTTCGCGGAGGCCGAGTTCGTTTTCGGCGATGTCGTGCGGGTCGAGTTCTCCCCAATCTCCCGAGACGTGCCTGCGGATGGCCTCTGCGATTTCCTCCGGGCTCATGGAGGCGAGTGCGCCCGGTGTGGCGACTACTCGTCCGAGTGGGAACTTCGCGTGTGGTGACGGGCTCGGTGGTGGCTCGTCGGTGGTTGAATGAATCATGTGTGATGTGCAGTAAAAGCCGCGTTTGCCGGAGTCGTGAAAATGACTCTGTGAAAACAAATGCGGTTTATTCTGCGCACCACCGGATTGGGAAAACGGGCCTCTCTCCGTGTGGAAAAAGGCCCGCTGATTCATTCACCACAGAACGCTTCCGCGACGATGGACTGCGGACGGTCGTCGGATGTCACCTCGGGTGATGTGCGCGAACGGCCAAGGATGTAATCCGCAGCCCGTCCGGCCTGTGTTGCCGCTTGGACAATCCAGCGTCGCGCATCGGGCTCTTTTAGAGCGTCGAGCCAGCCGCGAAGATACGAAGCAGATTGCTCGTGCTCGTCGCGGATGATGTCCGCTTCGGTGCCGAGAAATGCCGCGCCGATTTCAGCAACGAGTTCCTCTTGCGAATAAACTTCGCCGCCGAATCCGTCGCTTTCGATTACGCTTTTGCGATTGAGCCGCGAGGCGTGTCCGGTCGCGTGAGTCAGCTCGTGAAAGAGCGTGAGGTAATAATCCTCTGCCCGCTCAAACCGCTCCAGTGCAGGCATCTGCACGGTATCTGCGCGAACTCGGTAACTCGCTTGCGTGCTGCGGCCTTCGACGATGGTCGGCGGCTGCGGCATTTCGCGGGCAAATATTTCTGCCCGTGCGATGCGCTCTTTTGAATCGACCTGCGATCCTTCTTCCGTCGCCGGAAAAAGGATGCCGTCGATTTGGCAGGCGTTGAAAACGCAGTAGGTTTTGAGGAAGAAAGTTTTCTTTTCATCCTCGGTGCCGTCGCCGTTTTTCACGGTGCGATTGTGGCGTCCCCATTTCATAACGGTGGAACCGCGCTCGCCTTTGCGAACGCAGCCTCCGCGTTCTTGCGCCTGTCGGAACGTGAGCCACCACGGTGAAGCGAATCGTTGGATGCCGAGCAGCAGGACGTTGACGCCCTGATACTCGCGTCCGGTGGAGAAGTTTCGCGGTCTGCCGGTGGAGCGATTCCAAGGGCAGCGCCACGGAACGACTCCGCGTTCGAGGTGAGCAATGATTGTGTCTGTGACGAGTTGATAAGGATCTGTGCGAGCCGGTTTGTGGCCCATAGTCGGTGTGCCTTTCTTTGTTGGTTTTGATTGTGAGTTGAAGCCAACCTGAGCGCGTCGTGGGAATACCTCTCGGTACTCGCCATGCGACGGTTCAGGCGGACTTCAGTCCAACAACCAAAGTTTCACCGACTGCGGTTCCGGGCTGATTGTATCACGCCTCCCGCGTGCTCTCCAAATCACCCGCTGCTCTCAAAACTCAATCACCGGCAGTTCCTTCACCGTCAGCGCGTGAAGAATTTCCGGTTCGCACAAAAGCCAAAACAACCACGACCAACTTTCGTCAGTCACCGGCTGTGAAGTTATCCACAGCCCCCTTCCTTTTTTAAAAGTCTGCCCCGTTTTATTCACTGTATTACTAATTGTATTATTATGTGGAAGGTTTCTTCACCCCCCGGATGAACTCAGCTTCATGCCCCCCATGCAGTTTGCTTCATACCCCTGCTGAAGTTATCCCCACTTCCCCGTCGTGTGCCCTAGCGCATTCCATCGGCAAGGCGATCCATATTCATCCGCAGCTTCTTGCGCTCCGTTGAATTGGGATACGCGTATTTTCCAGTCACCCGGATCGTGCGCTCGAAGCCATTCACGACCGTCGATTCGATAAACCCCTTCTTTTTCAAAGACGCGATGTAAGTCGCAATCTGCCGCTCACTCACGCCGAAGAACTCAGAAAAATGGCGATTCGATGCAAAACAACCACGCTCGTTGTCGAGGCTGTGAATTTCAACGAACAGAACTTTTTCCATCAACGAAAGTTCCTCCGAGAGCCAAATCTCACGGGGAATCCAAACGCCTTTGAAGTCGCGCTCGTAGCGCGGTTTTTCTTCCATACCACCATTGTAACGTACTCCCGCACGGATCGGAAATCCGAGCGGTGGGGACAACGGAAGTTTACTCCGTAAAAAAGTCCGCCGTGATGTCGCGAGCGCCGTGCAATATGCGAAATACCGTCACGTCGGCTCCGTGTTCACGGTAAAAGATCAGGTAGGAGCCTATCGGAAACATCCGCAGGCCCGAGCCAAGTTCGTCGGTCGTTCTTCCGATTCCGGGTTGGTGTAAAATTCGTCGAAAAGTGTCGTCGAACTTTGCGAGTAGTCGGTCTGCGGCTGCCGGATTATCCTCGGCAATGTAGTTCCAGATTTCAATGATGTCCGCGTTTGCCAGCGGAGAACGAATGATGTTCGGCATCTTTACGCAGCGGTTGACTTACGTGCTGCGAATAATGCCCTGGCTTCAGCTTTGGTTTTCTCCATGTCCCATACTTCGCCTTCACCACGTTCGATTTCATCGATCCCCGCCTGCACCTGAGAGCGGAGTTCAGCAAGACGCGCCTGACGCATCGCCTCTCGGCTGCGGAGTTCCGCAAACGCATCGGCCACCGCTTCGCTTTCAGAAACGTAGCGTCCGCTTTTCATCGCAGATTCGATGAAGTGCTGGTCTTCATCTCGGATTGTGACTGTGAGTGTTGTCATGCAATAAATCTTAGCAGACTCGCTGCCCCGCCGCAAGGCTTCCAACTACCGAAAAGGGCGCACATTTTTCGATGCGTCGCAGACATCGAGTTTTCCACCATTTCCGAAGCGTTCCGCATCGAGCGTTTTCGACACGGACATGCTATAATTTCAAATGTGCAACGCGGAAGCCTCAGCCAGTTCTTTCCGAACCATTCCGCGATTTATCAACTCATTGAAACCACATGGATCAACCCACTTCGGAAGACTTCGGAAACGTTCCGCAGCCTTCCGCACCTTTCGGAAATCTTCCGCAAGATTCGGCAACGTTCAGAACCATTCCGAAAGCTTCGGAACCTTTCCGCACCGTTCGGAAGATGTCCGAACGAACGCAAAATCACACGCTCACCGTGCAAGAAGTCGCCCGACTCTTTGAAAAGGGTGGCGCACCGCGAACCGAACGAAGCATCATCAACTGGTGCCAACTCAACCGGCAGGGAGTCGCCCGACTCGACGCCTTCTTCGATGAAAACGAAGGCCGCTACTTCATCACCCCACAAAGCGTGACACTGGCAATCGGAGAGGAGATAGCAAAACGCCCTGCACCCGCTCCGCAACCTGATCCCGAATTGCCGAAACAATCCGAACCCGTCGGAAACGCCGCTTCCGAAAAAAGCCATCGCCCTTCCGAACCAGACGACGAAGAAACCCGCGACCTCCGTCGAAAGGTAATGGACTTGGAAATCACCAACCGAGTGAAAGAACAACTGCTCACCCGACTCAACGACGAACTCATTCGGAAAGACGAGGAACGTCGCGCATACATCGAACGCCTCATTTCCGACAGCCGACGAATCGGCGAACTCGAATCGCAAGTTCTCCAACTCGGCACACCCGTCCAATCACACCGCGAACTTCCGAAACCTACCGAACATTTCCGAGCAGTCCCGAACGATACGGAAACGACACATGAAGCCGAAATCCACTCCCAAGTCGAAGCCACCTCGTAGGCATTTCCGAAAACGAAAATCACTTCCAAAAGCGGGAGCCTCAAAACCGAGGCTCCCGCTTTCGTCGTTCTTGATCCATCTCCGGGTCATATCCCAGCCAATCAACCAGCTTCTGCCGACTCTCCGCATTCGGGCGATTCACCCCGCGTTCCCATTCCGAAACCGCACAGAAGTGCCGCCCGACAATCTTCCCAAACTGCCGAAGCGTCATCTTCATTCCAATCCGCTTCGCCCGAACAGCCTCCACAAGCGTCTTCGGTTCACCCTTCGAGTGGATAGACGGCATCGAGTAGTGATAGGCCGGTAACACTCTCTCGTGCAGAGGAATGTGCCGCTCAACAACCCAAGCACAAATACCCAACGTAGCCCCAGGGTCAGCGACGTAGGAGCGCAGCCCTGGGTCGAGAGTGAAGAGAGATGCGAGCCCTGAAAGGGCGTGATGAAACCGGTAGCACGCGATAATCACGCCCTTTCAGGGCTGCATCCCACCTCGAACGGAACCCAGGCCTGCGCTCGTTCCTCGCTTTGCCTGGGCTATTACATTGCCAGACCTTCGGCCCTACAGTCACACGCGCTCCATTCCACTTTTGATCACTCCCGAGCGCGCTAGGCGTTCTTTGAAATGCTTCATCTTTGTGTCTTTGTGCCTTTGTGTGAGGCATCAACAGCTTTTCTAGGTCTAGCTGCGCGGCTCTACGTGGAGGAGGTGGCGGACGAAGAAGTCCATGCGGCGGCGGCTGGCGTAGGGAGTCTCGGCGGAGCCGTGGTTGGTGGAGGGCATGATGAGGAGGTCGAAATCTTTGTCTGCTTTGATGAGGGCGTTGGCGACTTGCATGGTGCTGGCGGGGTCCACGTTGGTGTCCACTTCGCCGACGATGAGGAGGAGTTTGCCGGTGAGTTTGGCGGCGTGGGTGACGTTGGAGTTTTCGGCGTACCATGGGCCGACTTCGCCGAGCCATGCTTCGTTCCACCAGATTTTGTCCATGCGGTTATCGTGGCAGCCGCAGTCGGAGACGCCGACTTTGTAGAAGTCGCCGTGGTGGAGTAATCCGGCGAGGGCGTTTTGCCCGCCTGCGCTGCCGCCGTAGATGCCGACGCGGGTGAGGTCCATCCACGGGCGTGTTTTTGCGGCGGAGTTCATCCATGCGATGCGGTCGGGGAAGCCTGCGTCGTTGAGGTTGCGCCATGCGACATCCTGAAAGGCTTTGCCGCGCCAGTTGGTGCCCATGCCGTCGATTTGCACGACGATGAAGCCAAGCTCAGCGAGGGCGTGCTGGCGGGTGGCGCGGCCCCATGATTTGGGGACGAATGCGCCGTGGGGGCCGGCGTAGATTTCTTCGATGACGGGGTATTTTTTGGCGGGGTCGAAGTTGGAAGGGCGGATGATGATGCCGTAGATGTCGGTCTTTCCATCGCGCCCTTTTGCGCTGAAGCGCTCGGGGAGCGTCCAGCCTGCGGCCAAGAGCCCGTCAGCGTTGGCGCGTTCCAGTTCGCAGATGAGTTTGCCGGTCTCGGCGTTGCGGAGTTCGGTGACGGGAGGCATATCGACGCGGGAGAATGTGTCCACGAGCCACTTGCTATCGGGGGAGAAAAAGGAGCACTTTTCTGTGCGTGCGCCGTCGCCGCCGGTGAGGAGGGTGAAGCCGGTGCCGTCGAGATTTACGCGGGCGAGGTGGACGAAGTAAGGGTCTTGCTCGGGGAGGATGCCCATGACGCGGAGCAGGAGTTTGCCGCCCTCGACGCGCTCGACCCTGCGGACATTCCACGGGCCCGTGGTGATGCGATTCTTCAAGGTGCCGGTGGTGGCGTCGAAGCGGTAGAGGTGGTTCCAGCCATCGCGCTCGCTGGCCCAGAGGAGGTCGTCGCCGAGCCATTGGTGCCAGTGCTTTTGCGAGTAGTCGATGAAGGTGGGGCTGGTGTCTTCAACAAGCGTGGTGGCTGCGCCGCTGGCGGTCACTTTGACGATGCGGAGGACTTGGTGCCCGCGCTCATTATAGAGGAAAGTGAAGTGGGAGCTGTCTGCGGCCCAGCGCAGATCGCTGATGTCCCAGGGCTTGGGAAATAGGGCGGTGTCGAGGGCGATGGGGGCGCGGCTCGTGAGGTCGAAGAGGCGGACTTTTTCCTGCCGGATGCGGTCGCCGGGCTTGATGTATTGGTGCTGGTGGAGCTTGGGCTGGAGCTGATCCTTGGGCGACGATTCGATGAAGGAGACGAGGTGCTCCTGCTCGGGCTTTACCTGCATGGCGACGAGCCGTTTGCCGTCCGGGGAGAGCTGGATGGGCTCGGAGAATGCGTCGTCTTTCGTCCCATCGCGAGAGAGCTGCACTTCTTCCATCGTCCCGCGATTTTCCACCCACACGTTGAAGTCGCGGATGAACGGCTTCCACTCGGAGAGGGCTTTCGGCGGCTGCGGATTTGCCTCCGGTTCCTTTGCTGGCGGGGCTTCGCGGAGTTCCACCTTCGCTTCGTCGGCGCGGCCTTCATACACGCCGAGCACGACGCCGCCCGCTGCCTCTGCGAGCCAGACGTGGCCGGGGAAGGTGTGCTGCTTGTGGGTCTCGCCCGCTTTGAGCCGTGCGTAAGGCTGGCGCTTGGCGTCGTGGTCGAGCCAGAAGAGCTGAACGTCGCCCGCAGTTTTGTTGGTGAAGGTGATGCTCGTGTCGCCCGCGCCATCAATGGTGCGGCTGGGGCGCGGCTTGCGGTCGGCGGGGAGCGGCGCGGGCGGGCGCTTGGCCGCATCGGCATCGAGGGAGCGTGTGCCCTTTACGCAATCGACGAATACCGACTCGAACTTCCCCGGCGCGATCTCGACGCGATAGGTGAACGTATCGCCCTGCCACTGCGGCTCTACACGACTGCGGGGCACGGGAACGTCCGTGCGCTTTGGGAATGAAAGAGCGCGTTCGTAGTCGGCCTTAGTGCCTTGGGCGGCGGCGGTGATTGCAAATAAGCTAAAGAGAGCGAGACGAGTGAGCATCCGCGAGGTGTGCGGAATGTCGGCGAGTGGTGCAAGGCTGCTGTGATGGGAATGTTGAGCGTTCAATTCCCAAAGTTGACGCTCCGCTTAACTTCGGGCACCTTCCGGGCATGAGCATCACTGCCATTGTTCAAAACGACACAATCAAGCTCCCACCGGGCGTGCATTGGCCGGACGGGACCGAGGTGAGCATTGAGGCGCGCACCATTCCGCGCGAGACGTTTGCGGAGCGGTATGCAGAGTTTATCGGGGTGTGGGAGGACGGGCCGACTGACCTTGCGGCGGAGCATGATCATTACGCCTCCGGTGCGCCGAAACGAAACGGGTAGATGGTTGTTTTCGCGGATACGTTCTACTTTTTAGCACTGCTCGATCGGCGCGATGAGCATCACAAGCGCGTGCTCCGTTTCGCGGCATCGTATCGGGAGCAGTTTGTGACGACGCGGTGGGTGCTTGCGGAAGTCGCAAATGCCTTGGGCGGCTCTCCTATTCGAGCTGCTACAGTGAGATTCCTCCAACGGCTAGAACACGATGCGAGCTTCCGCATCATCGGCGACAATGACTCACTCTATGAACGCGGATTCGCGCTTTACGCGTCCCGTCTCGACAAAGAGTGGTCGCTGACAGACTGCGTTTCATTTGTGGTGATGAAGGACGAGGAAATCGAAGACGCGCTGACTCGGGATCACCATTTCAATCAGGCGGGGTTCAAGCCGCTATTTGCGGACTGATCGCCCGGCGATGGAAAATGACGAATGCCGAACTCGGCGAACTTCCTCATTCAAACCATGTTGAGCGTTGCGCGACGGCGGTGGCTTCTCTATTTGCGGAGGAATGGTAACTATTCCACTCGAAGACAGCTACACGGACATCATCGGCAAAGCCATGCGCGGCTTGCAAATCGAACACAACGCACTTGCAGCGCAAGCGGGTGTGGACGGCGCAAAATTGCAGGCGCTTTGCGACGGGGAATTCTCCCTCGATACGGCGGCGCGCATCGCTCCGCTGCTGGGCCTGAACGCGGCGGCGCTACAGGCGCTGGCGGAGAAGCGGTATGCACCGGCAAACGTCACGCTGGATGGGCTGGCGATGTTTAACACGCCGTTCGAGGACATGACGGTGAATGCCTACCTCGTGTGGGACCCGGCAACGAAGGAGGCGGCGGTTTTCGATACGGGCGCGGATGCCAGCGGGATGATCGACGAGGCACGCAAGCGCGGGCTGACGATTAAGCACATCTTCATTACGCACACGCACGGCGATCATATCTTCGACCTCGACCGGTTGCGCGAAAAGACGGGCGCGTCGGTGTGGTCCGGCAATCGCGAGCCGGTGGATGGGACAAATGTTTTCTCCGTCGGCCATAGCTGGCACCTCGGCTCACTAAAGATCGATACGCGCCTGACCTGGGGCCATTCTCCGGGCGGAGTGACGTATGTGGTGACGGGCCTCGGGCGACCGGTCGCAGTGGTGGGAGATTCGATTTTTGCCGGCAGTATGGGCGGCGGAAAAGTGAGCTATGCGGCTGCGCTGAAGTGCAACGTGGATGAGATTTTCACGCTGATGCCGGAGACGGTGATTTGCCCCGGCCACGGCCCGCTGACCAGCGTGGGCGAGGAGCAGAGGAATAACCCGTTCTTCGCGAAGTAAGGCGATGAACCGCTTCGACCAACAGCTCTCCACTCACGGCCTCAATCTTCGTCGCGGCAAGCTGCGCACGCTGCAAATCAACGTCGGGCGCAAGTGCAACCAGACGTGCCGCCACTGCCATGTAGATGCGTCGCCGTGGAGGACGGAGATGATCTCCGATGAAGACGCGCGGCGCGTGGGCGCGTGGATCACGGAGCATCGCCCGGAGACGGTGGACATCACGGGCGGAGCGCCGGAGCTGAGCGAGCACTTCCGGTATTTCGTGGAGACGGCGAAGGCGGCGGGCGCGCATGTGATGGACCGGAATAATCTCACCATCATCGAGACGGGCGCGTTTTCCTGGCTGCCGGAATACCTCGCGAAACATGAGGTGGAAGTCGTGGCATCGCTGCCGTGTTACATCGGCGAAAATGTGGACTCGCAGCGCGGAGACGGTGTGTTCGCAAAGAGCATCTCGGCTTTGAAAAAGCTGAACGCGCAAGGCTACGGGACGAACCCAAAGCTGCCGCTGTCGCTCGTCTTTAATCCTCTCGGCACCAAGCTCCCGCCGCCGCAGGCCGAGCTGGAGGCGGACTATAAAGAGGAGCTGAAGGCGCGCTACGGCATCGTCTTTTCGCGGCTCTTCACGATCACGAATCAGCCCATCGCACGGTTCGCGGAGGACTTGCGGGAGCAGGGGAAATTCGACGAATACATAGAGACGCTCGTGCAGGCGTTTAACCCCGGCACGGTGGATGGGCTGATGTGCCGCAGCACGGTGAGCATCGGCTGGCGCGGGGAGGTGTACGACTGCGACTTCAACCAGATGCTCAACATGCAGATTCGCAACGGGAAGCCGCTGTATCTGTGGGACATCACGCCGGAGTATCTGGACGACCGGGAAATCCTGACGGGCTTTCACTGCCTCGCCTGCACGGCGGGCGCTGGGTCGTCTTGCACGGGAGCTACGTCGTAAAGTGGACGGCTCTATTTCTCCGGTGTTTCTAGCAGAGCCTTGATGCGGTCGTTCACGCTGTCGGTCGCGCCTTTATCGCGAGCTTCCTCGTAGGCACGGAGGGCGTCTTTCTTTTCACCGAGAAGTTCGTGCACGAGGGCTTTGTCGAGAAGGAGCGGCACGTCGGGGTTTTTGGGGTTGAGGCGTTTGGCGATTTCTTCGAAGGCGTTTTTCAGGTCGGTTTCGGCTTCTGCTTTTTTGCCGAGCCCGATGAGGGCACGGGCGCGGCGGATGAGCCAGGAGCTTTTGATGCGGGAGTCGCGGAGTTCGGCTTCGATGAGCGGAAGGGCAGCGTTCCATTGCCCGGCGTCGAGTTGTGTTTCGATGCGCTCGATTTCCAAGACGCCTGCGCCGGTTTCGCGGATACCTTCGTCGAGCCCGGCGAGCCGTTCTTTGTGGGCTTTGAGGCGCTTTTGGATGTCGCTGCGGAGGAGATACCACTCGGGGTTCTGCTTATGGAGGCGAAGGCCGGCGTCGCAATCTTCGAGGGCTTTTTTGTTTTCGTTTTGGGAGCGGTAAATCTCGGCGCGCAGCATCCGCAGGGAGGCGAGGTCGGAGGGTTCGTTGGTCTTCACGGCGAGCCCGCGCACAATGATGGCGATGGCCTCGTTCGCTTTCCCGCCGAGGAAGAGCACGCGGGCGAGTTCGCGGTGTGCGCCGATGGAATCTGGGGCGAAGGCGAGGGCGAGTTCGAGGTCTTTGGTGGCTTCGGGGAGCTTGCCGATGACGCGGTATTCGATGGCGCGTTCGGTGAGAAGACTGGCGGTTTCGCCGTTGCGCTTCATGCGCTCGGTGAGCTCTTCGATTTCTCCCTCGGGGCCTTCGTGTGCGAAGAGCGGGACTGCGCAAAGGATAACGCCAAGTGTGACGAGTGCGGCGCGCATTTAGTCTTCGAGTAGAAGGGTGGGGCTAAGAAGGAAGTCCACTTTTTCGGCGCTGCTGTTGTGGGCTTCGATGGAGAGGACGTTGACGCCGTCCTTGAGGATTTTGAGGGCGTCGGGGAGTGCGAAAAATTGGGGGCCTTTTTGCTCACGCACTTTGATATTCTGGGCGTTGCGCCCGCTGCTCCGGCCTACGCCGCTGCGGATGACTTCGTTGCCGTTGATGTAGGCGATGAAGGCGTCGCTGAAGTCGATCTCCAGCCCCAACTCGGTGACACGGTCCACTTGCTCGATGCGGAATTCGCTACGCGCGTAAAGGACGGTGGCCTTTCGCCGCATCTCGCGAACGTCAGTGCGGAATGGGAGCTTGCCGTAGCCGAAGCCCGCCGGGCCGCGCTTCCAGCCCTCGGCTGGGAAGACGGGCTGAGTCCACTCTTTCCCGCGCACGGGCTGGTCAAAGGTGAACTGCCACTCGGCTCCCGGCGCGATGAGGACCTTACGATCCACGGATGGCCCCCCGACGCCCTTCAGTGCGATGTCGGGCTTTTTGTATTCCGCCGGGACCCACGGAAGAGTGAGGCGTGTGGGGGTTACTTTGCCGCGCTTCACTACGCTGAAGAGATCGGATTCTGCGCCGTCGCGATTGATCATCCGCCCGGTGAGCGTGTCGCCTTTTACATCCACGAGGACGCCGCCGTGTTCGAGGATGATGCGGCGCATGACGGGCATGGTGCCGTTGCGACCGAGGGTTGCGCCCGCGTTGCCGGTAACGACTTGGACAGTGCCTTCGTGGGCGTGGATGCCTTTGCTCTTGCGATACGCGCCGTCGCCATCCGGATCGCCATCGCCATCATCGAGGATCACGTTATCCGCAAAGGTGGGCGTGCCATACGCGCCATCCATGAGCATGGAGCGCTCATAGATGTGGGAGTGCCCGGTGAGCACGACGTCCACGCCGCCCGCCTCGCAGATGGGCATGATGAGTTTGCGCATCTCAGTGAGGTCCGTCTCTTTGTCGCTATCGTGGCTGCCTTTGGTGTAAGGAGGGTGGTGCCAGAAGGCGATGAGCCAATCTGCCTTTGCCTTTTCGAGGTCCGCCTTCAGCCAGCTCGCCATCGGGTCGCCGGGCTTGCGGCTGAGGTCGTGCGAGTCGAGGCAGATAAAATGAACGTTCGCGTAATCGAAGGAATAGTAAGCCTCCGTGCCAGACGCCACGCCGCCCGCCTCGGCGCGAGTGGGCGTGACGTAAGCATCGTAATACGGCCCCACACCGGTCTTCCCGTTCGCATTAAAACCCTCGTGATTTCCCATCGCGGGCCAGCACACTTTGTTGCGCAATGTGCTGTCGTACATCTCGAAAAAGCGGGACTGGAACTCATTGTCACGTCCCGTGGTGTAGGCCATATCGCCAACGTGAAGCCAGAAATCCAGCGGGTGCTTTTCGCTTTCCACTGTCTTGCGCATCGCGTCGTGAACCGCCGCTTGTTCGCTGCGCCCAGTGCCGCCATCGCCGATGACCCAAAACCGCACGGGCCTGTCCGAGCCGGACTTCGGGTGCGTGGTGAAGCGGAACGAGCCGTCGTCCTCTGTGAGCCGCTTCCCGCCATTATAGACAGCGTAGAAGTAAGTCGTCTCCGTCTCCAAGTCCTTGAGTTTCACCTCATACTGAAACGTCCCCACCGGGGCCGAGTGCAGCTTTGGAAGCGCGAGGTTCGCCGGAGTCCGCAGAGGCTCCCACTTCGGCAAAACAGGCGTTCCATTTCCCCCCAACGACGCCCGCACTACCGCACCGCGCACCTCTTTATCGAGAGTCCCCTGCTCTTTCCCATACCGAACCACAGGATCCATCGGCCCCTCAGTCCGCCAGACGATATTCATCGACGAAGGGCTCGCAGACTGAAGATACGGCGAGCGGGAAAAAGGCGCGGGCGGATTCACCGCAAACGATTGCAGTGAAAAAGTAAGCGCCAGCAAAAAAGAGGAAAGGCACCGACGATAGCGGCTGAAGTTCTGTTGAGACATCGGCTTGATACTACGAGTACGCGCCGACGATGGGCAAGCTCGCCGCCAGTGGGGAGGAAGACGGCTACGGCACGGTCCTTACTTGATAGAACTTCGTCGATCCGTCGGCTGAAGAATCGGTATAACTTGTCGAACTTCCTGCGCTGGAGATCGGGGCCACTCCGCTGACTTTCGCGAACGGTAGCGAGAGGTCCGTGGTCGCCCACACCTCGTAATTCCTGCCGGCGGCACTCGCCCACGTCACCGTGACGGAAGTCGCTGTCGGGCGCGAAGTCGCAGTGATTTTGAACACCGACGCGTTGTTAAGCGGGTTAATTCCTGCGGCGTGCTCGGCCGCGTTGCTTTGTCCATCACCATCCTCATCTCCAGCGCTGGCAAGGAGTTTGATGGAGCTCGATGCGACACTCGCAGGTCCACTCTGTATCGGGTCGTCAGGATTCACAGCCTGCACCGAAACAACAACGGTCTGACCCTCAGCCGCATTCACCGTGTAGCTCGGAGACGCGGTGACAACGTTCGTAGGAGCGCCTCCATTGATACTCACGCTGAGACGGTAGGAAGGCGCGATGCCCTCGCTGTCGGCGGCGATCGCAGGCCAGGTGAAAGTCACAGCGCTACCGATAGCGTATGCGAAGACATTCGGGCCTGTCGGCTGTGCCGGTGTCGCAGTCGGGGCGGTCGTGTCGAGCAGTTTGAGGTATTGCGCTTCGTAAGGTGCCGACGTCCATGCTGCGTTGACCGTCGGGACCGCATTCATGATGACACGGACACCGCTCGCGAGCACATCGCTGCCCGTGCGCCCCGCGCCCCATAGCAAAGTATTGCGCCGATTGGAGTCCACACCGGTGTAGGCCGCGACGTTCCGCACGTTGTAGGTGCGTCCGCTTTTGATGCCGAAGAGATTCGTGCTGTTCTGCGTGATGTTCACATTGAACGTCCGGTCCTGCCCCGCGTTACGGATTAAGTTCACGAACCCGAAGACCACATCCGAGTTTGCGGGCGATGCGTTTGCCGTTTCGTACTTCGCCACGCTGAATATCTCCTCGTATCTCCCCTGCCCTTCCGTCCGATCGAGGAAGTAGCGGTTGGATGACCGGAGCGCTTTGGAGCCTGCTCGGGCCTGGCCGATTGCGGCATGGACCGGATGGAGCTGCGCGATGCCGTAGTTATAGCTCCCATGCGCTGGGTCCGTCTGACGCCACAGCGGCATGAGCGAGTTGTATTTCTTAAAATGCGGGATCGGCTTGCCAACGTTGATCTCATACCGGTCGTAGCCAAATGTGCCCGTCCCATTGGTATGACTTGGCGGGACAATCGTGCCGCTGAGCCCAAGCTCCTGCCCTGGGAAAATGAGCGGCGCACCGTCGATGGTTCCGTTCACCGCGTACCGCACCAATGCCTGCCACGGGTCGTTGTAATGATCCTCGTCGTGGCTCGATGTATTCAAGAGCACGCCCGCCTGACCATACGCCGACCGCCGGTCTTCGTAGATCGTCCTGAAGGCGCTCGTCGTCGTAGCCTCGTGGAGCGGGAAGACGATGTTCTCATTCAAAATATCGAAGTGCCGAGAGCTGCGATAAGTCACCGCGCCGCCGTCGAGGCTCTCGGCCATGAAAACAAAGTTCCATTTTCGCGAGCGCGTTTTGTTGACGATGTATTCCCACGTCTGCGGCGGAAGCCCCTGCCCGAAATCGGCGCGCAGCCCGTCAATCCCGACCGTCGAATTCAGCGACGCTCCAGCAGCGTTCGCGGGGTAGCCAGTCTGCGTCAGCCAGAAGTCCACGTACGCCGCGAAATAGCGCCAGACCTTTTGCGTCACAGCGTCGAAGTGACCGTTGCCTCCGCCGCCCGACGACTCGCTGCCGACTGTGGAATCGAACCAATCTCCCGTGCTCAGATGTCCGCCGGTCGTTCCGGACACCAGCGCCGCGTACCGTCCGAAATACACATCGAAAGTATCCGAGAACGCAAACTCCGCGATGCGGTCGGGCGCGATGGCGATGTTGCCCGCGCCGGACGCCCGCATGTCATAAGCGCCGGTTCGCGAAAAGAATCGCGCCTCCACATTGCGAATCTCCGACGCCGCCGAACTCCCCCCGTTTCCCCAGAACGTCTGGCCTGCTGCTGCAAGCTCCACGTCGTAACTCGTATGGTTAAACGGCGCATCCAGCATGATGTCCACCGCCGCCGCATCCGCCGCCGCGCTAAAGCTCTGAAACTCCCCCATCGCCTGCCCGCGGCCCGCAGGAGTGTCGTTCGTCGCAGGGGTGCCGCCGGGCGTGAACGCTTTCGCCATGAGCGGCATGACTTCGAAAAAGTTCTTCACCGCGTAAGGCGAGCCGACCTCAAACGCCTGCCCCGTGGCCGGGTCCGTCTGCCGGCCCGCAATTCCGTTGGGATGAATGGGCTGAAACCACAGCATGTTCGCGCCAAGGTCTTTCACGTAGTTGAGGCTGAAACGTGGCGTGCCTGCGCCGCCAGTCAGACCGTTCGCAAGGTCCGCAAAAGTCCCGCGCTGGGAAGAACCTGTGCCTGTGGCGATAATCGTCAACGGGTTCACTTCATACATGATGATGTCGCGCGCCTTTTTCGGACTCACCACGATCGCGTAGTCCCGTTTCCCTCCCGCGTCGTCGTTATTGTAATACCGGTAGGTTCCCGGCGAATCCGACGTCAATCGCCAGCGCACGGTGAGGCGATACGCGCCGGTCTTATTCGCGGCGAGCGTGAGTAGGTAGCCACCGCTCACTCCGGTCATCGTATATGCTTTGAAATAGTGTGCATCACTGCCCACTGGCACATTTGCCGGGGGCTTGATGCCGTCTTCCACCCCGTCGCCATCCGCATCCCCGCCCGCCCTGTCGCGGCGATTCAAATTCGTGTAAACCTCGCACGTCTGAACCCCGAGTGTCTGCGGGTCAAAAAAGATGGTGAATGGCACCGTATCGCCGACGACTTCATCGACATGAACATGCGCCGACGCGTAATCGCCCTCCACTTCACCTGCCAGCCGCACAGTGGAGTTTGCGCTGATTTTTAATGTGGATGCCTCCAACGAAAGTCCGAGCAACCCGAGGGCGACGGCGATGAAACTCTTGTGCATCACGATTTAAGGCAGGCTGATCCGGACGCGGTAAAAGCGGTTGGGAGTCGCGGTGGAAGGGTCCGTCCACAAGTAGGCTGGATTCGCACTGCTCACCGTGAAACTCGCGCCGGCGTTTACCCAGTTCGCGAAGTCCGTTGTCGTTTCCACTTGATAGCGCCGGTTGGGGATGACGGGAAATTGCAGCCGTTTGGTAGCCCCGACGGGCGAGATGATCGGCGTGAGAAGCTGGCCATCATTCGGATTCGCGGGATTGAAGTCGGCGAGAAACTCCAAGATTGCGGAGACGCCGTCGCCATCCTTGTCGCTTTCTGCTCCTTCGTCTCCATCCGGATTGTTGGGATCGAGATGGTTTTGATTTTCCCAATAATCCGGCAGGCCATCGCCATCGCTGTCGATGATTGCGCCGGGCGCTGCTTTGACATCGCGCGTGTCGCTCAGGGTAATATCCCCACGCTGATGCGTGGTGCGGAGTTCGTGGAGATCATCCGGATTGCCCGTGTAGAAATTCGGGAAGTGAAACGCCAACGCGCTTTCGGTCCCGGTTTCATCCCGAATGATGCTGTAACCGGAGCGCGGAATGAGCGTTCCATCCAGCGTGAGCGTGAATTCGTTGATCAATTGTGCATCGGTGACAGCCGTGCCGAGACTCTTGTCGAAATACACTTTAGCCACGTAGTTCGAATCGACCACCGTGCCGTCCACGGCAGGATACGCGATGTGGAGATTCACGTTGGAGCCCGTGTGAACATTGCGTGTGAGCGTCGTGAACCATCCGACGCTGTCATCCGTGATCGCATTACTGCTAGAAGATGACGCCTCGCGCAGACGCACGCTCACGATCGCATCGAGACTCGTCGGGAGGCTCTTGTAGTCGAAGCGCCACTCGCGGGCGTACCCAGTCGTGCCGAGCTGCGATGGTGTGACTTCGGTGGCTGATGCCCAATTACCCGCACCATTCCCATTCGCCACGGAGTCGTTCGCCCCGCTGGAGTCGAGGATGTTAAACTGCACACTCGTCGTGCTCGCATCGGTCAACACTACGAAGCCGTACGCCGTCCCCGCGATGGTCGCGTTCTCCGTCGGAAAGAGCACGACTCCCGCAGGGCGCTGGGTGTCGTAGTAAAACGTCTGCGTGCTCGTCTTGTAAAGTGACGCTTTTCCCGAGCGGCTCAGAAAAGAGCGGGTGCGAAGCGAGTGAAAGCCCTCGCTTAATCCCGTACGCCGTTCGCCATTGTCGCTGTGAGGGAAGACGGTGCAGGTCGTCGCGTTGAAGTTCGGAATTTGAAAAACCGTTTCCATCCGTTTCTTCACGTTCACATCCGCAGCGCTGAAAGGGAAACGACTGGCCGCATTGTTGTGCAGCGAGCCGATTTTATAGCGCAGCACGGTGCCCGAGTTTTGTGCGGGGATCGTGCCTTTCCACCAATCTGTGTGGAGCGCCCCTGGATCGTCTGCGCCCGCACTTTCAAACGCCATCGAAACCACCCGCGTTGTCCCCGAAGGAACACCAGCAGAGCCTTCCGGCGCGGAGCCGTCGGTAGTGTAGTAGAGCCACGATTGGTTCACATTAAACTGATAGCCCGTCTTCACTCGCACGGTGATTGGCTGTCCGGCAGCGGACGCGGGCTGCGGTGTAAATTGCGGCGTTGTCGTCACGCCATCACGATTTAGCGCGGGGTTGTGATACACAAAAACTGCCGTGCTCGTGCTCGTATTGACTCCACCGCCGAGATTCGGCGAGCCGACATCGAAGCCCGCGCCAATCGTCGCGCGCCACGTCTCCGAGCCTTGGGAACCGATCACATTTCGAGCGACATCCTGCGCAGCGAATTTCTCAGCCACACGTCGCACGTACTGCATTTGCTCGAACCCGAGAAATGGATCCGTCACCGCGCCCGGCGCATTGTCGCGCTTATCCGCGCCGGAGGGTCCGATCGGGATTTGCGAGTTCAAATCGACGCCACCATCGAGTGCCAAGAGAATGTTTTCGGCAGAGCCGTCAGCCCGCGCGATGAAGCTCAGATTTGTCCCGCTTCGAACGACCGGAATCTGCGCCGTGTAGTTGTAATTTGGATCGCCATTCGCGCCGTCTTTGCGCTGCACGCCGATGGTCGAAGCCTGCACGCCGTTCACGAAAATATCGACGGGATGCACCGTGCCCGAGCCCTGCCAGACATTCGGCAGCTCCGGCGTATCGTACGAAAACGCGAAGTATCCATTGCTCGGCACGATCACGATATTGTTGTCATCGCCCCGAAGGAAACTGTCGTTGCCCACGGTGACGTAAAATGCGCCACTGCTCGGCGAGTAGTTTTTCAGCCGCGCGCCGGCGGGGAATGTCGTACCGAACGGCATCTGCTGCCCACCGATGTAATTGCGGGCGTGAACGACCACGAGCGTCATCGCGTCCGCCGCGGACATGCTGAGATTTTCGCGATAGTCGCGGAATTCCCACCCGCAAACATTCTGCGAGGACCAGCGCGGATATTGATCGCCGCGAATAAAATCACGCCGCAGCGCCAGCGAGCCCGTCACGTAAGTCTTCCCATACTGCCCGAGAAAGGGAACGTACGATGGCTTCGGGAAATAGTCCGGCCCACCGGCGATGTTAAAGCCATCGGTATAGACGATCGGCACCCCGGCCCGGGTCAGCATGTATTGGTGGGCGGCGGGGCGCTCGCTGTCCGACATGTAGTTATTGTCGTGGCTCAGGCAATACATCACGCCGCCATCGACTCCGAAGGTGAACCGGCCGGGTTGATCGTAGTTCACCATGCTCGACCCGATCCCCGCGAACCCTCCGACGTTGTTCACGAAGTCATCGTTCGCGATTCGCATTCCCGCGTCCAGATACCCGTTCGGATTTGGCGGCGCGCCGAGGTGTTCGCCGAAGAGCATCAGGTCATCCCGCACGGCCTCCGTCGAGTAGGCTGAGTTCCGGTGGCTCGACCAGTCGGAGTAGCCGTGGGTGAGGTTAAACTGCGCCTGCGCATTCCCGAGGTAGCCCGCGCTTGATGGGTCTTTCGCGCCCGATTGCAGCCCGAAGAAGTAACTCGGCACGTGCTTGACCGCATCGAGCCGAAATCCATCGCAACCTGTCTGATCGATGGTCCAGCGGATTGAGCGGATGAGCATCCCGTTCACGTCCTCTGCCACCGGATTTCCCATATTGTAGCGCCCATCTCCAAAGCCCCACGCCGTCGTCTGATGCGCAGGAACGCTCGGGTCCACTCCGGTATCCGTGAACGCCTCGCTGGCCTCACCGACATCGTGCTGGCCGTTTCCATTTGTATCCGTCCAGTCAAAGCGCCCGTTCCCATTCGCATCCACGTAAGGCTCCTTGTTCGCAAACGGCCGGAAGACGACGCCCTCCCCATCGGTCACGCCCGGCAAGTCCGTGTCAGGATAAAGCCACGTCTTCCCCGGATGCCGGATTCCGATCCACTTCGGGTAATCCAGCCCCTCCGATTGCCCCACCGGATCAAAGCTCGTGTTCGGATCCTCTTGGGCGATGTCCCATGCGAACGGGTTGCGGTTCAACACCTGCCACTCGTCGTTGTAATCAATACTATCACTCGCCTTCCGCCAGCCGCCCCCGCTCTTCCGAATGAGGTGAAAGTCCTCCGGCACAAAACCCGGAATGCTCGGGAAAAGGATACCCGCGGCCACATTATCGAGCGGCCCGGCGTTATGGGCCATCACGTTGTCAAAATACACGCGCACCCCGAATCGCTGCGCCACCTCCACCAGCCGCAGTAAGTCCGCCTTTGTCCCATAGCGCGTCGCCACCGTGCCCGACTGGTTCTGGTCTCCAAGGTCGAACCGATCGAACGGATCATACCCCACCGAATACGCTCCCGAGCCGCCCTTGCACGGATTCGGCAGCCACAGCGACGTATAGCCCGCCTCGGCGACCTCCGGGATACGGCGCTCGATCTCCTTCCACGACGTGTTGAAGTATTGAAGGATCGCTTCCCCACGGGCACCACCAGCGCACGCTAAAAGAGCAATAAGGACAAACGGGAGCAGACGGTTGATTCTCGGAGTCATAGCAGGCAAGTAACTGGGACTAGTAACCACACAAGCCGCGCTCGCAAGAGGAAAGGCAGCCTCGGCCACCGCGAGCCTTGGCTACTTCGCCACAGACGGCAGGTAGCACCCGACGGCTTCGGTGAACTTCCGCTCCGGCTTCCCCCCGGCGAGGATCGCCTCAAGAGCCAGCCGTAAGTCGTGCCGCTGCGGGACGGGCCTCGTCACGCCGAGCTTCACAGCGCGGTCGTCTATGCGGCCCCGGTAGAGCAGTTCCCCGCTCGGCGAAAAGACCGCCGCCTCCGGCACTCGCGTCGCCCCGGCGCGCTTGGCCAGCTCGCCTTTGCCATCGCGCAGGCCGGGGAATGGCAGCGCGTATTCCTTGCGATGCGTGGCGATCTCTGCAGCGCTCTCCTCCGCATACACACCGAAAAAGCGCACGCCCTTCGGCTCAAACTCCGTCGCGAGCCGCGCCAGCTCGGGAGCCATTGCGTTGGCCACCGGGCAGTCGTGCATCAGGAAAATATACACCGTCGCCTTCTGCCCATCGGCAGCGAGCGCGCTGCCCCAGCACGCGATGAGCGCCAGCACTCGGAGAAATGCGGCCATCGCCTAGTCGAAGCCGATCTCCCCGAACCCGCGCATGTTCGGCAGCATGAAGTCCACGCCCGGCTTCAACTCCTCCTCGTCGAGCACACCGTCCTTATTCTTATCCAGCGGCAGCACAAAAACGCGCATCATCGCGAACCCTCCGCCGTTTGGGACTTTGACCTCCTGCGAAATCTGCGAGCGCACCGCGCCCAACGTGGAATTGTCGTTCTCGAAAATGCGCTCGATGAACTGCGCCGTCAGCCGCCGCTTCAGCTCCGAATGGAGGGACTTCTTTTCCTCCGCCGTATTCAGCATCACCGTGAGTGTGATCGTCCCCATCTCGTCCGTCGAAGTCGGCCCCCAGTGGATGTCCTTCGGCGGGTGCAGCGTTTGGCGCGGGTTCGTGTCGCTGTTGTCCCACGAGATGCGCGCGTCGAGCCTCGTGCCAGCGGGGAGTTTCACCGGCTCTTTGAACGCGTAATCCTCCTGCCACGCGAAGTCCCAGTCCGACATTTTCAGCAGCAGCTTCTTCTCGCCGCTCGGCAGCGTCGCCGTCATCTCCATCTGCTTGCCGAGGAAATGCGCGTGCGCATTCACCGCAATCGCCTCCACATCCACGGGTAAAACCATGCTGCTCTGCTTCACGTAGTTCTTCTCCCCCGCCGGGATATTGATGCCCGACATGATCCCGAAGAACGGCGGCACCGGCACAATCGTCCAAGGCCGCGAAGTCGGCACCTTCGAGACGTGAAAGCCGACTGCCGAGCGGTCCTGCACGGCCTTCCCATTCGGGTGATAGTGGACCTGGATGACGAGGTCCGCCCCCTTCGGTAAAAACCACGCCAGCCCGTATGGCACAGGCGCCGTCTGCGTGCCCACGTCCCAGCCGCCGAGGTAGCGGAAGTTCCCGTTGCTCCGCCCCATCCCGTTATAGCCGGGCTCCGGGTCTGCCTCATCGGCCACACGCGCTTTGCCTTTCAGATCGAGGTAATACAGGACGTGATGCACCGCGCTCGGTGCACCCGGCTTAAACTCAATCGCGTTCACCCACGTATCCTCTTCGAGGTTCAGCGGCATCACAAAGTTCCGATAAATATCCCGCCCCTCCGCAGGCACAGTGAAAGCCTCCGGCATCTCCGCCACGATGTCCGGCTTCCCGAGCTGCCAGCCGGGGTCGAACTTCGGCAGCGCCGGGAGTTTCGCCACGTCGCCCTCCGGCGTGCCCGCTTGCACCCAGCGGCGGATCAGCGCGATCTCCGCATCGGAAAGCGAGCGGTCGTTTGCATAATCCACTGCCCCGCGATCCGCGTGCCACGGCGGCATCACACGGTCGCCCGTCACCTCCGTAATCTGCTTCGCGCGCTTCTTCACCTGCGCGTAATCGAGCAGGGAGAACGGAGCCACCTGCCCATCGCGATGGCACCCCGCGCATTTAGCAAAGACCACCGGCGCGACATGCTCGGTAAATGTCGGCACCTCCGCAGGAGCGCTCACGCACACACCGACCGTTGTTAATAGAAGCATCGAAACGAATTTCATACCGCAGAGAATCACCAGCCGCCCCGGCGCTGGCAATGCCCGATCACGGCCCCGCCGAGTGAAGACTCCTTTGACACCGCCGCCCCGCCACGGCATTGCTCGCGGATGAGCGAATCCTGTGAATCCGAAAACTGCTGTCAAAACGAAGAAGCCGCCACGACCAACGGCGTGCAAAATCCCGCCGTGCTCGATGCACTCGGCGTGGACCCGGCGACGGGCGAGTTTGTCCTCGTGATGTTTGAGCCGCGCCCTTGGTCTGGCGGCGACTCGCAACTCATCCAGCTCCAGGAGAAGCTGAACGCCTACATGTCGTTCGTCCTCGATGGCGAAATGGAAGAGCAACTCCCGCAAGCAGCGGGCAAGAAGCTCCGCATCACCCTCGCCTGCGCCGAAGAGCCACCAGCCCCGGTCACCGACTTGCTCCTCCGCGTGCGTGAGCAGATTTCCCTGCAAGGCATCGGCTTCAGCGTCGAAGGGCTCCAAGGCCCGAACGATAGCAGCGAAGGTGGATGCGGGACCGGCTGCGGCTGCCACTAAATATGGCGCTCCGACTTCACATCAACGGCTCCCGTGGTCGCATGGGCCTCGCCCTCATCGCCTGCGCCGCAGAGTTTGCGAACACCACCGTCTCCGCCGCCACCGATGCTGGCGACGACTTCCTCGCCGGGCTCGCGCAGTCCGACGCCTGCATTGACTTCAGCCACCACTCCGCGCTGGAGGGCGTCCTTGCCGCCTGCATCGCGGGAAAGAAGACCCTCGTCATCGGCACCACCGGCATCTCCGACGCTGGCGTAGCGCGTATCCGCGAGGCAGCGGCGCACATCCCCATCGTCTATTCCGGCAATTACTCCACCGGCGTGAACACCCTCCTCTGGCTCACCCGGCGGGCTGCGGAAATCCTCGGCCCGGACTTCGATTTAGAGATCACCGAGACCCATCACCGGATGAAAAAGGACGCGCCCAGCGGCACCGCCAAGATGCTCGCCGAGACCCTCGCCGAAGTCCGCAGCCTCCAATACAACGACGACGTCCGGCACGGGCGCTTCGGCGATGTCGGCGCGCGGACGCAGGGCGAGATCGGGATGCACGCCATCCGTGGCGGCGATGTCGTGGGCGACCACACCGTCCTCTTCGCCGCACTCGGCGAGCGCGTAGAACTCACGCACAAAGCCAGCAGCCGCGACATCTTCGCCCGTGGAGCGATCCGCGCCGCGACTTGGGCCCACGGGAAACCGGCAGGTCTTTACGACATGCGCGATGTCCTCGGGCTGAAGTAATGCGCACCGGCATCGCCCTCGGCTCCAATCTCGGCGACCGCCTGCGCAACCTGCGCGCTGGACGCGACGCCGTCCTCGCGCTCCCCGGCGTCACCGGGCCGCTCCTCGCCTCGCGGGTCTATGAGACAGAGCCCGTCGGCACCGGGCCCGACGCGGGCGCATTCCTCAACGCCGTCCTCGAAGTGGACTATGCCCACCAGCCCCACGCACTCCTCGACGCCCTCCAGCAAATCGAAGCCACCATGGGCCGCCCCTCCAAGCGCCCCCGCAACGCCCCGCGCACCCTCGACCTCGACATCCTCTACGTCGGCAACCTCGTCCTCGCCAACGACGAGATCGTCATCCCTCACCCTCGGCTCCACCTCCGGCGCTTCGTCCTCCAGCCCCTCCACGACATCCGCCCCGACCTTCTCCTCCCCGGCCAGCAGAGCACCATCCACCAGCTCCACGCCGCCCTCGCCGACCCCGCAGCCGTGGTGGAAGTCGGGACGCTGTAGTTCCCCACCTTAAGCAATCAACAATCGGAGTTCATCAATCAACAATTTGAACCGTGAAGGAATGTCGATTGATGAACTCCGATTGCTGATTGTTGAAGGAAACACCTCCCCTCACTCCGGCAGCGCCGCGCGCAGAAAGCGCAGGAAGTTCCCCGCGAAAATCCCCGCGATGTCCGCCGCAGAATATCCGCGCCCCGCGAGGATGCCCGACAGCTTTTGCAAATCCGCGATGCTCTCCACATCCTGCGGCGTCTGCTCCGTGCCGAACGCACCATCCAGATCACTCCCGATGCCTACGTGCGCAGCGTTCCCGGCGAGCTGGCAGAAGTGATCAATGTGGTCGGCCAAATGCGCCAGCACCACGCCACTGCTCTGCGGCGTCGTCTTCCCCCGCTCCCAGCCGGGCACGATCATCCACGCATCCAGCGCCACGCCCACCACCGCCCCGCGCTCGATCAGCGCGCGAAACATCTCATCCGAGAGCTGCCGATTATGCGGCACCAGCGCCCGCGCATTATGATGACTCGCCCACACCGGGCCGGAGAAAAGGCCCAGCGCCTCCCAGAAGCAATCGTCGCACAAGTGGGTCGCATCGAGGATCATCCCCAGCCGCCCGATCTCGCGGAGCAACTCCCGCCCCTTCTCCGCGAAGCCCCCGCTCGCATCCGTCCCATTCGCATACACGCCGGGGCCGTAATGCGCGGGGCCGATGGCGCGCAGCCCGGCGGCGTATCTCCTCTCTAAATGGGCAAGCGTCACCAGCGAATCCGCACCCTCCAGCGACAGCACATAGCCCAGCGCATCGCCCTCTTTATCGAGGTCCGCCCGCGTGCGGATGCAGCGCATCAGGCCCGCCTCCTCCATCGCCCGATACCACGCGAGCTGCCCCTCCGTGACCGCCCACGCCTGCGCTTGCGAGCGCCAGCCTGCCACCGGGCTCCACGCGTTCATTTCCACCCGAGCGATCAGCGTCGCCACGCACATCGTGATCTCCGCGCGCCGCATCTCCGGCAGCGTCACCGTCCCCCGCCCCCGGTCGCGCTTATCCGTCATGTGCGCCTCATCCCGCCGCACGTCGGCGAGCGAGCGCGAGAGGTCGCGGTTCCACTCCACGGCGTTCATCGAAAGGTCAAGGTGGGCATCGAAAAGTTGCATCTCGGATGTGTGCAGGCGCAATCCGCAGTTGGCAACTTCGCGTTTGCCGGGTTTCCTCCCACCATGAATCGCACCCGTGCCGAACAACTTCTATCGCCCGCCCGCAGCATCCTCGTCGTCGGGGAGATGATGCTGGATGAGTTTATCTGGGGGAAAGTAAGCCGCATTTCGCCGGAGGCTCCGGTGCCGATTGTGGAGGTGCAGCGGCAGACGTTTAATGCGGGCGGTGCGGCGAATGTGGCGCGCAATCTCCGGGAGTTTGCGGACCATGTGCATCTGCTGAGTCTCGCGGGCACGGGGCAGGATGCGGACATCTTGCGCGGGCTGTTGGAGGTGCGCGGCATCCAGCTCGGCTGCGTGGTTTTCGACCCGGACTACACGACCATCCGCAAGACGCGCATCGTGGCGCGCGGGCAGCAAGTGGTGCGGGTGGACCGGGAGAAAAGGCGTGGCTTCACGGCAGCGCAGCGCGTGCAGGTGATGGCGCAATTCACGGCGCTGCTGCCTTCGCTGGATGCGATCATTTTGGAAGACTACGACAAGGGGCTGCTGGACCAATCGCTCGTGGATGAGCTGATCGCGCTCGCCCGGCAGAGCGGGAAGATTATCTCCGTGGACCCAAAGCCAAGCAACGCGATCCGCTGGCACGATGTGACGTGCGTGACGCCCAATCGCGGCGAGGCATTCCGCGCGGCGGGCCGCTCCGTGAGTGACCCGGTGGAGCCCGCGACTGCCGACACCGCGCTGCTGGAAGTCGGCGCGCTGCTGCTGGAGAAGTGGCGCTGCGAGCATGTGCTGGTGACGCTCAGCGAGCAGGGCATGATGCTCTTTACGCAAGGCCGCCCGCCTTACCACATCCCCACTCGCGCGCAGGAAGTCATTGATGTCAGCGGCGCAGGCGACACCGCCATCGCCGTCCTCACCGCCGCCCTCGCCAACGGAGCCGCGCCGGAGGAAGCCGCCGAGATCGCGAACCACGCCAGCGGCATCGTCGTGGCCAAAGCCGGCACCGCCGTGGCGACGCGGGATGAAGTGCTGGCGAGCTTCCCCGGCTGATGCGCCGCGCGCTCGTCGTCTCGCTGCACGATGTCTCCCCGTATACGTGGGAGCCATGCCAGCGCATCCTCGCCGCGCTCGATGTGCCCGTGTCGCTGCTCGTAATCCCCGACCACCACGGGCGCGGGCATTTTCTAAAAGACGCCGCCTTTTGTGAATGGCTGCGCGCCCGTGTGGCTGCGGGCGATGAGGTCGTCATGCACGGCTACACGCACCAGCGAGCGACCCGCGCCGGGGAATCGCTGGCGGCCCGAATCATCACGCGCAACTACACGGCGGGCGAAGGCGAGTTCTTCGACCTCGGCTTCGCGGAGGCTCGGGAGTTGGTGGCGAAATCGCGGGAGGAGTTCCGCGCGATAAACGTGGAGCCGAGCGGCTTCATCGCCCCCGCATGGCTGCTCAGCGCGGAAGCCGAGCGCGCCCTCCGCGAGCTGGGGATCGGCTATACGACAAGGCTGCGCACCGTCACCGCCCTCCAGCGCGGCGACGAGTGGCAGAGCCAGAGCCTCTGCTGGAGCGTCCGCGCCGCGTGGAGACGAGCGGTGAGCCTCGCCTGGAACGCCTCCCTTTTTCACCGGCTGGAAAGTGCGGAGCTGATGCGCATCGCCATTCATCCCGTGGACATCGCACACCCGCGCATCTGGGAGCAGATCGCGCGCTTTATCGCTGCCGCTGCACGGCTGCGCGAGGCGATGACTTACGAGCGATACGTCGGGCTCTAGCGGGAGAAGTGCTGGCTACTGCCGCTCGTACTCGCCGTTGCCGACCTTTTTGAAGACGCTCATCCCGGCGTTGCGGGCTTCGGCGGGGCCGACGGGACGGGTGACTTTGGGGGTGTTGACGTTGGTGATCACTTTGCGCACGGGCTTCTTGCAGAGCGGGCAATTCGTCAACGGTGCGCGGTCGATGGGGCGGTTGATTTCAAAGGTGCCGCCGCACGCTTTGCAATCACCTTCGCAGAGTTCGTAAACGTAGGTCGGCATCTACTACCAGCGAGCGGGCGCGCGTTCTGGCGCTGGTGCTGCGGCGCGGTGGATGCAGGCGAGGAAGAGAGCGGTGAAGAGGAGATTGGAGATGAGTTCGTTGCGAAGGAATGCCCACGTCGGGGCGAAGCCGGGCAGGCCAGTGGTAAGGGCTTGCAGCCAGCCAGCGAGGGTCTTCGCGTAGGCGGGGAGCGTGAACCATGCGTAGGTATTGGTGACTGCGTAGAAGAAGAGCGCGGTGCCAATGGCGGCGGGGAGCATGGTCTTCGCGTCGGTGCGGTTGCGGAGCTGCCAGCCGAGCGCGGCGATGGCGGAGAAGGCGAGGACGTTCACGAGCATCCCGAGGTTCAATGGCGCGAAACCGTAGTAGATATTCAGCACGACATCGGTGAGCAGCACGGTGCCAAACGGGATGGCGATGGCCATCCGCCGTGGCAGGCACGCCGCGCCACAGAGCATGATGGCGGCGACAGGCGAGAAGCCGGGTAGCCAGCTCGGCTGCTCGGTGGTAGCTCCGAGAAATAAAGGGAGGAGACGGTAAACTGCTACTGCAATGAAAAGAGCGATGCCTGCGATCATGGCTCGTCGTTTAGTCTGCCCCGGCGAGGACTGGCAACGCTTAAAAGTCCAATCAACGATTCTCACTGTGGACGCGGCCCGCTCGGCGCGGTATGCAGTCGCGCTGTGATGAATCCGTATCAGCTCCCGCTTTTCTGCCTCGCGCTGGCCTCTGCCGCCGCCGCGGGGCATCCCGTGCTCGATTCCGCGCGCCGGGCGCTGGACGAGTATATTCCGGAAGTCGCACGCGAAGAATTGACGGTGGCGATGCGCGACGCGGCGTTCCCCGTGGCAGACCGCGCGGCGGCGTCGCTGCTGCTGGGCGAGGCGCAACTCCGCTCCGGCAAAGCCGCCGACGCGCTGTCCGTGCTGGAGCCACTCGCAGGGAAAAAGGCGACACTCCTCCGGGCGCACGCGCTGGCTGCCATGGGGCGATGGAGCGAGGCGCTTCCACTGTACGAGGACCTCGCGCAGGCGAGCGACGCACCGGCTTCCGCTGCCATCGGGCAGGCGGAGTCGCTGCAAGTGCTGGGTCGCACACCCGAGGCGGTGGCCGTGCTGGAGAAATTGACCAGCTCGGGCAAAGCGAGCGTCGCCCTGCGGCTGCGGCACGCCGGGCTGCTCTCGGAGCTTGGGCGCAAGAATGAAGTGGAAGATTTGCTGCGGAGCATCGAGCCGAAGACGCCCTCGGACATCAAGTGGCGCGACTACGTTAAGGCGCGTCTCCTTTTAGCCAACGAGCAGCCACAGCCCGCACTCGACGCGCTAGACCACCTCGTCGCCGAACCCGAAGGACTCACGCCAAACTTGCTCGCCGCCGTCGAGCTGGCCCGCACCGATGCGCGCCTCCACATCAAAACCCTCGGCACCGAAACCGCGGCGCAGAAGCTGGAGAAATTCCTTTGGGACAACCCGGAGAACCCCGCCATCGAGATGATCTTCCGGCGGCTCGACCAGATCAACGCGCAAGACCGCAACCCGCGCGAAGGCGAGCTGCACAAAATGGCAGACCGCGACGAACGCACGAACTTCCCCCGCCGAGGCGCGCTGGCGCAATTCTACGTGTGCCGGATGCAGTCGCGGGAGAAGTCCCGCAAGCTCGTCGCCGTCACCTCGTGCGCGAACTTCCTCCAGTGGTTCCCGGCAGACAAGAACGCCCTCACCACCTACGTCCACGAGCTAAAGGCAGACCTCGCCGAAGAGCGCGGAGACTTGGAAGAAGCGCTCAAGGCACTGGAGGGCGCACAGCGCACCGCGCTGGATAAAGAGCGCGCCGCGCTGATGGAGATGCGCATGGGCTTGGTGGCATATAAAAAGAGCGACCCCTCGCTCGCCGTCACCTACTTCCGCCTCGCCGCCGAGCACTCGTCCCGCTTGCAAAAAGGCGCAGCATTTAACGCGGCGCTCGCGGAACTCGGGCTCAAAAATCTCGCCGGCTTCCAAGCGCGCCTCGCCGAGTTCACCGTCAACCACAGCGGCGACCCGCTCACCGGCGAGCTCATGCTAGAGGCCGGCATCACCCAGACCCGCGCGGAAGACCCCGCCGCCCCCGCCACGCTCCGCGCATTCCTCAAGGATTTCCCCGCGCACCCCCGCCGGGGCGAAGCACACCTCGTCCTTGCCGAGCTACAACTTGCCAGCGGCAACGTCGCCCAAGCCACCGAAGAACTCGCCCAAGCCAGCGCCACCGAGAGCGCCGACACCACCGGCGGGCAGGCCGAGCGCAACCAATACGCCGCCATCTTCGCCGCCGACGCCGTGAAGCCGCGCGACGCAAAGCAGATCGAGAAAATCACCAGCCTCGCCCGCAGCTTCATCGCCGAGCGCCCCAAGTCTCCGCTGCTCCCGGAAGTCCGCATGAAGCTCGCCCAAGTCTATTTCCACGAGAACGACTTCGCCAATGCACAGACCCAATTCGAGACACTCGCCCGCGAGCAGCCCGACGGCGACTACGCCGAGAGCGCCCTCTTCCTCGCAGGCCAGTGCGCCGCCAAGCTCATGACCCCCAGTAGTGCCGAACGCGCCACCGCCCTCTTCACCCAAGTCGCAGAGCGTAAAGGCCCACTCCGCTACCACGCCTTGTTTCAGCAAGGGCTCATCCAAAATCAGAACGACCAAGATGCCTCCGTCATCTTCCAGACCATCCTCGACGCCCAGCCGCCCGCCCCACCCGAACTCCGCCACGCCACCCTCTGCGCCAAAGGCGATAACTTAGTCCGCACCGCCAAAGGCGCACCCGACAAGCTCGGAGCCGCACTCGCCACCTACACACAACTCGCCGCGATTCCCGACGCGGGCCCGGAGTGGCATAATCAAGCCGTCTATCGCCAAGGCCGCGTGCTCATTGATCTAGGGCGGCAGCAGGAAGCCCTCGTCGTCCTCACCCGCCTCCTCGACACCGCCACCACCGGCGCAAAAGAAACCTTCTGGCTCTACAAAGCAGGCTTCGACGCCGCCGGCATCCTCGAAGGCATCGGCAACTGGCGCGGTGCCTTCACCCTCTACGAAAAGCTCGGCAAAATACCCGGCGCACGCGCCCCCGAAGCACAGGCCAAAGTGAAGGAACTCCGGCTGAAGAAGTTCATCTGGAACTAGGGCGGAATGACGAATGGCGAACTCCGTCATTTCCAAACCCGTGAATCCCTCCACATGCTCCGCGCCATGAAACTCGCCGCCATTCTCGCCGCGTTCCTCGCCCTTTGCCACACCGCCGTTTTCGCAGCGGGGAAAAGCGCGCCCATTCCCCTCCAGCCCGACAAAGTCCCCGCGCTCGACCACGCGCAATTCGTCGGCGCGGAGAAATGCGCGACGTGCCACCAGCAGTATTTCGACGGCTGGAAAACCACCACGCACAGCAAGATGGTCCAGCGCCCCTCGGACAAAACCATCGTCGCCGACTTCACCGCCGACAGCCCGCACCACCCCGCCCTCGCCGATGTCAAATGGGTCGTCGGCTCGCGGTGGAAGCAACGCTTTCTCGTCGAGGTGAATGGCGAAGAAGTCGTCTTCCCCGGCCAGTGGAGCGTGAAGGAAAAAAAGTGGCAGCCCTACACCGCCAAGAGCGACTGGTGGTGGGCCGACCACCAAGACTGGAAAGGCCGCTCCAACTTCCAGCTCTGCGCCGGATGCCACAGCACCGGCCTCGATTTGAAGACGCAGAAATGGGCCGAACTCAACATCTCCTGCGAGAGCTGCCACGGCGCAGGCAAGAAACATTCCGAGACTTCCGCCATCGCCGACATCGTGAACCCCTCGCGCCTCACCCGCCAACGCTCGATGGACGTTTGCCTCGCCTGCCACGCTGCCGGGAAGCCCCACGGCGAGCAGAAAGACTACGCGTGGCCCGTCGGCTACACCCCCGGCGACGACCTCGGGAAGTATTGGAAAGCCTTCGCGCCCGAAGGCAAACAAACCCCCGAGTTCTGGCCCGGCGGCACCGCCCACAAAAACCGCGTGCAGGGCAATACGTTCGTCCAAAGCGTCATGCACGACAACGCCCTCCAATGCTCCAACTGCCACGACATGCACAACGGCCAGCACACCGCCATGACCGTAAAATCCGCCGCGACCAACGCCCTCTGCCTCACCTGCCACGGCCCCGGCCAAGCGCAGAAACTCGCCGAGCCCCTCCTCGCCGACCACACCCACCACGCCGCCACGAGCAAAGGGAGCATCTGCATCGAATGCCACATGGCCAAGACCGGCGAAAACTCCGTCGCCGCCGAAGCCCGCAACCACACCTTCAACGTCGTCCCGCCCGCCGAGACCGTCAAAAACGGCACCACCAATAGCTGCAACATCTGCCACAAGGAGCAAACGACCGAGTGGGCGCTGGCGAAGTTCGCCGAGTGGTATCCGAAGAAGAAATAGCTGGGATGGCCGGGCGCGGGACATGGCGAATGATGAACTTTCGCGGTGACGCGCTGTTCGGCATCCGGCATTCGTCTTTTCCACAATCCAATGCCCGACCTCGTCCTCGCGACACTCAACGCCAAATACATCCACGCCTCCTTCGGGCTGCGCTATCTCATGGCGAATCTCGGGGAGCTGCGCGAGCGGGCGGAGATTGCGGAGTTTGACATCAATCAGCGCCCGCTGGAAATCGTCGAGCGCATCCTCGCCCTTGCGCCGCGACTGGTCGGCTTTGGCGTGTATATTTGGAACGTCGTGGAGACGACGGAAGTGGTCGCCGCACTCAAGCGCATCGCGCCGGAAATCTGCATCGTCCTCGGCGGCCCGGAGGTCTCTTACGAGACGGAGGGGCAGGAGATCGTCGCCCTCGCGGACCACGTCATCACCGGCGAGGCGGACCTCACTTTCGCCACCATCGCCGCCGACCTCCTCGCGGGGAAATCGCACGCGAAGATCATCCCCGCGCTGCTCCCGAAGCTGGAGCAACTCGCCTACCCGTACGACCTTTATACGGACCACGATCTCGCCCACCGAGTCATCTACGTGGAGGCGTCGCGCGGGTGTCCATTTACGTGCGAGTTCTGCCTCTCGTCGCTCGACATCCCGGTGCGCGCCTTTGCGCTGGAGCCGTTCTTGAGGCAGATGAAGCGGCTCCTCGAACGTGGCGCGCGGCAGTTCAAATTTGTGGACCGCACGTTCAATCTCCACCTCCCGACCAGCTCGGCGATCCTCCAGTTTTTCCTCGATCACTGGATCGACGGGATGTTCGTCCACTTTGAAATGATCCCCGACCGCTTGCCCGAACAACTGCGCACTTTGATCGCGAAGTTCCCGCCCGGCGCGCTGCAATTTGAGGTGGGCATCCAGACGTTCGACGACCTTGCTTCCAAGAACATCTCGCGCCGCCAAAACTACCAGCGCCTCGCCGACAATTTCCACTACCTGCGCGGCAGCACCGGAGTCCACATCCACGCCGACCTCATCGTGGGCCTGCCCGGCGAGGGCATCGAGAGCTTCGGGCGCGGCTTCGATCAGCTCATCGCGCTACGCCCGCAGGAAATCCAAGTCGGCATCCTCAAGCGCCTGCGCGGCACGCCCATCGTCCGCCACGATGCGGAATACACGATGGCCTACGCGCCGCGCCCGCCCTACGAAATCCTGCAAACGCGCGACATCCCCTTCGCCGACATGCAGCGGATGCGCCGGTTCGCGCGCTACTGGGACTTGCTCGGCAACAGCGGGAACTTCGCCGACACACTGCCGCTCGCGTGGTCCGATGGCGCGTCGCCTTTTACACAAATGCTGGCGCTCAGCGATTGGCTCTGGTCGCACCTCCGCCGCACGCACGAGATCGCGCTGCAAACTCTCGCCGAGGCGCTCCACACGTTCCTCATCGAGCAGGTGAAACTCCCCGCCGCCACAGTCGCCGCCGCCCTCATCCGGGACTGGCAACGCATCGGGCGCAAAGGAGTCCCCGCATTTTTAGAGACGCCGGAGACCCTGCAAGTCGCCAAGCGCCTCCAGCCGAAGCGGCAAGCGCGGCATTTGAGCGCGGGAGGGCTTCCACCTTAAATTGCGACGGGGCGTCGCAGGCACCACCTGCGACGAGGGCGTCGCAGCAACGAAGCGGCAAGCGCGGCTTTTGATTGAGCGTTTCGGTGGGCGCGTTGTCCAAAGGTCATGCTAGCCAATCGAGAAGGATCGGAGCATGTTCACACCACTTTAATGCCACGCATTCACAAAACGTCCGCCTTTACTCTACTGGAGCTGATGCTCGCAGTATTGATCGCGATCATTGTGATGGGGATCGCCATCCCGAGTATGCGCGGGCTGAACGCGGAGAAGCGGCTGCGGGAGAGCTACGAGAAGGTGGAGACTCTGGCGTATAAGGCACAGACGAATGCGATCACTCAGCAGCGGACTTGGGTGCTGGTGTGGGAGAAAGGGCAGATTCTGCTCCAGCCCGATGCGCCGACTGCGGAGGAGAAGCAGGCAGGCACTGCGGAGGGCGAGGAGACGATGGCGATTGGGGAGGATGAGAAGATCACGTTGCTGCGGCCTGCGACGCTGTTGCCGCCGAAGGAGACGCCGGGCGAATGGCCGTTCTGGCGGAGCGGGACGTGCGAGCCGGTGACGGTGGCTTACGATGGTCCGGAGGGGACTTGGACGGCGATTTTCCACCCGCTGACGGCGAAGGGCGAAATCACGGAGATGAAGATGCGATGAAACGTTTTTCCCATATCCGTTCGGGGTTTCTGTTGTTTGAGGCGATGCTGGCTATCGTGGTGTTTGCGCTGGGGGTGCTGACGCTGGGGCGGTGCGTGGAGAATTGTCTGAAGGCGGATAAATTTCGCCGGGAGGAAGGGCTTGCGCGGCGGTTGCTGGCGAATCGGATGACGGAGATTTTGGCAGGAGCGGTGCCTTTAACAGACAAGGCTTCGGAAAAATGGGACAAAGGTCCGTGGGAGGGGATGCAGCTCGAAACGACGCGGCTGCCGCTGGAGCTGAAAAACGAAAAGGAGCAGGAACTTTTCGGGCTCTACCAAGTTATACTGGCGCTGAAGTGGCAGTCGGGGAAAGACGTCATCACTCGCGACCTGACCTTCTACATTTATCCACGCCAACGCTGATGCGACCACTTCACACCAATCCAAAACGAGCCGCGATGACGATCCTAGAGGTCGTGCTTGCGGTGGCGATTTTGTCCATGATTTCGGTGATCGTGTTTCAGTTTGTGCGCTCGAACATTCAGGCGATTTCGATTTCGTCGGAGGAGATCAATAGCCAACTCGCGGTGGAGCGGATGACGGAGATGGTTCAAGAGGAGTTTTTCTCCTTCCCCGGTCGCGGCCAGTCCACGCTGCTCTCGAAGGCGGTGCGGCTCGGCGGGCGGGATGTGGATAGCGTGGAGTGGCGCTCGAAGGGCGGGCCGGGGCTGATGACGACGGCTGCGAAGGGTGAATATATCGCGCGGCTGCGAATCAAGCCACTGAAGGACAATGCGGCGAAGTATGAGATCGGCATTGAGCGAGAGATCGCGATGCAGGAGACGGCGCTTGGGTTGGTGGCGAGTTTGGGCGCGTCGAAGCCGGACTGGATTCCGCTCATCCCGAACGCGCAATCGCTGCGACTGCGCTTCTTTGACCCACGGGTGAATACGGAAGTGGAAAGCTGGACAGACTCTACATCGCGCCCGAGCTATATGCGGATGTCCGTGATGCGCGAGGGCGACATCGTGCCGCTCGAAGCCGTCATCGGCATCCCGTCAGCCATCGCAACTCAAACGCAATGATGCGCACTTTACCCACTCATCAAACAAGGAGCGGCGACATTCCTGTCGCCGACCTTCAACCGCGAAGCGCATTCTTTTGTGCGACGGAGTGCCGGGGGGAGATTGGGCGCTTCGCGCTGTTAGGACGGCGACAGGAATGTCGCCGCTCCTTCGCCCATCGCGGCGCGGCGCTGCTGCTGGTCCTTTGGGCGATGATCGTGCTCACGGGGGCGGTGATGGTTTATGCCACTTTCATCCGGCAGACGCTCATCACGGCGACGCAGAACTACAACGACACCGACGCCCGCGCGATGGCGAACAGCGGTATGGCGCTCGGCCTGCACCCGCTGGTGACGAAGGAGACGCCTGCTCTCGCGATGCAGGAAAATGCAGACCCCGGCTTCCGAGTGACGATGGTGAGCGAGGGCGGGAAGCTGAACTTGAATACCATTTTCACCGGCGAAGACCCACGGAAGATCGATATGTTTAAGCGCTGGATGGAGTATCGCGGCATCGAGTTTAACGACCGCGAGCACATCGTAGATTGCATCCTCGATTACCTCGACGCGGATAACGTGAAGCGCATCAACGGACAAGAGGACGCCGAGGGCTACCACCCGCCGAACCGTGGGCAATTTCAGACCGTGGAGGAGTTGGAGCAAGTCTATGACTGCGAAGCGCTCACCTCGCAGGGTGGCTGGAAGGAAGACCTCACCGTGTTTTCCAACGGCCCGATTGATGTGACGGCTGCCGAGTTCCAAATCATGCGCCTGCTGCCCGGCATCGCGGAGGGCGGCATCCAGCGCTATATCGAATGGCGGAAGGGCTCCGACGGGATTGACGGCACACTGGACGACCCGCCGATTACGAAGCTCGACCAGATTCAGGGCTTCCTCGGGATGAATAAGACGCAATTTTCCGCGCTCGGCGGGCTCATTGGCCTGAAAGACAACACTTGGCACATCACCGCCGAGGGCTGGAGCGGAAAAGTCCATAGACAAATCGAAGTCGTAGCCCGTAAAGGTGGGCAGAACCCAAACATTTTAAGCTGGAAAGAATGAAAAAGAACGGAGCCGCACATGCGCTCATCACACCCGACGCCACAGGCTGGAGACTCCGAATGGGAGGCGAGGACCAATCACTCACGACGCTCGACGAGGCGATCTCTTACGTGCCCGGCAATGCACACATAGACCTCGCGCTGCCCTGCCAAGCCGTGCTGCTAGAGCGGCATCGCCTGCCTTCTACCGACCAAGCCGAGCTGGCAGACATGCTCCAGCTCCAGCTCGAAAAATCGCTCCCTTTCCCCGTGGAGGAAGTCAGCCACGGCTTCGAGACGCTGGGGCATTCGGAGAACGAAACCACCGTCCTCTCCGTCACTGCGCAGCATACGCAGCTAGAGAGCATCTGCGCCCCGCTCCGGCAGAGTGGCCGCGTGCCCGAGCGCATCTCGCTCTACGCCCTGCGCGTCGGCGTCGCGTGCCCGCAAGATGAGACAGTCCTCGCCATCTGGCCCGAGCAAGGGCAGACCGTCCTCGCCATCTTTGAAAAGGGCAAGCTGAGCTGGGCGCAAGCCGTCCCTTTTACCGAACCCGACTCCGTCATCGCCGAACTCCCCGGCCTCCTCATCGCGGCGGAACTCGAAGGCGTGCCGGTGGACTTCACCCGCATCTTCGTCTGGCCCGGCGACCTCGACCTCATCGGGGCGCTCGCCACCCATTTCGGGCGACCTATCGAGCCACTGGAGCTGACGGGTGAAGCGCAGACCGGCCTCGATTTACTCCCGCCGAGCTGGCTGCAAGAGGCCAACTCCCGTGAGAGTGGCGAGCGTGTAAAGCAGCGCCTGCTTGTGTTTGCCGTCTTTTACCTCCTGCTCATCGCCGGGGCATTCATCTTCCTCGCCGTGCAAAAGCGGAAGCTGCAAACGCTCCAGCGCGAGTTCGCGATGAAGGAGCCAAACTACGCCGGAATCAAAGACCAGATGGCCCGCTGGAAGGCCCTCGCGCCGGTCGTCGAGCCTTCGCGCTCTATCGCGGAGGTCCTCCACGCGCTCATCCGCGCTCGCACGGCGGATGTGGAGTTCACGACGTTCAATTTTAGCGGACGGGAATTCACCCTCAAAGGCGAGGCCAGCACCGATGGGCAATTCGCCTTCACGCAGAAGCTCAAAAAGGACGACGACATTAACACCTACTTCGACATCCAAAACCCGCCCTACGTGCTCATCGGCAACACCAACAAAGTCACCTTCACCATCGTCCTAAAGCCAAAGCCATGACCCAAATGTCCCAACGCGAAAAAGTCCTCTCCTGGATTGTCGGAGGCGTGATTTTCTTCGTCATCAACATCGTCGCCATCAAGTTCCTGATGAACAACTATCAGACGCTCGCCGGTGCCCGCGTGAAGGTGGAAGGCGACCTCCGCGGCCTGCAAATGAAGGAATCCCAGCGCGAACTCTGGGCGCAGCGCGACAAGTGGCTCACCGAGTCCCTTCAGCCCATGGGCGACTCCGACGTGGCAAACCGCACGCTCATTGACGCCGTTAAAAACAGCGCCAAAAAATACACCGTCACCCTAGAGTCCCCGCAGCCCGGCGTGCCGATGAAACAGCCGTATTACACCACCCTCGGCACCCGACTCGAAGCGAAGGGCGCGTGGACGCAGATGTATGACTTCCTGCAGGAGCTGCAAGCGCCCGACCAGTTCATCTCGCTCGAAGGCGACATCAAAGTGGACCCCGCCGATAAAACACAACTCCGCGCAACTCTTACCATCGCCAAGTGGTTCAAAACAGAAGCCAAGCTATGAAGACCATCACTTTTCTCGCACTCACCACCGCCGCCATCGCAGCCACAGACGCCGTCGTGCCCGAGCGCTTCAACAAAGAACGCTACGAAGAGACGCGCACCACGTCGCCCTTCGTCCTCGCGACAAAAGTCGAGAAAACCGACGAACCCCCGCCAGTCAATCCCTTCGCCAACCTCTTCATCGTCGGCCTCGGCAAAGTGGACGGCGTGGACCAAGCCACCATTGTCCGCCTCGGCGAAGAGTCCAAGCCCATCCGCCTCCTCGGAAGCACACCCGACGAAGACGGCTACTCCATCGTGCAAGTACTGTGGGACGACAAGTTCGGAGCCAGCAAAGTGAAGCTCAAAAAAGGCAGCGACATAGGCGACGTCGGCTTTAACGAAAACGCCATCAAGCAAGCGAGCGTGGGCGTCCCCGTGCCCGGAGTCCAACAAGGAATGCGCCAGCCCGGTGCCCCGAACATCAACCCACCAAACCCCAACTTCCGCCCACCGAACACTCCCCAGCAACAACCGACCACGAACATCCCCCGCCCCACCAACGGGAGCTATACCCCACCCCCCAATACCGGCATCCCGCGACCTCCCAGCGGCACGATCAATGGTTTCCGCCCTCCCGGTGGAACCAGTGCGCCACCGACCAACAGTAATAACAGTCAATCACGGAGCGGGACACGCATCCGGGTGATCAATAACAAGTAACGATTTTCGCTTTGTCCAGACACGGCAATGGACAATGAGTAAGCCGTGAGAGCTCGGAGGAATCTCAGGGATACGGTATGGTTATCTGGCCTGAGATTACTCTATTGGCGGACCGCGCCCCGCCAACCTCAATCCACGGCGGCGCGGAGTTTTTCCCATCGCAAGCAAAACTATCGATTGCCGCCCGGAGAGCATGGCCTTAAAAGGCGCGCTCTTTTCAACGAAACAACCACAACAACTAATTCATTTTATGGCAATCGCAGTCGGCTCCAAAGCACCCAACTTCACACTCAAATCCAAAGACGCCAATGGCCTCACGGATGTCACTCTCTCGGCCAACTTCGGCCAGAAGAATACGGTGATTCTCTTCTTCCCGCTCGCCTTCACCGGCGTCTGCACCGCCGAGTTTTGCGACGTCACGCAAGGCATAGGAGCCTACGCCGACCTCGGCGCAGCGGTCATCGGCATCAGCGTCGATAGCCCATTCGCACAAGAGGCTTGGGCGAAGAAAGAGAACATCACCATCCAACTTGTCAGCGACCTCGATAAGACGACCACCGCAGCTTACGGCGTAGAGTTTCCTGCGCTCGCAGGTATCGGCCTCACCAGCGCACGGGCAGCGTTCGTCGTGGATAAAAACGGCGTCGTCCAATACGCAGAGCAGACCCCGACGCCAAAAGATTTGCCGAACTTCGAGGCCATCAAGGCCAAGCTCGCAGAGCTGAAGTAAACACGGCACATCTCGGACTTTATAAAGCGCGGGGAGAACTCGATTTCTCCCCGCGCTTTTGTCCTCTTATCACGCAGATATGGAACCGCTCACGCAGCACCTCAAACACGGCAACGAACTCGCTCCCGCGATGATCTCGCAAGCTGTCGCTGCACTGGTTTCGCCGCAGGTGGCGGATGGCGAAAAGGCCGACTTTCTCAAAACGCTCCGAGCGAAGGGCGAGACCGCAGACGACCTCGCAGGCTTTACGAAAGAGCTGCTCGCCCGCGCCATCACGCCCGAGCTAGACCGCGCCGCGCTCCCCGGCCCGACGCTCGACGTCTGCGGCACCGGCGGCGACAAGCAGGGTTTTTTCAACGTCTCCACGACCGTCATGTTCGTCGCAGCAGCAGCGGGCGCGTGCGTGATGAAACACGGCAATCGCTCCGTCACCTCCAAGACCGGAGCCGCCGATGTGCTCGAAGAACTCGGCGTGAAAATCGACCTCTCCCCCGAGCAACTCCGCGAGGCGCTAGAGCGGCACGGCGTCGCCTTCATTTTCGCCCGGACGTATCACCCCGCCTTCGCAGCCATCGGCCCCGTTCGTGCGGCGCTGGCGAGGGAAGGGCACACCACCATTTTCAACCTCCTCGGCCCGTTGCTGAACCCCGCGCTGCCCGACTACCAACTCGTCGGCACCTACAGCGCCGACCTTTTACCCAAATACGCCGCCGCACTCCGCACGTTGGGCCGCAAAGGCGCGTGGACCGTCCACGGCCACGGCACCGACGAACTCACCCTCACCGGCCCCAGCCACATCGCCGACCTCGCCGGGAAAAGCTACACCATCACCCCCGCCGAAGTGGGCCTCGAACCGTGCGAACCCGCCGACCTCCTCGGCGGCGAGCGAGCGGAGAACGCCCAAATCGTCACCGCCATCCTAGAGCGCAGTGACCGCGGCCACCGCCGCAACATGGTCCTCCTCAACGCCGGCGCCGCCCTCGTCGTCTGCGGCCTCGCACCCGATCTGAAAGAAGGCATCGCCCTCGCCGCCGAAGCCATAGACTCCGGCAAAGCCCTAGCGAAGCTCAACGCGCTGCGGGAGATGTTCCGATGACCACGGCCCGCGAACAGGACCAAGCGCGCAGCGCCAACAGTCTCTCAACTCTCAACCCTCAACTCTTTAATGGCACTACCTGTATTTTCCGCCAACGGACTCATCGTCCGCTACGGCATCACTACACTACTTAATTCGTCCACGCTTGGGCTCCACGAGGGCGAGCGCGTGGGCCTCGTCGGTCGCAATGGCTGCGGGAAATCCACATTTCTCCGCATCGCAGCGGGCGACTTGGAGCCCGACGGCGGCGAAGTCACACGGCGTCGGAATGCGCTTGTGGGGTATTTGCCGCAGACCTTTGGGCTGGATGACAACGCCACCGTGGAGCAAAACATCCTCGCCGGAGCCTCCCACATTTTGAAGATGATCGCGGACTACGAGGCCACGCCTGCCGAGGACCACCGCGCCTCCGAGCTGCTCGACGAAATCGAACAGCACGACGGCTGGAACCTCGACTCCCGCCTCGCCACGCTCGTCACCAACCTCCACGCGCCCGACATCACTCGCCTCGCCGCCAACCTCTCCGGCGGAGAAAAGCGCCGCGTCGCATTGTGCCGCGCGCTCATCGGCCAGCCGGATTTGCTCATCCTCGACGAGCCGACGAACCATCTGGATACGAACAGCGTGGAGTGGCTGGAGGGCTTTTTGCGCACGTATAAAGGGACGTGTCTTTTCGTGACCCACGACCGCTTCTTCCTCGACCGCGTGACGACCCGCATCGTCGAGCTGAAGGCGGGCACCTTCTACTCCTACCCCGGCAATTACACCAAGTATCTGTCCACGAAAGCCGAGCGCGAAGCGGGCGAAGAAAGCAGCGAGCACGAGCGCCAGAAATACCTCGCCCGCGAACTCGAATGGGTTCGCAAAGGCCCCAGCGCCCGCCGCACGAAAAGCGTGGACCGCATCGCCCGTTATCACGAAATGGCTGCCGAGGCCGGACCCTCCCGCGATGAGCAGATGGACATGATTATTCCCCCGCCGCCGAAGCTCGGGAACACCATCCTCGACCTCAAAGGCGTGGGCGTGAAAATGGGCGACCGCGTGCTCTTTGACCGCCTCGATTTCGAGATGCCGCCGGGCTCCCGCATCGGCATCGTCGGGCGCAACGGCATGGGCAAGACGACACTCCTCCGCGTCATCATGGGCGAGTTGGAGCCGACGTGGGGCAAAGTCACCGTCGGCCAGCGCACGATCATCAATTACGTGGACCAAAACCGCGCCGTCGTGAACGACGAAGACACCGTGCTCACGGCCATCGCGGGCACGGCGGATTGGGTCGTCTTGGGCGAGGAGAAAATCCACGTCCGCACCTACCTGCGGCGCTTCCTTTTCACCGACGACGCCATCAACAGCAAAGTCGGCAACCTCAGCGGTGGAGAGCGTTCGCGGCTCACGCTCGGCAAAGTCCTCCTCCGCGGCGGCAACCTCCTTATCCTTGATGAACCGACGAACGACCTCGATCTCTCCACGCTGCAACTCGTGGAGGAGAGTCTGGCGCAATTCACCGGCTGCGCCCTCGTCGTCAGCCACGACCGCTGGTTCCTGAACCGAGTCTGCACGCACATTTTAAGCATCGAAGAAGGCGGGGTGATCGAGTTCACGCCCGGCGACTACGATTACTATCTGGAGAAAAAAGCCAACCGTCTCGCGGCACCAGCGCCTGTCTTGAAAGCAGCGCCAGCGCCCGTCGCCGCGCCGAAAGCACGCGGGCGTAAACTCACCTACAAAGAGAGCAAAGAACTCGAAACCATCGAAGACGAAATCCACGCCGCCGAAGCACTCAGCGCAGCGACCAGCGCCCTACTCGCAGACCCGCAGTTTTTCGTCACGCGCTCGAAGGAGTTCCCCGAACAGGAGCGCAAGCTGGAGAAGGAACTAGCCACCGTCGCCCGCCTCTACGCGAGATGGGCGGAGCTAGAATCCATCAAAGCTGCACAGGGGTAAATTTGCGTGACGCCGTGGGCGATCAGCCGCCGTGCCTACCGTTCTTTGATGACGCGGGCGCAAAAAGTTGGAAGCGCGGCGTAGCTCGACTTTCCAAAGTCGAGACTGGGCGTTCTCTACAGGGAGAACTGTCCCCATGGAGGGTGCCAAAACTCGACATTGGAATGTCGAGCTACGTTTTTGCGTCCGCGTCTTTGACCGTTCCCAAGAACTCCAGCGCGTAGCCTGCGAGGACGAGGATGATTCCCATGCTGGCGAAGCGGAAATTTTGCGTCAGCACATAGAGCAAAACCACCGCGCCTGCGCCGAGGCATACCAGCGTCAGCAATCGCCGCGTGTGCGCGTCCATCGCGGTCGCCACATACGGCAGAAGCGCCGCGCCGAGCCCCAGCACGAGCACGATCCAGCCGAGGCCGTTTGGAATGTCGCCGCCGTTGATGCTGAGTGAGTCCATCTTCAGCTTGAAGGGCATTTCCATATCAGGGACGGGGATTTGTTTGGGAAGATTGCTGAGCACACTCTGCATCTGTCGGCTCGCCTCGTTCACGGGATTGAACCTAAAAACGGCAGTTGAGGGTTGAGGGCGAGGGGGAGCGGCGCGGGTTGGATTTCACGGTGGCGGCAGGTCGATGATGCTGCGCGCGGTGGTTGCGCGGTCGCTGTTTTAGAAAATCAGCGCGTTTTGTTTGGGTGGGGAG
>CANIWM010000021.1 GCA_947471505.1 Chthoniobacteraceae bacterium | reverse complement strand
GGTCAGGTCCGGCGGCAGGATTTTGCCCACCACTGCGGCCTCACCCAATAGGTGAACGTTTTTCGCGCTCGTTTCGTCGTGCATCTCTCTGTTGTTGCACGACTTCCGCCATTTTCACATCCGGCTAACTGCTTTATTTAGGGTGAATGGCTTGGAAAACCGCCTTTCGTCCGGAATCACAACTGCCGTCGGGCAAAACTATCTCCATCTCACCTACACTCGCCCAGAACCGGCGCCCGACAGCATCACCTATCTCGTCGAAGTATCTCCAACCCTCGCCTCGTGGACCTCAAGCGGCACCGTCGAAGTCAGCAACACCGTCACCGGCAACATCCGCACCATCACAATCCGAAGCAGCGCTCCAATCACGCCGGGCACGCGGGAGTTCCTCCATTTAAAAGTGAGCAAGCCTTGATTGCGAAAAGGCCGACGCGACCTGCCACATCGCGCTAGGTCAACCCTTTGATCGGCTGTCCGCCGGTCACGGCATCGAGCACGTTCTTCGGGATACCGTCCATTAAGCGGACTTCGCCGATGTCGAGGAGCGTGTGCATGATGGTGGACATGAGGTCGCGCGGGGTGACGATGTCGGATGCGGGTTCACCGCCGTTCCTCGTCGATTGACCGATGACTTGGCCCATCTTCAATCCGCCGCCGTAGAGCATGAGTGGCGCGAGGTTTCCCCAATGATCGCGGCCACCGTCTTTGTTGATGGTCGGTGCGCGGCCCATTTCTCCGCAGCAGACCAGCAGGATCTTTTCGCTGAGGCCGCGTGCTTCGATGTCCTCGATGAATGCGGCTACGGCGTGGTCGAATGGCGTGCCGACATAGCCCATGCCTTCCACGAGCGTCGCGTTGTTCACGTCGGCGTGCATGTCCCATACGAAACTCGTCGTCACCGTGACGAAGCCGCATCCCTGCTCGCAAAGACGCCGCGCCATAAGCAGGAGTTTGCCGAGCGATTCCGCGTGGTCGCCGTAGTTCTTGTGGTTGTTCCACTTCTTGTTGATGCGATCACGCGGCACGAGCGGCGCGGTATCGTAGCGCGCGACGACTCGAGGATCTTCGCCCGCGAGATCGAACGCGCCGGACAAACCGCCGAGCAGCGTGTCGAACGCCTGCTGTTGAATCGATCCCATCGTCTCGATCTGCCCGCTTTGGTCGATGCGCCGGCGGAATTCATCGAGCGATGAAAGCAGGCCGCGCCGATCATTGAGGCGTTCCTGCGGCAGGTGTAATTTGAGATCCTCTTGCAAGCCTCCGCCCGCACCCGGAACCATCGGCGCATACGCAGCACCGACTTCGCCCGCGCTGGCGAGGTCGCCGAAGTTTCTGACCGCCTCGCCCGCACCGGGATTCACAGCGCGGGGAAAGAGCGCGATGTTGGTCGGCATCGTAGTCGCTGGGTTCACCGGCCCGGCAACTCGCGAATAAAGCGAACCCATGTTCGCCTTCAGCGTGTCGCGACTCACGACCGGCTTGATGTCGTGATTCCCATCACCGGTGACGAACGAGCGCACGACTGTGAATTTGTCCGCCAGCCTCGCGAGCTTTGGAAACGTGGCCCCGAATGTGATACCGGGAATCGATGTCTTAACCTCACCGGTAGCGCTTCGGATGTTGGACGGTGCATCCATCTTCGGGTCGAACGTCTCGAACTGCGACGGTCCGCCGTGCATGAAAAGGAAGATTACCGACTTGTCGCGCACCGGCAGATTCTTCGCTTTTGCAGCGGCCTGCACCGTGAGCAAATCACCAAGCGTCAGCCCTCCGAGCGCCAACCCTCCTGCGCGAAGGAAGTTCCGCCTTCCCATCACTGAACCGGCCGGTATCGAGTCGTGGAAGGTGAGCATCGCAGTGGTAGCTCAGTTTTTCTGCGCGGGGCTTTTCTCAAGCGCAAATTTCGCGAACGCCTTCCCATCAGCGCCGTTCCAAATGCGCAAAATGCTGTCCTGTCCGCCGGCGACGACGAACTTTCCGTCGGCGCTTGCGGCTGCGCTCTGCATGAAGTCGGCGACATCGGGGAAGGCGCGGACTTCCTTGCCGTCGAGTGCCACGAGGCGCACCTTGTTATCGCCGGAACTGGTAAGTAGATTGCCACTCGCCGCGACGAAGCGGACTGCGGTGACTTCCTTTTCGTAACCTTCGATGTTCTTTTTGCGATCGCCGGTGACGAAGTCCCAGACCTTCACCATGCCCTCCGCGCCTCCGGTAGCCACAGTGCGGCCATCCGCGCTCCAACTCACGCCAAGCACATGATGCGTGTGACCTTCAAAGCTGCGGACGATTTTCCCTGTCGCGATGTCGGTGACGCGCGCCATTTTGTCGGCGGCACCGGTCGCGATGAGTTTGCCGTCGGGTGAAAACTCGATGCTGCACACGGCATCGGAATGAATCCTCGGGAAATCGCGGACGAGCTGCCCGTTGGACACATCCCAGAGCTTCAGCTCGCCGTCGCGCGAAGGTTCACCGCTTCCGGTTGCGAGTTGTTTTCCATCGCGGGAAAATGCCACGGCGTTGACGCGGTCCGTGAGCGGCGAGCCGGCCTCGCCCGTGCCGATGCTGCGTTCGAACTTCCACTCCGGAGCGATACTCCACGCAAGACTCGTGTCGCCCGCAGTGGAGATCAGTTCGCCGCCCGGAGCAAATGCGAGTACGGTGATTGCGGCTTTCTGGCCGGACATCACTTCAAACGGCGACCCGTTCTCCGCACTCCATGTGTGAATGAGCTGGTCATCACCGGCGGTCACGAGCGTCGTTCCGTCGGGAGAAAAGGCGACTGCCTTAATCGGCTGTGCGGCAACCTTTGCGGCTTCGCGGGAGGCGTTCAGCTCTTCCTCGGATTTCTTTCGCGCTGCCTCCGCTACGTCCACCGCGGCTTTTGATTCGGCGACGGTGGCGGTGTTCTTTTTCTCCTCGCCTTTCGCGAGTTCGATTTCCGTGTTGCTCGTGGCTATTGCGGCCTCCGCTTTTTTCAGCGCGACGTCGGCGTCGGTGAACAGTTTCTTCGCCGGCTCGATTTTCGGCGAAGCAGCTTTTTTCGCGGCTTCGGCCATATCACGGTCGGTACGGATTTTGGCGGCTTCCTGCAAAGCGGTCGCTGCATCCGTTGCAAGCTTCGTGGCATCCACGGCGGCGGCGCCCTTGATCGCCTCGGCAGCCTTGGCGGATGACTGCGCAGCCTTATCCGCGGCAGCAGCGAGCTTTTCGTCTGCCTTTTTGAAATCCGCTTCCGCCATCGCGAGGGCCTGCTCGGCGGCGGTCATTGCAGTCTTGGCGTCGGCCGCGGCCTTTTGTTTCACGACCAAATCCGCCTGCTTCGGAGCCAGTGCTTCGGTGGATTTCTTGATGCGCTCCTGAGTGGCTGCGAGCGCCTTCTCCGCGGTTTGCACAGCCTCTTTCCGGTAGGCGACGGTGCCGGTGGCGACTTGCAGCGCTCGGTCGCGCTCAGTGACGAGTTCATCGGCGTAGCGGTTGCCACGCAGCTCGGCGACGAGCTTGCCATCAGCGCTCCACAGCTTGGCAAAGTTCGCGCCCGCAGTGGCGAAGCGTTGTCCGTCGGCGCGCACGGTAAACGACGAGATTGCCTCGCCGTGATCCACTTGTGCGAGTTGCTTTCCCTCGGCGTTCAAAAGCGCGAGGGACTTTCCGTCCACCCGCCCGAGTTTGCTCGGCTCGACGGCAATCGCCTGCGCGGGCTTGCTTGCATTCGTGGTTCGCCGCCAGAGCTTCACTTCGCGATAACCGGCGGAGGCCATGAGCGTGCCGTCGGGACTGAATGCGAGTGCATTCACCTGATCGCGATGCGCTGCGTCATTGGCGACGAGGCGTCCCGACGGGACATGGTAAATGAAAACGCGATTCGCCCGCGAGCACGCTGCGAATTGGCCGTCGGCAGTCACCGCAACGGCAAAGATCGCGCCGAGAGAATCAGCAAGGGGCTGCCACTGCACGACACGATCGGATTTCGGCGAAGTCTTCGCGCCTTGATCGATCCAAAGCTTGAGCAGTCCCAATTGCTCCGGCGTGAGGTTTTTCGCCTTTGCCTTGTTATCGCGTGGCGGCATCGCGGTATCGTCGTCGAGATGCGCGGCGGCCTGCAACACGAGACTTTCCATTCCCTTGCTCGCGACGATGGCCGTGCCGGAGTCGCCGCCTTTCAGCATGAGCTCCGGCGTCTCCAGATTCAGCCCGCCTTTCGAGGTCGTCTGGCAGTGACACGAAAAACAATTATCGCTCAAGAACGGCCGCACTTCGCGGTCGAAGTCCACAGGCGTATCCCGCTTTACCTCGGCGATCGGCAAAGGAGCCTTCGCTGCAAATAGCGCGGTGCTGGTGATCAGAAATGTGAGCGTGGTGCGTGCGAAAAACATGGTCGTTTATTTCGGCGGCGGTGGTGTTTGTGGGGGTGCCGCAGGTGCCGCTGGAGGCGCGAGCGGAGCAGCGGGCGGCGGTGGTGGTGATTGGACGGCGAGCCGCACCGGTGTGGAGTAGATCGTCGTGATGACGTCTTTTCCGCGGAACTTTCCCTTCGTCTGTGCCGAAAAATAGATGGTGTGTTCGCCCACGGGAATCTTCGCCACCGCGAGGTCGAGTGAGGCAGTGACGGTCGCAGCATCGGGAGCGACGTCGATTTCCTTGAGCGGGTCGATTCCGGGTGCGCCGGCAGCTTTCAGCTTCAGCACTTCTTTGAATTCACCGCGTCTCGCAATCTTCAGCGGTATGTCGAGTTTCGCTCCCGCCACAACCTCCCAGCGTTTGTCCTCTGCGACCGTCACGCTGATGGGTGCCGGTTCCACCGCGCTCACGGCAAGCGGTATGTCGCGTGTGAGGCGTGGACGGATCACTTCGTTGTTTGAGTCGGCCACTATCCAGCGAACCGCACCTCCGCGAGCCTCGCGGTTGACTTCCGCGTCGCCGATCTTCGCCTTGCCGATAACGCGAATCGGCCCGGCCCACTTGTCGGGCTTTTCCACGCTCGACAGTAAAAGAACACCTTCGTTCGCTCCGGCAACAAGCTTCACCGGCGTGCACGAGACGCCTGCCGGGAGGCCTTCCGCGCGCAGTTCGATATCGCCCGCAAATCCATCCCGTCGGAAAGCCATGACTTTGATCGCGGTCGTTCCATCCGCGCGGAGCAGGGAAGAGCGCGGCGCGGCGGTGCGGTCATCTGCTTTTTCGAGCCGGGGCTCGGTGATTGCCGCGAGGCGGAAATCGGGGGATTCCTTTCGGATAGCCAGCCGATAGACGTTGCGCGGGTCCTTGCGCGATCCGCCGAAAAGGTCGCGTACCGAAATGCGGTAGGTGCCGTCTTCTTTTGCTTCCAAGCGGACGGCAGGGTCGTTGCTCGCGGTACTAAACCGCGCTCCGCCGATATTGGTGTCCGCGCCATAGGCCTCCTGCACGTCGGCGGTATCGCGTTTGATGACGAGAAACGGATTCGTCGGGAGATCGAGCCGGTTGGAGATGACTTCGAGCCACCACACGTCGCCTTTCTTCGCGTCGAACGTAAAAGTATCCACATCAGCCGCGGGGAAAAATTGACCGGCGACCTCGCACGGCGGTGTGAGCTTCTGCGCGTGCTCCACATCGTTATTGGGCTCCTGCTCCGCGACGACTGGCGAGTCGCTAAATCCGATGAATACCGCGCTCGATGTGTGCGGCGATTTCAGGCGATAGGAAAACCCGGGAACTGCCGCTGCTGGGGGCCCCGCGAGACCATCCATGCGCGTATCGGCGGTCGCGGGAATGTCGATTTCCACATCCAGCTTTTCGAGCGGCTTGCCGTCGAGGCCAGTTACATTTGCCGCAGTCCCGCCGGGAAGATTGCGCCCGTAGAGAGTGAATTTTCCTTTGGTCCCTGCTGCTCCGCTGGGCGGGAAGACGAAGTCCAGATGCGGGCCGGTCGTCAGGGTCAGCCGGTAGAAATACTCGGGACCGCCTGCGAATGTCAGGTCGTGGAGTTTGATGACGTAGGCTCCGTCGGCGGGCACCGTTAAATCCAGCATCCCGTCGCGCCGACTCGCTTCGACCTCGCTGCCGGCGGCATCAATCGCCGCAATGATCGGCTTGAGGCGCGAGTCAATTTCACGGGCATCGCAATCCACAATAATCCGCTGCCCTTTCTTCGCCGTGAACTTGAAAAAGTCAGCCGCTTCTGCGGTGACATTGCCGGTAACCGTGGAATCGACGGCGAGCTCGATTGCAGCCTCCGGCTTGTTGTTCGCTGCGGGCTTCGTCACGTGCGGAAGATCGCCGACAACAAACGCGCGTGGGTTTGAAATGCCGAGCAGTCCCGAAGCCCTTACGTCGTAGATGCCCGGCGGAACATCGGCCGCGATCTTGATGAGGTAGCCTTTGTCCTTCGGTTCGCCAGTGATTCCCGAATGCGAAAAGAGCAGCGCTTTCGGCTCATCGAGATCCGCGCCTGTGATCGCGGCTGTGACCTCGGTTCCTGCTTTGCCGCTGGGCGGCGCGATGGTGTCGAGCCGGATGACGGGAAGTTCTGCTGCGAAACTCTGCCCAACAAGTCCGGCGGCGATGATTGCGCGAAGTGCGGTCATTCGACGGTCTAGTGGTTAAAGAGAAACTCTTTGGTGTTGAGGATCGCCCACAGGATATCCTCGTAGCCCTGCCGCTTAGCAGCGACGGCTTCCATCGGTTTTCCATCCGCGGCGTTACGCGGCTTGTCGATGTGCGTTTTGGCGAGCGCGAGTTCGGCCGCTTCGGGCTGACGGGCGTAGGCGATGAGGTAAAGTTCGCGGAGTTTGTCTTCATCGGGACGTGCATCGGCCGCGAGCTTCGCGGCTGCTCCGCTGCTCGACGCAAGTTTCTCCTGAATATCTTTCGCATTCAACAAATGAAGCGCCTGCGCGAGGCTGGCTTCCTGCGTGCGCTCGCATTCGCAAGCACTCGAACTGTCGGGCCTGCCGAAGACGGTGAGGAAATACGACCCGGCGTTAAAGCTGTTATCCGGCAGCGAAATTGCGCGTGTCCCGGCAGGCATCCCGCTGAAGTTGCTCGGCGTGCGTGTGAGCTCATTGAGTGAATCGTAGAGCACCTCGGCGGTCAGCCGTTTCGCATAGTAGCGGGAGAAATTCTGCCGGTCGGATTTGTTGTAGTTATTCGGGACCGCGCTGAGCTGATAGGTCTGCGACCGTGTGATGTCGCGGACGAGCCCCTTCAAATCGTAGCCACTCTCAACGAATTTCGCTGCGAGCGCTTCGAGCAACTCGGGGTTCGACGGCGGATTCGTCTCGCGCATGTCGTCCTCGGGCTCGACGATTCCGCGGTTGAAGAAGTGCTTCCAATAGCGATTCACCAAGGTCCTCGCAAAGAAGGGATTTGCCCGGTTGCTCATCCAGTCCGCAAGCGCCAGGCGCGGGTCATCCTCGGGCGCGATCTCCATCGGGCCGGTGATTAAAGCGGCAGGCTTTACCGGCTGCTTGGTCTTTTTGTTCACCGCACTCGCCACGCCGCGACGGTGGAAGATGGTCTCGGTTTCCTTCACCGCAGAGCCCTTGCGCCCGACCTGCGAGAAGAACGCCGAGAAGCTGTAATAGTCGTTCTGACTCCATTTCTCGAACGGGTGATGATGGCACTGTGCGCACTGCATCCGCACGCCGAGGAAAAGCTGCGCGGCATCTTCGAGTTGCTGTTGCGGCTCCTTCACCTGACGATACCAGCCCGATGCTGGGTTCTCGTCCACAGTGCCCGTCGCGGCGAGGACATCGCGGACGATTTCGTTGTATGGACGATTCGCACGCAGGCTGTCGCGCAGCCATCCGTAAAAGGCAAACGTGCTGGAAGCATCGCGCGCCTCGGTGCGCTTGTTGCGCAGGAGCGAACTCCATTTATTGGCGAAATAGTCGGCGTATTCCGGGCTCGCGAGCAACGTGTCGATAAGCCGATCGCGCTTGGCGGCGTCTTTGTCCGCGAGGAAGCGATTCGTTTCATCCAGCGATGGCAGACGCCCCGCGATGTCGATGCTCACGCGGCGAATGAACGTCGCGTCGTCGCAAGGATCGGATGGAGGCACGCCCATCGCCTTGAGCTTCGTGAAGACTTGTTCGTCGATGAAATTCCGCACCGGTGGAAGACTGGCGACTTGTGCGCCGAGCGGTACCGTCGCGCGGAACGTGGCGACCTTGCCCTGATAGCGCACCATGATCGCCACATCGCCGGGCTGATCGAATAATTTCACCCGCCCTGTTTCATCGGCTTCGGCCATGCTCTTTTCGTTCGCTTCGTAAAGAGCGCTGCGGGTCACATCCTGCACTGAACCATCGGTGTACCGTGCAAGCACGATGATTTGCTGGTCTCCGCCGAGTGCCATCGTGCGCGCCTTCGGAATGACTTCGATGCGCTCCACCTTCGGGTCGCTCTCCTGGCCGAACGGCATGCCTTGCGCGATCCATCGCGCCACAAGCGCGTAGTCGTCCGACTTTGCATCCATGCGCCTTCCGCCGCCGTGGGGCATTACATTAAGGCCCTTCAGGAGCAGCAGACTGTTGTCCGGAGCCGCAGGAAAAACACGGCGTCCACGCGCCTCTTTCACGATGTGCTCGTAGTCTTCGCCCGGCTCAAATCCGAGCAGCGAAAGTTTGAATCCATTCTGCCCGCCCGCCTTGCCGTGACAGCCACCGGAGTTGCATCCGGCCTTCGTAAACACCGGCACAATCTGATTCGCAAAATTGATCGGCTGTCGCGTCCCCGCTCCCTCGATTTTCACCGGGAACGTCGCCTTCACTCCGTCCGCCTCCGCAGTGATCACCGCAGCGCCATCCGCAACCGGCGCAACAATCCCCGTCGCATCAATTGTCACGATCCCAGCCGGCGACGCCGAATATGTCGCCTTATGCGTAAAATCCCGCAGCGCCCCATCATCGAGTTTCGCCGTAACGATAATCTGCTGCTTCGCATCCTTCCCCCGCAGCGTCAGTTCAGGAGTGCCCGTCGCCTCGATTTGTAAAGTCGGAGCCGCAGTCGCGAGCGGTGCGAGACTGGTGAGGATGAAAAGCGTGCGCTTCGAGATAGAGAGCATGTGTAAAGACGGGTTCGGTTCACCGTGGAAAGAGTAGATCCATCCACGCGCTCAACCGACCGCGAGCGGCCTGTTTTCTTAGTGCGGAAGATGGCCCCCGCCCGCTCCGATGGTGCTCATCGAATTGCGTGCCGCAGGATCGTCGCCTTTCTTAAATCAACTCCCGCATCGGCTGCCAGCCATCCACGAGATACTGTGGCCGGCCGGAGAGGTCGGGCAGCGTGACGGTGTTCAGGTCGATGCCGAGCCAGTGGTAGAGCGTCGCGAAGACTTCGCCGAAATGCACGGGGCGTTCTGTTGCTTCGCCGCCGAGACGATCCGTTGCGCCGATGACCTGGCCGGTTTTGAATCCGCCGCCTGCGACGACTGCGCCGCCGACGTTTGGCCAGTGGTCGCGTCCGCCTTCTTTGTTGATGGTCGGTGTGCGTCCGAATTCACCCCATGCGACGACGGCCACGTCTTTATCGAGGCCGCGCTGATACAGATCTTCGACGAGCGCGCTGAGGCCTTGATCGAAAAGCGGGAGGTGCGTGAGCAGTTCGGAATGGTTGTTGGAATGGAAATCCCAGCGACCGAAATTCATCGTGACGCAACGCGCGCCTGCTTCCACGAGACGGCGGGCGACGAGGAAGTGCTCGTTGTTGCGCGGGGCTCCGTCGCCGTAGTTTGCGCTGAATCCCTTGCCGTAGCGTTCCCGGGTTTTCGCGTCCTCTTTCGAGACATCAAGCGCGTCGATGAGCTTGCTGGAAGTGAGCACGTCAAACGCCTGCTGGTCGAACACGTCGAGCGCGCTCATCAGCCCGCTGTGGTCCGCGTCGCGGCGGAATTGATCGAAGCTCGCGAGCAACGTCCGGCGATCCGCGAGGCGGTCGCTCGTGATTCCATTGAGCGAAAGATCGCTCGTGCCGGCTCCATTCGGGCGGAATGCCGCACACGCAGCGCCGAGAAATCCCGGATGCCCCGGCGAGCCGTAGGGCGGATGCCCCGCATTCGGTGCGAGGCCGACGAATTGCGGCACAGTCTTTCCGCTCGCAGCGCAAAGCTTCGTCATCACGGAGCCGATGGATGGCCAACCTCCCGGCGGCACCGGCACGCCGCGGGCGGAGCGGCCCGTGTAGCAGATGTGCGAGTCGTGGTCGCCGGTCAGCGAGCCGACCATCGAGCGAATCGGCACGAGTTTATCCATGATCTTCGCACAATACGGCATGTGCTCGGAAATCTGGATGCCCGCGACGTTGGTGCCGATGGGCTTGAACGGACCGCGAATCTCCAGCGGCGCGTCCATTTTCAAATCGAAGATGTCCTGATGCGGCGGCGCTCCCGCCATATAGATCATGATGACGGACTTCGGCGACTTGCGCACCCCGGACGAGGCCTCGGCGCGCAGGATTTGCGGCATGCTCAGCCCGCCCATCGCGAGCCCGCCGATTTTCAGAAAATCGCGGCGCGTGACTCCATCGCAGAAGCGGCCGGTTTTGTTGCCTAAAATGGTAAGCATCAGTTTAGACGAGCTCCTTCATCGGCAGGCAGCCGGGCTGCACGAGATACTGCGGGCGACCCGTCAGATCGTTGATGGTCGTTTTCGAGACGTCGATGCCGAGGCGGTTGTACAGGGTTGCGAAGACTTCTCCAAAAAGCACCGGGCGCTCTGTGGCCTCGCCGCCGAGGCGGTCCGTCGCGCCGATGACTTGACCGTGGCGCATCCCGCCACCCGCAAGCAACGCGCATGAAACTTTCGGCCAATGGTCGCGTCCGCCGTCCTTATTAATCTGCGGGGTGCGGCCAAACTCGCCCCACACGACCACGGATACGTCTTTATCCAGCCCGCGCTCTTTCAGGTCGTCAAGCAGCGCGGTCAGTCCTTGGTCGAGCAGCGGGAGGTCTTGGCGCAGCGCGTCGAAGTTCTTCCCGTGATGGTCCCAACGGCTAAAGGCGACCGTCACGCAGCGTGCCCCCGCTTCCACGAGCCGACGTGCAGCGAGGAAGTGCTCCATCATTTTCGGCCCGCCGTCGTCGCGGTTCTTCGGGTCGCTTTTGCCGTAGCGCGCGGCGATGCGCGGGTCTTCCTTTGTCACATCGAGCGCGTTCAAGAGGTTGCTGGAAGTCAGCACGCCGAACGCCTGCTGGTTGAAAGTATCGAGCCCGTCCATCAGCCCGCTGGCATCGACATCGCGGCGGAATTGATCGAACCCCGTGAGCAGCGTGCGCCGGTCGGCGAGGCGGTCGAGCGTCACCCCGTTCAGCGTCATATCCTCCACACCACTGCCTTTATTCGGCTGGAAAGGCGCGTGCGCCACGCCGAGGAACCCGGGGTCTCCGCATCGCGCCCACTCCATGTGCCCCATCTTCGGCGCGAGGCCGACGAACGCGGGCACCGCAGGGTCGATGCAGCCCTGAACTTTAGAAACCGTGGAGCCAAACGACGGCCAACCGCCGGGCGGTTGCTGGGTAAATATGCGGCCTGTGAGGCACTGGAAAGCATCGTGCCGCCCGTCGCAATCGCTCATCGAGCGGATGAGCGTGCAGCGGTCCATCATCTTCGCCAGCAGCGGCATGTGCTCAGTGATTTGGATACCCGCTACGTTCGTCCCGATAGGCCGAAACTCCCCACGAATCTCGGACGGCGCGTCCATTTTCAAATCGAACATGTCCTGATGGGAAGGGCCGCCCGGCAGGAAAATCATAATCACCGCCTTATGGGATTTCCCCACGCCTTGCTGCGCCTCCGCCCTCAAAATAGAAGGCAGCGCCGCGCCGCCGAGAGCGAGCCCGCCGATGCGCAAGAAATCGCGGCGTGAGACTCCATCGCAGAACTTGGCGTTTTTATTTCCGTAAATAGTAAGCATCGCAGTGACGGGTTCGCGGCATCGCCAAAGAATCGACTCTGCCATCGCGACTGAACACCTTCCGTCGTCCATTTTCTTAGCGTCGCAATGGACGGAATTGGCTTTTGCACATTCGGAGAAACGACGGCGTGACCATTCTCGCAGACCGTGCATCTTCGCGCCGTGCCTGATCCCGTTTTGAAAGAAACCACCGTGGACGGACCGCGAACGAAGGTCTGGAAGCTCCACGCACACGAGTGCCCCGAGCTCGCATCGCACCGTATCGGCCGCCTCGGGTGGGACGACGCCGGACCGCGCTACAACCGCGTTCGGCTTCAACCCACGGGCAGTTTCGTCCTCGCATGCATCGAGGGCGAAGGCCGCATCCTGCTCGATGGGCGCTGGCAGCGCGTCGCGGCGGGCACCGTCTGCATGGCGCCGCCGCGTGTGCTAAATGCCTTTCACGCCGCGACCGGGAAGCGCTTCGTTTTCGCGTGGGTCCGCTACGAAGAACCCGTTTGGGTGAAGCCGCTCATCGGCGCAGCATCGCCCGTTCGCACCTCCGGCGCTGGCGAACTCGTGCGCGCCATCGCGGGACTGCGCCAAGAGTGGGAAAATGCGCACGACCCCAAAGTGCTGCACCACTGGGTGAGCCTCGTCCACGCATTCGCCTCCCGCCTCGCCAGTCCGTGGCAGCGTGGCGACCGGCTGTGGAAACTTTGGGACGAAGTCGCCCAAGAGCCCGCAGCAGCATGGTCGCTCACCACACTCGCAACCCGCGCGCACCTCAGTGCCGAACACCTCCGGCGGCTCTGCATGAAAGAACTCGGCCGTTCCCCGATACACCACGTCACGTATCTGCGAATGCAGCACGCTCAGCGACTGCTGGAGACGACCGACGACAAACTGGAAGTCGTAGCCCCGCTCGTCGGATACGAGAGTGCCCTCGTTTTCTCCCGCGCCTTCAAACGCTGGATCGGAGTGAACCCAACCGAGTATCGCGCGCGGAGGTAGTTCGGAATTGTGAGATGCGGCGTGTTTATTGAACGGCAGATTGAGCTTTCGCGGGAACCTGCTTCACTCCGCGCATGAGCACCGAAAACCACGACAACTCGCCCACTCCAGACCAACCGAAACCCACCACCATCACCGGGCTCGCCCCGTGGAAAATCATCGTCTGCGTCCTGATCCTCGCAGGCTTCGGCGCGTGGAAGATGGGACTCCTCGACAAGCTCACCCACCGCGGCCCCTTGAACGTGAACACCGCAACAATCGAGCAACTCGTCGCCCTCCCGGACGTGAACGAGGCAATCGCCGAAGACATCGTGAAAAAGCGCCCCTTCAAAACTGTGGACGAACTCGTTAAAGTAAAAGGCATCGGCGAGAAACGGCTCGCCAAGCTGCGCGACAAAGTCGTCGTCGCCGACAAATAGCGGACCTACACCAGCGCGTTATCGTCGCGCTTCTCCAAGCGCATGAGCTGCTTTTTCACCACCTCGATGTTCTTTGTGACTTCGTAGAGCGCCCGCACGATTTCGCCCTTCGTCGCATCGTCGCCGAGCGCATTGAGAAGTGGGTGCATTTTCATCACCACGAGGCCCGTGGCGTTGCAGTGTTCGCGGATTTGTTCGGTGGCTTCGGCTCGTGTCATGGCGCTTTGTCGGAAATAAACCGTTCGATTTCCAGCACAGACGCAGCACAATCTCCGCACCATGAAAGTCATCATCACATGCGGCCCTAGCTACGAGCCCATCGACGAGATGCGCCGCATCACCAACGCCTCGACCGGCGAACTCGGCCTCATGCTCGCGCAAACCCTCGCCGCCGCCGGCCACAGCGTCACCGTCCTGAAAGGCGAGATGGCCACCAGCCAGCACCCGCACGGCAACGCGGAAGTCCTTCCATTTTCCACGAACGACGACCTCCTTGCCAAGCTCCGCACTTTACCCGCAGACGTCATTTTTCACGCCGCCGCGCTCTGCGATTTCCGCGTAAAAGAAACGCGCACCGCCGACGGCGCGCTCTCCGCCCTCGCGAAACTCCCCACGCGCTCCGGCGACCTCGCCCTCACGCTAGAGCCTACGACGAAGGTGCTCCCGCAACTCCGCGCCCTCTTCCCGAAAGCGCGCATCATCGGCTGGAAGTTCGAGCTTGATGGCACTCGCACCGACGTCCTTCAAAAGGCAGCACAACAACTCCGCGACTGCTCGACCGACGGCTGCGTCGTCAACGGCCGAGCGTGGGGCAGCGGCTTCGGCATCCTCGCCCGCGACGGCACTACGCGAGAACTCGCCAGCCGCGCCGAACTCTGTGCGGCGTTGGCGGCGGACTGCGATCACTTCGGGATTTCGTTCAGCGTGTAGTAGCCGACGTTGTGCAGCAGTCCTTTGCCTTCCGCGCTTTTCAGCCCGGCGGCGGTGATTGCGTGGATGTGGCCTTTCGTGAGTTTGTCGAGCTTCAGCACAACGCTCTTGCCGTCGGCGGCTACGGTGGCAGAGAGGATTTTTGGTTCCATCTTGTCCACTTCGGGGCTGCCGTAGCTGCTTTGGTAAATATATGTCCACGCGGAGACGCTGTAGCTTGCAGGGTCGGCGGCGGTCTTGGCGTCGGCGGGCTGGGTGAATGTCAGCTCGAAGCCGTCGGGCTTTGCGCGCATCTCGTGAATCTCAAATGGCACCTTCCCGTTCCACTCGGCGCGCTCAAGAGCAAATGGTTTGCCGCCTTTTGCGCCCCAACCGCGGTCGCTCCCGCCGGTGTAGAGCACGCCGTCGGGCGTCATAATGGTGGCGATGTTGCCGCTGCCAAATCCGCTGAGGAAGTGGAAGACTGCCCCTTGGTAAACACCGTTCACTTTCTCCATGAAGACGCGCTGCACATTGGAGAACGTCTGCTCGCCGATGAAGAGCTGGTTCTTGAATGGACCGAACTTGCCGCTGGCGTCGTAGCAAAATCCGGTCGGCGAATGGCCGAGAATTCCGTGCGGCAGGACGACTGCGGGTGGGACGAATTCCTCGACGTTGGCGCGCTCGGTATCAATGCGACTGCCGCTCTTCGGCGTGACGGGCTTTTTCTTCACAGCACCGAGTGCGATGCCGCGTTTCTCCGCTGCCTCAAACGAGTTGAAACCGGTTGGGTTGCCTTGGAATGAGCCCACTTTGAGATGCTTCAGCGACGAACTGCCGTTCCACGGCCCTTGGTTGTCGGTGTAGAAAGCCTCGCCGTCCGGCCCAAAGCCAATGCCGCCGGGCGAGCGGACGCCTGTGGCAACAGTCTCGGATTTTCCATCCGGAAAAACGCGCATGACCCATCCACGAAACAGGCTGCTGGAGCCTCCGGAGCCCGTAAGACAGAGCGCATTCCAAATTGAACCGTCCTTCGGCGAGCGGGCGCCAAACGCATATTCGTGGTAGTCGCCGTTGATTCCCCACGGCGCGGCGACGGTCTCAAAAACGTCGGCCTTTCCATCGCCATCGGTGTCTGTCATCCGGGTGACTTCGGGGCGCTGCGTGGCCCACAGGCAGCCGTCTTTGAACGAGATGCCGAGCGGTTCGTGGAGCCCGGCGGCGAAGCGCGTCCACTTCGGCGCGGTGCTCGATGGGCTCGCAGCCATCCAGATTTCCCCGCGACGCGTGGCGACGGCGAGTTTGCCGTCGGGCAGCATTTCGAGTCCCGAGACCTCCAGCACTTCGCCTTCGGGCATCGGTACGCTGGTGACGTTGTAGAATTCGCGCTCGGCTTTGATGAGGTCGGACGAGCCCGCCTTTTGTGCAAATGCGACGCCGCTGAGTGCTGCGAGGGCGATGGAAAATGTGATGCGTTTCATGGAAAGAGAATGTGATTAGTGGTTCCAGACGTAGCTGACTTCGATGCGGGCGATGCCGTCTTTGAAAGTGACCGGCACGAGCAAATCGGTGCCGCGAACGACCGCGCCGGCGGCGTTGAGAGAAACACCCTCATCGAGCGGAAAGACGCCATTTTTCCCCGCAACCACGGGCTTTCCAGAGGCGAGCCGGAAGTGCAGCCCCTCGGGCGATTTGCTCGCGCGAAGTGTGATGACGCGCTGCATGGTCGCGCCGGTGTGTCCGCTGTGCGAGGCCGCAGTAGGCGCGGCTTCCATCCGGTCTTCGACTTCGATTCCCATGAACGAATAGCGAAATGTCGGGATGCCCTTTTTATCGAGCGTGTAGCCGCCGAACTTGTAGCCCGCAGGCCAGTCGCCCCACGGCAAATCTTTCGGCGCGGCAGGCCACTGCGCATCGGCACCGCCGAGCACAGCGAGCGGCACGTTTTTGTCCAGCGCGACGACCGAGTAACCGAGCGGAGGCTGCGTGCCGGTGCCGCGGTCGGTCCAGTGCCGCTTCGCATCGATAAATGCGCCGCGCCAAACGAGGGCAACGTTGCAAAGCTCGGCGTCGTAAGCCGCATTCACCCCCCCGGGCAGACCGACTGCGATGCCGCGCGAACCGACCCCTGTGATGAAATTGCGATAGATAATTGCTTCATCTTTCACGACGAGCGGCATGCCCGTCTGGCTCTCGCTCTTCTTCTTTTTTGGCGAAGAATCGAGCGTCGTTTTCGTGAGCCACGTCTCGGAGAAATCCGGGCCCGTCCACGAAACATACAACTCCGCGCCACCGCCGCCCTGAAAGTAATCGAGCTGGAAATCATGTAGGCCCGGCGCGAGTTTCACACTCGCCGTCTTGCCGGTGCCGGGAGGATGGATGCCGTCCTGAGCGACGACCGTCTTGCCGTCGATGCGGATGCGCGAGCCGTCATCCGACGCGAGGCGGAACGTGTGTTCGCCCTCTTTCTTCACCTCCAGCTTGCCGGTGAAGCGGATGCCGTATTCGTTTTTGTAGTCGTCGAATTTCCAAGCGATGAGCCCTTTCTCCAGCGCACCTTCGCGCAACGGCTTGAGCTGCCCGAAGTCCGGAAGCATCTCCCATTTTCCGAGGAAAAGCTGGAACTTGCCATCGGCGAGCTTTGGTCCGGCAGGCATGTTCAGCCCGCCGGGGCGCACTTGCATTACACCGTTCATCGCCGCCGCGTGGCCGGGGAAAGTGCAGACATACGGATAGTCTCCCGGCTCGGTCGGAGCGGTGAAAACGAGCTCTTCCTTTCGATGTGGCGCGAGGGTTTTCGTTGCGGCGAGAACGCGCGGGTCGTTCGGAATCCAGTGCATCTCCATGCCCTTCTCACCAAGCGCCCAAGCCGTCTGCGCGAGCGCCATGCCTTTATCCGCCGCCGGCTTCGTGACGACAAGATTGTGCGGCATTTCGTCATCGTTCACGAGTGTCAGCTTCACATTTGCTCCCGGCGGGACAAGGAAATCGGTGGTGTCGTATTTCATCTGCGCCGCGAGGGTCTTGATCGTAATTTCCAGCGGCTTGTCTTGGGCAAAAAGCCCCGGTGAAAGCGTAAGAAGAGACAAAGTGACAATGTGTGATTTCATGCGAGCGGCGAAGTGGCGATTAAGTTCTCTGCAACCACGAGAAAGAAACTACGTTAGAGTGCTTTCCCACTTTCCCAATACCGCGCGGAGGGGATACAAGCGGCGGCATGTCACCTGAATCTCGTCTCGCCTCACTCAACGTCGAACTCCCGCCCGCGCCCAAGCCAGTCGCTGTTTACAAGCCCGTCGTCGTGACGGGAAATCTCGCCTACGTCTCCGGGCATGGTCCGCTGCGGGCAGATAAATCGCTCATCACCGGCGTCGTCGGGCGCGACCTCGACCTCGACGCCGGGAAGCTCGCCGCGCGGCAAGTTGGCCTCGCGATTTTGGCGACCCTGCGCGCGCATTTTGGCAGTCTCGACCGCGTGAAGCGAATCATCAAAGTGCTCGGCATGGTCAACTCCGCGCCCGACTTTTACGACCACCCAAAAGTCATCAACGGCTGCTCCGAACTCTTCGCCGAAGTGTGGGGCCCCGATCACGGAATCGGAGCCCGCAGCGCAGTGGGCATGGGACCACTACCGGGGAACATCGCCGTGGAAATCGAGGCGATTTTTGAGGTCGAGGGATGACGCCTTTCACCATCGGCAGCGAAGCCGCCATCGAATCCCCTGCCCTGCTCATTTTCCACGAAAGGGTAGAACGCAACCTCGCTCGGATGCTCGCCATCGCGGGCGGACCGGAGCGACTACGTCCCCACGTCAAGACACACAAACTCGCCCCGCTCGTGCAGCGGCAGATCGCGCTCGGCATCACAAAATTCAAAACCGCCACGCTCGCCGAAGCCGAGATGTGCGTAGCGGCTGGTGCGCGGGATGTCCTTGTCGCCTACCCCCTCGCCGGGCCTGCGATTGCGCGCTTTTGCGGGCTCGTCGCGCGGTTTCCCGACGTGCGGCTCTCCACTACTGCCGACAGCTCGCAGGCCATTCGGGGCCTCAGCGTCGCCGCGCGTATCGCTGGGGTGAAACTCCACGTTTTCCTCGACCTCGATTGCGGAATGCACCGCACGGGCGCGTCCCTCGAGCGAGCCGCTGTCCTTTATAAATTGATCACCGAAAGCCCCTCCCTCATCGCCGCCGGTCTGCACGCCTACGACGGGCACATTCAGGACTTCAACCCGGAAGCTCGGCGCGCTGCGTGCGATGCCGCGTTTGCACCCGTTCTGGAGCTCCGCCGCAGTCTCGACGCCCCGGCGCTCATCGCTGGCGGGACGCCGACATTGCCCATCCACGCCGCCCACGCCGACCGTGAATGCTCACCGGGAACCACCGTGCTGTGGGACTTTGGCTACGCCGAAAAGTTCCCGGATTTGCCCTTCGAGATCGCAGCCGTCGTGCTCACCCGCGTCGTCAGCAAGCCCGGCAAAGATCGCCTCACGCTCGACCTCGGCCACAAATCCATCGCCGCCGAGAACCCACTCACCGAGCGCGTCCGTATCGCCGAACTCCCCGACGCCGTCACCATCATGCAAAGCGAAGAGCACCTCGTCATCGAGACCGCCCAAGCCCGCGAATGCTTCATAGGCCAGCCCCTCCACGCCCTGCCGAAGCACATCTGCCCCACCGTCGCCCTGCACAACGAAGCATGGATCGTCCGCGATGGTGTAGCCACCGAGCGCTGGCCGGTGACGCGGGGAAGACGGTGAACATCGAACGAAATCACCGCCCCACGGTCCAATGACGGCGCGATGCGAATGCTTGCGTTCGTTCCGCGAAGACTGCTTCTCTCAACCTACAACCATCGCCAATGCCGCAATTTCGCTACACCGCCCGTGACTCCAGTGGACAACTCGTCGATGGAGTCATTACTGCCAATGACCGCTCAAACGCGATCTCTCAAGTAGAGCAGAAGAAATTCACGCCCATCAAAATCATCGCGGCGGACGGTCCCTCCACGGCGGAATCGCCGGTGAAGGCGCTGCCAGCCCCAGACAAAGGCGGCGAGAAGACGCTGGCAAAGGTGGAGCAAAAGCAGGTGGCCACGAAAAGCTCCGCATCGTCCGCGAAAAATGGGACGGCCACTTCGGCTGCAAACCCGCCTGTGGTGGTGACGACGATCAGCCATGCGCAGCAGTATCTTTTTTGCGAACAGCTCGCCCATTTGCTCAGCGCGGGGATGACGCTCGACGAATCACTCGGCGTGCTCGTGAAGCGTCTGAAACAGCCGAAACTCCGGGCGCTCTCGCAGTCGCTCCATCAATCGCTGCTCGATGGCCGGAGCCTCTCGCAAGCGATGAAGGACTTCCCGAAAATCTTCAACTCGCTCTTCGTGAACATGATTTCCGCAGGCGAAGCGTCGGGCTCGCTGTCGGTGATTTTGCGGCGGCTCACCGTGTATCTCGCCGACATCAAATCCCTCCGCGATAAAGTGCAGCAGGCGCTCATGTATCCCGCGTTTCTCGTCGTCGCGGGCATCGGCCTCATCCTCGTGTTCATGACGACGATGGTGCCCCAGCTCACCAGCTTTTTCAAAGACACGAACTCCAAGCTCCCCGCCGTGACGAAGATGCTCATTGATGCGAACGACCTCCTCACGAGCTACTGGTGGGCGATGCTCGGCGGAATCGTCGGCGCAGTCGTGCTGTTCAAAGCCGCAGTCTCCAGCCCCGCCGGGAAGCTGGCGTGGCACAAATTCAAGTGGCACATCCCCGTCTTCAGCCGCATCCCGCGCTACCGCTTTTACGCGCAGTTTGCCCGCACGCTCGGCACGCTCACCGAGAACGGTGTGACGCTTCTCCGCGCGCTAGAGCTGCTCGAAGATGTCGCCGACAATGAATTCGTGCGCCTCCGCATGGTGGAACTCCGCGCCTCCGTCGTGGACGGCGCGACGCTCTCAGGCGCAGCCGCTCCGCAGAATATCTTCCCCGAGATGTTCGTGGACATGATGGGCGTCGGCGAGCAAACGGGCAAATTCTCCGACACGATGAACCTCATCGCCGACGTGTATGAGCGCGAACTCGACAAGCAAGTGCAGGTCGTCAGCACGCTCATCCCGCCGATGGTCATGGTCGTCATCGCCGCCGTCATCGGCGTCGTGATCTACGGCATCCTCGTCGCAGTCTTCAACCTCACGTCCGGCATCAAGACGCATTAGGGAGATGAGAGTTGAGGGTTGAGGGTTGAGAGACCGCGACAGCGGGTCGTTGCTGCGACGCCTCGTCGCAGGTGGTGCCAGCGGCGCCTCGCCGCCGTTGTCGCTCCTTTGCGACGGGGGCGTCGCAGCTACGGCTAGTTGAGGGTTGAGGGTTGAGAGACCGCGCGGTCTCTCAGCTCTCAACTCTCAACTCTCAACTAACGCTCTGCTCTCAACTTATTCGTCTTCGTCGCTCGCACCTTTCACTCGCACGAGGCCGCGCAGTTTTCCCTCGATGAAGCCGCTGATGTCTCCATCCATCACACCTTGGATGTCGCTCGTGGCTACGCCGGTGCGTAGGTCGAGCACTTTCTGGTAGGGCTGGAAGACGTAGCTGCGAATCTGGCTGCCGAAGCTGATGTCGAGCTTTTCGCCGTATGCGGCGTTGAGGTCGGCGCGCTTTTTGTCCTGCTCCATCTGGTAGAGCTTTGCGGTGAGCATCTTCATCGCTGTGGCCTTGTTCTGCGCTTGGCTGCGCTCGACTTGGCACGCGGCGACGAGGCCGGTGGGGAGATGGGTGATGCGGACTGCTGTTTCCACTTTGTTCACGTTTTGCCCGCCCTTTCCGCCTGCGCGGTAGGTGTCCACGTTGATGTCTTCGATTCGGATCTCGATGGGCGCGTCTTCCTTTAGCTCGGGCACTGCGTCGAGGCTGGCGAAGGAGGTGTGGCGGCGTTTGTTGGAGTCGAACGGGCTGATGCGCACGAGCCGATGCACGCCGCGCTCGCACGCCAGATAGCCGAACGCATGGTCGCCATCAATTTTGAGCGTGGCGCTCTTGATGCCCGCGCCTTCGCCGAGCTGGATGTCCACGGTGGAGACTTTGAATTCGTTGCGCTCCGCCCAGCGCACATACATGCGCATGAGCATGTCGGCCCAGTCCTGCGCCTCCGTGCCGCCCGCGCCGCTGTTGATGGTGAGGAAGCAGTTGCAGCGGTCGTTCGCGCCGTTCAAGAACTGCGCAAGCTCGAAGGCGTTCATGTCTTTCAAAAAGGCGGCGTATTCCCGCTCAAGGTCGAGCACCGAGGCAGCGTCCTCTTTTGCAAACTCGACGAGGATCGCGATGTCGTCGGGGCGCTTCTCTAACTCCAGAAAAGGATGCACTTTCTTGCGTAAAAGGGAGACTTCTTCCACCTGCGCCTGCGCACGCTCTTGGTTCGTCCAGAAGTCCTGCTCGCCCATCAGTCCCTCTAGCTCATCGAGCCGGGATTGGAGTTTCGGTAAGTCAAAGGAACCTCCGCATCTCGGCCACGCGGGCCTTCAATGCAGAGGTGTCAACGGAAGCGGGATCAAATGCCATAAAGGCGGCGGACTCTACGGGCGAAAGTCTGCGCGGCAATGTCCATTGTCGTGCGGGGTGAAAATAGGCCACGGGAAGGCGGAGTGATTTTCCCAAGGGAAGCGCTCGCACATCCTGCGACAGCGTGATAAGTCGCGGGCCGATGAAACGACTACTCCTCATTTTTGCCGCCGCACTTCCACTCCACGCCGCCACGACCATCGTGGTCTCCGCAAAGTTTGCAGATGTCCCAGTGGGCACCGAGATTTCGCCCACGACGCCGAAGCTTGAGAAGATCAAAGGCGTGAATGTTTTAAGCGCGCCGACAATCGTCGTGGAGCCGGGAAAGAATGGCCTCATCGAAGTCACGCAAGAGCAGTCCGCGCCCGGCGGCGCCTCTGTACCGCTGGGGCTCAAGCTCGACATCACACCGACGCTTGCGGAGAAAGGCATCTCCTTTTTCGGCTATGCGACGGATCGCGCGATGCACGGCAAGCGCAGCGAAGGGAAGATCAGCGTGGTGGAGTTTGCGACGCGCGAAGTTTATTTCAGCGGCACGGCGAGCAGCGGCGAGACCGTGGTGCTCCACACGGCCCCAGCCGTCACGAAAGCGGCTGCCAAGGACGCAGAAACGAAAACGCGCGAGTTGGTCATCGTGCTCACGTTCACGAAGAAAACTACGGAACCCGAACCAGTGAAGAAGAAGTCCGCGGAAAAGGCGCCCGTGAAAAAGCCGACCACCACGAAGAGCGAGACACCGAAGAAAAAGACGAAATAGCGGGGCTCCATTCATGGGGTGTGATTGAAAGTGGAACAAGCGAATGAGTCGCAATGGTAGCGGGGCCGTCTCGGCCCCGAGCGCCAAAGGCGCTTGCGTAGAGCGCTCGACACACCCCCACACCACTGCTCCCCTCGGCCTCCGCCAACACCACTGCCAATATGACGACACCCATACACCAACAACGCCTGTCCGTTTGCGGTGGAGAAAGATGTTAGGCAACATCGTATGCGCCACACCACACTCATCATTCCTTTGCTCTGCGTAGCAGTTCTCGCAGGCTGCGACACGGGCGGCTACCGGAGCTACACCGACACTTTTCCATCAGGCCAGAAGCAGGAGCAGGGCAAGCGCAAGTTTCTCGGCGTGGTATGCGGCACACCGCGCTACGCATACGACGGGTTTTTCCAGTCTTGGTATCAGGACGGCAAGAACGAATCAGCCATCTACTACTCATCAGGCCACCGGCACGGCGTCGCCACCAATTGGTTCGCCAACTGCAAGCCGAAATACAGGGTTACATGGAAGACGGGCCAGCGGGACGGCCCTTTTGTAGTTGGCTACGACAATGGACAGGTTTCCTCGCGCGGTGTTTTTCGGCAGGAGGGTTTGGAGTCTGCCGAGTTCTTTGACCGCACCGGCAAGACCATCACTCTCGACGAGTGGTGTCGAGTTGGAGACAATCGACCATTTTGGCGATGACGATGATGTGGCCTCACCATGCCCGGTAGCGAACCCGGCCATCGCGCTGCGGTTGCAATCCACGCCTCCCGCAGGCCGGGCCGCTGAGCTTGGACCGTTAGCCAAATCATGCCATCCGTTTCTCAAATCCTGATTGCCGAGTCGCCAAGTGCGCCCATGTGCAGCCGCTCCGAAGTGCGCACCGTCCCAGGCAAAGGAATCGAGGGAGGCCGTTACTTCACCGGCACCGGCACGTTTTCGCCGCAACCGCAGAAGCACGATTTCGAGATTACGCTGATCGAACGGGAGAAGATTGATGCGTTTGCGCGCGAGTCGGGCCTGCCATTCACCGCAGCCCACGCCCGGCGCAATCTCGTGACGGAAGGGGTGGATTTGAATGCGCTGGCGGGGAAGGAGTTTCTGATTGGCGAAGTGCGTATTCGCGGCATTCGGCTTTGTGAGCCATGCAATTATCTGGCGAAGACGACCTTTCCCGAGACGCTCAAAGGCCTGGTTCATAAGGGCGGTTTGAGAGCGCAGGTCATGACGGAAGGCTGTATCCGTGTGGGCGACGAGGTGGTTGTGCTGTGACCGCGTGAGCCACGACGCTCCAATCGCGCTTAACAAACAAGGCCGCTACGCCACTACATCGTGCAGCACGTTCCCATGCACGTCGGTGAGCCGGTAGTCGCGACCTGCGTGGCGGTAGGTGAGGGCTTTGTGGTCGAGGCCGAGGAGGTGCAGGATGGTGGCGTGGAGGTCGTGGATGTGGACGGGGTTTTCTACGATGGTGTTGCCGAACTCGTCCGTCTGGCCGTAGGCGATGCCGCCTTTGACTCCGCCGCCGGCCATCCAGCAGGTGAAGGCTTGGGCGTGGTGCTCGCGGCCTTTGGCGTCTTTGCCGGTGTTGAACGGCGTGCGGCCAAACTCGGTGGCCCAGACGACGAGGGTGTCTTCGAGCATCCCGCGCTGCCGGAGGTCGGTGAGGAGTGCGCCGATGGGGCGGTCCACGTTTTTTGCGAGGGGTCCGTGCTGCGCCATGTCGCCGTGGGAATCCCAGTTGTTGCTGGCACCGGTGTCGATGAGCTCGATGAAGCGGACGCCGCGTTCGGCGAGTCTGCGAGCCATGAGGCACTGCCACGCGAAGCCTTTGGTGCTGCCGCGCGGGAGACCGTAGAGTGCGTGCGTGGCGTCGTTCTCTTTTGATAAATCGAACGCCTCGGGCGCAGCGGTCTGCATCCGAAATGCCGTCTCGAAGGCGCTGATGCGGGCGGCGAGTTTGGGGTCGTTGTCGTTGGCGAGGAGGTGGCGGCGGTTGAGGGCGGCGGCGAGGCCGAGTTCGGCTTCCTGCTCGGCGGCATCGGCGATGCGGCGGCGGACATTGGGCAGGGGCTCGGGGCCGGGGATGACGTGGGTTCCTTGGTTGCGCCCCGGCAGGAAATCGGACGACCACAACTGCGGCCCCGAGTAGGGCAGCACGGGCGCGAGGACCATGAAGCCGGGCAGATTCGCGTTCTCCGAGCCGAGCCCGTAAGTGACCCATGAGCCCATGCTGGGCCGCGTGAAGCCGACAGACCCGGTGTGAATCCCGAGCGTCGCCTGCTGGTGGTCCGCATTATCGGAGAACATGGAGCGCACGAGGCAGATGTCGTCCGCCCGCGCCGCAGTCTCGGGGAAAAGCTCGCTCATCCACAGCCCGGACTGGCCGCGCTGCTTGAACGCCCAGTCGGGCTTTTTGTAAAACTTCACCGCGCTGCGATTCTCGGGCGCAAATGCGTCGAGCATCTTCTGCGGAACGGCATAGGGCGCGTTGTGGTCGGAGAAGAGGCGGGGCTTGTAGTCGAACGAATCCACATGCGACACGCCGCCGCTCATGTGGAGGAAAATGACGCGCTTTGCCCGTGCTCGGGCGTGCGGCGGACGGACCTCCGCCTCCGCCATGAGACTGGACAGCATCCCCGGCATGACAAGCGAGGACGCGGCGAGCGAACGGATAAAAGAGCGGCGATTCATGGCGAGGGATACAACGGTTTTGGCGGGCGTTTGTTTGGGGTTCCTTTCGCCCACGGGTTGCATTCCCGCGCAGACCGCTCTCTATATGGAGCCGTGCTGAAGTCCGCCATCGTCCTGCTCGCGCTCTGCGTTTCCGTTTTTGCGGAAGCGGTGCCGTTTTCTGCCGCGCTGGAAGCCCAGACGGTGAAAGCGGCGCTCTCCGGCAATGGCCGCGATTCCGCATCGATGCGGCTCACGAATACCACCGCGCAGCCGGTGACGGTGGCGATTCCCGCAGGCGCCGTTTTCATCGCAGAAAATGGCGAGCGGCAAGTGGTGCTGCGCGCCTTGGACGCAAAGCTGGAGCCGATGGGCGAGGCAGACGCGGTGCTGCCGATGGCCGCACTCTCCTCGAAAAATGCGGGCACTCAGCGCACGCTGCACCTTTCCCCCGATGCCGAGCCGAAGCTGGCCCCGCTGCTCCCGCTCTTTGCAAAGCAGAACGACCTCCCCCGCCCCACCGCGCAGCTCGCCATCTTCATCGTCATGGAAGACATGGGCTGGGAAGCATGGACGCAATGGCTGGATGCCACGCGCCCCAAGCAGCCCATCTCCCCCGCCGAAGTCGCACAAGCCGTGGACGCCCTCGCATTGGTCCAAATCTCAAACCCCGCAAAGGCCCCCGCACTTCTCGCGGACGAAGCACTGAAACGCCTCGCCCTCCGCAACCCGTGGGCGCGAGGAAAAGCGATGGCGCTCTACAAAATGTCCGTGGACAACGCGTTGACCGGTGACCCAGGACTCCCGCCCGACCTCAATCAACTCCTCCACACCACGCCCAACGATAACTGCCCCATCTGCCGCCAGCGCCAGAAGATGCAGCCGGAGCTGCCGTGATATTAGCCCGGTGAAAGCCGACGCTCACGCGCAATGCGCTGCGCCAGCGCCCGCTCGAAGCTCACGAGTTGCCGGACGAGCGCGTTGTATTGCGAGTGCGCCGCTAGCCCATGCGAAGCACTGAGGAGGCGGTAGAGCTGCCGGTCGGCATCCAGCGCAGCCTCGGGCGAAACGTCCACATTCACTCCGCTCTCTCGTAAGCGGGGACTGCCGATTTTCACCAACTCGCCCGCCACCGTCTCACGCCCGGCGGCGACATCATCGAGCCCCGCGATCATCAAATCCGCGCCGGGTAGGTTCTCGAACAGTGTGGTGATGTCGTGGATCATGGTTTTCCGTTGCCTTTACGCCCAGCGCCCTTCCTGCGCAATCGTTCTGACGCTCTCGGTGAGCGCTGCTGCATCAATGGCGGGATACCGGAGCATTTCTCCCTGCACTTCCGCGACGAGTGCGGCGAGGCGGTCTGGCTGCACGAGCCCGGCTTCAATCATTGAGCGAACATCAAGCCGATCTCGCGGATGCGCCCTCTCGATTTTCGCCAGCGCCTGCCCGTAGAAGTCGTAGTGGTAAAAAGCCAGCCGCCCGTGCGTGGCGATGAAGAGCGAGCGCTCGCGCCATCCCGGCAGCGGCGGGACGAACAGGTCCGGCGAAGCGAGTTCGATGTTGATGTCGAGTTGCTCCTTCAGTTTCGGCAAACCCTCGAAAAAACCCAGCGGCTCGGGGTCTGCCTTCACGTCCACATCAAGCGTCATCTCCCGCCAGCCGAGAAGGACTGCGGAGACACCGCCGGTGAAGTAAACACAGCCGTCCGACCTCACCACCGAGCCAAGCTCGCGCATGAAGCACTCAATCAATTCCCTCGTCGTGTTTTGTCTCATGCGCGGACGCTAGGCGGGAGTTCCGTAGTTTCCAAGCCATGAGCGATACCGCGTCTTCGTCGCACATCGCGCTTCCCCCCGCCCCGGCTTTCCGCTCCATTCCGCGCCCGCTATGGATGACCAATTTAATGTCCGCTACACCGCGCAGCTTGCGCGGCTTGATTTGACCGATGCTGAAATCGAGAAATTTCAGAGCCAGCTCGGGCAGGTGCTTTCCCACGTCGAGCAGCTCCGCAAGGTGGATGTCTCGGCGGTCGCGGCGACGGCTCATGCGAATGCGGTGACGAACGTTTTTCGCGCCGATGAATCGCGCCCGTTTTTCTCCCAGGAGACGGTGCTCTCGAATGCGCCGCGCTCCGCAAATGGGCTCATCGTCGTCCCAAAAGTCATCGAATAACTTATGTCGCTCACTTCTCTTTCTATCGCGGAACTCCAAGCGCAATTCCGCTCAGGCGCAGCGTCTCCCGTCGAGGCGATTGATGCGCTGGAGGCCCGCATCGCGGCGCTGGACGGTCGCATTCACGGGTATCTGTCGCGCGATTTCGCCACGGCTCGGGCGCTGGCGGAAAAGGCGGACATTTCGCTGCCGCTGGGCGGTGTGCCGATTGCGATCAAAGACGTGATCAATGTGAAGGGCGAGCCTTGCACTGCGGCGTCGAAGATCTTGCTCGGCTACACTTCCACCTACGATGCGACGGTCATCTCGAAGCTGCGGGCGGCGGGCGCGATCCCGTTTGGGCGGTGCAATCTGGATGAGTTTGCGATGGGCAGCTCGACGGAAAACTCGGCCTTCGGGCGCACGATGAATCCGTGGGATTTCTCCCGCGTTCCCGGCGGCTCCTCGGGCGGCTCGGCGGCAGTCGTCGCGGCGGATGAAGCGTTCGCGGCGCTCGGCTCGGACACCGGCGGCAGCATCCGCCAGCCCGCCGCGCTCTGCGGCTGCGTGGGGCTGAAACCGACCTACGGGCGCGTGTCGCGCTTTGGGCTCATCGCTTTCGCGTCGTCGCTGGATCAAATCGGGCCTTTTACCAAAACGGTGCGCGATGCGGGACTGCTGACGAACGTCATCGCCGGGCGCGATACGATGGATTCCACAAGCCTCGACGTGCCGGTGGAAGACGCGACGGCGCTGCTGGGCCAAGATTTGAAAGGCGTGAAGCTCGGGATGCCGCGCGAGTATTTCATCAGCGGAATAGACCCGCAGGTGGACGCCGCCGTGCGGGCCGCGTGTAAACACTACGAGTCGCTCGGCGCGGAAATCGTCGAGGTTTCACTGCCGCATACCGAGCACGCTGTGAGCGTCTACTACGTCATCGCAACGGCAGAGGCTTCGGCAAATTTGGCCCGCTTCGACGGCGTGCGCTACGGACACCGCGCGCAGACCGAGAACCTCCTCGAAATGTATGCGCGCAGCCGCGCAGAAGGCTTCGGCCCGGAGGTAAAACGCCGCATCATCCTCGGCACATACGTCCTCTCCAGCGGCTACTACGACGCTTACTACCTCCGCGCCCAGAAGGTGCGGACGCTCATCCGGCAGGACTTCACCAAGGCGTTCGAGCAAGTGGACGCCATCATCTGCCCCACGTCGCCCGAGCCCGCGTTCAAGGCCGGTGACCGCTCAGACGACCCGATGAAAATGTATCTCGCCGACATCTTCACCATCGCGTGCAACCTCGCCGGGACATGCGGCGTGAGTCTGCCGTGCGGATTCGCGACGACGGACGGTGTGCGGCTACCCATCGGGGTGCAGCTCATCGGTCAGCCGTGGAAAGAGGCGCGATTGCTGCAAATCGCCCACGCCTACGAACAATCCACCGGCTGGCACAAAGAGCGACCTGCGCTGTAGAGTAGCTGCGGGTCTGCCCGCTTTTTCACTATCGTTTTCCCTCTTAACGGATACCCACACATCACAATGAAGATGATCGCATCCATCGGGCTTTTCCTTTCCACAGTATCCGCCGTGCCGGCTGCGGTGCCGGAGAAGGTAGTCTTTAATCAGCACATCCGGCCCATCCTGTCGGACAAATGCTTTTCGTGCCACGGGCTCGATGCGAAGCATCGCAAAGCCGAACTGCGGCTGGATACGCCGGAGGGCGCGTTTGCGGACCACGACGGAGCCAAGGCCATCGTGCCGGGAAAGCTGATGGAAAGCGAGGCCTGGAAACGCATCTTGAGCAAAGACGCGGACGAAATGATGCCGCCGCCGAAGTCGAACAAGACCCTTAACGACGAGGAGCGCGCGACCATCAAGCGCTGGATTGAGCAGGGCGCGGCTTACCAAAAGCACTGGTCGTTTGAGGCTCCGCTTAAATCGGCGGCTGCAAATTCCATCGATACTTTCATCCAAGAGCGGCTGAAGCGCGAGGGTCTGACGATGGCCCCGCAGGCGGACAAGGAGACGCTCGCTCGCCGGGCAGCGTTCGCTTTGACCGGCCTGCCGCCAAGCGTCGCGGAGGTGGACGCCTTTCTCGCGGATAGCGCGCCAGACGCTTACGAGAAGCTCGTGGATCGCTACCTCGCGTCGCCGCGCTACGGCGAGGAAATGGCGCGCCATTGGCTGGATGTCGCGCGCTACGCCGACACCCACGGGCTGCATCTCGACAACGAACGGCAGATGTGGGCTTACCGGGATTGGGTGGTGGGTTCGTTTAATGAAAACCAACGGTTCGACCAGTTCACCATCGAGCAGCTTGCAGGCGACCAACTTCCAAATCCGACGATGAAACAGCTCATCGCCACGGGCTTCAATCGCTGCACGGCGACGACCAGCGAGGGCGGCTCCATTGATGCGGAATACACCTTCCGCTACGCCGTGGAGCGCGCTGCGACGACGGCGCAGACTTGGATGGGCCTCACGGCAGGCTGCGCGCAGTGCCACGACCACAAGTTCGACCCGCTTTCGCAAAAAGAGTTCTACTCGCTCTACGCATTTTTCCACTCCTCAGCCGACCCGGCGATGGACGGCAACGCACTGCTGACGAAGCCCGTGATGAAAATCACCACCCCCGAGACGGACGCAAAACTCGCGGCTGCGACGGGGAAGATTACCGAGACAGAGAAGGCGCTGGAGGCTGCAGCGTCCGTGCTCGTGTACAACGATCCGGCGAAGGCCGAGCCCCGCCCGCCGGTCGCGCAGGCGGAGAATGTGTGGTTCGACGACGCCTTCCCCGCTGGCGCAAATGTAATGTCCTCCGGGCATCCGCTGAAGCTGCGCACGGTGGAAAATGGCGCGCAGGTTTTCAGCGGGAAAATCTCAATCAAGCGGTCCGGCGATGGCATGGTTCAGGACTTCTACAACGGCGGTGCTGCACCGCTGGCGATCCCGCAAGACGCGGTGTTCTTCGCCCACGTCTTCCTCGATCCGGCGAATCCGCCGAAGTCCGTCATGCTGCAGTTTCACAACAACGGCGGCTGGAACCATCGCGCGGTGTGGGGCGACTACGCGGCGATTGAGTTTGGCACCGTGAACACGAACGAGCGCGTGAACGCCGGCCCGCTGCCGGAGAAGGGCAAGTGGGTCCGGCTGGAGTTCCCGGCGGAGAAGCTCGGCATCAAAACAGGCGACCAGCTTTCAGGTTTCGCGCTCACGCAGTTTGGCGGCTTGGTCTTCTGGGACAAAATCGGCGTCGCCGGGAAGAGCGATCCCGCCACGGACCCGAGCCGCTCTTTCCTCGCGTGGTGGAAAGCGAACACCGGGAAAGACGTGGCTGGCGCTTCGGCAGAGGTCATCAAAATCGTGAAGGCGGGCCCGGACAAAAAGCCCGCCGCAGCCGATGAAAAGAAGGCGCGCGACTTCTATCTGGCGACGATTTGCTCCGACACGAAAGCCGCCCTCGGTCCCGTTGCCGCCGCAGTCGCCACCGCGAAGAAGGAGCAGGACGATCTCGATAAAATCGTCCCGAGCACGTTCATCTTCAAAGACCTCGATAAGCCGCGCGACAGCTTCGTGATGATGCGCGGAGCTTACGACAAACCGGGCGACAAAGTCATCCCGGCGACGCCCGCATTCCTCCCGCCGCTCGCAAAAGCCGCCGAGCGCGCCACGCGGCTCGACCTTGCAAAATGGCTCGTCTCGCCCGAGCACCCGCTCACCGCCCGCGTCACGGTGAACCGCTTCTGGCACCAGTTCTTCGGCGTCGGCTTGGTGAAGTCCCTCGGCGATTTCGGCTCGCAAGGACTCCCGCCGACTCACCCCACGCTGCTCGACTGGCTCGCCGTTTCCTTCCGCGACGGCGGCTGGGACGTAAAGGCGCTTGTGCGGCAAATGGTCACGTCCGCCGCCTTCCGGCAATCGTCGCGCGTCTCGCAAGACCTCGTCACCCGCGACCCGGAGAACCTCCTCCTCGCACGAGGCCCGCGCTTCCGGCTTGATGCCGAGCAAGTCCGCGACAACGTCCTCGCCGTCGCCGGGCTCATCAATTTGAAAATGGGAGGCGTCGGCGCGAAGAGCTACCAGCCCGCGAACATCTGGGAGCCCGTCGGCTTCGCAGGCTCGAACACGCGCAACTACACGCAGGATAAAGGCGACGCCCTCTACCGCCGCAGCATCTACGCATTCTTCAAGCGCACCGCGCCGCCGCCCTTCATGTCCAATTTCGACGCGCCCAACCGCGAGCAAAGCTGCACCGTCCGCGAGCGCAGCAACACGCCCATGCAAGCCCTGCAACTCATGAACGACACGCAGCACGTCGAGGCTGCCCGCGTCCTCGCGCAGCGGATGCTCACCGAAGGCGGCACCGAGCCCACCGCCCGCATCACCTTCGCCTTCCGCACCATCCTCGCCCGCCGCCCCGAACCGGAGGAAATGGCTACGCTCCAGCAGCAACTCGCCGCCCACCTCATCCGCTACCAGCAAGACGCCGAAGCGGCGAAAAAGCTCATCGCCATCGGCGAATCCAAAGCGCCACCCACGCTAGACCCGGCCCAGCTCGCCGCTCACACGCTAGTCGCCAGCACCCTGCTCAACCTCGATGAAACCGTCTCCAGAAACTAAGCCATGAATCCACTTCTCGAATACCACCGCGACCTCACTCGACGTCAGTTTTTCGGCGATGTCGGCCTTCGCCTCGGCGGGGCTGCACTGGCGATGATGCTGCAAAATACGGCGCAAGCAGCGGCGACTAGCGGACGCGTTCATCCGCCATTGCCGGGGCTGCCGCACTTTAAGCCAAAGGCAAAATCCATCATCTACATGCACATGAACGGTGGGCCGTCGCAGCTCGATACGTGGGACTACAAGCCGAAGCTCGGGGAGTTTTTTGATAAGGACATCCCGCCCAGCATCCAAGGCGGGCAGCGGCTTTCCACGATGACGAGCGGGCAATCGCGGTTCCCAGTCGCGCCGTCGAAGTTCAAATTCGAGCGTATGGGAAAAGCGGGAACTTGGGTGAATACCGACCTACTTCCTTACACGTCGAAAATCGTGGACGACATCGCGGTGGTCAAGACGGTGAATACAAACGCCATCAACCACGACCCGGCCTGCACGTTCGTGATGACGGGCCGCGAAGTGCCGGGCTACGCCAGCATCGGCTCGTGGCTCGCTTACGGTCTCGGCAGTGAAAATAACGACCTTCCGGCGTTCGTCGTTTTCACCCCGAAATGGCCGGAGGGCAGCAACGGGCAGGCGCTCTTCACGCGGATGTGGTCGAGCGGTTTCCTGCCAACAAAGCACAGCGGCGTCGCCTTTCGCGGCGCGGGCGATCCGGTGCTCTATCTGCCGAATCCCGATGGCGTGAGCGGCAGCGACCGGCGCGCGATGCTCGATGCGGTGAACCAGCTCAACCAACGCAATCTCACCCGCCTCGGCGACCCGGAGACGGCCACGCGCATCGCGCAATACGAGATGGCGTTTCGGATGCAGACGAGCGTGCCGGAGCTGGTAGACATCAGCAATGAGCCGCAGAGCGTGATGGACCTCTATGGCCCGAAAGCCAAGGAGCCGGGCTCTTTCGCGCATAGCTGCTTGCTGGCGCGGCGACTCGTGGAGCGCGGCGTGCGGGTGGTGCAGATGTTCCATCGCGGGTGGGATCAACATGGCTCCCTGCCCGCGCAACTCAGCGGCCAGTGCAAGGATACGGACCAAGGCAGCGCGGCTCTCGTCACGGACTTGAAACAGCGCGGCTTGCTCGACGACACGCTCGTCGTGTGGGGCGGGGAATTTGGTCGCACGGTCTATTCGCAAGGCACGCTGACGAAGAACGATTACGGGCGCGACCATCACCCACGCAACTTCTGCATGTGGCTGGCAGGCGGGGGAATCAAAGGCGGGCAGACTTACGGCGAGACGGACGACTTCAGCTACAACGTCGTGGAAAACCCCGTCCACATTAACGACCTTAACGCCACGCTTCTGCACTGCCTAGGCATCGACCACGACCGACTCTCCTACAAGTTCCAGGGGCTCGACGCGAAGCTCACGGGCGTCGAAGCATCGAAGGTCGTGAAGGCTCTGCTCGCTTAATTTTTATGCCATCGTTCGACATCACTTCCGAAGTGGACAAACAAGAACTCGACAACGCCATCAACCAAGCCGTGAAAGAACTCGCGACGCGGTTTGATTTCAAAGGCAGCACCGCTCGCATCGAACTGGATGCGAAGGAGTCGAAAATCAAACTCACGGCGGAAGATGCAAGCCGCGTGCGCGGAGTCCACGACATCGTCATCGGAAAACTGAGCAAGCGCGGCGTGGACCTGCGCAATGTGGAGTCGAAAGACGCGACAATCTCGCCGCTTGGCCACGCGACGCAGGAACTGCTGATCAAGCAGGGGCTCGATGGCGAAAAGGCGAAAGAGATCGTGCGAGCGATTAAGGATAAAGGCTTGAAAGTGCAGAGCACGCTGCAAGAGCGACAGATTCGAGTGACGGGGAAAAATCGCGATGATCTGCAAGCGGTGATCGCTTTCTGCCGGAGCAAGAATTTCGAGGTCGGGCTGGCGTTTGGGAACTTCCGAGACTGAGGCTTTTCGATCGGTGGGCGGACGCTACCGCAGCCACTCCGCCACCTGCCGCGCCCAATAGGTGATGATGAGGTCGGCCCCGGCGCGTTTGAACGCGAGCATTTGCTCGAGCACGCAGTTCCGTTCGTCGAGCCAGCCGCGCTCCGCTGCGGCTTTGAGCATGGCGTATTCGCCACTCACATTATAGACAGCGGTGGGGACGCCGAACCGCTCCTTTACCCGCCAGACGAGGTCGAGGTAGGGCAGCCCGGGCTTCACCATCACGATGTCGGCTCCTTCCGCGATGTCGCGCTCGACTTCCCGCAGCGCCTCGCCCGCGTTGGCGGCGTCCATTTGATAAGTGCGACGGTCGCCAGACATGGGCGCGCTCTCGGCGGCATCGCGAAAGGGGCCGTAGAATGCGGAGGCGAATTTCGCCGCGTAGCTCATGATGGCGGTGTTCGCAAATCCCGCTTCATCCAGAGCGGTGCGCATCGCTCCGATTCGGCCATCCATCATGTCGCTCGGAGCTACGATATCGGCCCCTGCGCGGGCGTGTGAAACGGCAGTGGCCGCAAGCAGTTCTACGCTTGGATCGTTGTGAACATGAGGGACGCCGTCGTGAAACTCGGTGATGCCGCAGTGCCCGTGGCTCATGTATTCGCAAAGGCACACGTCGGTGATGACGATGAGCGCGGGCAGCTCCGACTTCAGCCGCCGGATGGCGCGTTGGGTGACTCCGTTTTCCGCGTAGGCCTGTGTCGCATGCTCATCTTTTTGCGCGGGAATCCCAAACAGCAACACCGCGCGAACGCCCGCTGCGTGGGCCGCCCGGGCATCGAAGATGAGTTCATCTATATCGAGTTGGAATACACCGGGCATACTCGCAACAGCGACACGTCCGGTGATTTTCTCGGAGACAAAGAGCGGCAAAATAAGGTCGTCCACGGTCACCGCTGTTTCGCGCACAAGGGCACGGAGCTGCGGCGTAGCGCGGAGTCGGCGGAGTCGATGTGTGATGTTCATGCTACTACCCCTTGTAGCCGAAATACCTGCGCGCTTTAACAATCACAGCGACGGCTTCGGGAACCATACTTTCCCATGCAGGATCGCCTTTGGCAATGAGGGCCATGACTTCCCGACTGAGGATGGAGAGGTATTCAGGGCGGTAGTTGTCGAGTCCGACGAAGCTGCCGCGCTGGCGGAGGTATTGATAGAGGTCCTGGACTTCGGCAGGGACTTGGAGGGTCTCGACGGTGGAGAGGTAGCCGGTGACGGGGTCTTGGAGCGGATAGACGTAGAGGCGGAGCGCGTTTTTGAAAAGTCGCCCGAAGCTTTCCAAGATGCCACCAGGAAGAGAGGTGTAGTATTTTTCCTGGAAGATTTCGGTGAGCGTGGGGACGCCGAGGACGAGGCCGATGCGCTCTTTCGTCATGCGGCTGAGGTAGGCACCGAGGCGGTGAAATTCGCTGAAGTCGGTGATGATGACGGTGGTGCCGCAGGAAGCGAGGACGTCGGCGCGGGCGAGGAAATCGCGGCGGTCCATGGCTCCGGTTTGGAGGAGGTTGCTCATGGTGAGTTCCATGACTTGGAGGATGTCCTTGCCGATGACGGCGGGGTCTGCGGCGAATTTTTCGCGGGCGCAACGCATCATGTCCACATTGACGTGGGTGACGGGACGGAAGCTGCCGCGCTCGACGAGGACGGCCTTTTTATAAAAGACTTCGCTCGGCTGAAGGACGGTCCCATCGGGGCCGAACATGGCGGCGCCACTGAGGCCGACTTGGACGAGCTTGAGCGCCATGAGGCGGTTGTCCACGTTGCGAAACTCAATGCCGCTAAACTCGATGAGATCGATCTCGATGCGCCCGACGGTGAGACCGTCGAGGAGGCTCTCGACAAGCTTCTCGGGTTCGTGGTGTTTGAAGAAGCAGCCGTGGCAAAGGTTCACGCCGACGATGCCGAGCGCCTCTTGCTGGGCCGCGGCGTCTTGGTCGAGGAGGCGGATGTGGACGAGGACTTGGCTGGCTTTATCGTGGGGCTGGGCTTGGAATTTGACGCCGAGCCAGCCGTGACATTCGTTCGTGCCTTGGAAGTTGCGAGTGGCGACGGTGTCGGCAAACGCGAAGAAGGAAGTGGTATCGCCGCGCATGGCGGAGAGGCGCTCGATGTTGAGGGCATACTCGTGGTCGAGCATGGCCTGGAGGCGAGGGCGGGAGACGTAACGCTCGGCGGTGCCGTAAATGGCATCGCTCACGGCCATGTCGTAAGCGCTCATGCTCTTCGCGACGGTGCCGCTCGCCCCGCCGACGCGGAAGAACCAGCGGACGACTTCTTGGCCCGCGCCGATTTCCGCGAAGCTGCCATACCAGCGGCGGTCGAGGTTTACGCGGAGAGCTTTCTGATGGGTATTGAGTATTTCTTCGTCAGGCATGAGAGGGAGTGTGTGGGCACGTCAGGCCGGGTGCAAGCAATCGCTCTCCTTGCATTCTCCCGCGCCGCCCGCTACCCAGCGCGCACTTTATGAACATCCACGAATACCAAGCGCGTGAACTTTTCGGAAAATATGGCGTCGCCACTCAGCCCGGCAGCGTCGCGAGCACAGCAGAGGAAGCGGAGACTATCGCCACGAAACTGGGGACAAAGGAGCTGATCGTGAAGGCGCAGATTCACGCCGGCGGGCGTGGAAAAGGGACCTTTAAGAACGGATTCAAAGGCGGCGTGCATGTGTGCTCCTCGCCTGTGGAAGCGCGCGACATCGCAGGCAAGATGCTCGGGCAAGTGCTCGTGACGCATCAGACCGGCGCAGAGGGGAAGCTGGTGGGCAAAGTGTTCGTCGGCGAAGCCGTGGAGATCGCACGGGAGCTTTACTTCGCCATCCTGCACGACCGCGCGACGAGCGGCTTCACCATCATCGCCAGCACGGAAGGCGGCGTGAACATCGAGGAAGTCGCCGAGCACACGCCGGAGAAAATTGACCGCGTCCACGTCAATCCCGCGCTCGGTTTGCAAAGCTACCAGAGCCGCAACCTCGCCGCGGCACTCGGCCTGCGCGGCGCGCTGATGAACCAAGCGGTGAAGCTCTTTGGCAACCTCTTCACACTCTTCCTCCGCGCTGATTGCTCGATGGTGGAAGTGAACCCGCTCGTCGTCACTAAAGACGGACGCCTCATGGCACTCGATGCGAAATTTAACTTCGACGACAACGCCCTCTACCGGCAGCCCGAAGTCGTCGCCATGCGCGACAAAACGGAGGAAGACCCCCGCGAAGTCGCCGCCAGCGAGTTCAACCTCAACTACATCGGCCTCGACGGAAACATCGCCTGCCTCGTCAACGGCGCGGGCCTCGCAATGGCCACGATGGACATCATCCAGCACTACGGCGGCAGCCCCGCGAACTTCCTCGATGTCGGCGGCGGAGCCTCGAAAGACCAAGTCACGGCGGCGTTCAAAATCATCCTCAGCGATCCAAACGTGAAGGGCATCCTCGTGAACATCTTCGGCGGAATCATGGACTGCAACGTCATCGCCACCGGCATTGTCGCGGCGGCGAAAGAAGTCAGCATCACCATCCCGCTCGTCGTCCGCCTGGAAGGCAACAACGTCGCCGAAGGCAAAGCCACGCTGGCCAGCAGCGGCCTCGCCCTCATCACCGGCGACACGCTCGACGATGCCGCGCAGAAGGTCGTCGCCGCGGTCGGCAAGTGACGAAGCGGCGCGAAGGGCGCGCTTCTCGGAAATAGGTCCGCGACCATTACGTCCCGCAGAATGTCTGATGGACGACCTCGTGCGGGAGCGGCGCAAGCTCAAGGTCGCTCGTCTCCGCGCACTCAGCGTAGGGATGCGCGAGAGCTTCCGCCAAGCGGTGAAAGGGCGCGAAGTCACCCGAGTAGGCGTGCTGGATCGCTTCCTCGATGCGGTGATTGCGCGGAATGCGGATTGGATTTGCCGCGCGCATCTCGGCGAGGTGCACGGCGGGCTCGGCGACGCTGCGCCACCCGGCCAGCCAAGCCTCGCAAGACTCGCGGCTGGGAAATAACCCGACGAGCGCATCAGGGCTTTCCCCCGCCGCGACGCGCGTGAGGTGGCGGAAGAAAAGGGTGAAATCCACCTCGTGCTCGGCAAGCACGGCGAGCGTGTCTTTTACAAAAGCGCCGCTGGCATCGGCTCCTTCCGAAAGCCCCAGCTTGGCGCGAAAGCCTGCGAGATAGCGGGCGTGAAAGCGTTCGCCAAATCCGTCGAGCGCAGCCTCAGCGAGCGAGCGCGCTTCGTCCTGCGAATCCGCCAACAGCGGCAGCAACGTCTCGGCGAAGCGCGTGAGATTCCACTGGCAGATAGACGGCTGATTCCCCCAAGCATACCGAGCGTTCCGGTCAATCGCGCTGAAGACGCACTCCGGGTGAAAGCCGTCCATAAACGCACACGGCCCGAAGTCGATCGTCTCACCGGAAATGGCGACGTTGTCCGTATTCATCACGCCGTGGATAAAGCCCAGCGGGAGCCAGCGCGCGATGAGGTCAGCCTGTGCGGCAATAACGGATTGCAGCAGCGCGAGGCCGGGATTTACCGCCCCGGCGGCCTCCGGATAATGGCGCGCGATGGCGTAGTCCGCGAGCAAGCGGAGGGCATCGACATCGTTGCGCGCCGCGAAGAATTGAAAAGTGCCCACGCGAATATGGCTGGCCGCCACACGGGTGAACACCGCACCGGGAAGTGACGTCTCTCGCGACACGAGCTCGCCCGTGCTAACCGCAGCCAACGCACGAGTCGCAGGCACTCCGAGCGCGAACATCGCCTCGCTCACGAGGTATTCGCGCAGCACCGGACCGAGCGCTGCCTTCCCATCGCCGCCCCGCGAAAACGGCGTCCGACCCGAGCCCTTGAGCTGAATATCGCGCCGCGCCCCATCGACGCCGATGACCTCGCCGAGCAAGATCGCACGCCCATCGCCAAGCTGCGGCACCCAGCCTCCGAACTGATGCCCAGCGTACGCTTGCGCAATCGGCTCCGCGCCCGCCGGGACGCAATTCCCCGAGAGCATCCCTACTCCCTCCGGCGTCTGCAACCAAGCCGCATCGAGCCCTAGTCGCATAGCCAGCGCCGTGTTCACCCGGATGAGCTTCGGCGCGGGAACCCGCGCTGGCGCTCGCTTAGCGAAGAACCGCTCCGGCAGCCGCGCATAGGTGTTATCAAATGGAATGTTCATCCCATCACTTCCTCCACACCCGCACGCGATGGTTCTCGCTGTCGCCGATGAAGATGCTGCCGTCGCGATCGACGAAGACGCCATGGGGGCGGGCGAGTGTGCAGGTAGGAGGGTCGCCGTCGGGGCCGTCGCCTTTGGTGCCGTTACCGACGAGAAATTCGACGGTGCCTTTTTTCACATCGAGGAAGCGGATGGAGTGGGATTCCGTATCGGCGAGATAAACGTTGCCGACGGCGTCGAGGCTCACGCATTTCGGCCCGGCGAGTTTGGCGTCGAGAGCAGGGCCGCCATTGCCGGTAAAGCCGGATTTCCCCGTGCCCGCGACGCGCTTGAGGGTGTTCGCTTTGGGGTCGAGGAGGAGCAGGGCGTTGCCTTCGCGGAGGGCCACGTAGCATTTGCCATCGCGAGCAAATGCGAGGGCTCGCGGGCCGTTCAGCGCGGAGCCGGTGATGGGCGAACCGTCGGGCGCGGTGGTCTTTTCTCCCGTGCCGGACCATGTGGCGATGGTGCCGCTCTGCATCGCGAGTTTGCGGATGCGATGATTGATGATGTCGCAGATAAAGAGGTCTCCCGCTTCGTCGAAGGCGAGGCTGTGCGGCTGGCTAAACTGCGCGTCTTTCGCCGGGCCGCCGTCGCCTGCGAAGCCAGGTTTGCCATTTCCAGCGACGGTGGAGATCACGCCCGTCTTCGCGTCCACGCGGCGCACGAGGTGGTTCAGGCGTTCGACGAAAAACAAGTTCCCAGCGCGGTCCCACGCCAGCTCGTAGGGCTCATTCAGCGCGGCTTGCGTGGCGGGCCCACCGTCGCCGCTATAGCCGCGCTGGCCGTTTCCTGCGAAGGTCGAGATGGTGCCGTCGAGCGCGATTTTGCGAATGCGGTGGTTGTCCACATCGCATACGTAGAGCGCGCCGTCCGGCCCGCGAGCGATGGCAAACACGTTGTTGAGCTGCGCCTTCTCCGCAGGTCCACCATCGCCGGAAAAGCCCTTCATGCCGGTCCCGGCGAAGTTACTCACGTTGGCGGCTTGCGCGTTGACGAGATAAAGTGCGAGGGCTGCGATGATGAGACGTTGCATCCAGCGCGGATACTCGCAAACCCCACCGCGATGCAACCGTCCTCACGCAGACCGCTCAATCTCGCTGCCCCGAATCCACAGGAAAATGACCGGCGTGACGATCAGGATGTGGATCAAGCTGCTCAGCATTCCGCCGAGGATGGGTGTGGCGAGGGGTTGCATCACTTCCGAGCCGGTGCGTTGGCTCCACATGATGGGGAGCAGGCTGGCGATGATCGTCGCGACGGTCATCACTTTTGGCCGGAGGCGGAGGCGGGCTCCTTCTTTCACGGCGGCGATGAGTTCGTCACGCGTGTAGGTGCTGCCGAGGCGCTGAACGGCTTCGTCGAGATACACGACCATGACGACACTTGTCTGCACGGCGGTGCCGAAAAGCGCGATGTAGCCGACCCACACGGCGACGCTGAAATTCCAACCGAGCGCGTATTGCAGAAACACACCGCCGCTGAGAGCGAAGGGAATCGCGAGCAGGACGTGCGCGGCTTCGCGGGCTTTTCCGTACAATTGGAAGAGCAGTGCGAAGATGATGAAGAGGACGGTCGGAACGATGAACTTCAGCGTGCGCGCGGCGTGGAGCTGGTTTTCGTACTCGCCGCTGTAGTCGAGCGTCATGCCTTGCGCGGCGAGCTTTGGCGCGAGTTCTAGTTGCAGGCGCGATTTCACTTCCTCGACAAATCCGCCGAGGTCGCGCCCGCTCACGTTTGCCTGCACGTATCCGCGGAGCTGGCCGTTTTCGCTGGAGATTTCGTTGGGACCTTCGACCCGGTTGATGCTCGCGAGCTGGCCGAGCGGGATGACTTGTTTCGATGGCGTGGTGACGAGGACGTCTTTCAGCCGGGTCAAATCTTCGCGCTCGCTTCGTTGCAAGCGCACGGAAACCGGAACGCGCTGGCGACCTTCGAGCGCAGTGGTGACGGTCGTTCCGCCTAGCCCTGCTTCGACTGTTTCGAGGACATCCCGCGCCCTCATACCGACTCGTGCGATGGCGTCGCGGTTCAGCGAAATCTCGACGTACGGTTTGCCCTGAATGCGGCTCGGAGTGACGCCCGTCGCGCCGTTCACGCTTTGGATAATCCGCTGCGCGTCGAACGCGGCCTGCTGGAGTTTGCCGAGGTCGTCGCCGAAAATCTTCACACCGAGCTGCGAGCGGATGCCGGTGGAAATCATGAGCACGCGGCCCTCGATGGGCTGGAGGAATCCGGGAATGGAGCCGGGAACTTTTCGCAGCGCGTCCATCATTTCGGCGACGAGCTTTTGCTTCGTCATGCCGCTGCGCCATTCGCTCTCGGGCTTTAGCATGATGGTCGTTTCGATCATCTCCACGGGCGCGGGGTCGGTCGCTGTTTCGGCGCGTCCGAGCTTGCCGACTGCGCTGCGCACTTCGGGGAAACTGGCAAACACCTGGTCCTGCCACGCCATCGCGCGCTTCACTTCCGAGAGCGATGTGGCGGGCGTGAAGCTCGGCATGAAAAGCAGGCTGCCTTCGTTGAGCGGCGGCATAAATTCCGAGCCCATCCAGGGAACAAGCGCGAGCGCTCCAACGAGGATAATTGCGGCGCAGGCGATGGTCGTCTTCTTGCGCCGCAGGGCGAAATCGAGCGCGGGATCGTAGAGTTTGAGTAGCGCGCGCATCACCATGTTTCGGTCTTCCGCGCGGAATGGTCCGCGCACGAGCCAGGTGCAAAGGACAGGCACGATGGTCACGGCGAGCAGTGTGGAGCCGAGCATCGCGAACGTCTTTGTGAATGCGAGCGGGTGAAACATTTTGCCCTCCATCCCGCTCAGCGCGAAGACGGGGATGAATGCCAGAATGATGATCGCCATCGCGAAGACGATGGGCCGGCCGACTTGCTTCGCCGCAGCGAGAATGGTTTCCGCGCTTGTGTTCCCAGCCTGCTCGCAGCGGCGGATGACGTTTTCCGTGATGACGATGGCAGCGTCCACGAGCACGCCGATGGCAATGGCGATGCCGGAGAGGCTCATGATGTTCGACGTGAAGCCGAACTCACGCATGAGGATGAACGAGATCAAAATGCTCACCGGCAGCGGGAGCATGACGATGAAGATGCTGCGGAAGTGAAACAGGAAAATGATGTGCGCGAGCGTCACGAGCACGAGTTCCTCGGTGAGCGCGGTTTTGAGTGTGTCGATGGTGCGGTCGATGAGCTCACTGCGGTCGTAGAACGCCTTGATGCTCACGCCCGGCGGAAGCGCGGCCGAAATCTGCGCGACCTTTGCCTTCACCCGGGCGATGACTTCGCGGGCGTTTTCGCCGGTGCGCATCACCACGGTGCCGCCGACGATCTCGTGTCCGCCGATGTCGAGTGCGCCGCGCCGGAAATCGCCGCCAAGCTCGATTCGCGCGATGTCTTTGAGGCGCACGTTTTCCATCACCGCGATCTTCTCCAGATCCTCCGCGCTGCGAATCACACCGATTCCGCGCACGATAAACTCCATGCCGTTCTCCTCGATGCTCTTTCCGCCGACGTTGAGATTCGACTGGCTCACGGCCATCATCACCATGTTGAGCGATACGCCGGCTGCGCGCATTTTCTGCGAATCCACCTCCACCTGATACTGCCGCACAAACCCGCCAACGCTCCCCACTTCCGCCACGCCGGGGACTGCGTTGAGCTGGTTGCGCACAAACGAATCCTGCACGGAGCGCAGCTCGCCGAGGTCGTATCGGTCCCCGTCCGCGGGATCGACTGCGAGGTAGTATTGATACACCCAGCCGAGCCCCGTCGCATCCGGGCCGAGCTTCGCTCTCACGCCCTCGGGCAGCGCGTCGCTCGCGAGATTCAGCCGCTCGAAGATTCGCTGGCGCGCGGCGACCTTGTCCGCGCTGTCTTCGAAAATCACGTTGATGAGCGAGAAGCCGAACATGCTCGTCGCCCGCACGCTCTTCACCTGCGCGAGCCCTTGCAGACTCGCGGAGAGCGGCATGGTGATTTGGTCCTCCACTTCCTGCGGGCTCCGGCCCATCCAGTCGGCAAAGACGATCACCTGATTCTCGCTTAAGTCTGGCAGCGCATCCACGGGCGTCTCGCGCAGCGCCTTGATGCCAAACGCCACGAGGAAAAGCGTGGCGCACACGACGAGGAAGCGGTTCCTCAGCGACCATGTGATGAGCGCATCGATCATCGTTTTACTTCCATTCCACACTCCAGCATCTCCTCGCCCCAATACGGATTTCGCAGGCCGCCGCCGAGCTGAATCCACCCTGCATTCGCAGGCGCTCCGGGCCAAAGCTGGTCCGTCATCGAGCACCGGAACACGCGCAGTTCCGGCATCTGCGACTTCATCGTCAGCGCCAGCGCGGCGACTTCCTGACTCCACGGCAGAAACGCTTTGCGCATCGCCTTGAGGTCGTCGCTCTTCGTGGGCGGCGGAGTCTTTACCACGCCGTCCGGAGCTGGCGGGATCTTCGCCAGCGCTTCGTTCGCCGCGTGGATGTCGTCGTTTGCCAGCGCATCGCTCAGCACCGCCACGGCTTTCATAAAGGCGGCAAGCTCCACGCTCATCTCAGACGTCGGCAGCGCGACCATCGCGTCGAGTTGCGCCTGACTGTCGATGAGCATATTCCCGCGCACCACGACCCGCTCGCCTTCGCGCAACCCGTCGAGCACTTCCCACAGCGAGTCTCCCGCGCGGCCGAGCTTCACGCCGCGCTGCTCGTACGTGCCCTCCGCCTTTTCCACAAATACGCGCGGCGAATTCCCCGGCCACAGCACCGCGCTCCGCGGAATCGCCGCGACCTCCGGTGCTTCGAGTTCCACCGTGCCTTGCGCAAATGATTTGTTTTTCAGCCGGCGCTCCGGATTTTCCAACACGACGCGCACATCGGCTGCGCGCATCATTTCGTTGAGGTTCGGGCTGATTCCCGCGATGCGTCCGCGCATCGTCTCGCCCGGCAGACTGGGCGTTGTGACGTTCACAAGCTGCCCGACTTTCACCAGCGGCAGGTCCTGCTCGGACACGGGTAACATGAACCACATCCGCGAGAAGTCCGCGATTTCAAACATCCGCTCGCCCTCCTTCACAACCTGCCCTTCGTGGACGTAGCTCTTCACGATCGTCCCCGTGAGCGGCGCGAGCACGCCGAAGTAAATGTCGTCCGGCTGCCGCTGCGGGATGGTCTTAATCTGCTCCCACACCAGCCCGTGCTGCTCCAGTCGGCGCTTCGCCGGTTCCGCTGCGGCCTCGCCCTGCGCCAGCGCGGTTTTGTAGTCCTCGGCGGCGGCGAGCAGCGTGCGGCTAAACATCGTGGCGAGCGGCTGGCGACGCGTCACTTGCTGGCCCTCGTGGTTCATCGCCAGCCCGTCGAGCCGACCCTCCACCGGCGCGCTGATGACCCCGTGGCGCGACTCGTCCTCGCCGATCATCCCCGCCACGCGCAGCGTGCGAACGAGCGGTTGCTTCTTCACCTCCGCCGTCTGCACACCCACGACATTCGGGCTGCCCTGCGGGAGCATCACGAGGTCGCTCCCCGCGTAATCAAAGCTCGCGCCGCCCTCGTACACCGGCACGAGGTCCATGCCGCAAACCGTGCATTGCCCCGGCTTGTCGGACTTCACCCACGGGTGCATCGGGCTTTGAAAAAACAACACCTTGCGTCCAGCCGGAGCCGTCGTAGTCCGATGCGCCATCGTCGCGCCAAACCAGCCGCACGCCGCAGCAATCGTGATGAATACAAATCCGACGAATTTCATGAATGGAAGAAGAACGACATGGCGCACCGACCATGATGGGAAGTGGCGAACGGTGCATCCGAAAAATTGTCAGGGGCATGTAAAGAGCCCAACGCCGCACATCGACACCCACGCACCAGCGCTCCGTGCTCACGTTGGGAGAGAACTGTGACCAGCGGAGGCTGGGCATAGTTTCTATTTATATCCTCTCCTTCCCCGTGCGGACGCGGTGTAATTGCGGTAATATGATTTTAGACGCCAAACCAAACCCGTCCTCGAAATTTACCCGACTCGCGCAATGGTGCTCCGTGATGACGGGCCGCCCGATTTCCTTCTCCATCGCCGCCGGGCTGATCGCGCTGTGGCTCATCACCGGCCCCATTTTCCACTTCAGCGATACGTGGCAACTGATCATTAATACGAGCACGACGATCATCACGTTCCTCATGGTTTTCCTCATCCAGAACAGCCAGAACCGGGACACGCAGGCGATTCAGATCAAGCTCGATGAACTCATCCGCGCGACCGTCGGCGCACACGTCGCGCTGCTCGATTTGGAAAAACTGTCGGAAGAAGAACTGAGTGAAATCCGCAGCGATTACGCGCGGCTCGCCGAGCTGGCGCGTGAACATCTCGCGCAAGGCGGCAGCGATACGGACGCGCCGGAGATCGAGCACGGGCGGGTGAAATGAACCCTGGATATTCCTCTTCGATGTAGGGCCGGGCTACGCAGGCAGCGCTTCGTCGCAGCGGGCGCAGACCTCGCGTGCGGTGAGCGGCTGGTGCCGCCAGCAGCGGGGGCATTGGGGCTGTGCGCTCTTTGTGACGCGGGCTCCGAGTGTCGTCGCGCTGGTGAGCGTGAGTTCGCTGATGATGAGGAACTCCTCTAGCTCGGCGTGCTCGGCGGGCGTGTAAGGCGCGGCGTCGGGGAGCTCCAGCACGACTGCGGCTTCGAGCGATTTGGCGACGGTCTTCGCCTGGCGTGCGGGCTCGATGGCTTGCTGGTAAATGGCGGCGCGGAGTTTGAGCCACTCGTCCACTTTGGCTTCGAGAGCTTCGTCGCGCAGGGCGGCGTTTGCCTCGGGGAGCTTCTCGATGTGGATGCTCGTGGTCTTGCCGGAGAACTCCCACGCTTCATCGGCGGTGTATGCGAGGATGGGCGCGAGGAGTTTCGCGACGGCTTCAAACGAAGCGTGCATGACGGCTTGCGTGGCGCGGCGGCGTGGCGAGTTAGCGGCGTCGCAATACATGCGGTCTTTTGTGATGTCCACGTAGAGCGCGCTGAGATCGACGGTGCAGAATTGATTTACGGTCTCGAAGACTTTGCGGAAGTCGAACGCATCATACGCCGTGCGGCACGTGGCGATGACCGTTTGCAGTTTGCTGAGGATCCAGCGGTCCACGGTGGTCGGCTCGGCGCTTTGCGAAGCGTCGTAGTCGGAGATGTTCGCGAGCAAAATGCGGAGCACGTTGCGGAAGCTGCGGTATGCCTCGCTGGTGCGGGCGAAGCCGTCTTCGGAAAACGGAACGTCGTTTGTGTATTCCACGCTCGCGGCCCACAGGCGCACGATGTCTGCGCCGTATTTGCCGACGAAATACTCGGCTTCCATCGGCTTTTTGTAAGCGCCCTGCTCGCTCTTGCTGATCTTGCGCTTGGTGTCTTTGTCCACGACGAAGCCGTGCGTGATGACGGTCTTATACGGCGCGTGTCCGGTGAGGGCGACGCTCGTCATGAGCGACGACTGGAACCAGCCGCGATGCTGATCGGTCGCTTCGAGGTAAACGTCGGCGACACCGCCGCACGCCTTGAGTTCCGGGTGCCGCGACGTGACTGCGCGATGGGAAACGCCGGAGTCGATCCACACGTCGAGCGTGTCGTTGCGGCGCGAAGTGTCGGCGGGCAAGCCGAGTTGCGCGGCCCACCATGCGTCGTCCTTTTCAAACCACAGATTCGTCCCGCCGCTCTCGACGAGGTCCGCGACGCGCGCCGCGAGGTCAGCGCGAACGATGGGAGTCCCGTTCGCTTCGTAGAATACAGGCAGAGGAACGCCCCAAGTGCGCTGCCGCGAGATGCACCAGTCGGGCCGCGATTCCACGGTGCCGAAGATGCGGTTGCGGCCCCAATGCGGGAGCCACTGCGTCTTATCAATCGCCTCCAGCGCGTCGGCGCGAATCTTGTCCACGTTGATGAAGAACTGCTCCACCGCGCGGAAAACGATGGGCGTCTTGCTGCGCCAGCAGTGGGGGTAGTCGTGGGTGTATTTTTGCTCGGCGAGCAGCGCGCCGCTTTTGCGGAGGAAGGCGACGATCTCGGCGTTGGCGTCGAACACATACTTGCCGACCCATTGCGGCATCCCGCAGTCCTCGGTGAGCTTGCCGTAGTCGTCCACGGGCGAGAGGACGGGCAGGCCGTTGGCTTGTCCGGCGATGTAGTCGTCCTTGCCGTGGCCGGGGGCGATGTGGACAAGTCCCGAGCCAGTTTCAGCGGTCACAAAATCGGCGGGGATCATTGGCCCGGTTCGTTCGAGGAATGGGTGCTGATATTTCAATTCAGAAAGCACCTGTGCTGGAACCGCGAGCAACATCCGCAAGCCTGGTTCTCCTGGAATTGGGTCGAAAATATCCGGCGGAAGATGTGGAGTACCCGCAGTGAGGTAGTTTGCTCCAGCGCCTCTACTAAGCCGGTATTTGAGGTTCGGATTAAATGCGACCGCAACATTCGCGGGTAGCGTCCAAGGTGTCGTTGTCCAGATGATGAGGTATGTTGGGCCATCCTGTCCGATAATCTCCTCGGACTCCGGCGTAAGTCGGAGCCTCACAAAGATCGCCGGGTCCGTTCTCTGCGCGTATTCCACCTCAGCCTCCGCCAGCGCCGTCTGTGCGCCCGTGCTCCAGTACACGGGCTTTTTCGACTGATACACGAGCCCCTTTTCCACGAACCCGCCGAACGCACGGATGATGTCCGCCTCGTACGAAGGCGCGAGCGTGAGATACGGATCGGCCCACGAACCGAAGACGCCTAGCCGCTTAAACTGCCCGCGCTGAATCTCGATATACTTGCGCGCAAACGCCTCGGCGCGACGGCGGATTTCTGCGGGCTCTAGGCCGCGCTGTTCTTTCACCACTTTGAACTCGATGGGCAGACCGTGGCAGTCCCAGCCCGGCACGAACGGTGCGCGGAAGCCAAGCATCGAGCGGCTCTTTACGATGAGGTCCTTGAGGATCTTGTTGAGCGCCGTGCCCATGTGGACGTCGCCATTTGCGAACGGAGGTCCGTCGTGCAGGACGAAAAGCGGTGCGCCGATGCGGCTGTCGAGAATCTGCTGGTAGAGCCCCGCGGCCTCCCACTTCGCCAGGCGCTCGGGCTCGCGTTTCACGAGGTCGGCCTTCATCGGGAAATCGGTCTTGGGCAGTAGCAGTGTGTCTTTGTAGTTCGCGCTCATTTTATAAAAGGGCGCGGAACCTAGCGGGCAGCCGCCGCTACGCAAATTCAAACTGCCGCAGCTCGCTCGAACGGCGCTTTTTCCCGCTCGCCATTTTGGGGAATGCCGGTTCTATCGCGGCGTCATCATGTATTACCACGACCAAGAGCCAAAGCGTCCGTTTTTGCGAAAGTTCCTCATTTCCGCACTGCTGCTGTGTGCGGCTTTCTTCGGGCTGAAGAAGTGGTCGCCCGCAACGCTGGAGCGACTGGCTTTTTGGCAAAAGCACGACAAGGCGCTGGCTGCGCCGGGGCCCGATGTGAAGCTAGAGCCTGCGCCGGTGCTCGGGGCACCCGTCGTGCCAAAGGTAAACGCGGGAAATGTCGTCGAACCGGTGCCCACGGGGCCGGTGACGGTGGACCGGAATGCGCAGGTGGCCGTGCTGCTTTATCATCGCGTGGAACTGAAGGCCCCGCCTGCGCTGCACATCGCGCCTGCGGTGTTTGAGGAGCACATGCAGAAGCTCAAGGACGGCGGAATCACGGTGATCTCCATGCAGGACTTCCTCGCGTGGAAGCGTGGGGAAAAGACGATCCCGGCGAAGAGCGCGATGATCACGATTGATGACGGGTTCGGCTCCACGTTCGATATTGCCCGCCCGATCCTGAAGAAATTTGGCTATCCGTGGACGTGTTTCGTTTACACAAACTTCATCAGCCGGGGGACGGCGCTCACGTGGGAGCAGCTCGCGCAGTTGCGGGATGAAGGCGTGGAGATCGGCTGCCACAGCCATTCGCACGCAAATCTGCGCGATATGCAGGGGAAGACGCCGGAGGCTTTCGACGAGTGGCTAAAGCAGGAGATCGTGGTGCCAAAGCAAGCGCTGGAGCAGCGACTGGGGATCAAGTGCGCGACTTACGCGTATCCCTTCGGCTACACGTCGCCTCGGGTGCTGGAGCTGATCAAACAAGCGGGCTACGAGGCGGGATTCACCCTCGGTGCGTCGCGAGCGATTTTCGCGGGACCGGTGGACCGCGTGCCGCGCTTTAGCTGGCTGGATGAGCGTCCGCAGGATTTCAATCCCGTCTTTGCGTGGTCGGGCCGGGCACAGTCGGTAGATGCGCCGACGGCTCCGGCGGTGAGCCCTTCCGCGCCCTCCACGCCTGCGCTGCTCACGCAGCCGCTCGATGGAGAGGTGATCAAAGACCCGCGCCCAGTGCTGCGGGCGAACCTCTCGACGCTGGGTGCCTTCGACGCAAACTCTGTGATGCTGCGACTGAGCGGCGCGGGCATGATTCCCCACTCGTGGGTGGACACGACGAAGACGACCCTCTCGGCGAAGCTGCCCAAGCCGCTGGAGCCGGGGGAATACACGGTGACAATTACCGCGATGGTTCGAGGAAAGCGCGTGGAGAGTCAGTGGAAGTTCCGCTTTGACCCGGCAGGGCAATAGGCCTCCTACGCGGCGGTGATGACTTCGCGGAGCTTCACGTCGGTGCCCGCTCCGATGGTGAGCACATCTACGCTGCTGGGGTTCAGTGATGGCGATGCGTTGGCGGCGTGGAATGCGCCGATGGTGCGGGCGACGAAGCCGAATGTGTCGTTCAGCGCCGAGCTTCCGCTGACGGTGCCTTTGATATTCACGGACTGAATCGCGGCGACAGTGTTTGCGTAAAGGAGACGGTTTTCTGCGGTGCCATACATCCCGCCCACGTCGGGCTGAATGTCGGCGGCGAGCGAGCTGGCGATCCAGTTTCTGCCGACGGTGACGGACCCAAAGCCTTTGGTAGCGCGGCCTGCTGGAGCAATGGACGCAGTCGGGTTGGTGAATCCCGTGCCCGCAATCGTGACGCCGGAAACGATCTGCGTGCCGCTGACATCGCGCCCGACGGTGAGCTTCGCGATGCCGCCCGTTGCGATGAACCCATTGAGAATATCGCCACCCACTTTAAGCGAACCCACTGCGCCGTAGCTGTAGATGGCTCCTGCGCCTGCGCCGCTGCCGCCGATGATGCTTCCCGCGACGGCGATGCTGGCGATGCCCGGTGCGGCGGGCGTGTGGAAGCCGTGTGCGAAGATGCCGCCGCTACGACTGCCAGCGCCGCCCTTTATGCTGCCGCCGATGGTGAGTTTGCCGACGCTGCCGAGCGTCTGGATGCTGCCGCTGTAAAAGCCCGCGCCGCCTTCGAGGTCGCCGCGTATGGCGATGCTGGCGATGTCGCCGGTGGCGAAAATGTAGCCTGCTCCGTCGGTGCTGCCGCCTTTGATTTGGCCGCCGACTTTGAGGCTGGCGATGCTCGGGGCTGTGCCGGAGTTGATGCTGATGGTGGCGCTGCCGATGTTGCCGAGGACGTTGACGGTGCCGAGTCGCCCGGTGAGTTCGGAGAGGCTGCTATTGGAGAGGTCGTTCGCGGAGCCTTGCGCGCCGATGGAGAGGAGATCGAGCTTGGCTACGGCGGGCGCTTTCCCCCCGCTGCCGGCGACGATGCGGGCGATGTCGCCTTGCACTTTGACCGCTCCGAGATCGATGCCCGTGGCGATGATGCCGCCCATCTGGATGCTTTTGCCAGAGCCCTTCGCGGAGATGGTGAACGAGAGGCCGGTGGCGTCTGGCGTGTCGAAAAACAGCGCGCCGAGGACGAGCCCGCTGGCAACGGGGAGCATGGCGAAGTTGGCCGTGGTGAGGATTCCTTTGCTGGCAGTGAGGGTGATGAAGTCGCCGTCCACATCGCGCCAACGGGCGGTCTTTTGATCCTCGCTGATGTCGGGGCCGGAGTCGTCGTTGAGGAGGGTGATGCGGGCGCGATTATCCACGACGGTGGAGGCGGTCGCGGAGAGCACATCCACGTAGAAAAACTCGTCGGGCTCCAAGGCGAAATCGCCCCCGATGCCGAAGGACGACAGACCGGAATTTGCACCCGCCGGGATGGTGACGGTGAGCGTGGGGTTGCCAACATCACTGCCTACAACAGCGGTCCCATTACGGTAGCGAAGTTGCACGGTGATGGGCGCTGGCGCGGCGTGGTCGAGGGCGATGATGACGTTGGCCGTTTTGTTTTGCCCCGTGCCTTCGAGGAACTGGCTGTCTAGGATGCGGAGCTGCGGGGTGGCGGTGTTCACGGGGTCGTTGTCGAGGATGGTGCCGACGCCGACGGTGTCCGCAATCCTTGCGCCTGTGGGGCTGGCAAGGTTCACACCAAAGGTTTCCGTGGACTCGTAGGAAAGGTCGCCGGTGATGGCGATGGAGAGGTTTTTGCTCGTTTCGCCGGGGGCGAAAGTGAGCGTGCCGCTGGCGGGCGTGTAGTCGAGCCCGCCCACTGCGGTGCCGAGGTCTGTGAAGACGTTCACGCTTACCGCAGTCGCGGAGACGGCGGAAAGTGTGATGGTGAACTGCGCGGAGACGCCGCTCGCGTCGGTCTCGGTGACGGGCGTTGCATCGGTGATTTCGAGCACGGGCAGGCCGGTGTCGTCGTTCGTGATCGTGCAGACGGCGAAGGTGTCGCTGGCGACGGCTCCCGTCACTTGATCGAGGGCGAAAAAGAACGTCTCATTCGTCTCGAAAAAGTCGTCCGCGCGGACGAGTAGGCTGATGCTCCCCGCGCTCTCTCCGACTTCAAACGTGAGCGTCCCCGTGCCGCCTTGGTAGTCCGTCGAGCGCGCCGAACCATCGCCCGTGGCGATGCGGAGGGAGACTGCTTCTACGGCTGGCGCGCTCAGCGCAACGGTGATCGTGTAGCTGGTGGGGGAAGCGGACGTTCCCTCCGCGATGGCTACGTCCGCAATCGTCACGAGCGGCCCCGTCGGCGCGTCGTTATCGAGCACGGTGACAACGCCCGACTGCGAGAGCACTTCGAGCCCAGAAGTCGCGCCCTGCACATTCACGAAAAATCGCTCGCGGCCCTCGAAGGTCGCGTCATTCAAAATCGGGATGGCGAACGTCTGCGAAGTCTGCCCCGGCGCGAACGTAATCGTCCCCGTGGTGCTGGTGAAATCGGAGCCGCCCAGCGCCGAACCATCGCTCGTGGCCAAGTCCACATTCACCGAGACCCCTGCGGCGCGAGTGAGGCGCAGCTCCATCATCGCTGTGCCGCCTTCCGTGACGGTGAGCGGGACAAAGTAGACGCCAATTGCACCCGCCGAGGAGGCGTCGTCATCGCGAACCACGCAGGAGGCATTCGAGTCGGCGACCAGCGCGCCAATGCTGTTGGAGAGCAGAAGCTCGAAGCCCTCGCTGCCCTCGCTCACGGTGTCGCCGAGCAGCGTCACCGCCACCGTTTTCACCGTCTCACCCGGCGCAAAATTGATCGTGCCGGAAGTCGCCGCGAAGTCCTGCCCCGCAGTCGCAGTGCCAGCAGCAGTCGTGTAAACAACCGACACCTGCTGCGCCGAAGGAAGGCTGAGATGCACGGTGAAATTCACCACCTGCGAAGCGCCACTCTCCAGCACCTCCATATCCTCCGCCCACAAGCCGCGCGTGGCCCCCATCGGCCCCGCCACCGCATCCGCAATCCCGCCCAGCGGCGTGACGATCACCGCCACCGAAGTGCCCGGCTCCAAGACCGGCGCAAACGCAGTAAAGACCGGGCCGTCTGCTGCGAAATAGTTCAGCGTTCCGAGTGAAACCGGAGCGCCGCCAATGGGCTTCGCGAAGACCTCAATCGTGGCATCCACGCCCCCATCGTAAGTCCCAGAAATGATCGTGCTCTCGCTGGTGAAAACCGCGCTCGTAAGCACAGTCGCCGGGGCGATTCGGAATTCGAGGGGCTCAATTTGGAAGGTCTGCATCGCCGCCAACGCTGCCGCAACGCTTGCGAACTTTCAACCGGAGTTTCCTCAATTCATCGAGAGTTGCCCGCGAAAGAGCCACATGAGCGCTTTCACTCCAAGCTCCGGTAAATTAAAGGGCTTGCCCACGAAGTCGCTGCCTCCGCTGAGACTGGCCAGCGCCTTGTTCTGGAAAGTAGCCATACCGGTAAGAAACACGATCGGAGTCTTCTTGTGCGCGTCGAGCGCACGGATTTTTTGACAGAGGTCAAAGCCGCTCATATCCGGCAGTCCGACATCGAGAAAAATCAAATCTTTGCTACTTCCTTCGAGCTTATTCAGCGCAGAAATTGGCGAATCAGCAGTGTCGGTTTTGAGTCCGACCATCTGCATCGCCGCGCTGATGAATTGAAGCGCACTTTCCTCATCGTCCACCACGAGGATTTTCGCGAGCGCCGGGTCTTTGCATAACTTACCAACATCGTCCGCCAAGAGGATGCCAAAAAAATCGATCGCTTGGCCGACCGTGCGAAGAGTCGATGAATTCAGTTGCTCAGGTATTTCATTGAGGTCTGCAAGCAATAGATCGAGCGCTGCGGCGAACTGGGAAAGCACGCGATCCCCCAAGAAATGCACGCGCTCTGCGACCGCATGGACGATAGCCCAGAGGCTCTTGAGCATCATCGTGTCTGGCGGCACCGAGACGAGACCGGGTATGCAATGCCGCATTTGATTGACGCTTTCTACGGCGGAGCCGGATATCGAACTGATCCACCCCTCGTCAGGGTTATAAATGGCGGCATCTACAGAATCTCCGAGGCCTTCCAACCCGATGGCGACCCTGGCAGCATCAATGACTGAGCCGATGGCTCGCCTTCCGCGAAGGATCACTTTGTTCGCACCCGCCGTCATCGCGGAAGCGCTGAGTTGATGGAGCGAGTTCGGGAAGATCAGGATGGGCAAACCCATCGTGTCTGGGTCAGCCCGTAGCGCTTCGATCAACGCGATCGAGCTGCCCGACTGCAAAACGAGGTCCACGAGGATCGCGTCAGGCTTTCGCTGCTCGATCAATTTTTGGGCCTGATCGATGTGTCGCGTAGAATCGACCAAAAGGCCGCTTGCTTCCAGTTTCTCGCGATAGAGATTGGTGACGATGCGGTCTTCGTGGATAAGGAGAATGCGTTTATTGCTCATGCCGTGGACTGTTTCGGATACTTTGATGGCGTGTCCGAACGCAGGGAACGTGCCGCAGCCGACACGATCTCTGTCATTTTCCACCGCGCGAAAATCCCTGAGGTAAAATGGAACAGGCGATGCTAAAATCGACAGCGAACCTTTTCACTGACCATGAATGAGAACACGAAATCGCAAGTCAAACGTCGCATGAAACGGACACCTTGGAGCGGAAAAAATATCCGCCTCATCCGTGCAGCACTCCGCGTTTGGGAGCTCAAGCAACGGGCTAAAGGCATCTGGTAGTTTCCAAAACGGAAATTTCTCTAAAAAACGCTTGAGCCTGAGAAATGGCTGATTAGAGTCCGCGTCCCCAAACGGAAAAGGATCGTTAGCTCAATGGTAGAGCAAGTGACTCTTAATCACTAGGTTGTAGGTTCGAGTCCCACACGATCCACCCCGCTTTTCCGCCGGAAAATGCGAGGAACGCAGATTTTTTCTACTTTCCGTCAGTCCGGCGCATTGTAAATCCGACCCGTATGTTCAACCGCATAGCGCAGATCTCGCTCGCAGCCTTTTTCGCTGTCGTTTCTGCGCGCGCTCAAACTCCCGCTCCGCGAAAGGAGGCGGTCAGTTCGCTCATTCCCGCACGTCCCGATTCTCTTCCTCTTCCGATCGCGCGGCCGATTCCCGCAGCGACACCGGAGCCCAAACGAGAAGGTATTTCCAGACTTTCACCTCCATCCGGAACCAGCAGCATCACTCCACCAACACCACGCCCTCCGATGCCCCCAGTTCCGCCGATCAACGCAGTACCAAATCCTCCAACGACGCCAAAGCCGACTCCCGAGCCTACACCGAAACCCACTCCAAAACCGACCCCTGAGCCTACGCCGAAACCCACTCCAAAGCCGACTCCCGAGCCTACACCGAAACCCACTCCAAAACCGACCCCTGAGCCTACGCCGAAACCCACTCCAAAGCCGACCCCCGAGCCTACGCCGAAGCCCACTCCAAAACCGACTCCCGAGCCTACACCGAAACCCACTCCAAAACCGACCCCCGAGCCTACGCCGAAACCCACTCCAAAACCGACCCCTGAGCCTACGCCGAAACCCACTCCAAAGCCGACCCCTGAGCCTACGCCGAAGCCCACTCCAAAGCCGATTCCCGAGCCAACGCCGAAGCCCGCTTCAAAACCGACTCCCGAACCTATGCCGAAGCCCACCCCAGAGCCCACGCCCGAGCCTAAACCACAAGCGATCTCAGAACCCGCCCCTCGCTCCACTGCTGCTACGACGGAGCCTTCGATGCCCGAACCCCGACCGGGCCCCGATACCGAGCAAGTCTCGCCGCCTGTGCCGAGTGCCCGTGTTTCCAGCCGTGAAAAACTCCCCTACAACACCGACCTCGGCACTGACGCCGATTCACAAGAAATCGCCGCCGAAGTCGCCGCCATACTTTCTAAAGAGCACCCCACCCGGTCCACGGGAACCTCCCCCCGTCCGCTCATCGTGAAGCTGCCAAGCTCCCGTTGGTTCTCCGACGCACTGGCGAAGCTTGATACGCTGCCGATGGACGAGCGCCCCGCCGCTTTCCAATCCATCATCGAAAAATACCGGACGATGCGCGCCGCAGAGCGCGAATCGATGCGCCGCCGGTAAAAAGAAACGCCCTCCCGCACTTTTTCCTTCTTCCCGGCCCTCCGTTGCCTTGTGGTGTGACATTATGCGTCTGAACAAATTTTTAGCAGCAGCCGGGCTCGGCTCACGTCGAAGCGTGGAAGAACTCATCGCGTCTGGCATCGTCCGGATCAACGGCAAAGTCGTCACAAGCCTCGCCACCCAGGTCGAGCCGACTGATGCCGTGAAAGTCGGCAGCAAACTGCTTCACTCCGAGCGCCTCATCCACGCCGTGCTCAACAAACCGCGCGGCTACCTCTGCACTGCAAACGACCCCGAGGAGCGAAAGACCATTTTCTCGCTGCTTCCGCGCGACTGGCCCCGCGTACACTACGTCGGGCGGCTCGATAAGGACAGCGAAGGCCTCCTCATCATCACCAACGACGGCGACCTCACCAACCTCCTCACCCACCCACGCCACGAGGTCGAAAAAGAATACGAAGTCTGCCTCGACAAGCCCTTCGACATCACCCACCGGGAAAAACTCCTGCGCGGCTTCCGCATCGAACCCGGCTTTGCCAAATGCGAAGTCATCGACTCCATCCGACGCGAGAAGATCCGCGTGACCCTCCGGCAAGGGCTCAAGCGCCAAATCCGCCTCATGTTTTATAAAATGGGCTACGAAGTCGAACGCCTCGTCCGAGTCCGCATCGGCCCCATCCTTACCGGCGAAGTCTCCCCCGGCAACTGGCGACTCCTCAACCAAAAAGAAGTCGCGAAGCTCCGTGAAGACGCCACTCCGACAGCGAAGAAAGTCGAGCCTCATAAAACTCCGAAATCCCCTCGTAAACCGAAGCCTTTATGATTGCCATCCGCCATAAATTCCCCTCTCCTCTCTGTTCGTGAAAGTTCCGATGCACATCGTGCTCGCCCGGCGAGACAAGCTTGCGAAGCTCATTGAGCAAGAGCGTTACCTCCCCGTCAAAGACCTCTGCACCCGCCTCGGAGTCTCCGAAGCCACCGCCCGGCGCGACCTCGCCGCACTCGTGCAGGACAAACGCATCACCCGCACCTACGGCGGCGCACTCTCGGAATACAACGACCGCTTCCCATCCTTCCGCGAGCGTCGCGGGCAAGGCTCCGTGGCAAAACTCAAGATCGCCAAACAAGCGCTCACCCTCTTAAGGCCCGGCGGCATTTACTTTTTCGATTCCGGGACGACCCTCTTCGCCGTCGCCGAAGCCTTCCGCGAGCAGCCCGTGACGCCCATTAAAATCGTCACTTCCAATCTCCCCGTCGGCGAAATCCTCGCGACCATCCCCGGCGTCCAAGTCTTCCAACTCGCCGGCCAGCTCCTCCATCTCCAATCCACCCTCCTCGGAGAAACCGCGCAACGCAGCATCGAGTTCTGGGAGTTCGACCTCGCTCTTCTCTCCGCCGAAGCGATGAACGCCCAAGGACTCTGGAATTCCCAGGCCGAAATCGTCGCCCAACAGCGCACCGTCCTCCGCCGCAGCAAGCACAACGCCTTCTGTATCGACAGTTCCAAGCTCGACCAAACCGCGCCCCATTTCCTCGCCCGCTGGGACGAAGTCGGCACGCTCCTCACCGACGCCACCGTCCCCCGCCTTTCCAAGGCAGGCATCACCGCCCGGCCTCCCGCCGACACAAATGCGGAGTCCGATTCTGGAGACATGCCAGTGCATTACTTATAGGAGACCCATCATCGCACGAAGGTCTGGCGGCAGCGGCGCGGACCAGCGGTGCCCGGCGGCGGAGAGTTCCGCGCTGTGCAAGGCTTGGCGCGGTAGGAGCAAGCGAGCCTCCAGCTCCGGCGTCCATCCCGTCTCGATGAACTCCAAGTAGCACTCCTCGGAGTGGCCGTAGAGTTTATCGCCGACAATCGGGTAGCCGCTGTGCGCGAGGTGGACTCGGATTTGGTGCATCCGGCCCGTGAATGGAGTGGCGCGGACGACGGCAAAATGCGCCCCGTTTTTCGCGAAGCGATGCGTGACGCGGAAGCCCGTGCGCGCTGCGACGCCATCGGGGTGGACGCATTGCTTCACCCACACGCGGCTCTCGCGAACGGTGCCCTGCCGGAGGATCGGCGCGTCCACTTCCCACGCATCCTGCTCCGGCCAGCCGAAGACGATGGCGTCGTATGCTTTCGCAATCTCGCGCCGTTCCATGCGCTGGTGAAACTCCCGCGCGGCGGCAAGGTGCTTGGCGATGAGCGTGAGCCCGCTCGTCTCGCGGTCGAGGCGGTTGATGATGCTGACTTGCCCGCCGTTCGCGATCTCGTATGCCAGCAGCCCGCGCAGCGCGTCCCACAGCGTCCCGATGTCCGAGGGCTTACTCGGGTGCGCCTGCATAAAGGGCGGCTTGTCCACGACGAGAAAGTCCTCCGTCTCCACGACGATGCGCGGCGGGTAAGGCGGCATCAGTCTCGGGCGTGCGGTGTTCAGGGAAAGAGCGGTATCACTCTTACAAAACGAGTCATTACCCAAATGCGCTCATCCACTTCTCTGCTTCGGCTCGCTGTCGGCGGCAGGAGTGCCACCGCTCCCGGGGTTACAGCACTTCAAAGACGCGGACGTCGAGCGTGGAGCCTAGATTGGTGAGCGGGTTGGCGGGGTTGTTGTCGTTGCCTTTGCCGGGGTTCAGCGCGATCTCGACGGCTCCGGCAGGGGCGGGGACTGTCACCAATGGCGGCACCGGGACTCCGACGGGCGGGGAAATGAGGATCGGGCCGGTGACGGTCGTATTGAGCCGGACGGAGGAAACGATCTGCGCGACGATGCCGAATTGATCCGTGCTGCTACCTGCGGTGCCGAGGACTTGGCCGCGAATGGCGACGGCGCTGATGCGTGCAAGGATGTCGAGGCGATCCACTCCGCCAGCGAGCGTGTCATTTCCATCGCCGAACTTCGCGCTGTAGGCGATGCCGGCTACGAGGTTCGTGGCCACCCAATCGCCGCCGACGCTGACTGCGCCGACTTGTGCGTCGGGGTTTTCGGCAGCGGCGGTGCGGTCGTTCGTGAGGTTGTAGCCGAAGAGTAAATCGGCGTGCCGCACTGCGCCGCCGATTTTCAGCGTGGTGATGGCGAAGTTGTTGCGCGTGCCGACGGGGACGACTTCCTGCCCGCTGGCGGTGATGAGGGCGCGCTGCGTGGCGTTGCCTTCGAGGCTGCCTTTGATGGTGATAGAGCCGAAGTTGAACTCGGTGCGAATCGCGCCGCTGTTTATCAAATCGTGCGTCGCATCGTAGTCCACGCCGGTGCGGACGGTTCCGCCGACAGTGAGTGCTTTGATGGACTTCGCCTGAATGTAGCCGCTCTCGATGGAATCGCTCGTCGCGCCAGATGCGAGGTCGCCGCCGACGACGTTGCCGAGGATCGTGAGGGTCGCGATGGTGGAGGTGGAGAGGACGTTGCCCGACCCGGTGCCAGCGCCGCCGATGAGCGAGCCGGAGATGGTGAGCGCGCTGATGGCCGCACCGCCAGAGACTGTGCCGGAGCCGGAGCCGCGCCCGCCTTGCACTTGCCCGGCGATGGTGGCCACGGTCGCTCCGCCATTAAAAAGAACCTTCCCCGAGTCTTCGCCGTTGCCGCCGATGATGCCGCCCTTAAACACGGCGAGCTTCGCGATGGCGTCCATCTGGACGACACCGGAATCTTCCCCCGTGCCACCAATTAAGTCGCGTCCGAGCGTGAATGAGCCGACGACATTCGTTGCATCGTGTCCGAGAGCGACTACGCCGGAATCCGGCACGGAGCCACCGATGAGGAAGCCGGAGATCGCAAGTTTGCCCGTATTGCCGGTGACTTCGACATAGCCGGAACGCTGCGCTCCGCCGCCGATTATGTCGCCCTTCACGGAGAGTGCCACGACGTTCCCACCGATGAGCACTGCGCCTGCATCCGCGCCTGCGCTGCCGCCGAGGATGGAGCCGCCAATCGTGATGGTGCCAGCGCCGCCACCTGCGGAGATCACGCCGCTGTTTTGCTGAGTCCCGCCGGAGAGGTTCCCGAGCACGGTGGCGATGCCGAGCATCCCGTCCACACGGACGATGCCGCCGACTTCGATAGAGCCGGAATGCTGGCCGTCGCCGCCGGTGATATTTTGTCCCACGATCACGGAGCCGATATTGCCTGTCGTGACGATGCGGCCCGTATCCGCACCGCTCGTGCCGATGAGAGAGCCGCCGATTTTCACCGATGCAATCGAGCCCAACGTTCCGCCGGTGACATTAAACAACACGCCCTCGACCGCGCCCTTTACCGTGACTGCGCCCACCTTGCCGACGATCTCACTCACGAGCGGAGCGGGCGCATCAAGATTGCTGTCGCCGTAAAGGCCCATCGAATTCACCGTGAGCGAGACAATCGCCAGTGGCGTCGTCGCCGTCGGCGCTACGATCCCCGCATCAATACGCGATAGGTCACCGACGATCTTCACGGCTCCGAGCGAGTTTCCGGCGGCATTGATATAGCCGACGTTCACCGCTGCATCACCGCCCGCGATTTTGTCCGGCTTTGCGGTGATGGTGATGCTGGTTCCTTTGAAATCCACATCCGTCAAAAACAATCCCTGCAACACCGCGCCGCCGCCCGCGCCTTCGAGGTCGATGTTTGTCTCGTCGAGTGTGCCTTTTGTGATGAGGAGCGTCACCGCATCGCCATCCACATCGGTCCAAGTCGCCTTGTGTCCATCCGATGAAATCGTAGGGATGACGGAAGCGGGAGCGATCCGTGATTCGAGAGCTTCAGGGTGTGTGGTGTGTTTTCTCATGTGTGTGTCGGGTTAAGCATTATCTCTGCCTCATTCAGTTTTCTCGACCGCAACAGGCGGCGTGGAGATCAAACTTGGGACGGTACGGAAGCGGTTTTCGTAGAGCCGCGCCATGAACGGGAAAAACTCCGCAACCTTGTGTCCACCTTTGTTGAACTCGCTGATGGAGCGATTGTAAAAATCCATCTCGAAGCGATTCACCGCGAGATTGTGCAGCACCGTCGTCGGGTCTGTGGATAACGCCTCGGCGGTCCATTTCTCCGGGCAGAGTTGGTAAATCGCGTGCTTATCCGCGAGGTCGATGGGCCGTGGCGTGGAGATGAAACCGAGCGGCGTCTCGTTATGCAGCGAAGTCGGGTAAGTGCGGCACATCATCGGGCGCGAGCCGTAGATACTGCACCGCCCGATCACGCGCTTCCCGCTGTGCCCCTCGCGATTGGGCGCGTCGTGTTCGCGCAGCCATTCGTTCAAAAAATAGCACTTCACCGTGCCGGGGAACTGCTTGCTCTCGATCCGTCGGAGCGCGAGGAAATATCGTTTCTCCGAGCAACCGAGGTCACTGAGCTTGATGGGCGTGAAGCTGTTCTCAAACCGCTTCGATTGCTCCGCCGAGAAGCTCAACAGCGTGCTGAATTCGCCCACGGGCAAACTGAGATCACGAGAGATGCGGAGTGCATCGAACGCCGTAATAAGAAGGTTATAACCACGGCAGCAGCCCGCGTGGCACGTATCGCACATTCCAGCCATAGGCATCCGTGAGATAGCCCGCCGCGTGCCACGGGGGAGGCGAACTTTTCGCTCCAAGCACCGCCGCCGAAAAAACTCAAAAAACGCTTGTTCGTTCAATCACGATTTGCTCCTAATTCGTCCATGCGACAGTGCTTTGCCGCAACCACTTTCACCGCGAGGTGAACTTGAGGAATCGCTTCGGCGATTGCCTCGTCAGGATAACCGACTCTCGTAGTCGGTGCCTACTATAGCCGTCCCGGTCAGCAATGGCCGGGGCGGCTCTTTTTTGTGGCTTGAATCTGCATCGCCCACGACGCCCACTTCCTCAGCCGCAACCTCGTGGACTTCGAGAAAATCCCCGGCCTCCGTGTGGAGAACTGGCTCGACTGGAAGTGACATCCCTCCAGGTCGGGATGTCGCGTTCCCATACGCAAAGCTCGCCGCACTATGGTACAGCGCAAAAGGGATTACTCCGACTGGCAGCCGCCTTGCTCCATGATCGCATCCCAGCGGCGCTGCATTTCCTCCGGCGTGACTTTTTCGATCTCGTGTTGGATGAGCCATTGGTGGCCAAACGGATCGCGAATCGACCCGCAGCGGAAACCGTAAAACATATCACACGGCGGCATCTCCGCAGTCGCTCCGGCAGCGGTGGCGCGAGCGATTGCGGTGTCCGCATTTTCCACCATGAGGCAGAGTTTGCCCACCGTTCCACCCAGCGTCAGCGGCGACTTCGTGCCCCACTCAGCATTCTCATCCGCAAGCATGATGTGGCTGCCATTGAGCATGATTTCGGCATGAATAACCTTGCCCGTCTTCGCATCCGTGAGCCGGTAAAGCTCCGTCGCCCCGAATGCTGCTTGGTAAAACTCGATGGCCTTCTGCGCGTCAGGCACATAGATGTACGGGCTCATCGGCGGATATTGGATGGATGGTGCGTTCATGGTCCCGCCTCCATACCCGATGGATGGGCTGGGGGGAAAGCGGTTGTTTTAGAAACACTCGACACACCCGCCCTGCCCGCTACGGTCCGCGCCCGCACATGAAACTAGTCCGCTGGAAAAAATATATTTGGGAACTCGCCAACCTCCCCGACTTCGAGCCGCAGATTCCAACGCACTACAACATCCGCTCGGCGGGGCGCGATGAGGAGAAGGTGATTCACAATGTGATCATCACGGCTTTTGGCCTCGATACCGCGTGGGGAGATTCTTTTAAACAAATCAGCGACTTCATCGAGAGCCAGGTCACCAAGAGCTTCCTGCACCGCGCGGTCCCCTGCCTCGTCATCACGCACGGCTCGCGCATCATCGGAGCCTCCGCGCTGAATGTGGCCGACGACGCGACGAGCCACCTCATCTCCGGCCCGTGTATCCTCGCCGAGTATCGCAGCCGGGGGCTTGGCACGGCGTTGCTCTACGAATCGCTCGCGCATTTGAAAACGGCGGGCATCGAGAAAGCGGTCGGCATTTGCAAAGACAACGTGCCCGCCGGGAAGTTCGTCTATCCAAAGTTTGGCTCGACCAATCAGGACGTGGATTTCTCTATCCTCAAAACCGCGCTCTAAATCGCTGCTATGATCATCCGTTCCATCCTCGTCCTTTCCACTGCCGCCATTGCTGCCGACCTCACGGCCATCCCGGAAGGTGCGCTCGCCAAAAAGAAAGAGCTGCTTTTTTCCGATGACTTCGAGGGCGCAGAACCCGCAGCGGTATGGCACAAAGTCGTGCCGACATTCTCAGTGGAAAAGGGCACGCTGAAAGGCACCCAGACCCGCGACCAGAATACGCCCGCCGCCGACGGCAAGCCCGCAGTGACGGCTCACGCGGCGGTGCATGGGCTGGAAATCCCGACGAAAGACAGCGTCGTGGAAGTGAAGATTCGGCTTGATGGGGCCTCGATGGTCGATGTGGAATTTGACGACCGCAAATACACCGGCGCGCACTACGGCCACCTCTGCCGCGCACAGGTGCGGCTGAACGGCGTGACGCTCATCGACGAGCGCGATGGCTCCATGCGGAACGACATTTACGAGATGAGCAAAGACCCCACGAAGACGGCCGAACGCACCAAGCTCCTCGAAGGCCGCAGCGCCACGTACCCCGCCAAACTAGAGGCCGGGAAATGGTACACGTTCGTCGTGGAGACTGTCGGCGATGAGATGCGCGTCTCCCTCGACGGCAAGCCCGCTGGCTACCTCAAATCCCCCGGCATCGCACACGAGACAAAGTCGAAGATCGAACTCGGCGTCGCAGGGAAAGACGGCTTTTTCGACGACATCAAAGTCTGGAACGCGGAGTCGGCGAAGAAGTAGCCGCCGCTACTGCGGGCGAATCTGGATCATTTCGCTGAGCCGCTTTGAGAGTTCCTCTTGCCCGTCCTTCACGTCGTTGAGCCCGCGAAGTGTGTCGTCGAGCCGCGAGGCAAGGTCGGCGCGTTTTTCGGCTTCGGTGACGACGCGGGCTTGGTAGTGCTCTGCGAGGAGGCCGACGCCGGGGCCGGTGGCGGTGTTGCCGTCCACGGCTTCGAGCCAGAACTCCACGACATCGCCTTCCACGAGAGCGAGCCTGTCGAGATGCCAGTCGAAGCGGCGCGTGATGGCTTTTGGGGTGTCGCCTTCGAGGTCTAGGTCGAGCGTCTTGTTGGGAGTGTTCGGGTTCCAGTTCACGCCATAATGGAGGCGCACTTTGTCCACGCCGTAGTCGTCTTTCGCCTCAAAGGAGACGAGCAACGTCGCGCCGCGCGTCACGAGTTCCTCGCGGCGGATGGGCCAAAGCACGCGGATGGTGGGCGACTCGTCGGGGATGACTTCGAGCCGGTGGATCGCGCTGCCTTTGCTCTCGATACCGTCTTCATCGACGAGGTAGAAAGTGAGCGCGCTGGCGTCTTTTGTCGGCACATCCGAAAGCGCTTCCCATTCGCTCATCGTGGAGCCCACGGGCTTGAGCAAAGTATCGCGGACGACATTCTTCCGCTCGGCATCAAGGAAGCGCAACGTCGCGGAACGTAGGCGGGATGAGGCGCGCAGGCGGACGTTCAGCTTTGAGCCCGCGAGGAGTTTCAGGTCGCTCATCGCGCGCGGCCTGGGCGGGAGCGCGGTGTAGGCGGGCCAGATTTGTTCGGCGTCCACTTTCACGATGGAGGGGCGCGGACGGACTTTTACATGACCGAGCGCGGAGTGACTATCGCCGAGCTGCACGGTGTAGGTGAAGCTCTCTTGGACGGATTGAAGCGTGCGCTGGAACGTCTGCGGGGTCGCCGGAACGGGATCAAACACAAACTCCTGCGCCTTCCCCGAAGCCGTAGTGATCTTCAATTTCCCCACCGCCGGGATGACGCCCGCCGCCGTCGCCTCGATGCGAAGATCGTCGCCGAGCGCCAGCACGCGATCTCCCGTAAAGCGCACCACCTGCGTCTTGCGCGGCACCGGAGTCTCCACGAGCCACGCGCGCCGAAACAGCGGCAAGCTCGCCTTGCCCGCGAACAACCACGCCGCAGCCCCCGTCAGCGCGAGCACCGCTCCAACTTTCATCCAGCGGAACAAGCGCGCCCGTTTCACCACAGCATCCAGTCGCGCGGAGCGCGCAAGATTCGTCGTCTCCGCGAGCAGCGCGCGGACGAGCGCGCCGTCGCCCTCCCGTGAGAGCTGCACACTCGCGATAAAGCGGCTGCGAAACTCCGGCAGCGCCTTCTCGATGCGGAGCGCCACCTCCTCGTCGCTCGGGCGATGCAACCACTCACACAGCCCATAACGCCACCAGACCCACGCCGCCCCGCCCATCCCCGCGACGAGAAACAACGCACGGGCCCAGCGAGGAAGCTCCACCATCCAATCCAGCGGCATCGTAATCGCCAGCCAGCAGAAGAGCACCGGCGGCACCATCGCCAGCCCCGTCTGCAACGCCGCCCGGCCCGATGCCGCCCGTACGGACGTAAGGCAGCGCGCCAACTCCGGCGCGCATTCCCGCAGAGACATAGTTTCGGTCACGGATTCCACAGCAACGTGTGTCGGTGGTTCCCTCTCCCGATACAAGCCGCAGATGCGCCAAGTAGAAATATACGTTTAGGAAGCACACCGCGCTTGCCAATCGTCCCGCAACTTTGCAATCTGCTCGCCCTTTCCCAGAGCCCGGTGCGGCCCGGTACGCCGTAATTATTAAACACCGAAAATACTAACATGAGCACTTGTGACATCGGCCTGATCGGCCTCGCAGTAATGGGCGAAAACCTCGTCCTAAACATGGAGAGCCGCGGCTTCCGCGTCGCTGTCTATAATCGCACCACCTCCGTCGTAGAGGCGTTTGAAAAAGGCCGCGGCAACGGAAAGAACTTCGTCTTTGCCAAATCGCTCGCCGATTTCGTCGGCGCACTCAAACGCCCTCGCCGTGCGCAGATCATGGTAAAAGCAGGCGCTCCCGTGGACGCAGTCATCGAACAACTCATCCCCTTGATGGAGCCCGGCGATGTCATCATTGACGGCGGCAACTCCCTCTGGACCGACACCCAGCGCCGCGAAAAAGCGCTCAAGGAAAAGGGCATCCACTTCTTCGGCGTCGGCGTCTCCGGCGGAGAAGAAGGCGCGCTCAAAGGCCCAAGCATCATGCCCGGCGGCTCCAAAGAAGGCTGGGAATCCCTCGCACCGATTTACACAAAAATCGCCGCAGTCGTGGACGGCTCCCCATGCTGCCGCCACATGGGCCCAGACGGCGCAGGCCACTACGTAAAGATGGCCCACAACGGCATCGAATACGGCGACATGCAGCTCATCTGCGAAGCCTACGCGATTTTGAAAGCCGCCATCAACCCCACCGCCGAAGAGTTCGCACAGATTTTCACCGACTGGAACAAAGGCGAACTCGACAGCTTCCTCATCGAAATCACCTCCAAGATATTCACCCGCAAAGACCCCGAAACCGGCAAGCCCATCGTGGATCTCATCCTCGACAAAGCCGGCCAAAAAGGCACCGGCAAATGGACCGTCGGCCACGCCGTGGAAATGGGCGTCCCGCTCAGCGTCATCGGCAGCGCAGTCGAAGCCCGCATTCTCTCCTCCATCAAAGAGCAGCGCGTCTTCGCCAGCAGCATCCTCAAAGGCCCCGCAGCCAAGCCCTTCACCGGCGACCGCGCCAAGCTCATCGAAGCCGTCCGCGACGCCCTCTACGCCTCGAAAATCACCAGCTACGCACAAGGCATGGTCCAACTCGGCGCAGCCAGCGAACTCTACAACTGGAACCTCAACTTCGAGGACATCGCCTCCATCTGGCGCGGCGGCTGCATCATCCGCGCCCGCTTCCTCAACCGCATCACCGAGGCCTACAAAAAAGACCCGACGCTCAAAAACCTGATGCTCGATCCGTTCTTCGCCGAAGTCCTCAACCGCACGCAGTCCAACTGGCGCATCGCAGTCACTTCCGCCGTGGAAAACGGCGTCGCAGTCCCCGGCTTCAGCTCCGCGCTGGCCTACTTCGACAGCTATCGCTCCGCGAACCTCCCAGCCAACCTCCTCCAAGCCCAACGCGACTTCTTCGGAGCCCACACCTACGAGCGCACGGACAAACCAGCGGGAGAGAAGTTCCATTACGACTGGCTGAGCTAACGGAATCCCCCGCCTAAAAAATCAAAACGGCGAAATCGCAGACATGCGGTTTCGCCGTATTTTTTCCCGAAACGCCACCGTTTTACCGACGAGAGGAGACTTCCCGGTGCGCACTCTGTTTTCTCCGTCTCCACAGAAGCGCGGAACGTCAGGGAATGGGGGGAGCTGGCACTGCGAGTTCCACGGAGCCTGTTTGAATAGGCATTCCCGTTGGCGGTGCGCCGACGAAGAATCCGAACGCAGCGCCCTGGCTCGGAAGGACGATGCCGCTGAACTTATGGGTGGTGCCATCGGACACGAACTTTCCAGTCAGCAACCACGTGCGCGGGGCGATTTTCATTTGGGCTCCGTTCGCGTTTGGCGCGTCGGCTGTGATTTTGTTTCCAGACACCACTGTCGCCGGAATTGAAAGAGGCCCGGACAAATTGCCGCCTGCAAGGTTTAGGCTATAAGCGCCCGCAGCGAGAAGATCAGCAGGTGGAACAAGTGCCGAACTGCTCGTCTCCAAGCTCACGTCAAACCCCGACGGATAAATCTTGTCCGGCTTCACCGGCAAAACTGCGGCGTCTTTCTTCCAACGCAAGTCGCCGCTGGCCGTAGTCGCGGCTGGGAAAATCAGCGTCCCGTGGAGCATACCGCGGCGTCGGTTGAGCGGTGCGTATGCAGCGACTTGCTCATCGCTTCCGGTACCCGGAATCAAGACCGACGAGAATGCGAATGGTGAGTTGTCCGCCAGCCGTCCAGCGACGCGAGCAGTTCCGGCTTTCCCGAGTTTCGCCACTGCGAAACCGTGCCCCGTTGGTTCGGCAGCGGGATCTCCGGACGCAACAGGCGAGAACGCGAGGGGATACCCTCCAGGGCGGGAGAAACTCACCTTCGGGCTAAACCGCGAGCGTATCCCGAAGAACGAAGCAATCACCCCGACATCATCCCGGACGCTGCCTGTGAGTGAACCGGCATTGGAAATATCGATGCTCAGGTCGAAAAATCGATTCGGGTTTTTGGCGAATTGGACGCGTCCCGCGATTCCGCCGCTGCCGAATTTCCCTTTCACGGAGTAATGCTTGCCACCGATTTGGATCTTAGCGGTATAGACTCCAAAAGGTGTGACGGTGATGCTTGCGACGCCCGCGTTTGAAACAAGGACTGGCGAGGGATTCACAAGACCGACGAACGGTCCTTTGAGAGTGGCGGGCACATTGTAATCATCCTCGGTAATGGAAACGGTGGTCTCCGCCGGGTCGCCAAATACGACATCCACCGATCCTTCCACGAGTTCACAACCGAAGCTGCGTCCCGATTCTTCGAGGCGGTTATCGATCAGCGAAACAGCAACGGTTTGATGAGTCTGGCCCGGCCCGAAACTGACCGTCCGTGTGATCGGCTTGAAATGACGATTCGGCAGAGCCGAACCCCCAACGGTATCCACGCGGACGGAAATCGGAGAATTGACGTCGCCGCTTCTTTCCAGTTCGACGACCACGCTTCCTCCTTCGCGCCCCTCGAACGTCGTGCTCGTGAACCGCACCGAAGGCGGTTCACCCGTGTCGTTGTTCACGATAGTCACCGTCATCTCGCTGAGCGCCCCCAGTTCCGTTCCCGGCCCAGGTCGGCTGAGGGTAACGGTAAACGTCTTGTCTGTTCCGACCGTCGTGTTTGGGATAATCGGAATCGAAATGGTCTTAAAAGTATCGCCGCCCGCGAAATTAAGCATCCCCGATTTTGCGCTGTAGTGCCCGCCGGCAGACGCAGTTCCGTCCGCAGTGCTGTAACGAATCGAAGCTGCGCCGGAGAGACTCGCAGAGCGAACCACCGTAATCGAAACACTTCCCGAGTCCTCGCCCACCGTCGCAGTCGCGCTGCCAAACTCCACAACCGCCGGCACCGAAATCGTAAGCTTCGAGCCCGGCTCGAAAACAATCCCGCCCGTAAGAGGAATCCCTGCTGCCGTAGCCACGACATTCAGAATCCGAAAACGGGCGACTCCCCCCGCCGTCACGTCTCCCGTGATGTCGAACCCAATTCGTGCCGTGACGACATCACCAATTGGAATCGTATTGTCGAACGACTGATCGATGAACGTAAACGGGAGCGTGCCGGAAGGGTTCTCGTAATTACCGCTCAGCAGCGCCCCCGCTCCAACCTGCAACTGTTCGAGCAATGCTTCGAGCGAAGTTCCCGCAGGGAGTAATGGTGCGAGCAAACCTGTGCCGTGGATTTTTGCATCGAGCGTGTAATAATATCGGGGCGCAGGATCGAGCGTCGCCGGTGCGCTCGAGAGGTTCACAGATTTCGCGTTTCCAAATTCCGCACCAGCGAGATTGATCGTCGCGCGCGTGACCGCACTGACCGGCAGCACACCGGCGAAAAGAAGGGTGAGAACGAAAGCGAGCGAGCGATTCATAAGAGTAATTCCTGAACTGTGCCACGTATTTGCGGGCAAACAAGCAGGCAAAAGAATGCAAAGCGCGCCCGTTTGGGTGTGAGTAAAAGTGGAACAGCGCAAAGTAGCCCGCGCTACGAAGTCGTCTGAAAGGCAATCCCTTCGCGCCTAAAAAAACAGCGAAGCCGCACGACTAGTGGATCGCGTGAGGGCTGTAAGCCCTTTTACGGATCAACCCGTGATGACACAGCAGCTTCGCACGGATGCCTTCAGAAAAGTTTAGGCGTTGCGGTCATTGGATTTAAGTTCCCCGAATGCCTTTTCGGCTTCGGCGGGAGAGATGCCGTGACTCGTGTTGATGTTGAAGCGGCGGAGCAAATACTCCTCGAAGGAAATCCACTCGCCCTGATACTCGACGGTGCGCGACCAGGCGCACATCGTCACGAGGTCGTTGACGCGCCGCTCCAGCTCTTTGGTCAGGCGAGCGGTACGGCTGACAAGAAACGCCATTAAGACTAGCACCACGACCCGGATGAGAGCGTTGGCGACGATATAAACCAACGGAGAAGGAGTATCCAGAAACTCGGCAATCAAAAGCCGACCCAGCGGCAGCAAAATGGCAAGTGCGTAGGCCAAGCGCGGGCTGTGGAACCAAGCGGCAAGCGTGACAGGGATGACAAAGAGGATGGGAAAGAGCAGGAACGGGCCTGTTAACAAATCGAGCAGCAAAATAGCAACACCGATGGCCAGATAAGTTGGGGCGCGCGAAAGAGCGGGAACGACCAATCGCGTAAAACGGCTTGGGGCTGAAAGTGGTGTCTGGACTGATGTGTTCATTGCTTCGGTTGCAGAGTTTGCGCTGCAGCGCATGGGAGCCCGCGTTCGTTCAGAGTTGTTTGAACCAAGCTCCATCTACGGTGACGTTCTCAATCATTTCGGTCTTCATGCCGAGACAAAATTGCTTGAGCTTGTCGGCGAGTTGGTCGCCGTCCACGAGGTCAATAGCAGGCGCACCGTCTCGCGTGGCTTCCTTGATGGCTTCGCGCGCAGGATAATCAGTCTGTCCCCGTCGCACTACGGTCTGTCCGGCGCGCTCGAATCCTAGCTTGCGGTAGAAGGCTGGTTGCCGTAGCAGGATTAGTTCCGTAATGGAACAGTCGGCGTGTGATCATGGTGTATCCCGAAGTCGATAGAAACGGCGCGGAGGAAGCGTGCCGAGCGGCATTGTCAGCGGGCTGGTGGCCGCTGGCTGTGGAGTCCAGAGCGTGAGATCGTCCGATTGCTCCAGCGTGCCGGGCGAGAAAATGACGCTGATGTTGCCGCTCGCGGACTCGATGGTGATCGGTGCGGTGTCGTGCAGCAGCATGTAATCCCACACGGGTTTGAAGACGGGCGTGATGCCATCGACTTGCAGCGGTGTGGCGGCATCGACGATGGGGCAGCCGTGGTAGCTGGTGGATTGCGCGGGGGCAGGCTCGAGATTGGTCGAGAGAAAATGGCGGCCGCCGTAGCTGGCGGATGTCGCAGTCTCCACTTGCACATAGGCACCGTAGCGGGACACATCGAGCGCGGTGGCACAGGTCTGCATCTGGGTGAAGTCGAGATATTGATCGCGCTCGTGAGCGAAGAGATACCAGTGGTCCACTGGCGTCAGCGGCGTGGTGGACATCCAGTTGTAAGGGCGATTGCCGGCGACCCACCAGTCCATGTCAGTGAACATGACGCAACGATCCGTGACGCGTGTCTTCGCCAGCATCGCCGCCATGCCCGCACCCTGCGAGTGACCGCACACGATGAGCTTGTTCCACAGCACCGCATTACCGCTGTAATACTGTCCCCAGCCCCGTGTGGGATACGTCGTGTTCAGGTATTGCAGCGCTTTGAGCAACCGGCTCTGAATGCAGTTGGTGCTATCCACGCTGAGAAAGCTGACGCGGTCCGTGCCATCAATCACCTCCAGCCTTGCATTGCCTGCGGCGTTAGCATCGAGCGGCGCATTCTGTGCGCAGAGTGTGTTGATCGCGCTGCCATTCGGATAAATCAGCCCCAGCGCATGGAAACCAAGGCTCGCCGCGTTCTGCGGGAAGAGACGATAATCAAAAGGCGTCGCGCCTGTGCCCGGCAGAAACAGCACCAGGCGTCCACGATTCGTCACCGCCGGATCCACCACGGCATAGTGGTTGTTGTTGAACTGCGTAATCGCCGGATCAGTCGCGCTCGGCGCGAAGAAGACGCGCTGCTGCACGGCAGATGCGGTGCTGGAGAAAAGGTTGGCCAGCAACAGGGCAGTGAGCAATAGGCAATCGACATTCACGGAACTCCTAGTCGAATCGGCAAATACATTGCGGCTGCGGCGAGCATACGCTACGACCCCAAGCTCAGCGACGCGCCTCGCATGCGCCGACGCCTGCATGGCGGGTGGCAAGGCGGCGGGGGAAGCAGGCGGCGTGACTGCGAGGCGCGTCCGCTGCAGCGCATGGTTAGCACGGGAAAAAGTGAAACATTCGACGGGATGGGAGTAACAGAGGGTTGCGAGCGGGAGCAGGTGTGTAAAGTGGGGACGTGTATGGCGGGAAAGTAGGCCGGAATGCCTCTGG
>CANIWM010000020.1 GCA_947471505.1 Chthoniobacteraceae bacterium | reverse complement strand
TTTTTTTGTTTGTGGGGGGCACGGATCCCCGCAAGGGGAGGGGCCCGCCCGTTATGGCGGGGGCGCCCACGTCCTTAATTGGGCTGTAAAGCGTTGCGATTTTATTCAACTTCCGTGTGAAGATACTATCGACTGAGCCGGTTCGTATCTTAGGACAATTTTCATCGCCCTTTCGTCAGTGAAATTAACCGCGAATGCGCTTCTGTAGATCGAGCTCGATGACGCCGAAACGCTGCTCGTAAGCTGCGAGGGTCGCATTGAGGTTCAGGCAAAGACGCTTGGCTGCGTCTGGTGTCATGATGACGCGGTTGTCGAGCTTCACTGGGTCGGTGGGAGCCGGGTTGTAAGGATCGCTGTTCACTCCGAAAGTGAGATACACTTCGTTGATGTTCGCGGCGATTCCGACTACGTTTGCGTAGCTGGTGGAGAGGCCGGTGGTGTCAACTTTGATTTGGGGTGCTTCTGCCGCTGGGGCTTGGGTTTCTTCGCTCATTTATTTGTTTTGTTTTGTTTGTTTGTGAGTTGAGGGGCCGTTCGATAACTGACTGCTCCTTGCGCTGCAATCGGTTTTTCACGGAATTGCAGAACATTTGAAGGTTTTCATGTTTCTTCTCGCCCGCGAGCCGCTTTTTCCGCAAAGCACCGAGCGATAAATGCCCGAGAATTTCGCCAAAACCATCACCGACGCACCCGATACGCCTTTCGATATTTCGTTGCGCCCGCCTGCTTTTACTGAGTTTGCGGGGCAGGAAAAGGTGCGAGAGCAACTGCTCGTCATGGTCGAGGCTGCGAAACAGCGTGGCGATGTGCTGGAGCACGTCCTTCTCTCCGGCCCGCCGGGGCTGGGAAAAACAACGCTGGCGCACATTCTCGCGCAGGCGATGGGCGTAGGAATCCGCTGCACTTCCGGCCCGACCATTGAGAAAGCGGGCGACCTCGCGGGCTTACTCACCACGCTAGAGCGCGGCGACGTGCTTTTCATTGATGAAATCCACGCCCTCTCCCGCGTCATCGAAGAATACCTCTACCCCGCGATGGAGGACTACAAGCTCGACATCATCATTGATCAAGGGCCCAACGCTCGCTCCGTGCGCCTCAATTTACCGAAGTTCACGCTCGTAGCCGCGACCACGCGCGCAGGGATGATTACCGCTCCGCTCCGCTCACGATTTGGTATGACGACGCGACTCGACTATTATACCGCTGAGGAGTTGCAAAAAATCGTCCTTCGCAGCGCCAGCCTGCTTTCCATCGTCGTGGACGAACTCGGCGCGCTGGAGATTGCCGCCCGCTCCCGAGGCACTCCGCGCGTAGCGAATAATCTCCTCCGCTGGGTGCGCGATTTCGCGCAAGTCCGTGCGGATGGAAAAGTGAATCGCGATGTCGCCGACGCCGCCCTCACGATGCGCGACATTGACCGCGAGGGGCTCGATGAAATGGACAAGCGTCTTCTCGAAGCTCTCGTGTTGAAATTCGACGGCGGCCCTGTGGGAATCAGCTCTCTCGCGGTAGCGGTGGGCGAAGATGACGGCACGCTCGAAGACGTGAACGAGCCGTATCTCATCATGCAGGGCTACATCAAACGCACGCCGCAAGGCCGCGTCGCCACGCCCCGCGCCTACGCGAAACTCGGGCTCACGGGTGTGAAGAAAACGGGTGATCTTTTCGGTTCATGATCCCGGCACTCTTGACCACGCTGCTGTGGAGTTGCTCGTCCGTTTGCGCTGCTCGCTCGGCGAAACTCGTCGGCGGCAGCACGGCGAATCTTTTGCGCATGTTGATCGCGGCGATCTTGCTCGGGGTCTGGGCGCACACGTTTGGGCACGGCCTCGGCAGCGCGGCTCACTGGTGGTTTTTCGCGAGCGGGCTTGTGGGCTTTGGGTTCGGGGATGTGGCGATGTTTGCCTCGCTCCAACGCATCGGTCCCCGACTCACCATGCTTCTCACACACTGCATCGCAGCGCCTCTGGCCACGGTGACAGAGTGGCTATGGCTCGACTCCAAACTCGGCATCCGGCAAATCCTCTGCGCCGTGCTAATCCTCATTGGCGTGGCCCTCGCGCTCGCGCCGGATCGCGGGAGTAAAATTCCTCGTCGCACGTTTTGGCTCGGCGTCCTTTTCGGCCTCTTCTCCGCAATGGGACAAGGCTTCGGCTCGGTGCTCAGCAGAAAAGCAAACTTCGTTGCGGCAGCGGCCGGGCAAAGTGTGGACGGCGGCACTGCCGCGTACGAGCGCATCCTCGCGGGGATCATCATCTCCTTCATTTTCTTTCTCATTCTCCGCAAGCGCGACGAGAAGCCCGCGCCCGCTATCTGGCCGCGCGCGTGGGGTTGGATTATCGCCAACGCGCTCGCGGGCCCAAGCATCGGCGTCGCCGTGTATCAATGGGGCGTCGCCACCACGCACACCGGTATTTTAATGCCAGTCGTCGCGACGGTTCCCGTGGTCACACAGCTCCTCGTCTGGTGGATGGACGGCCAGCGCCCGACCGCACGCACGCTGCTCGGCGGAGCCATCGCGGTGGCAGGCGTCATCGCGCTGAAATCTGTTACCGCATAAATCTTCCGCCTTTTCTAATAGTCCTACCCGGTCACACGTATGCCCGGTAGAACTATGACGCCACTACCTGCGCTCGAACTTGTCTCCCTGATGAACCGCTACGAGCGCCCGCTCGTGCGGTATGCGCAAAGTATCGTCGGGGAATTGGATGGGGCGCGCGATGTGGTTCAGGAGACGTTTATTAAATATGCGCGCGGGTCTGCGGAGGGTGCGCCTGCGCTCGTGGTGGAGGATGCTTCGCGGCACGTGGAGTCGTGGCTTTTCACCGTCACGCGCAACGGGGCGCTGGATCATCTGCGCAAGCACAGCCGCATCATCCCCATGCCGCTGCCGGACGACCGCCGGAGCGAGGGCGCTTCACCGGATGAGGAGATGGTGAACCGCGAGAGCGCGGAGTGGCTGCTGCGCTTACCCTAAAAACGGCAGTTGAACGGATTTTCAGAGAAAAATGAGCCTTGGACGGGTGAGTGATTTTCAACTGCTCCGCAGTTGGCAATTTCCAGAGTAAAATACCCTATTTTTCGGCCTCAAAAACGGGGTCAACTGCCGTTTTTAGGCTTACTGGATGCGTTGACGCCGAATCAGCGCGAGGTGATCCGGCTGAAATTCCAGAACGATCTTTCTTACAAGGAAATCGCCGAGGTCACGGGACTCTCGGCGACGAACGTGGGCTTCCTGCTGCACGTCGCTTTGAAAAAACTCCGCGAGCTTCTGCACGAGGCTCCGCTCGATTCCGTCCCATTCCGTATCCGCACTGCACTATGAAAACAGACGATCCAAAACTGACCGCCTACGCCCTCGATGAACTCGACCCCGCCGAGCGCGCAGAAGTCGAACAGCTCCTCCGCGAGCACCCGCAAGCTGCCGCAGAACTCGCCGAGGTGCGCTCGGTGGCGACGCTACTGGAATCCACGCTGCGCAACGAGGAAGCGCCGCCGCTTTCTGCCGAGCATCGCGATGCGGTGTTGCGTGCGGTGCCGCAATCGAAAGTGATCGCCGGGCCATCGTGGTGGCGGAGCTGGCAAGGGGCCTCGGTCGCGGCGGCGTGTGCGGTGTTTGGATTTGGGGCGTGGGCGATTTTCCAGACGATGACGGAGCCGCGCCCGCAGGTCGCGGTGACTACGCCCAAGAAGGCCGATGAAGGCCCCACGATCTCCGTGCCGAACCCGGAGCCAGAAACCAAGAGTGAGGCACTACTGGCTGTAAATGAAGCGCCAGCGCCGGTTGCCGCGCCCATCGCGCCGAGTGCGCCAATGCCGATCACCGCGACGCCCCCGATGCCGACTGGAGGAAAAATCACCGTAAACACCGGAAATTTGTTAGCGAAAGCGGAGCCAGTGGTATCGCAGGTCCCGACAATATCCCCGAAGGCAGACATCATCGACATCACTAGTCAGACGGCATCTGCTCGCCCGCTCGCCATCGCGCCCGCGAAGCGACTGCCAATGGGAGGCTTGCCCGGAACGATGGCTGGCCGCGTCGGCGCCGGGCGGCCCAAAGCCGCATACGCATTCAAGCCTTCATCGCAGCCCATGCCCATTACGCGGGGGCGCTCCGCAGACTCGAAGCCCGCGCTCGGCGTGGACGGCCTCTCGGCTTTTGCAGACACCGACGCCGCTGGCAGCACCGAGGCCTACGACGCCATTGAGGACAACGCCTTCAAGCGCGTCGCCGATGAGCCGCTCTCCACGTTCTCCGTGGATGTGGATACGGCCAGCTACGCCAACGTCCGCCGGATGCTGCGCGACCAGCAACGCCCGCCGCAGGGAGCCGTCCGCATCGAGGAACTCGTGAACTACTTTACCTACGACTACGAGCAGCCGAGCGGCGACGCGCCGTTCAGCGTGAATCTCGAAGTCGCCACTTGCCCGTGGGAGCCCACGCACCGACTCCTCCGCGTGGGGCTGAAAGGCAAAGACATGGCGCGCAAAGATCGCCCGGCGGCAAACCTCGTCTTCCTCGTGGATGTCTCCGGCTCCATGAACTCCCGCGACAAGCTCCCGCTGGTAAAAGAAAGCCTGCAAATGCTCGTGGACCAAATGCGCGACCAAGACCGCATCGCCCTCGTCGTCTATGCCGGCAGCAGCGGGCTCGTGCAGGATTCCACCAGCGATAAAGCGGACATCCGCCGCGCCATCGCGAACCTCGAAGCAGGCGGCTCCACGAACGGCGGCTCCGGCATCCAGCTCGCCTACCGCACCGCACGCGAGCACTTGGTAAAGGACGGCACGAACCGCGTCATCCTCTGCACCGACGGGGATTTTAACGTCGGCACGACCAGCCAGAGCGAGCTGGTGAAACTCATCGAGCGTGAGCGCAAAAGCGGCGTCTTTTTGAGCGTCCTCGGCTTTGGTACCGGCAACCTGAAGGACTCCACGATGGAGAAACTCGCCGATAAAGGGAACGGCAACTACGCCTACGTGGACGGCATCGGCGAGGCGAAAAAAGTCCTCGTGGATCAAATGGTCGGCACCCTCGTCACCATCGCCAAAGACGTGAAGCTCCAGCTCGAATTCAACCCCGCGCAAGTCGGCACCTACCGCCTCATCGGCTACGAAAACCGCGTGCTGGCTGCGGCGGATTTCAACGACGACCGCAAGGACGCAGGCGAGATCGGCGCAGGCCACACCGTCACCGCCCTCTACGAACTCGTCCCGCCCGGCGCAGACAAAGCCACCGTGGACGCGCTCAAGTATCAGCCCACAGAAAAGGCGAAGCCCGCCGTGCCCGCCGATTTGAAAAAGGAACTCCTCACCGTGAAGCTCCGCTACAAAGAGCCGACCGGCGACACGAGCAAGCTGCTCGAATTCCCCCTCAACGATAGCGGCAACAAGTGGGAGCAAAGCAGCCCCGACTTCCGCTGGGCCGCGAGCGTCGCCTCATTCGGGATGATCCTCCGAGACTCTCCGCACCGCGCCGGGGCCTCATGGGACCTCGTCAGCGAGCTGGCTGCCGAGGCCAAAGGCGAAGACCGCAAAGGCTACCGCTCAGAGTTCTTGCAGCTCATCGAGAAGGCAAAAGTCGTCGCGCCGATGAAGCGCCACTAGCGGGCGGACAAAGGCGCGAGCCCAGCAAGCGAGCAGACATCTGCATGGAGAGCGCGGGAGAGTTCCTTGCGGTCACGGCCCGTCCTCGGACTGCCAAAGTGAATTTCCACATGCAGGCCGATCTTCGTCAGCAATTTCGGCATGTGCGTGGCGAGCGTCATGTCGCGCCAGTAGGCGACATCATCCGGCACGCTACCGCCAGGCAGCGAATAGCGCAGGCCACACGGCACGACGGGGTGCCCGAGATGGACGACGGGCTCGAAAAGCGACGAACGAAATGGCAGCACCACATCGCCTCCGGTGCTCGTCCCTTCAGGAAAAAGAGAAATGGGAATTTGTTCGTCGAGGTGGCGCTGCATCAACTCCGCGACATCGGCGACAGCGCTACGGCGTTCGCGATCCACGAAAATGGTACCCCCCATTTTCGCATATGCGCCGAAGATGGGCCAATGGCGGACTTCCCTTTTTGAAACAAAAGAACACCCGACAAGCGTGCTGAGAGCGAGGATGTCGAGATAGCTGACGTGATTGGATACGATGAGCCCGCCCGTAGGCACGGGCCCGACCACGCTGATGCCAAGGCCCATCCACTTCGCATGTCGCCGCGCCGAGCGCTGAAGCCAGTCCACGCGCGAACGCAGAGTCGCAGATGCACCGCTCATCCAAAAGTCACCGAAACACGCCGCCGCAAGTGCTGGAAAAATACCGAACCGGGCAGTAGCCCGCGCGGTCCCGAGAATCCCCGCCATGCCTATCCGATGAATCGCCCCTGCATCACCGCAGGCATGTCGCGAAGGTCAATAAGAGTGAGGAAATCGAGGGAGCCAAACTCCCGATCGATCGCCGCCGGGCCGCAGATACGGGTGCCCACACTGAGGTAGGAACGCAGGAGACGCGGCGGCTCTGGGCAAGGATCCAGCGGTGCGACATCCGGCAGCCGAAACTGCGGCAGCGGGACTGTGCGGAAGTGCTCCGGCACCAAGTAATCCGCGAGTTTCAAATACATCGCATGACCCAGCGCGGCGTCCTGCGACGTGAGCGAGCTGCATCCGATGAGGTAGCGCGCATTTCTCGCGACGGAGTATTCCGCGATGCCGCGCCATAGCATATTGAGGACGTTCGATTTTCGGTGGGAAAGATGGACGCAAGCCCTCCCAAGCTCGACGATTTCACCACGCACGGCTTCATAGGGCGAGAAGTCGAACTCTTGCTCGCTGTAATAACCGAGGTTTGCGGCTGCTGTCGCTCCAGTTTGCAGGCGGTAGGTGCCAACGACGGTGTTCGTCGGAGTGTGCTCCACGAGCAGGTGGTCACACACTTCGTCGAAGCGGTCCACATCCATGTAAGTGCGCCAGCTCTCCTTGAGTCCCTCATTGAGTTCAAGATTGAAGACCTCAAACCGGAGCCTTTGTGCGGCGCGGATGTCTTCTTCATTTGCGGCCATTCGAGCCCTGTAAGTGGGCACTGGCGCGGGATTCACTGCTGTCGATGTCATTGGTAGTGGGTGTTCCTCACCCTATCAATTTCCAGCGAAGTGGGAAGTGAAGATTCAGCCACGGAATCGCGTCCGTCTTTCGACTACGCTCCGTCGCGGTTCGTCGGCATGTAGCGGTAGAAAACCTCTAGCATAAGGATGCAGAGCGTCGTGCGATACACTTGGGATGTTTTTCCTGCGTCGTTTTCTTTGTGCCCTTTGCCGCCAGTCACAGGCCAGCTTCCATCGGGGCTCTGGTTTTGGACGATTTCGTCTTGGAACCAGCGGTTCCACTTTTGCCACGCAGCACCGCCAAACATGAGGCACGCCTGCGTGTGGTAGTACCAAGCGTAGAGGTCGGCTTTGTCGCCTTTGTATTTTACGCCGCCTTCTTTTTCTGCGGTGTCGATGAGCCAGTCCATGCCTTTACGGAGGTCGCCACGATCCCCTTTCCAGAAGAGGCTGCATAGGATTCCCACACCGGTGAGCGAGTATTTGTCCTGCGCATTGCGGTAGCCGTAGCCACCGTTGTTTCCTTTGACGCGCTCGAGGTTTTTCATTGCGCGGTCTAGCGCTTCATCGACTCCGGGGATTTTAAGAGCGGAGAGATGCGCTGCTTTGAGGGCCTGAATCTGCCATCCAGATACGGACGTGTCGCTCTGGGTCTTGTCGTAGGCATACATCCAGCCGCCATCAGGACCTTGCCCTTGGATGATGTATCCCATCGCTTGCTTGAAGAGCTCCATCACGCGCTCATCCTTCGTCATCGTGTAGTATTCGCCGAGTGCGTAGGTGCAGATGCCATGCTCATAGACGCCGGGCTGCGTGAAGTTGTCGTCCATGCTCAGACGGCCTTGGTATTTGGTGCCTGTGTCCAAAATCCACTGCACCGCCTTGGCGACGGTTACGCCGTATTGCGCCGACTCTGCCGTCTCGCCGTGCCCGAGGAAGCACAGGAGCGCGAAGCCCGTCATGCCGCCGGTATTTTGGTCTCCCCACGAGCCGTTCGCGTTTTGGTTCAGTCGGAGCCATTCCAGACCACGGAGCACCGCCGCCTCGCTACCGGTCTTCATTTTATTCTGAGCCATCGCCGCTGCTTTTCCAGCGCCGACCCGACCACGCATGGTACCGGGGAGCGAGCCGAGGCCACCCGAGAGACCCTTCGCGACTTGGCCGGTCGCCTTCGCCAGATTGGAGGTATCGGGAGATTGGATGTTCACTTTCACTGCAGCGGGGGCGACTTTGAAGCTGTTCGTGTTGGAGGTGGTGGAAAGAATATCAACGGTCGGCGAATTGAGCGTCGGCGTGGGCGGCGTGAAGGACTCCGTGGGCACACTGTCCTGCGGTTGCTCGTTGGCCGGCGGGAGTTCGCTCGCAGGAGCTATCAGCCCATCGCCGCCTTCAGCGACGAAGTCCGGCGGCTCCATAGCCATCCTAAAGAGGACGATACTCCCGCCAAACACGACAATGAGGACGTGAATGGTGAAGGACATGAAGAAGAAGCGCGATTCCGCGAGCTTCTTCTGAAATTTCTGAGCGGCTGATTCTTGAGGTTCGATGATGGCATCCATGATGTGAGTAGAGATGGTTAAAAGAGTGGTGTCAAACTGCGGAACGCATAGAAACGAAAATTTATTAGAGCGGTAACAAAAAACTATCGCGCCTGCTCAGCCCGCTCGACGTGCGACTTGTCGTATTTCCCCAGCAGCACAGCGACTGGGATGCTGATGTACCCGGCACACACGACCCAAGCGAGAACGTGCGCACCGATTCCCAAGACACATGCCATTTTCTTCGTCCGAATCCCGAGCGTCTGAAAAAGACTGGCCGCGCCATGGCTGAGGTGCATGGCGAGCAGGATCATCGCGACGATATAGAACAGCGAAATACCGACGTTGCTGAATCCAAAGACGAGCATCCGATAGACGTCATGATCTTCGCCATCCTTCCATCCTGCGAACTGCGGCGAGACGGTATGCGTGGTGAAATGCAGGAGGTGAAAAACGATGTAGCTCAGCAAGACGATGCCGCTCAGAGCCATGAGCCGCGTCGCGATTTTCGACTGCACGCTACTCGAACGCGCATACCCCTGCCCTTTCGCTGCACGGTTCTCTTTAATGAGGAGGATCGTCGTGGCAATATGCGCCAACGCGACGCCAAGAAGCCCCAGACGCATGACCCACAGTAGGCCAAACGGCAAATGCCGGAGCTTGGTCCCATATTCATTGATCAATTTCGGACCGGCAAAAAATTGCAGATTCCCAATCAAGTGCGTGATGACAAAACCAATCAACATCGCGCCAGTCACGGCGACGATAGTCTTCTTTCCAATGGATGAACGGTAAAACGAACAGCAGTTACTCACAGTGCAAAGGTCTATACGTTCCCGCACCCGTCGCTGGCAACGGAGGACTTCAGCAAAGACAAAAAAAACGTACTGCGAAGAGGAACGTGGTGGAGCCTAGGGGGTTCGAACCCCTGACCTCCTCAATGCCATTGAGGCGCTCTACCAACTGAGCTAAGACCCCGAAACGTCCACGCCTGCCAGAAGGCCGACGGAGCGGAAAGGGCGGCGAAACTATCAGCGGACTCACATGGGTCAAGCGAAACATTTTCCATTCTAGCCTCCCGTAATTCCGATCGCGAAATCTAGCGATACCCGGCCCTCTGCGCTTGCTCCGATGGGCTTATCCGGGCTACCTTCGCAACGCGATTGCCTGGCAACCCAAACAACTAAACTCAATGAAAACGAAGCGCGCATCTTGTCTCAAAAGCCACACACGATGCACTGGAACCGTAGAGCCGCTGGAGGCGCGCATCGCACCGGCGGGGGCTGGCGTTCTGGATGTCACTTTCGACGGCGGCGATGGCATCGCGACGGTGGACCATTTTCTCAGGCAGCTCATCGAGAGCGGTGAGGCAATGGCGGTGCAGGCAGACGGGAAGATTCTCATCGCGGGCTCGGCGACAGATGGCGGCGGGCGATTCTATCCTGACCTTCTGCTCGTGCGGCTGAATGCGAATGGGACGCCGGATTTGACCTTCGGCACGGAAGGGCAAGTGACGCTGGATTTTGGCGGCGACTACTACAGCCGCGAGGAGGCGTTCGCGGTGGCGGTGCAGCCGGATGGGAAGATCGTCGTGGGCGGTCGCTCGGCGCTGACGAATACGGAAGCGGAGGCGATTGATTTCGACTTCGCGCTGGCGCGGTTCACGGCGGCGGGTGTGGTGGATTCGGGCTTCGGTAGCGGCGGGTTTGTCCGGACGAGTATGGGTAGCCAGAGCGACGCGGTGCGTGGCTTGGCCGTCAGCGCGGACGGGCTCATCTACGCGGTGGGCGACTCCGGCAGCGATGCGGCGGTGGCGCGCTATACCGCAGCGGGGCTCTTAGATACGGCGTTCGACGGCGATGGAAAAATCGTGCTCGACCTCGGCGGCGCGGATTCTCTGCGCGGCGCGGTGGTGCAGAGCGACGGCAAACTCGTCGCAGCGGGAACGACGGGACGGGATTTCGCGGCGGTGCGTTTCACCACGGCGGGCGCGCTGGATGCGACGTTCGGAGCGGCGGGCGTGGCGTTCGTGGATTTCGGCGATACGGGCGAAGAAGCGCGCGCGCTGGCGCTGGATGCGAGCGGCAAGATCGTGCTCGGCGGCGGCGTACGCGTGGGCACTGCAAACGATTTCGCGCTGGCGCGGCTGACGACAGCGGGCGTGCTCGATCCGGCGTTCAGCACGGGTGGAAAGTTCACGTTCAATGTGTCTGCAAACGCTGCGAGTGGTGGGCTGGAGCGAATCGAAGGGCTGGCGATTCAGGCTGATGGAAAGATCGTCGTCGCGGGCACTGCACCGGGCGATTTCAACCGCTCGCAATGGCACGCCGCGCGCGTCTCCGCGACGGGCGCGTTGGACGCCAGCCACGGCTCCAGCGGCGTCGTGCGGCTGGGCCTAGACGTGGCGACTTTTGGCCGCGCAGCGGGCGCGGCGCTGAGTGGCGACGCGCTCATCATCGCGGGGACTCAGCAATCCGATAACGCGCTGCAAAGCTACTCGCTCCGCGCCATGAAGCTGACGACGGGCGGCTTGCTGGATACGGCGTTCGACGGCGACGGCGTGGCACTTTTCGACGCGCATGGCACCACGGATAATTCGCCGAACTCTTCCACGGTGCTCGCCGATGGCAGCATCTTGCTCATGGAGGAGTTGCGCGTCACTCCGAGGAACTCGCTCGCTGGCGCAAAAATCGGGCTGACGCATCTGCTGGCGGACGGCACGCGCGATCCGGCCTTTGGGAAAAACGGCACTGCACTCATTGATCTCAGCCTCGCCGCATCCCACGCAAACGCGGTGCTACAGCAGCAAGACGGCAAGATATTGCTGGCAGGCGCACGCCTCTATTTACCCAGCCCAGACGGCGTGCTCTCCGGGGAGGCCGCACTCGCGCGGCTGAATGCAGACGGCAGCCTCGATTCGACCTTCGCAAACGCGGGAATCGCGACGGACAGACTGAGCGCCGGGCAATTTAATCTCGATAGCAATTTCGCCGACATGGTCCTCCAGCCCGATGGAAAAATCGTCGTGCTCGCCAACGGCACGAACTACGCGAACGAGAATCAAATCGCGGTGAGCCGCTACAACGCGAACGGCACGCTCGACACGACTTTTGCCAGCGATGGTCGCGCAGAACTTTCGCTCCAATCGGGCCTGCATACGATGATGGAGCTGGAGCTGACGAGCGACGGCAAGCTGCTGCTCGCGGGTGAAAACGACCGCAGCAAAATCCAGCTCGTGCGCCTACTTCCCAGCGGTGGGCTCGATGGAGCGTTCGGCGTTGGCGGCGTGAAGGTCTTTGACGTGGTGGGGAAATTCTCCGGCCTCGTAGAAACTGGCGACGGCTCTCTGCGCGTCGGCGCATCGCGAGATTCAGGCAGCGCGTTCCGTCCTCTCGTGCTCGGCGTCGCGACCGATGGCTCGCTCGCGCCATCGTTTGGGAATGGCGGAGTCATCACCTCAAACGTCTATCTCGCAAACGCAGCGGGCGCATTTGCGCAAGACGCAGCGGGGCGCTATTTCTTCAGTGTCGTGGACTACACAACATTGGGCCGCGCGACGCCGATGGTGATTCGCCTCAACGCAGACGGTCAACGCGACGAAACTTTCGGCCCCGATGCGGGCGCGAATTTATCGGACCTGAGCCCGGCTTACATCCTCGATCTAGCGCCGCGTCCCGACGGTTCGCTGCTCGTCATCGGCGGCACCACATCGCCGAGCGACACCTTCGTCGTACGCTACACGGGAGACCCGGTGGCACCCGCGCAAGGGCTCCTTGGCTTCACAAAACGCGCGAGCCTCGTGAACGAATCCGAAGGCGTCGCGCAGATCGTCGTCGAGCGACTCGGCGGCAGCGCAGGCACGGTGACGGTGAACTTTTCCATCACCGGCGGCACCGCGACAGCAGGCAGCGATTTCACCACAATCAGCGGCACGCTCACGTTTGGCCCCGGCGTTCTCACGCAGCAAATCTCACTGCCAATCACCGTGGATACGACTGGAGAACTCGGCGAGACTGTCGAATTCACACTCGCCACAGCGACCGGCGGCGCAGTCCTGCAAAACCCATCAAAGCACGTAGTCACCATCCTTCCGCACAACGGCGGGCTCGGCACGCTCGACCCGAATTTCGGCGTGAATGGCGTCGCGCTTTCGGACCACTTGGCTAACGCAGGAGGCTTCGACATCGAGCAAATCACCGACATGGCCTACGCGCCCAATGGCGACATCATCGCCGTCGGAACTGCGGGATTTGGCTCCGATTTTTTCCTCTCTCGCTTCAACACAGACGGCTCGCCGGACCTCAACTTCGGCGACCGGGGAGGCGTGACGACGGACCTCCGCCTCGACTTCGACAAGGCGGAAAGCGTGGGCGTCTTGCCGGACGGGCGCATCCTCGTCGCGGGGTTCGGCACCGTGCCAGCGTTTGGCGCGACCGTTCATTTCAACGGCACCCAAGCAGGCATCGGCGGCGCGGACGACAAGCAGCTCGTGCTCGCCCGCTACCTCGCTGACGGCTCGCTCGACCGCAGCTACGGCGAAAACGGATTCGTCGTCTTTGACCCGCGCTCGCTGCCGGGCCGAATCGGCGTCACCACCGAAGTTATCTATGAAGATTACCTGATCCTCCCGACTGGCGAAGTCGTCGCGGGCATCGTCGTCTATGATTTCCTCTCCACGATGGGCGAGTTCAAGCAAGTGCAAGGCGCGCTCATTCACTTCCGCGCCGATGGGACTTTCGACACAACTTTTGGTGGCGATGGATTAGCGGAGAGCAGCATCGCGGCGGAAGTGCATGGCGGCGTCTCCGTCGCGCAGCAGAGCGATGGGAAGTTCGTCCTCGCGTATGGCACGGGCGATTACCAAGACGCGCAGGAGGAAAAAATCGCCGTCGCGCGGTTCACAGCCAGCGGTGCGCGCGACACGACATTCGGCACGGGCGGCGTGGTGCAGGTGAATGCGTTCGTCGGCGAGGAATCCACGGAGATCACGACCAGCATTGCTTTCCAGCAAGATGGGAAAATTCTGCTGGGCGGCTATTACGCAGTCAGTGGCGACGACGGGCTGAGCGATGCCGATGTGGCCGCGCGCGACGACAGCGGCTTCATCGTCCGGCTCAATGCGAACGGCGCACTGGACACCACATTTAGCACCGACGGCATCGTGCTTTACCACGGGCTGTCCCCTCGCCTCTCCGTGAACCAAAGCGGCTCAGAAGCCACTATCTTCGATGTCGCCCAACTACCCAACGGGAAAATCGCGGCGGTGGCAAAGAACTCTGTGGGAACCACCGTGAAGCCGGTGACCGTCGAGCTGCTTGCAGATGGGACATTCGATCCGCAGTTTGGCATCAACGGCTCGTTGCAGCTCACCGCAGTCAAAACGGATAGCGTCCTCTCAATTCTCGACGCCGCGTTGCTCGTCACACCGTCGAACGAAATCATCGCAGGCTTTGGAGGGAAGCTCACCAGCGACTCCTCCACGAACTCGCAGTTCACGCTCCAGCGCATCACCACGCAAGGCGCGGCGGGGCGCTTTGAGTGGAGTCTCGCGGCGAGCGAGACGGAGGAGAGCGACGGCTTTGCCACCCTCATCGTGCAGCGAATCGGCGGCACTGTGGGCACGGCTACGGTCGGCTATTCGTTCACTTCCGGCACGGCCACGGCGGGCGCGGATTTCATCGCGCTCAACGGCACGCTCACGTTTCAGGAAGGCGAGACTTCGCAAGAAATCCTTGTGCCCATCACGATCGGCGACGCGGTGGAGAATACGGAGACGTTCACCGCCACGCTGGCAAATCCCACGGGCGGCGCGACGCTCGGCACGAAGATCACGCACACCGTCAGCATTCTCGATGGGCCAGATCGCTTCGAGTTTTCATCGCCCGTCATCAACTTTCTCGAAGGCTCGCAGTTCGTCACTGTGCAAGTCCTACGCAAAGGCGGAGCGGCGGGGCAGGCGGCGGTGGACTACACGCTGAACGGCATCGAGGCGATCAACGGCGTGGACTTTGACGCGCTGGAAGTCGGCACGTTAAGATTCGCCTCGGGGCAAAAAGTCGCGACGATTTCCTTCGCGCTGAGGGCCGACAATTTGGTGGAAGGCCGCGAGGGAATCGCGCTCACGCTGCTGAATCCTCTCGGCGGGCCAGTGCTCGGAAAGGTTCCGACGGCCACGGCAAGCATCTACGACTCCGAGCCGGGGAAGGGCTTAAACGCTGGCGCGCTGGACTCCGAGTTTGGCAACGGTGGAATCGCGACTGACCTATTCGCAGGGACGAGCGAGCAAGCGCGCGACGTGGTGACGCTGCCGAACGGCAAGCTCCTCATCGTCGGCGAAAGCGGCGGACGCCGCAGCGACTTCCTGCTCGCTCGCTATCTCGCGGACGGGACGCTCGACACGACCTTCGGCGTCGGAGGCACGGTGGCGACGGTCTTTTTCGGCGGAGCCGACAGCGCGCGTTCCGTCGCCCTGGATGCTCGCGGGCGCATCGTTGTCGCGGGTTGGGCGCTGCACGATGGGCGTGCGGACTTCGCCGTGGCGCGCTATTTGGCAAACGGAACGCTCGACCCATCGTTCGACACGGATGGCCGGGCGACAGTGGATTTCAGCGGGCTCGACGACCGCGCCTCGTCGTTCGCTTTCACCGATGACGACCGCATCGTGGTGGCGGGCTGGACGAGCGGCGTGCAGAAGTTCGACATGGCCGTGGCAGTGCTGCTGGAGAACGGAACGCTGGACACGACCTTCAGCGCCGACGGTCGCGCGACCGTGGATTTTGCGGACAAGCAAGACATGGCGAACGCTGTGCTGGTGCAACCGGACGGCGCAATCGTGCTCGGCGGCACTTCGTCGCTCATCTTCCGCACAGGCTCGGTGAAAGACTTCGCGCTCGTGCGGCTGACTGCGGCGGGTGCACTCGACACGACATTCGCGGGCGATGGGAAATTGCTGGGCAACGACAACTTCACCACCGGAGCCAGCACGGGCACGACGCTCAACACGATGCTCCTGCGCGATGATGGGCGCATCATTTTCGGCGGCAGCGTCGGCGGCGACATCATGCTTGGGGAGATTAGTCCCGCAGGGAGTCTTTCATTTTACACCAGCGATAATTTCACGCTGGCGCAGCTCGGCGGTGGACCGCAACTCACGCTGAGCACGGAAACGATCAACGATCTCGCCTTTGCGCCGGACGGCAAAGTTGTCGCTCTGGGCCACACGATTTTCCCCGGCGAGACGACGCAGCGGTTGTTCGTGAAGCGGTATGAGTCCGACTTCCGCTTCGACGCAGACTTCGGCGTTTCCTCCGTCTCGGTCTTGCCGACGCTCGGCAGCGGGCGGGCGCTGGCTTTTGCGGAAGACGGGAACATCGTGACGGTCGGCGGAGCGTTTGAAGTCGCGCAGATTTTGAAGAACTCGGCGGCTCCGAAAGAAGGTGCGTTCGCGCTGAACGCTCCGTCTTACGTCATCGCCGAGAACGGCGGAACGCTGACGGTGACAGTCTCGCGCCCTCACGAGACGAGCTACGGCGTCGTGTCGGTGGACTATGCGGTGGTCGGCATCAGCGCGCAGTCGGGGCAGGATTACACGCCTGTCGCGGGCACGCTGACGTTTCGCGAGACGGAGACGGTGAAGACATTTAACATCCCAATTCTCAACGACGTGGTGATGGAAGGCATCGAGGTCTTCGGCATCTTGCTCACGAATCCTACGGGCGGCGCGCAGCTCTCCAGCGCGTCCTACGCGACGGTGGCGATTCCGGCGAATGACTCGACGGCGGTGGCGAAAGGCTTTTCGTTCGGAAGCGACTTTAGCGATTTCGTGTTCGAGGGGTTTGCCTCGGTGACGGTGAATCGCACGGGAAGCAGCCTCGGTGCTGTGTCTATTGACTATCACACGGAAGACGGCACGGCGAAGGCGGGCGAGGATTACACACCGACATTTGGCACGATCAGCTTCGCAGCGGGGCAGACCTCCAAGCAGATTTTCATCATCACGACTGCGGACGATCTCGTGGAAGGGACGGAGACGTTTTACCTCAAGTTCACGACGCCCACTGGCGGCAGCGCGTTGCCGCTGGGCTTGCAGACGATGACTCTGTTTATGCCGGACAGCGTGCCGACAGAGACGTTTCCTTACGCGGGAAATGCGGATGTGACCTTCGACACGGACGGGCGACTGACGACGGACTCCGGCGTGGCGGTGGGCGGGGACAATTTTTTCGCCACCGCGCAACAGGCGGACGGAAAGCTCGTGTCCGTGGGGCAAGCGGGGGCGAGCGGCGGCTTCTTCATCGCGCGGCATAATGCGGACGGTTCGCCGGATACGACGTTTGGTACGGCGGGGAAAACGATCACGAGTCTTGGCAGCGAGTATGAGGAACTCGCGCTCGGCCTGCGCATCCAGCCGGATGGGAAAATCCTCGTCATCGGCGCGAACACGGCGGACGGAAAGCGCGAGGAAATCGTGATGGCGCGCTATACGGCGGCGGGCGCGCTGGATGCGTCGTTTGGCATCGTGAGGACGGAAGTTCAGAACAATCTGGCGCTCACTTTCGTCCAAGGGAACGGCGATGTCGAAGTCGGACCGGATGGGAAATTTGTCGTGGCGGCCTACTCGCGAAACGGCATGGACATTGACCTCGGGCTCATGCGCTTCCTTCCGACGGGCAAGCTAGATACGACGTTTGGCGCGGGTGGGACGCTGACTTACGATCTTGGGTTCAGCGATGATTACCCGAAGGGAATCACTGTGCAGCCGGACGGGAAAATCATCGCGACCTTTGGCGCTGGGCTCGCTCGTGCGGTGCGGTTTAATGCGGACGGTTCCGTGGACTCTGCATTCGGCGACGACGGCGTCGTGAGCGCGAATCCGGCGGCGACGCTGCTTTCGCCGGGACTCGTGTACACGGACACCGCGTCTATTCAAGAAGTCGTGACGCTGCCGGGCGGCGACATCCTTTTGCTCGGGCAGGCTTACGGCTCTGCGAAGCCCGCTGGGTCGTCGCTCAATTTCACCGAGAGCCTGCGCGGTGGATTGCTCATGCTACGTTACCACGCGGACGGCACGCCGGACGTTTCTTTCGGCACGAATGGAGCGAAAGAAATCGTCGGCGCGTTCATCGGAGAGATACGCGATGCGACGCTCGATGAAGCGGGGAAAATCATCGTGGTGAGTGGGAACGGCTTTGCACGGATGCTGCCGGACGGGCGTGCGGACTCGGGCTTTGGGCCCAATGGCAGGGGCTCAAACGGCACTGGCTCGGACTTGCTCGTGCAGGCAAACGGGCGTGTGGTCATCGCGGGTGGCAACTCCTTCACTGGTGCCGATGCGCAGCTTTCGCGCTTCATCGGCGGGCCGGTGGCGGGCGCGTTCCGGCTGAACTGGCTCACCGCAAAAGTGAGCGAAAGCGGCGGAAATCTCATCATCCCCGTGGAGCGAATCGCGGGGCTCGATGGCGCGGTGAGCGTGACTTTTACAGCGGTGAGCGGGACGGCGCTTGCGGGCAGCGACTTCACCGCAACGACGCAGGTTCTTTCGTGGGGCGACCGCGAGGAGGGCGTGAAAACGGTGAGTATCCCCATCACCGACGACCTCCTCGCCGATGCGAATGAGACGTTCACATTTACGCTCAGCGGTGCGACGGGCGGCGCGCTGTTGAGCCCTACTCGCAGCACGGGGACGGCGACGATTATTGATGACGATCAGCCGGGCGTGCTGGCGTTTTCCGCGCCAGCTTTTTCCGCGATGGAGAATGCGGGGACGGCGACGTTCACGGTTCGCCGGACGGATGGGAACCTCGGCGCAATCAGCGCCAGCTATAGCGTCACGGGCGGGACGGCGGTGGCGGGGCAGCACTTCGTGGCGTTCAGCGGCACGGTGAATTTTGCGAACGGCGAGGTGGAGAAGACGATTGCCGTTTCGCTCATAGACGACTCGGCGATTGGCGAGGACAAGACGATCATCGTCACGCTGACGACTCCGCTCGGCGGCGCGACGCTCGGCGATGTGCCTGCCGCGCGGCTGACTATCGTGAACGACGAGACGCCGAATGGCGGCGCGTTTGGCTTTGGCGCGACGCAACTGGAGACGCGCGAGGATAGCGGCGGCTACTTGGTCACCGTCCTGCGCACGGGCGGCAGCAGCGGCTCGGCGAGCGTGAAGCTATCAGCCTCGGCAGGCACTGCGCGCGATGGGCTGGACTTCATTCCTTTCACCACGACGCTGCTTTTTGCGGACGGCCAGACTTCGGCGTCCGCGTTCGTTCCGGTCTTCGACGACTACGCGGTGAACGGCGAGCGCACTGTGCTTCTCACGCTCGATACGCCGACGGGCGAAGTCGTGCTCACCACGCTCACCGAGCCGACCGTGGGCGCGGACGGCAGCGCGACACTCAGTATCTTGGATAACGACGCTTTCCCCGTGCGGCTGTCTGCGGGCTCGTTCCAGTTTCTCGGTACCACGGCATCGGCGAGCGAGCATAGTGGCGGCATCCCGCTAATCGTTCTGCGCACGGATGGCGCGGCGGGCGCGGCTTCGGTCCTCGTCTCGCTGACGGCGGGCACGGCACACGCGACGCGCGATTTCACGGCGACGCCGATCCTTGTGCAGTTTGGGGATGGAGAGATCAGCAAGACCATTCGCGTTCCGCTGCGGAACGACTATTTGGGCGAAGCCGACGAAACGTTCACCTCCACGCTTGGCAGTCCCACGGGCGGCACCACGCTCGGCGCGCAGGCTTCCGCGACGCTCACCATTATTGACGATGAAGGCTGCCCGCTCGCCGACTTCAACAACGACGGCAAGCTCGACCTCATCATCACCAAAGGCGCGAAGTTCTACCTCCACCTTGGCAACGGCAACGGCGGCTTCGGCACGGGCACGCTGCTGCCAGCGGTGAAAGGCGGGAAGGAATTCCTCACCACCGACTTCACCGGCGACGGCAACGCGGATGTCGTGATTATGAGCGTTGCGAGCAAGGCCGTGTTCCTGCTCACGGGAAATGGCGACGGCACTTTCGCTCCGCCGCGCATATTCTTCAGCGGCAAAGCGACGAAGAACCTCGTCTCGGGCGACTTCAATGGCGACGGGCGACTCGACCTCGCCGCGCTGCAAACGAAGGGCGTGAACGTCTTGCTGAACAACGGCAACGGCTTCGCGCCAGCCACCACGCTCAAGGCGGGCAAAGCCCTCGGCGCGCTCGTGGCGGGCGACTTCACCGGCGACGGACGCACCGACCTCGCGGTGACGAACGGCGGACTGAAGCCCGCGATTTACATGCTCCCCAGCAAGGGCACGCAGGGCTTTGCCGCGCCGATTGTCTCGTTCATCGGGAAGACGGGGGCGGGGCTCAAACCCGCGACCTTCCTCACGGGGGACTTCGACGGCGACGGCGTGTTCGATTTCGTCGGGATGATTGCCAAGAACCGCATCGCATTCATCATGGGCTACAACACGGGACGCTTCGGAATCAACGACCTCGTAGCCGCCCCCAAAGGCGCGACATTGGTCGCCACGGCGGACTTTGAAGACGACCTCGACCTCGACCTCGCCGCGAGCACTGCCAACAAAACCGCATCCGCCATCACCAACTCCGGCACCGGCAAGTTCACAGCCGGGGCGATCTTCCCGACGAACTTCACGCCGACCAAGCTCTACGCCTGCGACATCAACGGCGACGAAGACGCGGACCTCATCTTCACCAACAACAAAGACCAGTTCAAAGTCCTGCGCGGCAGCATTGAGGACACTTTCACCGCAGCCCCGACTACCATGAGAATCGCCGCGATCATCGCGGGGGGCTCGTGGCGTACTACTGCGCGGCAGGCTGCGCCTTGGGCTCAGCGGGTTTCTTCGGCGCGGCTTTGGCATCGGCGGCGCGGACCGTCAGCACGGGCGTCGGCTCGTCCTTTTTCGCGAAAGCATTCCACGCCTTTTGGAGCACGGCGGCGTCGCGCACTTCGCCCTCGGCGATGAGCCACTGGACATGCACCTTGAACGGCGCGTCCACTTTCGCGACGCCCTTCGAGAACACGCCGAACCGACCGTAATCGCGATACGCGGAAAAGGCGGCACCCTTCGCATTCGCCGGATCGCTCAGGAGCAATGCGGTGAACGTCTTCCCCTCGACGGTGAAAATCTCCGCCACCCACGGGATGTCGCGCATCTTCTTTGGGTCCACATTTTCGCCGGGGAAAATGTAGGTCGTCTTCGTGACGTCGATTTTCTCCGAGGGGCGGAACTGCGCGCCGGAGTGCTCGGGGTCGCCGTCTAGCGTCGCCTCGCCGCGCACGGGCTTCAGCGAGCTTTCCAGCTCCACTCCGAGGTAGAACGGCTTGGCCGCAGCGGTGAACGTCATCCGGCGTTCCTCCGTGATCAGCGGTGCGCCCGCAGCGCCCTCCCAATTTACCTCCGCCGCGAGTACCGCGCGGTCGGGCGTCACCTCGAAGGGCAGCAGCTTGCTCATCACCTGGTCGCCGCCGGACATGTGCCAGCGGTCGTAGCTTTTCCCCTCGAAGGCGATCTTATTAAAGCCCACGAAAATCCCGCGATGATGCGGAAACTGAAAGCCGGGGCCTTTCGTCAAACGCAGCGCGCCACTCGGGTCGAAGAGGTGCAAGTAGGGCTTGTAGGTGTCCGTCTTGCGCGTCGGCGTGGACGCGTCGTGCGCCGTCATGAAGCGCGCCAGCACCACGCCGTCGCGCTCCAGGTCCACGTTCTCGGTGCCGTTCGTTTTGAAGCCGAAGCCAGCGGCGTGGAGACTTGCGTGTAGTGAGCAGAAGAGAAGAGCAGTGCGGTAGAGCATGGCCGCCGATGTGGAGAGAATCCGCCCCTTTGGGAAGCCGGAAACACACTTTTTCCAAACGAGTCTGGACACCAGCCAGCCGCTTCCTTACCCAACAACGCTCTATGAAAGCCAAAGTCTTCGTCATGCCAAAGCAAAGCATTCTCGACCCACAAGGGGTCGCCGTTCGGGACGCCATGCGTCACCACGGAATGCCGGGGGTAAAGTTCGTCCGCGTCGGAAAAGTGATCGATCTCGAGGTCGAAGGCGCGACAGAAGCCCAGCTCCACGAAATCGCCCGCGACCTGCTCAGCAACCCCGTCGTCGAGGACTACACCATCCAGCTCGGAGCCTAAAAAGTGAAAGCCGCCATCATCCGCTTCCCCGGCTCCAACTGCGACCAAGACTGCGAGTTCGTCCTTAGAGAGCAAGGCTTCCAGACCGAGTTTGTCTGGCACAAAGACACCAGCGCTGCGGGCTTCGACCTCATCGTCCTCCCCGGTGGCTTCAGCTATGGCGACTACCTCCGCTGCGGAGCCATCGCCCGCTACTCGCCCATCATGAAGAGCGTCATCGAGCAAGCCGCGAAGGGCGTCCTCGTCCTCGGCATCTGCAACGGCTTCCAGATCCTCTGCGAAAGCGGACTCCTCCCCGGCGCACTCGTCCGCAACCGCGACCTGCGCTTCATCTGCGAGCACGTCCAGCTCCGCGTCGAGAGCACCGCCAGCCCGTTTCTTTCCGGCTCCACAGTCGGCAGCCTGCTCAATATCCCCATCGCCCACGGCGAAGGAAACTACGTCTGCGACGCCACCACCCTCGCCCAGCTCAACGCAGAAAACCGCGTCCTCCTCCGCTACTCGGGCACAAACCCCAACGGCGCTACGGAAAACATCGCCGGCATCTGCAACGCCGCACGCAACGTCTTCGGCCTCATGCCCCACCCCGAGCGCGCCTGCGACCCGCACCTCGGCAGCACCGACGGACGCATCATCTTCCAAAGCATCCTCGCCTCCCTCGCCTAGCACCAGCGCCCATGCTGCCCACGCGCCTGCAAAAAATCATCGACGTCAAAGAGACCGAAGTCGCCAAAATCCTCCCCAAAGCCGACTACCTCCGCGCCGCCGCGCTTGAGCGCAACGACTTTCGCGGATTCGCCGCCGCCCTCGACCAAGGGCGCGACGAAAACGGCGACCCACTCTCCCTCGCCCTCATCGCCGAGGTCAAAAAGGCCAGCCCCAGCGCAGGCGTCATCTCCCCCGACTTCGACGCCGTCGCCACCGCAGAAGCCTACGAAGCCGCCGGAGCCCACTGCATCTCCGTCCTCACCGACGAGCAATTCTTCCAAGGCAGCCTCGGCTACCTCGCCCAGATTCGCCGCGCCACCCGTCTCCCCCTACTCCGCAAGGACTTCACCATCCACCCCGTCCAAATCTGGGAAGCCAGCGTCGCCGGAGCCGACGCCATCCTCCTCATCGTCGCCGCCCTCGACCAGCCCCAGCTCGAACTCCTCTATAAAGAAGCCCTCGCATGTCAGCTCGACGTCCTCGTCGAAGTCCATACCCACGAAGAAATGGAACGCGCCATCGACCTCGGCGCGACGCTCATCGGCATCAACAACCGCAACCTCCACACCTTCGAGGTCGATCTCACCGCCACCGAACAACTCAGCGAAGAAGCCCCCAAAGACATCCTCCTCGTCAGCGAGAGCGGCCTCAAAACCCGCAAAGACACCCAGCGCGTCTTCGACTGCGGCTGCAACGCCATCCTAGTCGGCGAATCCCTCATGCGCGCCGGCCTCCCCGGCATCCCCCAACAAGTCCGCGAGCTAGTCGGCTTCGGCCTCCTCTAGGGAAACGCTGATTTAATCGAAGTATGGAAAAGGAAACCGCTAATCTCCGCTCATCCTCGCTAATTTTGAGGGAGAAAGCCCCTAGGATTAGCGGAGATGAGCGGAGATTAGCGGTTTCAAAACTTGGTTCCCGCTTTATTCAGCCTTTCCCTAGGCGATGAAACTCCCACACCTCCACTGGTTCGCCTGGGTCTGCTGGCTCGGCGTCCTCATCTGGGTCTCCACCGTCTTCTACCTCTCATCCCTCGGCAGCACCGAGATCTCGGAAATGAACGTCTTCGACGCCAGCGACAAACTCCTCCACTTCATCGCCTTCTTCTCCGGCGTCCTAGCCCTCGTCCCCGCCCTCCGCCTCACCACCGATTGGCCCTGGAAAAAGATATGCCTCATCGCCGTGCTATGCCTCTCCACCTACGGCGCGCTCGACGAATACCACCAAAAGTTCACCCCCAGCCGCAGCGCCCTCGACGTCTGGGACTGGCTCGCCGACACCCTCGGCGCCACTGCCGGCGCGCCCCTCGCGGCTTTTGTATATATGGTCATCGTGCGGCGCTGGGGGCGTTGAGAGTTGAGATATTCCGCGCAGGCTCTACGTGTGGAGATGCTCGGGATCTCTGTCATTCGTCACCCCCCCGATCTTCTCGACTTTTCCCACCCGCTCGCCGACACACTCGCCGCCTTTGCACATGCCACTACCGCACGACAGAATTGCCCAGCTCCGGCTGGAACTTGAAGAACACGATCGACGCTATTACGTCGAGGCTCGCCCGACGATTGGCGATGCGGAATATGATGCGCTCTTCCGGGAGTTGCGCGAACTGGAAGCGGCGCATCCGGCGCTCATCACGCCCGATTCTCCCACGCAGCGCGTAGGTGGGAAGGCGACAGATGGCTTTGCGCAAGTGCGCCATGCCGTGCCGATGCTCTCGCTGGACAATCTCTTCGCGAAAGACGGGCTGGATGGGCTGAAGAAGTGGATGATCAGCGTGGAGAAATTGCTGCCCGGCGAACCGCTGGAGTGGCTCGTGGAGCCGAAGGTGGATGGCCTCGCGGTGAGCTTGCGGTATGAGGATGGGAAGTTCGTGACGGGGGCCACGCGCGGCGATGGGGAGATGGGCGACGACATCACCGACAACCTGCGCACCATCAGGGCCATCCCGCTTCATTTGAAAGACGCGCCCGCTGTGCTGGAAGTGCGCGGGGAGGTGTATCTGCCCGTCGCCGCCTTTCGCAAAATCTGCGACGACATGCGCGCTGCGGGCGATGAGCCTTTTGCCAATCCCCGCAATGCTGCCGCTGGCTCGCTCAAGCAGCTCGACCCCGCGACGGTGGCCAAGCGCCCGCTCGCCATCATCCTCTACAGCCCCGGTGAATGCTCGTCGGACTTGCCGCCCACGCAGGCCGCGTTCCTCGCGTGGATGGCGGCGCTGGGCTTTCCCGTGCCCCGCTTTCAGCGCGTATGCAGGAGCGCGGAGGAGGTGTTCGCGGCCATCCAGGAACTCGATGGCGTGCGCGACTCGTTTGGATTCGAGACGGACGGCGCGGTGATCAAGCTCAACCAAGTCGCGCTGCGCGAGACTGCGGGCTACACCGCGCGCTTTCCCCGCTGGGCGAAGGCATGGAAGTATCTCTCGGAGCAAGCGGAGACGCGCATCCGGGCCATCACCGTGCAAGTCGGGCGCACGGGAAATCTGACGCCGGTCGCCGAGCTAGAGCCCGTCTTCCTTCGCGGCAGCACGATCTCCCGCGCCACACTGCACAACGAAGACGAAATCCGCCGCAAAGACATCCGCATCGGCGACGCGGTGATCATCGAAAAGGCAGGCGAGGTGATCCCGGCGGTCGTCCGCGTCGTATTGGAGAAACGCGACGCGCTGGCGGCACCGTTCGACTTTCTCCAGCACATCGAAAACAAGTGCCCCGCGTGCGGTCACGCGCCGCGCCGCGACCCGGAGTTTGCTGCGTGGGTGTGCGAAAATCCGGCGTGTCCCGCACAGAAGACGCGCCGCCTAGAATACTTCGCCAAGCGAGGCGCGCTCGACATCGAGGGGCTCGGCAGCACCGTCGCCGACGCCCTCGTGGAGCGCGGCATCGTGGATGACCCGCTCGACCTTTTCACCCTCCGCCTCACGACGCTCGGCGCGCTGAATCTCGGCACCGACGAAGAGCCCCGCACCTTTGGCGAGAAGAACGCCGCGAAGGTTTTGGAAGGCTGCCAGCGCGCCCGCACGATGCCGCTCGCCCGCTGGCTCCACGCACTGGCGATCACCGATGTGGGCGAAGAAACCGCGCACGACCTGGGCAAATTCCACGACACCCTCGAAGCCGTCGCCGCGTCTCCTCTGCTCCGCGATGTCGTAGCCCTCGACCAAGCACGCGCCGACATCACCGCCCTCAGCCCGCGTGCGCAGATCAATAAAGACAAGACCCCGATGGAGAAAGCCCAACTCGCCACGCGCCACGCCGAAGCGATCACCCGCGCCGAAGAACTCGGGGCGCGCCTCATCGCCAGCGGGTTCGCCGCCCCTTCCAAGAAAGCCGACGGCACCGCAGCCGATGCCGTCGTAGTCGTAGGCCCTTCCGCCGCTGCAGCAGCGCTGGCGTGGTTTGCCTCGCCGCTCGGACAGCGCACACTCGCGAGGCTCGCGGAACTCGGCATCGCCCCGCGTGGCGGCACGCCCGCCGCCAGCGACTCGCCATTTTCCGGCAAGACCGTCGTCCTCACCGGCACGCTAGAGCTGATGTCGCGCAACGCAGCGCAGGAGAAAATCCGCGCCGTCGGCGGGAATGTCGCCAGCAGCGTGAGCAAGAAAACCCACTACGTCGTGGCCGGTCCGGGCGCAGGCTCGAAGCTCGAAGACGCGCAGAAGCACGGGGTCCCCGTGCTCACGGAGGCGGAGTTTCTCGCGATGCTCGGCAGCCCGCCATTGCCACCGAAGGACGACGGGCTCTTACTCTGACCTCACCCACTTCATCTATGGCCCAATCTGCGACCTCCGACTTCTTCGATCTTTCACCCGAGCCTCTCGCAGTCTTGGGAGGCGATGGCTCGCTGCTGGCCGCAAATGACGCGTTCCGCTTCCTGCTCGGACGCCCCGGCAGCGCGCTCATGGCCGAAGGCACGAGCGGATTCATCCACCCCGAGGACATGCAGACTTGGCTCGATGCGCTCCGCTCTTTGCCCCCAGTCGCCGGGCGAGTCGCCGTTTGCGTGCGATGCCGCGCAGCGAATGGCGACTGGCGTTGGATCGAATGGACATGCTCTTCCGCAGACGCCCGCATTTTCGCCGCAGCGCGCGATGTGACGGTGCAGCGCAGCGATGTCCACCACCTGCACCGACTCGAAGCCGAGATGGAAGCGGTGACCGCCGAAGTCTGGCTCTTGGACAGCAAAGGAATCATCGTGCAGACGAACAGCTACGTCTCCACCGTGCTCGGAATCGACGAGGCCAAGCTCATCGGCAAGCGCCGCGAGGACATGAAGCCAGGGTTGGACTCGCCCGATGAGTGCTTCGCCGAGACGCTGCAAGTCATCGCCACCGGCCACCCCGTCTGGCGGTCCATCGAGCGATGGATGGTGCGCGGCGAGATGCGCTGGGCGAGCGTGGATAAGGCCCCGCTACTCGGGCCGGATAACGCCGTCACCAACGTGGTCGTCTTCGCATACGACGTCACTCCGCAGTTTCAAGCCGAGATGGAATTCCGCCGCCTGAACGAGCAACTCGAACTCCGGGTCGCCATGCGCACCGACGAACTCGCAGCAGCAAACTCCGCCCTACGCGCCAGCGAAGAGCGCACCACTTCCATCCTCTCCAACGCGCTCGACGCGGTCGTGACGATGAAGCGCGACGGCTTCATTACAGGCTGGAACAAAGCAGCAGAGCGCATCTTCGGCTGGACACACGACGAGGCCACAGGTCGCGAACTCGCCGAACTCATCATCCCCTATGAAGATCGCCCGCGACACCGGATGGAACTCGCGAATGCCCGTGAAACCGGCACTGGGCCAGCCATCGGCAGGTTGCTCGAAATCAGCGCAGTGCGCAAAGATGGAACTCCGTTTGCGGCAGAGATGTCCATCACCGGCGTCGGCACCGGTCGCTCCATTGCCTTCACGGCATTCATTCGAGACATCGCGGATCGCAAGAGCGCAGAGCACCACATTCTCGACCTCAACCAGCAACTCGAACACCGCATCGAAGATGCCGCCGCGGCGAATCGGGAGCTGGAGGCGTTTTGCTACTCGGTGTCGCATGACTTACGCGCTCCACTCCGCTCCATTGATGGCTTCAGCCTCGCCGTGATCGAAGACTACGGCCACCTCCTCGGAGGGCTCGGAAAGGACTTTATGATCCGGGTCCGCACCGCCACCCAGCGTATGGCTCGATTGATCGACGATCTGCTCAACCTTTCCCGTGTCTCCCGCACCGAGATGAGCCGGGAGGATGTGAACCTTTCCACGCTCGCCACCGACATCTGCGCGGAGCTCCAGCAGAGCTTTCCCGCCCGTAAAGTCCTCGTCACCATCCAGCCCGATCTAATCGTGAGCGGCGACGCATCGCTGCTCCGCATCGCGCTCGAAAACCTATTTAACAACGCGTGGAAATACACGGCTCGTCGCGAGGATGCTCGCGTAGAGTTTGTCGTGGATGAGCAAAAAGGACGTCGCATTTACCGAGTCCGCGACAACGGCGCTGGCTTCGACATGAGCTACTCCGACAAACTCTTCGCGCCCTTCCAACGCCTGCATCGGCCCGATGAATTTGAAGGCACCGGGGTGGGCCTCGCGACCGTCCTCCGAATTCTCCACCGCCACGGCGGTCACGCTTGGGCGGATGGGGCCGTGGACCAAGGCGCGACGATCTATTTCACGTTGTAGCGTCGTGTTCGCGCTCAACTACGGACCACCTGAGGAAGCCCCACTGGGACCACGTCTCCCTCGGCAACCTCGGTCTCTTTCGGCCCGCCGAGAAAGTCGATGAGCACTTTCACCCGCTGCCGGGCGGGGAGCAGGCAGAGGACTTCGGCTTCGACTCCGTGGAAGAGGCGCCCGCTGAGCTTCACGACGTCGCCGGGTTTCACACGACGCTCGATGGTGAACTCTTCCGCCGGTCCCCACTGCGTTTGCAGGTCCGCGATTTCGCGCTCTGCGACGATGCGCGGCGTGCTGCCAAAGCGCACGATGTCAGCGACGCCGAAAGCGTAGCGGATGCGGCGCTGGCTTTCCACGAGGGAGAACTTTGCGAAGAGGTAGTTGGGAAAAAGCGGCTCGCTGCGCCACATCACACCGAGCCGTGTGGCTTTGCGCAGGCGCATGTGGGGATTGAACACCTCAACGCCAAACGAGCGCAGATGCGCCGCCGCGACGTTTTGCCGCGAGGGCTGAGAGCGGAGGCAGAACCATGAGAGGTCCGGTGAAGTGTTGCTGCCGTGAGTGGGCATGTGCGGGGCATTTTTCAAATCGCGGCGGGAAAATGCAAGCGTTCAGCGTGCTGCTCTTGCTCAGCGCGAGATGGCCTTCGTCACTCCACTCACCGCCGCCCTTCCTTCAGCTCGCGCAGCATTCGCTTCAGGCCCACGTCCAGCTTGTGCGGGCCTTCGCCTTGGAGATCGGTGTCCACGGATTCGAGTCGGCGGATGAGGTCGATGACTTCTTTGCGCGCGTAAGGCCCGCCCGCAGCTTCGCAAAAGTGGGTGCGACAACCGAAAGGGCGCGCTTCGTACGTGAGGCATTTGCCGTTCGCCAAGAGCATCGGGCACGCGCCTTCGATCTTGGGCGTGGGAAGCTCGGTGCGCCCGCCAGCGCGCAAGGCTTTCACCATCAGCGCGACTTCGCCCTTCGTGACGAGTGGCATGACGCCCGTGAGCTTGAACTGGCAGCATTCCGTGCGGCGGATGCAGTCGCGCTGCACGGGGCGCTTGGCGAGGTCGGCATAGACGGCGCGGACTTCATCGAGAGACGCTTCATCGGCGTCGTGGTTTGGTAGTTTAGCTGGCATGGGTTGATTCCTTCGACGGCCCGCGCGGAGATGTCACGGCAAATTGAGCCTCACGCCTCTTTCAGCGCGGCAATCACCGGCATCCGCGCGGCGCGCAGGGCGGGGAGGAGACTGCCGATGACGCCGACGACGGCGGAGAAAACGAGCGCCTGAACTACGATGTCGGGCGTCAACTTTAGCTCGAAGACCGTCTCGCCGAACGTCTGGAAATTAAACGTCCCCGCGCGGTGCCCGTTCAGGAAAAACGCCAGCCCACAGCCAAAAAGCCCGCCGATGCTGGCGAGGAATGCGCCCTCGATGAGGATGGCAGTGACGACCGTGCGGCGGCGGAACCCGAGCACGCGCAGCGTCCCAATTTCCCGCGTCCGCGCGCCGACGCTGGCATACATCGTATTCATCGCGGCGAGCCCTGCGCCGATGGACATCGCGCCTGCCAGCCAATTAGCGGCAAAGCGAATCGGCCCGGCGGTCTTTGTCTGCTCGGCGTAGTATTTCACCTCGGAGACGACGCGGATGGCGAGCCGCTTGTCGCCCTCCAGTCGCTCGGTGAGCTTCTTCCCCGCAGCCTCGTCGGTCGGGCGAATGAGGACGCTGCAATAGTTGTCGCGGCTGAAGATCGCACGCGCTTCATCGGCATCCAGCCAAGCCTCGGAGTCGAACGCGCTGCCGCCCGCGTCGAACTGCCCGACGACCTTCAGCTCGCGGACGCCGATCTTCACCGTCGCGCCGACGGCCATATTGTCAAAGCGCGCGGCGAGCTTCTGGCTCACGATCATCTCGCGTTTGCCGCCCTCGAACATGCGGCCCGTGGTGAGCTTCACCTGCGGGCGAAGGGCTGGGCCATTCGGCGAGATGCCGCGAAAGATGACGTTGGCCCCGCCCGCCGCTTTCTCTCCGCCATTGCGCGGGAGATAGACGACCACGAGCGTGTCGGCGGAGATGAGCGCTTTGCCCCCAGCATCACGCGCGATTTCCTCGGCATACTGGAAGGTGGCGAAGTCTTCCCGCGTGACTTGCGAGGAAGACTCGGAGTCCGCACCGCGCCGGACGACGAGCAAATTACGAGGGTCGCCCGTATTTCCCCCGGAGGCCTCGATAGCCGCCGCCATCATTTGCAGGCCGACATAGACGAGGATGGTGAGGCCCACACCCACAATGGTCGCCACCGTGGAGCGCCAGCGCACGGTCACGTTTTTGAAGCTGTATTTGATCGGCAGTGCCATCGGGCGCGCATCGTGGCGGCGGAACGAGGGAAGTCAAATGCGGCAGCAGCATTGACCACGGCACCGAGGCTGCTTTCACTCCACCACAGTGCCAGCCCAAACCATCTACGAAATCCTATTTGCCACGTTCGCCTTCCTCCTCGGGGCGTGCGTCGGCTCCTTCCTGAACGTCTGCATTTATCGGCTCCCGCTCGATATGTCGGTGGATGAGCCGAAGCGCTCGTTCTGCCCGCTCTGCAAATACCAAATCCCGTGGACCTCGAACCTCCCGCTCATCACCTGGCTCGTCCAGCGCGGCAAATGCAAGAACTGCAAAGCCCCGATTCCCTTCCGCTATTTCGGTGTGGAATTGCTCACGGCGCTCATGTTCCTCGCCGTGTGGGGGCAGCTCGCCTACCGCTCTGGCACGCAATTCCCCGGCAACTGGATTTTGCTCTTCCCGATGTTCACCTTCGCCTCGCTGCTCATCGTGGCGACGTTCATTGACTTCGAGCATTACATCATCCCCGACGGCGTGACCATCGGCGGCACCATCGTGGGGCTCGTGTTCAGCGCCGGGCTGCCGTGGATGCACGGCGAGACGACGTTTGGCGTGCAGGAGAACATCCGCTCGCTGGCGTGGTCGGCAGTCGGTGCGGCGGGCGGCTTCGCGCTGCTGTGGCTCGTCTCCTGGCTGGGGAAGCTGGCGTTTGGCCGCAGGAAGCTCGTCTTTGAAAAGCCCGTCCCCTTTATCTGGAAGCTCGAAGGCGAGCGCGCGAGGTTCACCGCAGACGGCACCGACTATTGGTGGGACGAGCTGTTCGGCAGCGAAAAGGATACGCTCGTGATGCAGTGCGAGCGCATCGAGTTCGAGGGCGAAACGAGCGGCCCCTGCGAAGTGCGCAGCCTCTACGAAAAGCTCACGCTCGCTGGTAAAGAGCACGACCTCAACGAAGCGAAAGAGTTCTCCGGCACGCTGACGAAGATTGAGTTTCGCCGCATCGCGATGGGCTTTGGCGATGTAAAGTTCATCGCCTGCATCGGCGCATTCCTCGGCTGGCAAGCCGTCCTTTTTACCATCATGGCGGCATCCGTCATCGGCGCACTCATCGGTGGAGTGCCAAAGCTCATCGGCAAGAAAGAGTGGTCCGCAAAAATCCCCTTCGGCCCCTATCTCGCCCTCGGCGCGCTGCTGTGGTTCTTCTGCGGGCGCGAGTTGGTAGATTGGTATTTGAACACCTTCGCCGCGCCTCCGGCAGAACTGTAGCGGATACTCGCAGCCAGCCGCTCAGGGGTATCGTGCTGGGGATGCGTACGAAGACGGACAACAGTGCCCATCGGCGGAGAAAAGAAAACGCCGCGCCCAGCCGCAGCGCAAAAAATATTCAGTAATCGATACGGCCAGCGCGTGCGCTGCCGCGATTCATCTGTGAATATGAAAAACAACATTCTCACACTCGCCAGCGCAGCCATTCTCGGCCTTGCGTTCACCACCACCAACAACATCGCTCTTGCGGAGACCGTCGTGAAGGAAACGACCACGACGACGACCGCGGGAACCATCAGCGAATTCGGAGCCGATACGATTATCGTTCGTTCCGAGACGTCGCCCACGCCCATTCGTTACAGCTACAGCAAGACGACCACTTACGTGGACGAATCGGGCAAGGCTGTTTCGATCCAGACCGTGAAGTCGGGACTTCCCGTAACCGTTTACTACACAAAGGACGGCGACCGGATGGTCGCGACAAAAGTCATCGTGAGAAACGCAGCCCCGGCCAACGTGCCCGAGGTCGAGACGAAGAAGATCACGACCACCACGACGACCACGAACGCCGGAACGATTAGCGAATTCGGCGGAGACACAATCGTCGTCCGCTCGGAAACAGCGACATCGCCGGTTCGCTACACCTACACGAAGAAAACCACCTACGTGAATGAGGCGGGTGAGCCAGTCTCCGTCGAGACGGTGAAATCCGGACTGCCCGTGACCATTCATTACACGAAAGACGGCGACAAGATGATCGCCACCAAAGTCATCGTGCGCACCGCAGTCGTCAAATAGCGCCGCGACCGAACGAAGCACCGAAAACTCATCATGAATATGAAACCAATCCTCATCACACTCAGCTCGGTATTTTTCCTCGCCGCATGCGATCTGCGCACGACGGCGCCTGCACCCGAAAAGGTCGTCGAGAAGAACACAACAATCATCGCCCCGCCTGCAAAGGAGGAAAAGAAAGTGGAGAACAACACTACGATCATCAACCCACCGGCGAAGGAGACCAAGAAAGTGGAAAACAACACCACTATCATCAACCCGCCCGCGCCCGTTCCGCCGCCACCCGCGAAATAGCCACAAAACAACCATCATACCTATGAAAACAATCATCCTATCCTGCCTCGCAGTCACCGCCGTAATATCCTTCTCCGGATGTGAGACGACGGACGAAACCTACATCGCCCCCGCGCCTGCGACGACACGCACGACGACGACCGAAGAAACGACAACAACCCGGCACCCCGGCGTTACCACACACACAGAAACGACGCACTCCTACTGAGTGCGTCTGGATTCCAATGAAACAATTCTACTCCATCCTCGCGGCGACGCTCTTCGCGAGTTCCGCCATTCCTTCCGCACAAGGCGCAGTGCAACTCTCCGTGGATTTCTTCCACGACAATCTTGAGGCGCACGGCGACTGGCGTGAAGTCGGCGATTACGGCTACTGCTGGCAACCGCGCGACGTGGACCGCGACTGGCGGCCCTATCGCGATGGCCGCTGGCTTTATACCGATGCCGGGTGGACGTGGGATTCCGACGAACCCTACTCTTGGGCCGTCTATCACTACGGTCGCTGGGCACGCGTGGACCGCATCGGCTGGGTCTGGGTCCCAGGGACCGAATGGGGGCCCGCGTGGGTTTCGTGGAGAAGAAGCGAGCGGCACGTCGGCTGGGCCCCGCTCCCACCGGAGGCGACGTTCACGCGCTCCATCGGCTTTAACGTAAGGGTAGATGCGGACTTCGACATCGGGCCGACGAACTACAGCTTCGTGGACGTGCGTGACTTCGGATCGCGCCGACTGAGCCGAGTCATCATCGCGCCGCAGCAAAACATCACGATTATCAATCGGACGACAAACATCACGAACATCACCTACGTAAACAACACGGTGATCAACAACGGCCCGCAGTACGACGTGATCTCCCGCGAGAGCGCAGTGCCCATCCGGAAGCTCAAGCTCGACCGGCGAGAGGATTTCGAAGGCGACCCGCGTACGATGAAAGCCGACCAGCTACGCACCGTCGTAAAGGGCGACTCCGTCAGAATCGCAGCACCCGCATTCGACACCACGCCGGCAAAAGCTCCACGCAAAGTCGTGGCGAAAGTGGAAAAAGCAGAAGTAAATCACGGCTGGAAAGACGCCGGGACAACCGAGGAAGTCGCGAAGCTGCGGACGAAGATCAAAGAGGAACCAGCGCCGCCCAAGCAAGAGCCTACCGCCGCGCCCGTAAAAGAAGACACCAAACCGGTTGCAACGCCGGTGCCCAAAGCTCCAGTAGTCGCGAAAGAAGCACCTGCGAAGGATGAAAACCCCGTCCCTGATGGAAAAATGCCTAAAGGCAAGACTCCAAAGAAAGAGGAACCCAAGGCCATTGCGACGCCCGTTCCGAAAGCTCCAGAGGTTGCGAAAGAAGCAACTCCGAAGGATGAGAAGCCAGTCCCCGATGCAAAGATGCCGAAAGGCAAAGCACCGAAGAAAGAGGAACCCAAGGCCGAACCGAAGGCTGACGCTCCGCCGAAGCCCAAGCCAGCGGTGGTTGCGCGACCAGTTACTCCGGAAGAAGCGAGGCCAGCAGCGCCCGCCATCGAGAAAGAAAAGACGCCGCTCGTCGTGCCTTCCAAGAAGAGTAAAAACAATGATACCCCGGTGCGCACAGAGACCAAGCAGCGCGAAAAAGTCCTTCCGGGGAGAGACACACCTCCGCGTGAACCCGAGAAGAACATCGATACGAAACGCGAAAAAGCCCCCTTGCCACTAGTGGAGCCAAAACGGGTGGAAAAAAGCCGCCAGTCCTGAAACCCGAAGTCGATAAAGCAGTTCGAAAAAGTCCGGACATCCGAAAGGAAGCGCCTCCAACTCCTCAACCGGCAGAACCGGCAGGCGAACCAACAAAAGGAAAAGGAAAAAAGAAGGGGAAAACCGACGAGGATAAAGCCGAGCCTAAGAACTAGGCCACCTCGATTCCTCTAGCAGACTTTAAACTGTAGGGTTGGGGCGGAGCGAGCTGAGAAAGCCGCTCCGCCTTTTGGCTTTAAAATGCGGACCATAATCGGTTCAGCCGTTGCGTTCCATGTAGCCGCATACCTGGTGAGTCGAGATTCCCGGTATCGCACCACCGCTCCCACCCAAAATTCCGCCATCTCGACAGTTGCAATATCCTACGCACACGTAATACTCCCGCTATGTCTGCTTCATCGCACTACGACGTTATCATCATCGGCGCTGGTCCCGCTGGAACCACTACTGGAGCGCTTCTCGCGGAGAAAGGGCGGCGCGTTCTCATCTTGGAAAAGGCGAAATTCCCCCGCTATCACATCGGCGAATCGCTGATGCCCTACTGCTGGTTCACACTGAGCCGTCTAGGGCTCGTGGATGAGATGGAGCGGCGGGCCTTCACGAAGAAATACAGCGTCCAATTCGTCACTCAGGATGGGCGTCAGTCGCAGCCATTCTATTTCTTCCAGCACTACGACCACCCGAGCGCGGTGACGTGGCAGATCGAACGCTCGGAGTTCGACCAGATGATGCTCGATAACGCTCGCAGCAAAGGGGCCGAAGTGCGCGAGCAGACGCCCGTGCAACGCATTCTCTCGGACGATACAGGCCGCACTATCGGCGTGGAAGCGACAGGGCCGGACGGCGTGACCTTTCACGTCCACGCGCCGGTGACGCTGGATTGCTCGGGCCGCGACCGTGTGGCGAAGGGGCGCGACGGCTGGTTCTCCAAAGACCCGGCGCTCAATAAGATCGCCGTCTGGAGCTACTGGCGCGGTGCAAAACGAGACCCCGGCATCGACGCGGGGAACACGACCGTTGCCTACGTGGAAGGGCGAGGGTGGTTCTGGTACATCCCGCTCAAAGACGACATCCTCAGCGTCGGCGTCGTCGCGGAGAAAGACTACCTTTTCAGCGACAGCAAAGACCCAGCGCAAATCCTCGCGCGTGAAATCGAGCGCAACGCGTGGATCAAAGAGCACCTCGCGGAAGGCACGCAATTTGGCGAATACTGGGTCACAGCGGAGTTCAGCTACCGCTCGAAGCACCCCGCTGGCGATGGCCTCGTGCTGGCAGGAGACGCGTTCGCATTTCTCGATCCCGTGTTTTCCAGCGGCGTCTTCCTCGCGCTCAAAAGCGGAGAACTCGCAGCCGACGCCATCGACGCCGCGCTCACCGCAGGTGATACGAGCGCCGCGCGCTTCGATAGCTACGGCGCGACGCTCTGCCGGGGCATCGAGAACATGCGCAAGCTCGTCTATGCATTCTACGACGATGGGTTCTCATTTGGCAAAATGATCAAGGCCCACCCCACACAGCGCGGTCGCCTCACGGACTGCCTCATCGGCGATCTCTTCGAGCTGGATTTCACCGACCTCCACCGCGCGATGCGGGAGTTCGCCGAGTTGCCCGCCGAGCTGCCCTACGGCTGGCAGTCCTAGCCCGCCGCGAGCATCGTCAGAATCGCCTTCTGCGCGTGCAGACGGTTCTCGGCTTGCGTGAATATCGTATCCGCGTGGGCGTCGAAAATGGACGCCGTAATCTCCAACCCTCGATACGCCGGGAGACAGTGCATGACGAGCGTGCCGGGCTTCGCAAGTTGCACCGCGTGTTCATTGATTTGATACTTCGCGAGCTGCGCCTTGCGGTATTCCGCCTCCTTTTCCTTGCCCATACTGACCCACACATCCGTGTAGAGAACATCGGCATTGCGGCACGCTCCATCAAGGTCGTCGGTGATGACGAGCCGCCCGCCCTTCGCATTCTCATAAGTGCCAGGACCGCCCATCCCCGAGGGGAAAGCACGCGCCACCACCGCTGGGTCTGGCTGGTATTGCCGGGGCGCAGCGATCCGCAGCTCAAAGTCCAGCTTGCTCGCTGCCCACACCCACGAGAGTGGCACATTGCATGCGCCATCGCCGATGAAAGTGACTACCTTCCCCGCATATCCTCCGCACGCTTCAGTGACGGTATAAAGGTCCGCCAAAATCTGGCACGGATGCTCCCCGTCCGTCAGCGCGTTCACCGTCGCGATGCCGCTGTAGCGCGCAAACGTCTCCACGTCCTGCTGCGCAAATGTGCGGATGACAGCACCGTGGCACATCCGCCCCATCACACGCGCCGTGTCCTCGATAGGCTCGCCGCGCCCAAGCTGAATATCGTCGGCAGCGAGAAAGAACACATCGCCGCCAAGTTCGCGGATACCGACCTCAAACGATACCCGAGTGCGCGTCGAAGACTTCGAAAACATCAGCGCCCAACACTGATGCCGGAGCGGATGTTTCTCATGGCAACCGCGCGTGGTCTTCATCACATGGGCAAGGTCTAGGATGGCGAGGATTTCGTCCCGAGATAACGATTCAATGGAAAGCAGGTGCTTCATGTCTTCTTTGGCTTATGAAAAAAGAGGCGGAACATGAACACGCTTCGCTCGCTTGCAAGCCGCATTTTCAGAACAGCCGCATTTTCAGAACCTCCAAACGCGACAGCTCGCTTTTCCACAGCAAAAGCGCGGTAATTATTCGAATCATTGCCCCATCGAATTCCGACATAAACATCAGTTCAAAACTCTGCCAAAACGTCGGAACCCTGGCCCTAGATTTACGCCCGCTGTGTCCTTCGAACCTGCGGTGCATCAAGAGGTAATCACGAACCTCGCCCAAGTCCAGTGCTCCCGCGCTGCCGGGTCGGAACGGCTTTTCTCTCCTCCCAGCTTACACTCGCTATCTAGGTGAATCTAAACACCCTTAAACCCTGATAAATACAGGGGGAGTGGCTGGACCCGGAATCGAACCGGGGACACGAGGATTTTCAATCCTCTGCTCTACCAACTGAGCTATCCAGCCTTTACCGAATCGCCATTGCGGCGTCAGCGAGGGCGCGCATCAATAGGGAATGACGAGATTTTGGCAAGCGGTTTTCTATTTGAAACTGCCAAAAGGGGTAAATTCTTTACGTAAACCTGCATCGCTTACCTGAAAACTTCGGGGGCCGGGTGACATGCTTTCACATGATCATCCGGCCCCAAGGTTGATTCGCGGCGGTTTTTGCCGTTAATTATTGGAGAACACCGCGACAAGGTCGTCTGCATCCGCGGCTTTCTGAATGAGGTGCTCGAATGGATGCTCGCGCTTGCGAAGGGCGCGGCGAAGTTTGGCAAGTGCCATGTTTTGCAGTTGGCGGATGCGTTCACGGGTGACGCCGAATTTCTCGCCGACTTCTTCCAGAGTGCGCGCGTTGCCGCCGTCGAGGCCAAATCGCGCCATGATGATCTTCCGCTCGCGGGTATCGAGGACGTTGATAAGGTCTGCGATCTCCTCCTGCATGTTCTTGTCGGAGAGGTTCTCCGCAGGGTCCACGGCGTTGTCGTCGCCGACGATTTCGCCGAATTGCGTGCCGTCTTCATCGCTCATCGGGGCGTCGAGAGATGCGGGGCGGATGCTCACGGTGCGGAGTTGGGCGAGTTTAGCGGCGTTGATGCCGACTTCTTCGGCGAGCTCTTCGTCGGTGGGTTCGCGTCCGAGTGCTTCGCTCATGCTGAGCGCGACGCGGCGGATTTTCGAGATTTTGTCCACTAAGTGTACGGGCAGTCGGATGGTCTTCGATTGGTTGGCGAGAGCTCGTTTGATGGATTGTTTGATCCACCATGCGGCGTAGGTCGAGAGCTTGCCGCCTTTTGCGGGGTCGAAGCGTTCGACCGCCTTCATGAGGCCGATGTTGCCCTCCGAGATGAGGTCCATGAGCGGCAATCCGATGTTGCTGTAGTCATGGGCGATTTTGACGACGAGGCGAAGGTTCGCCTTGATCATCGTGGCGCGAGCTTCTTTGTTCCCTCGTTTGATTTTTGCGGCGAGCACGATTTCCTCTTGGATGGTGAGGAGTGGGGTCTTTGCGATTTCGCGCATGTATTGTTTGAATCCTGAATCTGAGTCTTCGAAATGTGACATATAATTACCCTAGCTTTCTGTTTTTGCGGCGGCCTTTTCGCGGGTCACCTTTGGTTTGTTTTTAGTGGTTTTATCTTTCTGCAACGCTGTGTGTTCGTTGTATGGACGAGTTGATAGCGTTTTTTATTCCCGAGCGTCAATGAAGTTTTTATCTAACGCGCCATCTTTTGTTTACAAAAGTGTTACCAAGGCAGTTCTACAGGTAACCTTTGATGATAAACGAATCGCTAAAATTCGGTTGAAAATGTTTTTATTATATATCACGCCACCAACCGCTCACTACGATAATTCTCAGGCGTAAGCGATTTCGGAAGAGACGTTCGGGGCGCCCCTGTTCGGCCTCAGTTCCGCAACTTCACGGCGGGATTCGATTTGATCCGCAGTCTCGTTGTTTTCCGGAACGGATTTTTCCGACCGCAGACTTCACATGCGGCAAGAACCCATGCACACTCTTCGCATGGAAATGAAATATGGAGAGACGCACTGCGCCAACGCGCATGTGCAGAGGTTCGTGGAGGAATACGCAGCGCTGTGCCAGCCAGACCGCATCTTTTGGTGCGACGGCAGCATCGAGGAAAAGGAACATCTCACCGCCGAGGCTGTCGCTGCCGGAGTGCTCGTGCCTTTGAACCAAGAGAAGCTGCCCGGTTGCTACTACCACCGCTCCAACGAGAACGATGTCGCTCGTGTGGAGCAATGCACTTTCATCTGCACGCCGGGCCGCGATGAAGCGGGGCCGACGAACAACTGGGCCGACCCTCGCGAAATGACGGCGAAGCTCCACGGCCTCCTCGAAGGCTCCATGCGCGGGCGGACGATGTATGTCATCCCGTATCTCATGGGGCCGCCGGGATCGCCGCTGGCGTTGGTCGGCGTGGAGATTACGGACAGCATCTACGTCGTGCTGAATATGCGCATCATGGCCCGCATGGGCGCGGTCGCGTGGCAGCAGCTTGGCGATGGCGATGACTTCAATCGCGGCGTGCACAGCGTGCTCGATTGCGACCCGGAGCGGCGGTTCATTTGTCACTTCCCGCAGACCAATAGCATCATCAGCGTCGGCAGCGGCTACGGCGGAAATGTGCTGCTCGGCAAGAAATGCCTCGCGCTGCGAATCGGCTCCTGGCTTGGGCGAAATCAAGACTGGCTCGCGGAGCACATGCTCATTTTATGCGTCGAATCTCCCGAGGGTGAGAAGACGTATGTCGCCGCAGCATTCCCCAGCGCGTGTGGAAAAACGAACTTCGCCATGATGATTCCGCCGCCGGCATTTGAGGGCTGGAAAATCACCACTATCGGCGACGACATCGCGTGGATGTGGGCGGATGAAAACGGCCAACTTCGCGCCATCAATCCCGAGAACGGATACTTCGGCGTCGCCCCCGGCACCAACTACGCGACGAACCCAAACGCGATGAAGACCATCGCACGCGACACCATTTACACCAATGTCGCGCTGCTCCCCGACGGCGACGTGTGGTGGGAAGGCAAAGACGGCCCGCCACCCGCCGAAGCCCTCGACTGGCGCGGCAACCCGTGGACGCCCGCCAGCAAAGAAAAGGCCGCGCACCCAAACTCGCGGTTCACTTCCCCCACGCACAACAACCCGTCGCTCGCCAGCGAGGCGAATGACTCAGCGGGCGTGCCTATCAGCGCCATCATTTTCGGCGGACGCCGGGCGACGACAATGCCGCTCGTCTTCCAAGCGTTTAACTGGATTCACGGCGTCTATCTCGGCGCGACGATGGGCAGCGAAATGACCGCCGCCGCCGCTGGCACCGTCGGCCAAGTCCGCCGCGACCCGATGGCGATGCTCCCCTTTTGCGGCTACCACATGGGCGACTACTTCGGCCACTGGCTACACATCCGCCGCGACCTCACCGACCCACCGCGCATCTTCCATGTGAATTGGTTCCGCAAAGACGCCGACGACAAATTCCTCTGGCCGGGCTTCGGCGAAAACTTCCGCGTTTTAAAATGGGTCGTGGACCGCTGCCGTGGCCGAGGCAAAGCCCGCGAGACACAAGTCGGCTGGATGCCGCGCTACAGCGAATTCGACTGGCGCGGCCTCGACTTCCCCCGCGCCCGCTGGGACGAACTCAACAAATTCGACCCCGCCGAATGGCAACGCGAACTCCTCTGGCAAGACGAACTCCTACTAAAAATCCACGCCCGCCTGCCGAAAGAACTCATCTTCCAGCGCGAGCTACTCATCTCGCGGTTGTAAGCATTACTTCTTCGGAGTTGCGGCAGGAACGACAGGAACCACCGCTCCCGGCACGGGCGCGGGCACTTTGGGCGGGGGGCGGAGTTCGATTTCGATGTAGTCCCCGCCTCGCTTGAGGGTGACTTGCTTTACCGCTGTCATGGTGCCGTATTTTACCTCGATGATGTAGTCGCCGAGGAAGCACTCCGACTTCACACGGCCCCGGTAGTCGGTCCATGTGCGGAGGTTCGTCCACCACTTTTTGAAGACGAGATCATACCACACTTTTGCGGCGGGGCGGGGCTCCCAGTTTTTTGCAAAATAGGCAGCGTTGGGTATCCAGTGGCGGCCTTCCCAGAAGCCCCAGATGGTGAAGGCGCTCGTCGCGGGGTGGGCGAAGCAGACGGTCATAATGTCGCGCGTATAATCGGCCCACGCTTCTTCGTCGGAGACGTCAATGTCGTGCTCGGTGACTTGGATGGGGATGCCAAGGTCGGAGAAGCGGTCGAGGATTTCCCAGACTTTCTGGGGCGCGGTGAGCCCTTCTTCGTTGAAGTGCCCTTGCATCCCGATGCCGCTGATGGGTGCTCCGGCTGCGCGGAGGGTTTTGATGGTTTTATAATAGGCGTCTTGATGCTCCGTATCCGCGCCGCCGTAGGAGAGGATGCCGTAGTCGTTGATGCAAAGTTGCGCTTTCGGGTCGGCGAGGCGGGCTGCTTTGAAGGCGTCGGCGAGGATGCCTTCGCCGAGGATATTTTGGATGTCGGTGTTGCTGTAAGGCTCGTTCACTACATCCCACTCAGAGACTTGGCCCTTCAGCGCCCCGGCTTCATCGCGGATGTGGTCGAGGATGCGGGCGTGCAGCTTGGCCGGGTCGCTGCTGAGGGCTTCGAGGTCCTTGGGCAGGTTCTTCCAGCCGGGCCAAAGGAGGGTGTGGCCACGCACGGGGATGTTGCGCTCTTTGAGCCAAGCGAGGGCGTCGAGCCCCGGCTGTTTGTTGCTCTCCCACTGCGGCCATTTGAGGTCGTTTTCGAGGGTCACTTTGTTAAAGGACGACTCGATGATGGAGCGATACTTCTCCCCATCATCGCCCTCGCCCAGCAGCGTCTTCGCATCCACGGCGCTCCCGAATCCATACGCATGGCGCACCTGCCGGATGCGGACTTCGGCCCCCGAGACACTGCGGCCTTTGGCGTTGTGAATGCGGAGCGTGAGCGTGGATTTGCGGTATTTCTCGATGCGCTCGTTGGCCTCCGCCCGCCACTCCGCATTCTCCGCCCGCCCGCGATACGTGAGGGGCGTGTAGGGCAGGTCCATGTATTTGACGGCGTGGCGATAGTTCAGCACGCGGAGGTCGGCGATTTGGATAATCTGCGGACTAAAGCCCGCCTGAAAACTGACCTGCGCAGAGCCTACGGGGAAATCCTGCTTTGCGTGAAACGCGACGTAGAACTTCCGCCACTCGCCCTCGATCTCCAGTCGCTTGTAGGCAGACTTTGCGTAAGGAGCCTTGGATTCCTCGAAAACGAAAACGCATTGCGCCGTGCTGTTCGGAATGTATTCGCCGCGCGCGTAAAAGACGGCAAGCAGGAGGTCGTTCTTCACCACGGGAGTCGTGATTTTCGCCGTCGCTTGGAAGCTATAGGGCTTTTCTTTTTCTCCTGCCTTTTTCGTCGCGAGCCGCAGGGCGTCCGTCGCGCGTTTGTCGGGGCCGTCCTTGATTTCCTTCCATTCAGCATAGCCCAGCGGGTTGGACTTCCCCAGCGCGCGAGCCATCCCCTCCAGTGCCCCTGCGCCAGTAACGGATTCCGCGTCCGGGAGCTTGGCAAATTTCGCATCTTGGAGCCCGATGTCGGCTACGAGCGGGAGCGCGATTGCGAAGTAAAGGACAGCGGTGATATTCATTCGTTCCTTTCACCCATAGAAACACGCGGCCTGCCCGTGAAGCCGGAAATGGCTCCGAGCGATGATTTGCGCAGAAACAAACTTTCCCTTTGCCTGTTTGGCGCGCGGTCGCGTAGTTTGCCGCGAAGAAATCTTTAACCATTCCCTGCACATATCATGATCGAAATCGAGGTTTACGCCGCTGGAGTCCGCAATCTGGAGAAAATCCTAGAGCTTGATCACGAACTGGAGGCGATCCCCGGACTCCACTACAAAGTCGATAGCAACCACGACATCGTCTATATGGAGCTGGAGACCCCGACTTTCACCGTCACGGACATCCGCGCAATTTTCTCCAAGCTGGCACTCAACGCGAAGATCGTCGGGACGATCCCCTCCGAGATGAGCGCGAAAAAGTCAAAGACGCAGCCGATTAAGTTCCCGGCCTGACGCGACGCGCTTCATGTTCTCTGCGCTCGGTAGGACGGTACTGACGTTTCTCAACTATCTCGGCGAAGTCGCGCGGCTTGCGCAGGAGACTATCGTGGCGCTCTTCGTATCGAAAGTGCGCTGGCGGCTCGTGCTCCAGCAGCTCTATGAAATCGGGACGCGCTCCCAGCTTGTCGTCGCCGTCACCGGCGCATTCACCGGCGCAGTATTCGCGGCTCAGCTCTTCTTTCAGCTCAAGCGTTTCGGCATGGAATCGACCGTCGGTTCAGTCACAGCCGTCGCTATTTTCCGCGAGCTAGGGCCAGCGCTTTCCGGGCTCATGGTCGCAGGTCGCGTGGGCGCAGCCATCGCCGCAGAAATCGGCACGATGAAAGTCACCGAGCAAGTGGACGCACTGCGGGCACTCGGCGTGCATCCCATTGATTACCTCGTCGTCCCGCGCTCGCTGGCGATGATGATTTCCATGCCGCTCCTCGTGCTGGAGGCGTGCGCGCTGGCGCTCGTGGCCTGCTACCTTGTATCCGTCCACACGCTCGGCGTCGCGGAGGCCAGCTTCATGCGCAACCTCGAATACTGGGTCGTCATCGAGGACATCTACAAGGCGGTGATTAAAGGCTTCGTCTTCGGGGTCATTATCGTCTTCGTCGCCTGCCACCAAGGGCTCAAGACGACCAACGGCGCAGCAGGCGTCGGGCGTGCGCCGACGGAGGCCGTCGTCATCGCATCGCTCTCGATCCTCATTTTCAACTTCATCCTAACGTTCGCGCTCAACGTGCTTTTCCCCGTCGGCGTATGATCGAGACTCGCGACCTCACGAAAAGTTTCGGCGACAAAAAGGTGCTGCAAGGCGTCTCCCTGAAGGTCAACGAAGGCGAGACGCTTGTCGTCCTCGGGCGCTCCGGTTGCGGCAAAAGCGTCATCCTCAAGCACCTCATCGGCCTACTTCATCCCGACTCCGGCGAGGTCTTCGTGGACGGCGAAACCATCGCCGGACTCCCCGAACGCAAGCTCGGCGAAGTGCGGGCAAAAATCGGGATGCTCTTCCAAAGCGCCGCGCTTTTCGACTCGATGAGTGTAGAGCAAAACCTCGCGTTCCCGCTGCTGGAGCAAGGGATTCGCGACATGAAAGAAATCGACGAGCGCGTGGCCCAAGCGCTCGACATGGTCGATCTCGCTGGCGAGCAGCGCAAAATGCCCGCCGACCTCAGCGGCGGGATGCGCAAGCGCGTCGGCCTCGCCCGCACGATCGTCGGGCGGCCCCGCTGCGTGCTTTACGACGAACCCACGACGGGCCTCGACCCCATCACCTCCGACAGCATCAATTTCCTCATCCGCCGCCTACAACGACGACTCGGCGTCACCTCTATCGTCGTCACCCACGACATGAAGACCGCCTTTCACTGCGCGGACCACGTCGCCTTTCTCCACGAAGGGCGCGTTCATTTTTACGGCACAGTCGCCGAACTCAAAGCAAACACAGACACCATCGTTCAGGACTTTATCGAAGGCCGGAGCGGAGATACCGAATAACGTATGAACAACTCATCCCAAGGCACCGAATGGAAAGTCGGCCTCTTTCTCTTCATCAGCATCGTCGTCACCGCCGCAATGGCCGTCTATTTCGGCAAGCTCGGCACCGGCCTCGAAAAGCACTACGAAATCACCGTCGAATTTGAAAACGCCGACCGACTCCTCGGCGGCGCAGACGTTTATCTCGCAGGCTCGAAAGTCGGCTTCATCAGCCGCGCCCCGCAGCTCATCGAAGGCCGCTACGCCGTGCAGGTCGGGCTGAAAGTGAAGCAAGCCGTGAAGCTCCCCAAGAAGTGCAAAATCGTCGTCGGCAGCGCGGGATTTATGGGCGACGTATTCGTCTCCATCAACCCCGAGAAAGACGCCAGCCCCGACGACGCCATCGAGCCCGGCGCATACATCGTCGGCTCGCGCCAGGAGGGTTTCAGCGACCTCGCGGCGAAAAGCGGCGACGTGATCGAGGAACTCAAAAAGCGCCTCGGCCAGCTCGAAATGACCATCGAGAAAGTGAACAAAGAACTCCTGAGCGAAAGCAACCTCAAGAGCCTCCAAGCCACGTTCGACAACCTCAAAGGCACCTCCGAGAACTTCAAGAAAGCCACCACCGACCTCGACCAACTCGTCGCCAAAGGCAAAGAAGCCATGACCTCCGCTAAAGACGCGATGGACGGCGCAAAAGGCGCAGTCTCCAAGCTCGACGGAGCCCTCGTGAAAGCCGACAGCGCCTTCGGCAAAGTAGATTCCGCCGTGGACGACATGAAGACCAGTTTCGCTTCCATCACCAAATTTGCAGACAACGCCAACAAGACGATGGACTCCGTCCGCACTCTGATCGGCAAAGCCAACAACGGCGGCGGCGCGCTCGGGATGCTGCTCGCCGACAAAGAAACCGCCTTAAATTTGAAATCCCTCGTCCGCAACATCAAGGAACACGGCATCCTCTTCTACCGCGACAAGGCGAAGGAGTAGCGGCTATTTCGTCACGATCCAGATGTTCCGGTAAGCCACTGGGTTGCCGTGGTTCTGGAGCTGGATCGGGCCGGGGCCGGGGCCGTCTTTCATCCCGGCGGCGGTCGTCTCTTTATCAATCTCCACATTATCCTGAACGAGCACGCCGTTGTGCTTCACGGTGATACGGGCGTTGGCAGTCTTCTTGCCCTCCGCGTCCCACTTTGCCGCCGTGAAATCAATGTCGTAAGTCTGCCACGTAAGCGGCGGGAAGCACATGTTCACCTTGGGCTTGTGCTTCGTATAGATGCCGCCCGCTTCGTTGTTCTCGCCCTTGAGCCCGAAAGAATCGAGCACCTGAACTTCATAGCGATTTTGCAGATAGACGCCGCTGTTTCCCCGGCCCTGCCCAGATGCTTTCGGCATGAACGGCGTGCGGAACTCGACGTGCAACGTGCAGTCGCCGAACTCCTGTTTGCTCACGACGCCCATCGACAGGTAGCCGTCCTCGCCCACCTTGCCGCCCTTCCACGCATCGGCGTTTGTTCCGTCGAAAAGGACGAGCGCCCCGGCTGGCGGCTTGGCACCGATGGTCGGGGATTTACGCTCCGTTTTCTTGAGCGTGTAAGTTTTATCCTCGTGCTTGCCGGTGATGACTCCGTTCTCCAGCACCGCATCCCAGTCCGCGTTTTTGAAGGCGACCTTTCCGTCCTTCAGCTCGCCCACTATCTCCTGCTTGCGCTCCGCAGTCTCCACCGTGCCGGGCAATCCGCCATCCCAGCCGACCACGCGGAACTTTCCATCTCCCATCGCGATCACTTGCGCGCCGCTCCCCTCCCCCGCGTATTCGCCTTGGATCTGATAATCGACGCCCGCCGCCGCAGCGTCGGTAAACGATTCCGCTGCAAAGGTCGAAATGGCAGCGCTGAAGACGATGGAAGCAGAAAGGTATTTCATGGCACACGCGCTATCGGGAAACGCGCGACAGCGTCAATCGCAATGTTCTAATTTGCAGAACCCCGATCTTCCTGCTGTTTTCTCGCGTCCTACTTGATTATCTCGCCAATATGAAACTTCGCCTTCTCGCCACCATCATGTCGCTCCCCGCGCTCAGCATCGCCCAGACACAGGACGCGCCACCCATGGATGCGCGCCAACTGCTCGAAGCCCTCAAAGCCATCCGCGAGCAAAACGAAGTCGGCATCAAAACACGGAAGCAAAACGCCTACACCAAAGTCATGGCCGCCGCCGCCACCGGCCCCGCCGCTGCTGCCTTTTGGAAGGAAGCCGTGAAAGAAACCCAGTTCGACGGCGCTGATCACCAATCCGCAAAAATGAGCGATTGGAAAGACGGCGACGGCGAAGCCCTCACCAGCAAGGAATGCCAGAACGCGGCCAAACTTCACCTCTACTGGCTCGGCCTCTCGCTCCAGCACGCCATGGGCACCGAGACCAAAACGATGCTCCAAAACATCATCGAGTTCACCAAGCAGATCCGCGCCGAAGAAGATGTCATGAACAAGCTCGACGCCACCATCGAGCGCATGAAAGACCGCAAAGACCGCAAGGACGCCGCCGAAGAACAAACCGTCAAGCGCGTCCACGACCAAATCCTCCGCACCAGCGTCGGCGGCAGCCCCGTCGCCCGCTGGCTCCAGCTCAGCGACTTGCTTGGCGACGATGGGAAAAAGAAGGGCGGCCAGCGTGCCGCACGCAACGACGGGCAAGCAGACGCCCCGAACGGCTGGGAACACACGCCCGGAAACTGGGACGGTATCTTCACCCAAATCATCCTCCCCGAATTCCGCCTCTCCAAAGACGCTCGCCTCCTCGAATACTGGGACCTCAAGATCAAAACAGAAACCGAACGCGTCGCCGAAAAGAAACTCGACGTCGAGCAGCGCGATTGGCTGCAAGTGAAGCGCCCCAGTATGATCTGGGCACGCACCCAGGACGTCATGATTCTTGGCCAAAAAAACCGCGCCATCGCCGAGATGTTCAACCTCGTCAAATCCAACCCGCAACACCCCCAAGTCACCAGTTGGATCAGCGCCATCGAAGCGGCCATCACCCCCGCCACCGTCGCGCAACCCGCCGCCCCTGCCCCATCCTCTCCCGGCACCCTCGCCGCGCCCGTCCCCGTCCCCCCGGCCACAGCCCCCGCCGCCCCCGCCGTCGATCCATTTCGCCTAAACCCGAAGCCCGCCACGCAATAAATGCGATTCCTTTTGGCAAAACGACCAACCCTCGGCACCTCCACGCCGGACATCGGCGTGCTGGAGGACACCGAAACCGATGAAGCCCTCGACACACCCTGGAACATCATCGTCCACAACGACCCCATCAACTTAATGAGCTACGTCACCCTCACCTTCATGCGCATCTTCGGCATGACCAAAAAGAAAGCCGAAGTCCACATGACCGAAGTCCACAAAAAGGGCAAATCCCTCGTCTGGAGCGGCGCCCACGAGCAAGCAGAACTCTACACCCAGCAGCTCCACCAAGCCCTGCTCCTCGCCACCATGGAGCAAAGCAAGTGAACGTCCGCATCACCGAAAACGGCGGCGCGCAGCTCGACGACATCGACGAATTTGCCGCCATGCTCATCCGCGAACTCCCCGGCATCGCAGGGAGCCACGACGACCGCGCACAAGCCCGCATCTACCAACGCCCCACCGGCGGAAAGGACGACGACATCGACGACGATTGGAAAGAAAACGTCGAGCCCGAGCTGCGCGACCTCTTCGCCAACGCCGTGGACATGGTCGTGGACGACCTCGCCGCCATGAAGCAGGACGAACTCGAAGGCCTCATGCTCATCATTCCCCCCAACCACCTCGACCCTTGGATGCACACCCTCAACCTCGCCCGCCTCGCCCTCGGCGAAATCTGGGACGTCACCGAAGACGACATGAACAGCGGCCACGGCAGCGCCAACGGCGCCCCGGAGCGCACCATGGCCATCCTCAGAATCGACTTCTACGGCATGCTCATGGAGTTCCTCATCCGGCTCAAGTGGGAGGACTAAACCGCAGATGAGCACGCATGGGAGCGGCGACACTCCTGTCGCCGACAGCGCCCCATTCATAAAAGCTCCATGCTCCCGCTCCCTGTCGGCGGCGAGAGTGCCGCCGCTCCTATAAATCTGCCTTCCAAATTCGCTTGTGATTCCCGCACCGGGATCGCCACTCTCCCAAACTCTATGAAGACACTTTATCTCGACTGTATTTCCGGCATCAGCGGCGACATGACGGTGGGCGCTTTGATCGACCTCGGCGTAAAACCCAGCGCCCTCGAATGGGAAATCGAAAAGCTCAACCTCGGCCACTTCCACATGCACTACGACCGCGCCAAGCGAAAGGACATCGAGGGCGTGAAGTTCGACATCCACGGCGGCGAAACCCACGGCGAAGGCTGCGGGCACGACCACAAGCACGAGGAACACACGCATTCCCACGAACACGACCACAGCCATGAGCACAAGCACGGCGAGGAATGCTGCGACCACGACCACGACCATGACCACGAGGAGCACGCCCACGAGCACGGGCGCACCCACAAAGAAATCAAAGCCCTCATCACCGCCAGCGAACTCTCCGCAGGCGTAAAGAAACGCGCCCTCGCCATCTTCCAGCGCATCGCAGTCGCCGAGGGAAAAATCCACGGCATGTCTGCGGACGACGTCCACTTTCACGAAGTCGGCGCGCTCGACAGCATCGCCGACATCGTCCTCACCTGCGTCGGCATCGAGGCACTCGGCGTCGAGCGCGTCGTATGCAGCGCCCTCAACGACGGTCACGGCACCGTCGAATGCGCCCACGGCACATTCCCCGTCCCCGCCCCCGCAACGCTGGAAATTCTGCGCGGCATCGCCATCGGACAAATCGACGAGCCCCACGAACTCATCACGCCCACCGGCGCAGCCATCGTCGCCGAATTTGCAGAAAGCTTCGGCCTCATGCCCACGATGGTCGTCGAAAAAATCGGCTACGGCCTCGGCACCCGCGAACTCGCCAAGCGCCCCAACGTCCTCCGCGCCGTCCTCGGCACCACCGCATAATCGCCACCCATGCCCGCGTATCCCACCGATACCGTGGCGAGGCTGGAGACCAACCTCGACGACTGCACAGGAGAACTCCTCGGCGCAGTCACCGTGCGCCTTCTAGCCGCAGGCGCGCTCGACGTATGGCTCACCCCCATCCAGATGAAAAAGTGCCGCCCCGGCGTCATGCTCTCCGTCCTCTGCGATGAAAACGCCGTCGAGCCGATGGCCGACATCATCTTCCGCGACACCACCGCCTTCGGCCTCCGCGTAGAGAAAATAATGCGCCTCAAGCTCGACCGCGAGTTCCGCCAAATCGCGACCCCCTACGGCGAAGTCACCATAAAACTCGGCCTCCGCGACGGGCGAATCCTCCAGCGCGCCCCCGAGTTCGAGAGCTGCCGCAAAGTCGCCGAAGCCGCCGGAGTCCCCATCCACGAAGTCTTCGCCGCCGCCCTCGCGGTGGATTGAAATTTGGACGAGGTTATTTTACGGCTGCGCGGATGCCTGGGTCTAGCTCGGCGGCTTTGGCTTGGGCGGCTTCGACGGGGATTCCTTTGGCCATGCCGGGGCGCTTGTGGCCGGCGGCGTTGAGGTAGGCGTCGGCGAGGATGCGGCCGCGCTGGCGGATGAGTTTGCGGAGTTCGGCGCTCACGGTTGCGAGGTCGAAGGTCTCGCCGAGGCCTTTGATGAGGGCGGCGGCGAGGATCTGGTGGCCTTGTTCGTTGGCGTGGACTCCGTCTTTGGCGAAGGTGAAGGCGGCGTTGCTTTTGCGGGCTTCGGCGAGGGCGGTGGCCATGGCGGTATGGGTGTCGATGACACGCCAGCCGTTCGTTTTTCCCTGCTCGACGAGCCATTCGCCGTAGCGGGCGAGGACGGTGTCGTAGCCGTCGAACATGCTGCCGTCTTTGACGGTGTCGGCGGGGCGGAGGCGGCCTGCGATGGGGAGGGCGTCGAAGACGGGCGGGGTGAGGTGGATGATGTCGGCGCCGGCGGCTTTGACTTTGGCGCGGAGTTTTTCGATGCCGGTGCGGTAGGCGGCGAAGCGGGCTTCGTCGAGGGGGAGGTAGATGCCGCAGTTCATGCCGTAGCAGGCGAAGACGAGGTCGGGCTTTACGGCGGCGAGGACGCGGTCGAGGCGCTCGTGGACATCGGGGCGGGGGAATGCGCCGCCTGCATGGCCGGCTTCGCTGAGGCCGCTGACGGTCTCGCTGGGGAGTCCGCAGTCGATGATCTCGAACTTGCGGTCGGGGAATTTGGTGACGAGGAAGGCCTCGAACTCATCAACGTAGTGCCCCGCGTAGGTGATGCTGTCGCCGAGGAAGAGGATGCGCTTCACGCCGGGCAGGAAGTCGGCGGCGCGGGCGGTGATGCAGAGGATGGATAGGAAGAGAAGGCGGATGATGGAGTTCATGGGCGATGATGGATAATGGTGCGATGGAGATTGCAAGCAGGTTCCTCAGCGTGCGGCTTTGAGCTTGGTGCAGACGGCGCGGATTTCCTCCACGGTGCCGGTGATGAGGGCGCTGTCGTATTCAAAGACGAGGCCCGCTTTGAGCCCGAAGGTCTGGAGCGGCGCGGCGTAGGAGACATCGCCTTTGCCCGAGTCGCGGACGCGATAGACGGTGGCGAAGTCGGTGTGCGGGGCGTAGATGCCGATCCCCTGCCCCGCCGCATCGACCCAGGCGAGCCAGGGTTCGCTGAACTTGATGTATTCGTTCGGCTTGCCTGGCTGCTGGCGGACGATGGTGCCCGTCGCCTTGTCGCAAAAGACGAGCGTGTCGAATCGCGGCGGGACGAACATGGCGGGGAGTTCTTGGTGCCGGGCTTTGTGCTCGGTCGTGCCGGTGTAAGTCATGCGGAACTTCATCCGGGCGAGCGCGCCGTCGAGGGTGAGCCACTCCTCGAGGATCATGTCGTCCACATCCTTACCGCTGGCCCACTGGCGCGGCTTTGTCTTCACGTAGAGGGACGTTGGCGTCTCCTTTTTCTCCAGCACGGTCGCGGGCACGCCCTTCCAGCTCCCGCCTTGCACGGGGTTGTAGCGCCACGGTTGGCCGTTCCAATCGGAGCCATCCGCGTCGCCATAAAACGACTGCTGCACGTAGCGGCCGTGGTCGAATGCGTTCAGGAGATTGTCCTTCGAGTCGGAGCGAGAGAACCAGCCGATGCTGCCGCCGGCATCCAGATTCACCCCCAACCGGACTTTGCCATTATCGAGAAAAACCCAGTTCCCCTGCCCACCGAGCACGCCGCCGAGCAGGCAGAAAAAGAATACCCCAATGAAGAACATCGGCGTCCTCCGCGAACTCGCGGTCGTAGAGCGTGAATCCTGTGAAATGATTGGAATCTTCATATTGATTGGCAAAACTGTGACCACCTCGAACAAACGCGCCGAGACAAATTTATTTAGAGGTGGACCATCCCTGCACGGGTCTTGCTAATAAGGCTCAGCCCGAATGAATCGACCGAAAGACAATCCACCACCACGCCGCAATGCCGGCGTCTTTGTGCGCACGCCTGCGGCGGTCGTGGAGGATTGCCCGCGGCCAGACCCCATCGGCACGACGGTGGCGGTAATGACGATCGCCATCGCGCTGCTGACGCTGAAGGGCGACTACCCTTCCGCCGTCGCTGCATACGCTGCGAAACTCACGCTCAGCGCACTCATTTTGAGCTTCCTCTTCGATTTAAAAAAGGGGCTCTCGAACCTCATCCGCGCAGACGTGATGGCGATGCTGGCGTTCTACTTCCTGACGCTGTTCGAGTTCCTCTTTCCGCAGAATCTCTTCGACACAATGGCGCGTCCGACGAGCGCGATGTTCGCGACGCAGATCGTGCTGGCGGCGTTCATCGGGATGCTGATTGGGCGGCACTTCATCCATCCGAAAGTGCAGCCTTTTCAAAAAGTGCTCACTTACGAGATTCCGGCGGGGTTCCTCGTGGGGCTGTTCTGGGTGGCGTTTTGCGTGGGCTATATGCACCAGTGGACGGCCCCGAAGGTGAACTGGGACTTCGTGAAGTGGATTGATTACTCGATGGCCGCGCGCTTCGAGCAGCCGTGGGGGCGTGGACGACTCGGCGACTTTGGCGCGCTCATCTATGAGCTGAACATGCTCATCAATCTCGTGCCGCCGTTGGCCGGGATCATCCTCGCTCGGCGGCAGCGCTTCGGCGGCGTCTCGCTCCTGCTGATCGTGCTGGCGTATTTGCTGACGCTCTTCCTCGCGTTCTGCGGCGGCACTCGGAATGTGCTCGCGACGTTCCTCGTCACGTTCGTCATCGGCTACGCATTCGCTTCGCCCAAGGGCAAAAAGAAGGAGCTGTTCGTCATCGGCGGAGCGGCGGCGGCGTTGCTCGTGTTCGGCACTCTCACGATGATCCACATCCGCACCGTGGGGCTGAAAAAGTATCTCGCAGGCGAACTCCCGCACTCCGTGGGCAAGACGGATTCGCTCTACGTGGACTACAACCTCTACAACATCTCCAAGCTCACCGAAGTCTTCCCCAAGCGCCTCCCTTACCTCGGCCTCGAAGTCGCCTACCTCGCGGCGATCCGCCCCGTCCCTCGCGTACTCTGGCCGGGCAAGCCCGAAGGTCTCTCCAGCACTATCGAAGATGCCCTCGGCTACAAACAAGGAAACATCACCATCTCCGCGAGCTTCGCCGGCGAGGCTTACATCTCCGGCGGCGTGTTTGCCGTGATGCTGTTCGGGATGTTCTTCGGCGCGATCAACGGATGGTGGTCGCACCTCGCATCGCCGCGCAACTCCGAGCTGGGCATCCTCATTTACGCCTCGGGCTTCTTCGCCGCCGTCATCTCGATGCGCAGCCTCTTCACGTACACGACGGCCCTTTTACCCACCGTCGCCGCCATCGTCGGCGGCACATACTTGGTCCGCTACCTCGCGGAAAAAGCCCGCGTCCTCGGCTTCCGGGGCGGAAATCGAGCGCGCCAAGTCATGCGCACCGCTCGCCCCGGACTACCACCACCGCGCAGACCATGAGCACACCACTCGTCACAGTCACATTTGTCGGATGGCAACGCCGCGACGCGCTGGAGCGCGGCATCAAGAGCGCGCTGGAGCAGGACTATCCCGCCATCGAAGTCCTCGTGCTGGATAACTCGCCCAAGGACGACATCCACCGCTGGCTGCTCGAAGCATACCCGCAGGTAAAGAGCATCAAAACCGCCCACCCGATTCCCCTCCCCGCCGCCCGCAATATCCTCGTCGCCACAGCGCGCGGGGAGTTCGTCGTCTTCCACGATGACGACAGCTTTTTCCACTCCCACCACGACGTGAGCACCGCCGTAGAATACGCACAGGCCCACCCCGAGGCCGCGTGCCTCGCATTCCGCGTGGGCGACGGCGCGGGCGACTGGAACCCGCAGTTCGACGCCCCCGACGCCATGCCGCACTACACCTTCATCGCCTGCGGCACCATGTTCCGGCGCACCGACTTCGCCGCGGCGGGCTGGTACTACGAAGACTTCTGGCTCTACGGCGAAGAGCGCGTCATCAGCCTCGGCTTCTACGGCATCGGCAAAGAAATCCACTACATCCCCACCGTCTCCAGCATCCACATACCCGAACTGACGGGCCGCCACGAGGACAACAGCGCGCGCTACAACCTCTGCGACGTCGTCATGGTCGCCGGCACCGCCCTCCTCAAGTTCCCCTTCCCCGGCGTCCTCTTCTGGTATCCCGCGTTGCAGCTCTTCTATTTCTTCCAAGTCCTCGTCCTCCGCCGCCGCCCGCTCATCGCGATAAAAGGACTGCTCTTCGCCATCAAACTACTCCCCTCCTTCCTCCGCCACCGCAGCCCCATCTCGCACGAGGCATACCAGCGCTGGCGCGAAGTCCGCCGACAGGTCAACGCCGAATACCTGCGCCGCACGGGGCGCTGGAAATGGTATCACTCCTACCTCCCCGCTGTGGGATGAAAGTCGCCCTCGTCTCCGTCCTACCCTCCCCCTACCAGCGCGACCTCTTCGCCGCCATCGCCGCGCTTCCCGAGGTTCAATTGAGCGTCTTCTATATGGAGCAAGCCGCCCCCGATTCGCCCTGGCCGCAAAAACCCCTCGCCAGCTACGAGCGTTACCTCCCCGGCTTCTGGTTCGGCCTCGGAAAAGCACGCATCCATTGGAATTGGCAGCTCCCCTCGCCCGCCGACTACGACATCACCATCATCAACACCCTCACCGTCTCCCTCACCGGCCAGTGGCTCATGCGCGCCCGGCTGCGCCGCAAAAAGTGGATGTTCTTCGGCGAAAAACTCGGCCCCCGCAGCCGCAAACAAGACCTCCTCACCGCCCCCCTCCACCGCGCCAGCGGCATCGCCGCCATCGGCTCCTGGGCCGAGCGCGACTACCGCGCACGCTTCCCCCGCGTCCCCGTTTTCAACATCCCGTATCACTGCGACCTCCAGCCCTTTCTCGACGCCCAGCGCCCCGCCCGCCAGCCCGGCACCGTCACCTTCTTCTTCTGCGGACAAATGATCGCCCGCAAAGGCCTCGACCTCCTCCTCGCCGCATTCGCACAGCTCCCAGACAGCGCCCGCCTCCTCCTCGTAGGCCGCGAAGCCGAGCTACCCGCGCTCCTCGCCGCCCTGCCGGAAAGCGTCCGCGCCCGCGTCCACTACGCCGGCTTCCAAACCCCCGACGCCCTCCCCCAATACTTCGCCCAAGCCGACGTCTTCGTCCTCCCCAGCCGCTACGACGGATGGGGCGTTGTCGTCAACCAAGCCCTCGGCGCCGGCCTCCCCATCATTTGCAGCGACCAAGTCGGCGCAGGCCACGACCTCGTCCGCGACGGCGAAAACGGAGCCATCTTCCGCGCCGGAGACACCGCATCCCTAGCCGAAAAAATGCGCCACTTCACCCAAGACCACACACTCGCCGCCCGCCAAGGCGCAGCCTCCCGCGCCCGCGCCGCAGACTGGACCCCCACCTCCGGCGCACAGCGTTGGCTCACCGCACTACGAACAATCACCGCATGAAAACACTCCTCGTCTCCAGCAGTTCCGGCTCCCGTGGCGGCGGCGAGCTTTACCAGCTCTACCTCGGCCAAGCCCTCCGCGAGCGCGGCCACGAAGTCACCCTCTGGATGTCCACCCACGAGCGCATGGACGAACTCGCCGCCCTCTTCGCCCCCATCGGCCCAGTCATCCGCGAGCCCTACACGAACACCTACGACTACCGCTTCCGCTCCCTCAACCACCTCCTCGGCGGCAGCATCGCCAAGCGCATCGCCCAACAATGGTGCCAGCTAAAACCCGACGTCATCCACCTCAACAAGCAGAACCTCGAAGACTGCCTCGACCTCCTCGAAGCCGCCCGCCTCACCGGCATCCACAGCCTCGCCACCATCCACATCACGCAGGACGCAAAATACCTCCGCGCCAAATACGCCCCCGCCCGCGACTGGGCCGCGCGCCGCTTCCTCAAAAAGTTCCCCGGCATCCTCATCCCCACGCTCGACCAGCGCGAACGCGAACTCCGCCACTTCGTCGGCCCCGGCCCCCGCATCCACACCGTCGTCAACGGCGTCCCCCTCCTCGACCTCACCCAGCGCGCCACCTCCCGCGCCGAAGTTCACGCCGAACTCAACATCCCCGCCGACCAAAACATCATCCTCGCCGTAGGCCGCATCGTCCCCCAAAAGCGCCCGCTCCTCTGGCTCGACTGGGTAGATAAAATGCACCGCCAACTCCCCAGCACACGCTTCGTCTGGGTCGGCGACGGAGAACTCGCCCCCGACTTCGACCGCACCGCGAAGGAGCGCCACCTCCCCGTCCACCGCGTCGCCTGGACCAACAACGTCCCCCGCTACCTCCTCGCCGCCGACGCCTTCATGCACACCGCCGAATTTGAAGGACTCTCCTTCGCCCTATTGGAGGCCCTCTCCGCCGGCCTCCCCATCCTCATCACCCAAAACCTCCTCGCCGAACTCCCCTTCCTAACCCCCGAAGTCTCAGTCGCGCTCTCCGACGACGGCGCATGGCGCGAACCCCTCCAAAGCCCCGCCCACCTCGCCAAGCTCGCCCACAACACCCGCGCCCTCGCCGAAGAAAAATTTAGCTTTGCACGGATGGCACGCGACTACGAGGCGCTATACTTGGTGAAGTGAACATTCATTTCCACGAACCACCGCCCGCGCAAAAGCTCGGGGGCCTCGATGCCGCGATCCGCAGTATGGAGGCGGCGCTGCGGGCGCTCGGGCACACGGTGCTCGTCAATCCTACGGATTACCGCGAGCCGCCGAATGTCGTGCATTTTCACGGGCTGTGGCAGCGCGGATATCCGGCGCTGGCGGCGCGTGCGGGGAAGGCGAGCGTCCCGGTCATTGTCTCGCCGCACGGGATGCTGGAGCCGTGGGCGCTGCACCACAAACGGTGGAAGAAACTGCCTTACTTCCACCTCATCGAAAAACGCTGGCTGGCGCGGGCAGCGTGCATTTTAGCCACTGCCGAGCCGGAGGGGGCGCGGCTGCGTGAGCTTCTGCCCGCGACGCGCATCGAGAGCATCCCGCTCGGGCTCACGAGCGACGCGCGGCCCGACTACACCGCCGCTCGTGCTGCGCTCGGCTGGCGCGAGAATGAGACGGTGCTGCTCTACCTCTCGCGCATCCACGAAAAGAAGGGGCTCGATTTACTCCTCACCGCCCTCGCCGCGACGGAGCAGAAGCCGAACACCCGCCTCGTCATCGTCGGCCCGGAGGAGCAGCCCGCCTTTGCCCAGCAGTGCCGTCGGCTCGCCGAGCGCCACGCGATGTCGCTGCCGCGCATTGACTGGCTCGGGCCGGTGTGGGGCGATGAGCGCTTCCGCTTTTTCCAAGGGGCCGACCTCTTTTGCCTGCCCACGCATTCGGAGAACTTCGGCCTCGTCGTCCTCGAATCGCTGCAAGTCGGCACGCCCGTGCTCACCACCACCGGCACGCCGTGGGGCTCGCTCACAGCACCGAGCGGCTACATCGCCGAGCCCCGCGCAGACAGCCTGCAACATCAGCTCGCGCGCTTTTTCAAGAACCCCGCGCTCACCGAATCTCAGCGCACCAGCATCGCCGAAAACACCCGCGCGATTTACCACTGGGACACGCTCGGGCGGCGGTATGAGAGCCTGTATAAAGGGCTGTAGCGCGAATGACGAATGACGGGCTGGAGACATCTCCCCCGTCATTCGTCATTCCCCCCCCGCACTACCGCCGCTTTTTCCCCTGCGGGCGCTTGGGCTTTCGCTCGGGCGGGCGCTTCCCCTTGGAAGGCTGAGGGCGATGCTGCGGGCGCTCGTGGCGCTCGGGCTGCCGCTCGGTTTTTTGCCCCGGCTTCTCGGCCACGGTGAAGTCCATCGTCCGCCGCTCGGCGTCCACTTTCACCACGATGACGTTGAAGCGGTCGCCGAGCTTGAAGACGCGCATGGTGCGGCGGTTCACGAAGCGCACGCGGGCGCTGTCGAAGTCATACGGCCCGCCCGGCAGCAGCCCGGCGGGGATAAAGCCGACGGTGTCCACGGTGGGCAGCTCGATGAGCAGGCCGTGCGACTTCACATCGCTGATGAATGCCTCGAATTCCTCCGGCTTCTGGCGGTCGAGCTGGCGCTGGAAGAACTCCATCTTTTTCACCGTCCGGCTGTCGCGCTCAGCGTCGGCGGAGGTGCGCTCGGTGTCGGAGATGTGCTTGGCGGTTTCCTCCAGTTCCGCACGCCCGCCGACCTTCTCGCGGCCTAGCACGCGGTGGGCGATGAGGTCTGCATAGCGCCGGATGGGCGAGGTGAAATGCAGGTAGTCCACCTTCGCGAGGCCGTAGTGCCCGAGGGCGTCCACGCTGTATGCGGCGCGCTTGAGGCTCTTGAGAAACTCGAGCTTGAGGCGGTGCTCATCGGGGCGGCCTTTGATGGCGTTGAGCATCCGCACGACTTCCTTGCGCTGCTTCAAATCGCTCACCTTCATCCCCAGCGTCGCGGCGTATTGGCGGAAGTCGTTGAGCCGCTCGGACTCGGGCGTTTCGTGGATGCGATAGACGCACGGGAGCGTGCGATTTTTGATCTCGTGCGCCACGGCTTCATTCGCGGCCAACATGAACTCTTCGATGAGTTGATGCGACTCGTCGTTCACCACGCGCTCGATGCGGTCCGCCCGGCCCTGCTCGTCCAAAATGACCTTCACTTCCGGGAAATCCATCTCCAGCGAACCCGCCGCAAAGCGCGCCTTGCGCAGCATCGCCGCCAGCTCCCACGAAGTCTTCACCGCCTCCGCGACTTCCGCGCCGAAGCCCGGCACCGTCTCACCCTTGAGCAGCGCGTAAGCCTGCCGGTAAGAGAGCTTCGAGTGGACGCGAATCACCGTCCTCGCGAAGCGCACCTTCTTCAAAATGCCCGTCGCCGTGTATTCAAAAAAGACCGAGTGCGCCAGCCGGTCCACCCGCTCCCGGAGCGAGCACAGGTCGGCGCTCAGGCGGAAGGGCAGCATGGGGATTGTGCGGTCGGCGAGATACGTGGAATTGCCGCGCTTGCGCGCCTCCGCATCCAGCGCGCCGCCGGGGCGCACGTAGGCCGCCACGTCTGCGATGTGGACGGCCACGCGATAGCCGCTCGCCGTCTTCTCCACGCTGATCGCGTCGTCGTGGTCCTTCGCATCGTCGGGGTCAATCGTGAGCACCATCTGCCCGCGACAGTCCTCGCGCTTGGCGATTTCCTCCGCAGAGATCGTGTCGGAAAAAGTCGCAGCTTCCTTTTCACACGCCGCCGGGAAATCCGTGGCGATGTTGTGCGTGCGGATGATGGAAACCATGTCCACGCCCTTATCCGTCGCCGCGCCGAGAAGCTCCACGATCTGCCCCCACGGCGGTTGCTCGGGGTCAATCCAATCGTCCATTTTCACCACGACCTTGTCCCCCACACGCGGCGGACGGGAAAGCTCCGGCCCACCGGGACGGATGCCGATATTGAAGGGCATCCGGGGCTCATCCGGGGCGAGGAACGCCTGCGCCTTTTCCTTTTGGAAAGTGCCGACAAACGTGTCCTTTGCCCGCGAGATGAGCTTCGTCACGCGGCCTCGGTCGCCCTGCGTAGGTCGTGCCTCCACCGTATCGCCATGCAGCCCCACGCCCGAATCGCCGTCCGCGATCCAAGCGAGCACTTCATCCTTTTCCCCAATCAACCGCGCGCCGCCGCCACGCATATTGAAGAGAAGTTTTCCTACGAGGGCTGAATTATTTGGCACGGGCATGGCGGGAGGAAAACAGGCGGCGGCGAGGATGGCGAGGGCGAAGTCGGGGAGTTATCGAGTCAGGGAGTCAGGGAGTCAGGGAGTCAGGGAGTTGCTCGGCTCGCCACAAACTCCCTGACTCCCTCACTCCGTGACTCCCTGACTTTCCCCCAATTCCCGCTTGCCAAGCCAGCCAGCCGTTTCTTAAACACGCGCTACAACACAAAAAACAACATGGACAATCCCTACCAAGCCCCACGCGGCGAAATCCTCACACCATCCGGCGGACAGAACCCACTGACATGGAAAGAAATCCTCTTCTCGTTCAAAGGACGCATCCCGCGTCGGCAGTATTGGGGCGGGACGGGGATCCTCATTTTGGCGGCAATCCCCATCGTTTTTATCGTTTTTCTCGTTGGAGAGTCCAACAGCGGTGCCGTCTCCATACTTGGAGGCATTATCGGTGTTGTCGCCTACATCGGCATCATCTGGGCAAGCTTCGCCCTCGGGATCAAGCGCTGGCACGACCGCGATAAAAGCGGGTGGTGGATGCTCATCGGTCTCATTCCTGTCATCGGAGCCATCTGGGCATTCGTAGAGCCTGGTTGCCTGCGCGGCACCGAAGGCCCGAACCGCTTTGGCGACGACCCGACGTAGACGTAAATTAACGTCATCATTCGGCATTCGACATTTCCCATACACCACGCCAAAGAACGCTACCCGCTACGGGTGAAGAACACTCGCGGCGCACCGGGCTCACTGCCAGGCAACCGTTTCACAAACTCCAAAAACAACCAATGAATCAAGAATCCAGAATCATCACTCCAGCCCAGTTCGACCGACGCAGCTTCCTGCGCCGGACGGGCGGACTCCTCAGCGGCGCCGCAATCGCGTCCGCTATCGACCCATCGAAATTTGCCCACGGCGCTGCCGCGAGCGAAGAGATCAAAATCGCCCTCATCGGCTGTGGCGGACGCGGCTCCGGCGCGGCAGGTCAGGCGCTCAGCACGTTCAACCAAGGACCGGTGAAACTCATCGCCATGGCGGACGTTTTTGAAGATCGCCTGAAAAGCTCGCTCAGCAACCTCCAGAGCCAGCACAAAGAGCGCGTGGACGTGAAGCCGGAGAACCAATTCATCGGTTTCGACGCATATAAGAAAGCCATCGCGCTGGCCGACGTCGTCATCCTCGCCACGCCTCCCGGCTTCCGCCCGATGCAGATCGAAGAAGCCGTAAAGCAGGGAAAAAACATCTTCACGGAAAAGCCCGTCGCCACCGACGCTCCCGGCGTCCGCACCGTCCTCGCCGCAGCGGCAGAGGCGAAAAAGAAGGGCCTCAAAATCGGCGTCGGCCTCCAGCGCCATCACCAGAAAGGCTATCTCGAAACGATGAAGCGCCTCCATGATGGAGCCATCGGCGACATCCACACCCTGCGCGCCTACTGGAACGGCGCAACACCTTGGCTCAAAAAACGGGCCGACCTCGAAAAAGCAGCCGGACGCAAGCTCACCGAGATGGAATACCAGATGCGCAACTGGTACTACTTCACATGGATTTGCGGCGACCACATCACCGAGCAGCACATCCACAACCTCGACGTCATCAACTGGGCCAAGGGCTTCAAGTATCCCGTCAAAGCAAACGGCATGGGCGGCTGCGAAGTGCGCAAAGGACAGGACTACGGCGAGATTTTCGACCATCACGCCGTCGAGTTTGAATACGAAGACGGCTCGCGCTGCTTCAGCCAATGCCGCCACATCGTCGGTTGCTGGAACAGTGTCTCCGAGCACGCACAGGGCTCCAAAGGCAGGGCCGACATCTCGCGCCACACCATCAGCCCCACCGAAGGCGAAGCATGGCGGCACAAGAACGAGGGCGACAAAGACCCGTATCAGCAAGAGCACGACGACTTCTTCGACGCCATCCGCAACAACAAGGAATACAGCGAGTTGGAATACGGCGCGATGAGCTCCATGACTTCCATCCTCGGACGTATGGCGACCTACACAGGCGTCGAAGTCTCGATGGATAAGGCACTCAAAGAAGGCAAGAGCCTCTTCCCGCCAACGCTCGCATGGGACGCCGATATGCCCGTGAAACCAGGCCCAGACGGCATATATCCGCGCTCCATCCCCGGCACGACAAAGCCTTACTAAAACAGGCCGCGCAGACAATTCATACGCCCTCCTTCGCTCAAGCGGAGGAGGGCGTTTTATTTTCTACGCGGCCTGCTTCCGCGCCGCGTGCCGCACATCGTCGGGTGTGTCACGGTTCCTCATCTTCCCATCATGTTCGCTGTGCTTTGCTGCGGGTGCGGCAACGTCCGCATCACAACAAAAAACAAAAACTACCAATGAAGAACATCATCATAAAAACCACCATCGCCGCGCTCATCGCGCTGGCTGTTTCCTTTTCACCCGCTCGTGCGGAGGAGGAGGGGAAAGAAATCGCAAAAGCGAAAGTCCCCGCCGCAGCACTCGCCGCGATCCAGAAATATGCGGGCGAAGGAAAGGTCGGGAAAATCCTGCTCGAAAAGCATGGCAAGACCACCGTCTATGAAGCCGCCATCGCAGGCCCCGGCAAAGCACAGCGCGAAGTCGCGGTGACGGAAGACGGTAAAATCCAGTGCGAGGAAATCGTCATCACCCTCGCCGAGGTGCCGGAGAAAGCGCGTGCGGCAATGACTGCGCACGCGAAGGGCGGGAAGATCACGGAAGTCATCCAGATCAAAGAAGACGGACACACGCTCTACGAGGCGGAGATCGAAACCGACGGCAAAAAGGTCGAAGTGAAATTCACCGAAGGCGGCAAAGTGAAAGCCGACGACGAGAAGGACGAAGCGGAAAAGAAGTAACCAGACGATTCTCAATGAACTCAAAATCTCTCTTTTCCACACTCGCCCTCTCCGCAGCAGCCGCAATCGCAGGCCAGCCAGCGGCACCCGCTCCGAAAGTCACTCCATCAGGGCCGGCGTTCGGCGACTTGCTCGTCACGAATAAAGTGTTCGTCTTGCCAGAGGGGCAGGCAGTGCTGCGCACGCGGTTTGACGCAGCGTGGTTCCCGAGCGACCCGAGCGAGGTCGTCTTCATCCCGGAGATTACCATCGGCTTGCCGGGCCGCTTCCAGCTCTCGCTCTCGCAGGAGAGCGTGAAGGCGAAAGGCGACAGGTGGCGCAACGCCGCCGTCTTCCCCGAAGTCCGCTGGGGCATCGCGCCGTGGGGCGAGTTGCCGCTCAATCCCACACTCGGCCTCGGCTACGAATTCGTCGCGCACGATAAAGATGTCGTAAAAACAAGCCTCTACCTCGCCGAAGAATTTGGCGGCGGGCAGTGGTTGTGGGCGGCAAACTTCACGTATCAAAAGCGCGTCGGCGGCGACAAAGAGCGCGAGCTGATCGCGAAGACCGGCCTGCACTACGTCATCGTCCCGAATAAATTCACGCTCGGTGCGGAAGCGAAATTCGAGCACGCAAAAACCTACGGCGTGGATGCTGGCACGGCAAAAGAACTGCTCGTCGGCCCTGCGATGATCTGGCGTCCGATGGACCGACTCACTGTGCGTGCAGGTAGCTTCTTCGGAGTCGGCCTCGACTCGCCGGATAACGAAAGCACGCTCTCGCTGGAATGGGCATTCTAGGCTTGGGCTAAATTGGTGTTTGGTCAGGTGAACGGTCCTCGGGCGCTACGTTGCTCGGGGGCCGTTCATTATTTTTGGACGGCAGGAATACCGTAGAATTCTGTCCAAGGCCCTCATCTTCCCCTCATCTTCACCGTGCATATTCGCGTGTGCGGACACACCGCTCACACAAAAAACAAACACATCAATGAAACTACACATCAATACCACACTCGCCGTGCTCTGCGCGGCAGCCGTCTCATTCACCACCGTTCGCGGGGAGGAGGAGGATAAACCCGTCAAGTTCAGCGAGCTTCCTGCCGCCGTTGCCAAAGCCATCAAAGCCGCGACTGGCGATGCGAAGCTGAAAAGCATCGTGCTCGGCGATGAAGACGGCACTCCCGCCTACGAAGCCGTCTGGCTCGCAAACGGACACCAGCACGAAATCGCCGTCGCCAAAGACGGCACCGTGCTCGGCCTCGAAGAAATCATCACCCTCGAAGAAGCCCCGGAGATCATCCGCGCTGCGATTGCGAAGGAAGCAGGCTCGAACAAGGTGCTCGAAAAGGGAAAGACCTTCTTCGAGGCGGAAATCCAGAATGGCAAAGGCAAGGTAGCCGTTCGGTTTAACGCAAAGGGCAAAGTGCTCGAACGCGAAGACCCCGATGCGGAGAAGAAAGAAGAAGGCAAAGAGAAGAAGTAACCTACTCTGTAGATCTGTGAACGGCCCCCGAGTGCGTCGGCGCTCGGGGGCCGTTTTTTTTTGCGTCGAGATCACACTCGCCGCGCTAACGAGCCACTTTCCATCGGACAAATTTGGTTTCTCCCCTCACTTAATTCTCCGCCCTCATGCTCCCCTCATCTTCCGCAGTGCACTCTCGCGCACGTCTCAACCCGGCGTGTCTAAAACAATGAAACCAACTCACACATCCATCGAACATCTTGAAGCCCGCATCGCGCCGGCGGGGCTCGTCCTCGCCGTCTATGATCCGGCGACTCACGAACTCGCGCTCACGGGGGACGATCTCGACAATAAGATCGCCATTTTCCAGATCAGCAAATTCACATGGCGCATCGAGGGGAGAGATACGGCAGGGCTCGACCCGGTGCTGGAAACCGCGATCAATGTTCTCGGTGAAACCCAGTTTGATGTGGGCACCATCGCGAAACTTACCATCGCCACCGCTGGCGGTAATGACCGCTTGGAGATCACTAATCTCACCACCCTCACGTCGGTGAATGTGGATACGGGCGCTGGTGATGACTCGGTGAAAACGGAGGGCTTTGTTGTCAAAGGCAACGCCTTTTTTGCCACGGGCGCAGGCGTGGACACTGTTGAATTCGACGGCCTCGTAGGCAAAATCTCGGGCAACCTCGGCATCAGCGACACCGCCGATGGGCTGACTTTCACCTTTCGCGCCGAGCAAGCCACCGTGGGCGGCAGCGTCACCTACGTCGGCTCCTCCGCCGCTGATATTTTGACGATGACGACGGACACGATGCTGAAGATCGGCAAGCGAATTGACTTCACTGCCAACGGTGGCAGCGACCGCCTCACGTTTGGCAGCGAAGGCACCATCTCCATCGGGCGCGATGCGATGGGCCGCTCGATTATTTACAACGGCGGCATCGGCAACGACCGCATCGCCATTGGCAGCAGCAGCGTCTCCATCCTCGGCTCCGTGGAAATGACGGGCGATCTCGGCAATGACAGGATCACTCTTGATGGGCTGAAAATCTCCGTCGGGAAATCCCGTGCAGGCGTCTCCGTGCAGCTCGTGGGCGGCGATGGCAAAGACCAGATCGGCATCCACGGCAGCACCGTTAAAGTGGGAGGGCTCGTGTCGCTCGACGGTGGCCTTGGCGATGATTTGCTCGATTTATCCGGGAATCATAATCTCACACTTAAGGGCGGAGCGCACTTCGACGGCGGTGCCGGGTTTGATGAATTCAAAGTCGGCGCGGACAATCTTCTCGTCACGGGTAACTTCCTTTTTGAAGGAGGCGACGATTTTGATCAGGCCGACATCGAGGCCAATGGATCGATCAAGGGGGCGGTCACGCTCCACCTCGGCGGTGCCCTGATTGACGAGCAGTTCGTCGGGATACGCGGGAGGAGTGGCCTGCCCAATAGTTTGAAAATAACCGGCGCGGTGACTGCGGATACGACTGGCGACGCCGCGACGACCGACCTTATCAAGCTCACCAACGTGAGTATCGGCGGAGCCCTCACAGTCTCGCTCGGTGAAGGAGCGAGTTCCGTGGACTTCGATAATGTGAACGCCGGTGCCGTGAGCATAGACACCCGTGGTGGCAACGACGACGTCGTCATCGAGGGGGACGGCAATTATGGCATCTCCACATTTCGCAAACTGGCGACGATCCTACTGGGCGTGGGTGACGACAGTTTGACGATTGGCGATGGCTCGGAAGACAACCTCGTGCGCTTCCTCGCCAACATCATCGCCGACGGCGGCGATGGAACGGACACCCGCAGCGACCTCGTCGCAGACAACAGTTCCGCCGGTGTGGTGAACCTCACGGATACCGCTTTTGAAGTCGTCCTGCCGCCGTCGTAGAGTGCGTTACCTGCCTAAAAACCAGGGGAGCTGCCCCACCTCTACGGATTTGGGCCTCCCCCGTGGGGGAGCGCGCTTTTCTCTGTAGGAGGGCCGCTTCCCCCGTGGGGGAGTCGTATTTTCCGTGCAGCGGGGGCGACTCCCCCGTTAGGGAGTTGTCTTTTCCGTGCAGCGGGGGCGGCTCCCTTGTTGGGAGTCGTCTTTTCTGTGCAGCGGGGGCGACTCCCCCGTGGGGGAATGCACTTTTCCGTGCAGCCGGGGCGGCTCCCCCGTGGGGGAGTGTGCCCGGCTGCACGGGTGCGGGCGTTACACGGGTTTCGCGGGCGTTTCCGCTTTGGCCGCGCCTTTTTCTTTTGCGGGGTAGAGGCGTGGGAAGAGACGTTCGGCGAACGGCTTGCCCCACTGCCCGCGTGCGCTCAGGTAGTTTGCCTCGTATTGGCGGCGGAGGCCGCCTTGGGCGATCTCTTCTTCGGCATCGGCGGATTTTTCGATGCGGATGGCGTCGTCCTGTGCTTTCAGCGCATCACGCACGGCTTGCGCGGCGGTGCGGAGTTTTGCCGCGTGCGGGGCGAGGGTGGATGTTGCGCCGAGGCTATCGAGGCGCGTGGCGAGCGCATCCACGCTCGCGGGCTCTTGGGCGAGCGGTTCATCAATGAGGTCGCTAAATCCGCCCGTGGGAAACAGTGTAAGCAGGGCGGGAGTCGCCGCGTTTTGCGCATCGCGGTCGTGCTGTTCGGCGGCGTTAAAAAGGTTGCGCACCGCATCGTCAAGATCGGCATCGGCGGCGAGGACGGAGTCGTAGGCGGCTTGGGTTTCAAAGGCCTTGTCTTCGGCGGTATCGCGCTTTGCCGCGAGTGCGGCGATAAGCGGCTCGATGGTATCCGCGAGGGCTTCGCGGCGGTAACGACGGGCGAGGCGCTGGTGCCTGCGCGTGGTGGTGAGGTGGACGTTCGTGGATTCACGTTCGGTGATCATGCGAGCCATAGGAGTATGTTTTATTGGTAGGTTGTTTATCGCCGCTGCGACCATCGCACCGACGATGGAGCGAGATGTTTCCGACAAACTGCGGGCAGTCAATCGCGAGTTTAAACATTTAATTATGAAGCCCTCATCCTCCCCTCATGTGCGCGGAGTATTCATGTGGGCGCGGCGAAGTCCGCAAACAACTATGAAACACATTCACATCGCACTCATGGCACTCATCATCACATCTGCACCTTCGTGGGCCAAAGAAGACACGGGCAAGATCGTATCCGTCGCGAAAGATTCCGTCGTCGTAGGAAAGAAACACGCCCATTCCTATAAAATAGATTCGAGAACCGAGATCACCGTCAACGGCATCCGTTCGCCACTTCGCTCCGTGAAGAAAGACATGAAGGCAACCGTGAGCGCGGAGGGAGAAGTCGCCACGAAACTCGCTGTGGTGGACGCTCCGTTCAAAGACCTCAAGCTCGACACCACTTCGCTGAAATCCAAATGAAAACCGAGCCCGCGCCATTCCCCGCAGAGCTTCTGCTCGACCAGCCGCACCGTGGGCAGTCGCTCCTTCGCGCTTTTTACCAGCAGCACCACGAACGGCGGAACTACAAGACGGCGCAACACGCGGAGCAAAAGGCAGCGTTCTTTGGGCGCTATGTGCGGGATACACTCGCGCCACGTAATGCGCTCGGCGTGGACCTCGGCTGCCGGGGCGGCGCACTCACTCGCAGGCTCGGCGACATGCGCTGGGTCGGCGTGGATGTGGATGGCGTGGCCGTCGCCCTCGCAAATGCGGCGGGCGTGCCGTGCGTGGAGATGGACATCGGCATCGGCATTCACTTCAAGGACGCATCGTTCGACGCAGTGATGATGACAGAGGTGCTGGAGCATCTCGCGTATCCCGTCATCACCGTGCGCGAGATTCATCGCATCCTCGTGAAGAAGCCGAAGAGCGCATTCTTCGGCTCCGTGCCGCTCGACTACCATCTGCACCGCCGCTGGAAGGTGATGCGCGGCAAGCGACTCTCCGGCGACCCGACACATATCCACCACTTCTCGTTCACCGAGCTGGATCACTTGCTGCGGTTTTATTTCCACCGCGTGGAATACCTCCCCCTGCGCGGGACGGCGGTGCGATTTCCGAAGCTCCACTTGCCCTACCGCTTCTGCGTCTCGGACATCGCGTGGATCGCATCATATCCGCGCGAGAGCGTGGCGAATTGGGACATCGCCGAAGTGCTGTGATCCTATAGCGCCCTCATCTTCTCCTCATCTTCGCCGTGCTTTCCTGCGAGCACACCATTGGTCATTCGTCATTCGTCATTCGTCATTCGTCATTCATCATTCATCATTTAGAACCCACCCATGCATCTACTCATCATCGAAGACTCCGAGCGCTTTCGCCGCTCGCTCACCGTCGGCTTTCGCCGCGTGGGCTACGCGGTGGATGTTGCTGCGGATGGCGAGGACGGGCTGTGGAAAGCGCGCGAATTTACCTACGATGTCATCCTTCTCGACCTCATGCTGCCGGGGCTCGGCGGCATCGAAGTCCTCCGCCAACTCCGCGCCAGCAAGGATGCGCGGGCGGAGACTCATGTGCTCATCCTCACCGCACGCGATGCCGTGGATGATCGCGTGCTCGGCCTCCGAGCGGGCGCTGATGATTATTTGGCGAAGCCGTTCGACTTCCAAGAACTGCTTGCCCGCGTGGAGGCGCTCGCCCGCCGTGCGTGTGGAAAAAAGAACCCGCTGCTTGAAATCGGCGACCTCATCCTCGACCGCGCCGCTCGCACCGTCACCCGCGATGGCGCACCCATTTTACTCGCGCCGCGTGAGTATGGGCTGCTGGAATTTCTCGCCACGCGCCGGGGGAAGGTCGTCTCCCGCACGGAGATCGAGGCGCACCTTTACGACGAAAACGCGGAGCTAATGAGCAACGCCGTGGATAGCGCCGTGTATGCGCTGCGCCGCAAACTCCAGCCACCCGGCACCGCCCCGCTGCTGCACACGCGGCGTGGGCATGGATACGTGCTCGACGTGCTATGAAGAGCATCCGCGCACGACTCACGCTCGCCCTCATCACTGCGGGCACACTGCTGCTCACGGGGCTCGGCTTCGCCGTCCACGCCCGCGCTCGTGCGCTGCTCACCACGCAGTTTGACGATGGGCTGCGGGCCCGCGCCGCTGCGCTCGTCTCGCTGCTGCACTGGCAAGCGGATGGCACTGCGACGCTCGACTACAAAGGCGAGTTTATGCCCGAGTTCGAGCATCGGCGCGGCGGGTTTTTCTTCGAGGTGCGGATGGAGAAGACGGGCGAGCGGATCGAGCACTCACACTCGCTCCACGGCGACCGACTCCCGCCACTCACGGACATCGGCGAGGTCGCCGACATCGTGCTGCCGAGCGGCAAGCCTGGCCGCGCCATCGCCATCCGCGCACCGCGCGTCATCGAGAACGAGCACCACGAATCCGCTGAGCCCGAGAAAAAGCACGCGCTGGCGGGGGGCGGCGCGAGCATCGTAGTAGCGGGCTCCACGAGCAACATCGCGAAGCAACTGCGCCAGCTTGCGCTAGAAATCGTCGGCGCGTGCGGCTTCGGCATCCTCATCATCGCCTTCATCGTGCGGCGAGTGCTGGCACGCGGGCTCGGGCAGCTCGTCGAGTTTTCCCACCTCGCCACGCGGCTCGATGCTGGGCACCTCACCGAGCGATTCCCCACGCGCGGCGTGCCTGCCGAACTCGCGCCCATCGCCACGCGGCTGAACGATCTGCTTGCCCGACTCGACGCCGCATTTACCCGCGAACGCCGATTCAGCGCCGACGTTGCGCATGAACTGCGCACACCCATCGCCGAGCTACGCACCCTCGCCGACGTAGGCTGCACCGCGCCGGACAACACCGCAGAGGCCGCCGCATTTTACAGCGACGCCCGCGACATCGCCGGGAAAATGGAGGCCACCGTGTCCGCGCTCATCTTCATCTCGCGCTGCGAAAGCGGCACCCAGCCGGTAGATCAAACGCCTGTGGACATCACCGCGCTGCTTGCCGCCCTGCGCACCGAATACACCCCACGTGCCCGCCAACTCGCGCTCGGCCACGCCGATTCGGAACCCGTGGTCCTCCAAACAGACGCCGCACTTTTCACCCGCCTGCTGCGCATCCTGCTCGACAACGCCGTGCAATACACCCGCTCCGGCGGCGTCATTACGCTCACGCTTTCCGTGAACCAACTCTGCATCACCAACGGCCCGACGAACCTCGCCCCCGCCGACGAACCGCGCCTCGGCGAACGGTTCTGGCGCAAAGACCCCGCTCGCAGCGACTCCGCACACTCCGGCCTCGGCCTCGCCCTCGCTCTTGAAATTGCCCGTGTCCTGCAAATCCAGTTCACCACCCGAGTAGGTGAAAACAGCGCCCTCACCATCAGCCTCGTCTGGCACGAACACCCTCGCTCGTGATCACGCGAACTCGTCCGCCTTTTTCTTAAAGCGCGCGATCCATGCGCAGAGGGCGGGGAGGACGAGGAGGTTTAGCGCGGTGCTGCTGGCCAAGCCGCCGAGGATGACGATGGCCATGGGGCCTTCGATTTCGCGTCCGGCTTCGCCGCTGCCGAGGGCGAGCGGGAGCACGCCGAGGGCGGTGACTAGGGCGGTCATGAGGATGGGGACGACGCGCTCGCTGGCTCCACGGGCGACGGTTTCGAGGTTCCACTGCGCGCCTTCCTCCAGCACGAGATGCTCGTAGTGCGAGAGGAGCATGATGCTGTTGCGCATACTGATTCCGAAGAGCGTGACGAAGCCGACGAGCGAGCCGATGCTCATCACGCTGCCGCTCGCAAATACTGCGAGCACGCCGCCGACGAGGGCGAACGGGATATTGAAAAGCACGAGCAACACGTGGCGTGCGCTGCCGAAGACTAGCGAGAGCAGGATGAGGATGCCGAACAGTGCGACGCCGCTGTGGACGTAGAGTTCGCGAGTGGCGGCGGCTTGTTCGCCAGCCGCACCGCTCCATTCGAGATAGACGCCTTTGGGCAAATGGACGCTCTTTTCGATGCGCTTGCGGGCTTCCTCGGTGAAGCTGGAGACGTCGCGCTTCTCCACGTTGCACGTCACCGTTTGGCGGCGGCGGGCTCCGTCGTGCTGGATGCTGGGGCGTCCGTTCGTCAGCTCGATGTCGGCGAGTTGGCGGAGGGGAATGCGCAGGCCGTCGCCGTTCGCGATGAGCAAATCGCCGACACTCTCGGGATCACGGCGGGCTTCGGCGGCGAGGATGACGGCGAGTTCGTGGATACGGTTGCCGCGCACCATTTGGGCAACGTCCGCGCCTTGGAACGCTGTCTGCACGGCCTCCAGCACGGGGAGCGGCTGGAAGCCAAATTGCGTGAGTCGCTCGGGCCGCAGGTGGACGGCGAGGACGGGAGCGCCGGGCGGGGCTTTCACTTGCACGTCGGCGTTGCCGTTCACCGCGCCGAGTTCGGCTTCCACGAGGCGGGCGACGCCGTCGAGCTTATCGAGGTCGTCGCCGAAGACGTTCACCACGACTTGCGCCGTCTCGCCGGAGATCGTCTCGCCGATGCGGTCGCCGAGGAAAGTGAGGACTTCGCTGGTGACGCCGGGCGTTTCGTCGAGGATGTCACGGAGGGCTTCTTGCGTGGCGATTTCCTGCTCGGGCGTGGTGCCGCGTTTTAGCTCGATGTGAAACTCGCTCTTGTGCGGCCCCCAAGTGTCCTCGCCCATTTCCGCCCGGCCAACTTGCTGCTCGACGGTCGCGATGCGGTCGAGCGTCAGCATTTGCTCCGACACGAGCTTGCCGACCCGCATAGACTCCTCCAGCGACGTGCCGGGCCGCAGCGAGAGCTGGGCGACGAAGTGCCCTTCGCGAAACTCCGGCAACAGCTCGCCGCCAAAATCGCGCGCGAGGAAGAGCGAGCCGCCTGCAAGCGCGAGTGCGAAGAGCGCGGTGAGCTTGGGCCAGCGGGCGAAGAAGAGGCACCAGTCGCGGTGGAGGATTTTCATCCAGCGAATCCACGCGGGCTCGGCGTGCTGCTTCGCGCCGCTAAGCAGCATGAGGCACAGCGCAGGCGTGACGGTGAGGGCGACGGCGAGCGAGGCCAGCGTAGAGAGGATAAAGGCGACGCCGAGCGGGGCGAAGAAGCGCCCTTGCAAGCCGGACATCGTGAGCACCGGCAGGAAGACGACGCACACGATGAGCGTCGCATAGACGACCGCGCCGCGCACTTCGATGGAGGCATCAAGGACGACGCGGGCGAGCGAGCGATGCGTGGAAACAGACGCGTTCTCTCGCAGCCGCCGCAGAATATTTTCCACGTCAATAATCGCATCATCCACGACGACGCCAATGGCGACTGCGAAGCCGCCGAGCGTCATCGTATTCAGCGCGACGCCGAACCAATCCAGCACGAGCACCGCCGTGAGCAGCGAGAGTGGGATGCTCATAAACGAGATGAGCGCCGTGCGCAGATCGAGCAGGAAGAGCAGCAGGATAATGCCGACGAGCGTGCCGCCGATGAGCAGCGAGTGCCCGACGTTTGCCAGCGCCGTCTCGATGAACGTCGCGGGGCGGTGCAGGCGCGGGTAAAGCGTGATTCCATTCTTCGCAAACGCAGGCTTCATCTGCTCCAGCGCGTGTTCTAGCGCGTGCGTAACGCTTAGCGTGTTCGCGCCGTATTGGCTGCGCAGCGTGAGCAAGACGGCGGGTTTGCCCATCACGAGCGTGTCGCCAAATTTCGGCTCTGCACCCAGCACGACGTTCGCGACATCGCGGATGCGGACGACGGGCGTTCCCTTACGCACGACGACTTCGCCCAGCTCTGCGGGCGTGAACATTTGCCCGTCGGTCTGGATGACGACGCGCTGTGCGGGCGTGTCCACGAAGCCCGCTCCGCGCACGCCGGTCGCGGCTTTGGCGGCGTCGAGAATGTCGGTGACGGTGAGATCAAATGCGGCGAGTTTTTCCGGCAGGACTTGCACTTGGAGTTGCTCGACTTCGCCGCCGAAGACGTTCGTTCCCGCGACGCCGGGGACGGCTAGCAGGCTCGGCTTCAGCGTCCAGTCGGCAAAGGTCCGCAGCTCGCGGGGCGTGAGTTTGTCAGAAATCATGCCGACTTTCAGCAAGTCCATCGTGGACGAAACGAGGGGCGACATCGTCGGCGCGTTCACGCCATCCGGGAGCTGGCGAGCGAGCGTGCCGAGCCGCTCCGAGAGAGCTTGGCGGGCGAGATGGATGTCGGCGCTGGGTTTGAAAACGGCGGTGACGACGCACAGACCTTGGATGCTTTCCGAGCGGACGGCTTCGAGGTCGGAGGCACCGTTCACGGCATTCTCCACGGGCCGCGTGACGAGCGTTTCCACCTGCTCAGGCGAGAGGCCGGGCGCTTCGGCCTGAATGGTCACTTGCGGCTGCACGAACTCCGGGAACACATCGAGCGAAGCCTGCGACGCCACGTAGCCACCCCAGCCAAGCAGCACGAGCGAGAGCGCCAACACGATGCCGCGATGACGCAGCGAGAGGCGGACGATTGCGGTCAGCATCTTATTCCTCCCCCGCAGTTCCCGCCGCCGCTTTCATCTCCTCGGAGAGCAAGATTTGCGGGCCTTCGACGACGAGCAGGTCATCCGCTTTCAGCCCCGCATCCGCCGCGATGAACCAGCCTTTTTCCGACGGCGAATCGAGCGTGATGGGCGTGCGCACAAACTTCTCCGTCTCCGCCTGCACAAAAACCCAAGTCCGTCCGTCGTGCCGCAGCACCGCTGAGCGCGGGAGCAAAAAGCCCGCGCGCGGTTTCTCAGGAAGCTCCAGCCAAGCCGTAAGTGCCATGCCGGGGCGAAGAGGGAACGGCGGCTTCTCCACCAATATAATATAGCCCTGCGCCTGCGTCTTCGCGTCGGCATCGGCGGAGGCGGAAATGTGCGTCGTCGAAATGGGCTGCGCCTCGCGCCCCATGACCAGCAGACGCGCAGCGCGTGGTGCATCGGTGATGGCGTCGCCGGGCAAAAGGTCCACACGCACCAGCGCCAAGTCGCCATTCACGAGCGATTCTACAAAGACGCGCCGCTTCTCCGCATCGCTCGCAGGCATCGCCGCACCCCATTGCAGCGCGGATTGCCGGTGCAGATTACTCTGCTTGATTTCATCCGCGTGGAACGTCGCCTCCGCAGTCTCAAAGACTTTCGGCGAAGTGCCGCCGCCGACCGCCATGAGCTTTTTCGCACGGTCATACTCCGCCCGCGAAGCCGCGATTGCCGCTTCCGCCGCCGCGAGTTCGCCGTCCAGCGCGACAAGCGGCGAAGGGTCCAGCACTCGGCCAAACGCGATGCGTTGCACTGCAAGTTCCGCCTTCTCCGGCTCCGCCATTTCCACGCCCGCAGCCTTCCACTTTTCCTTCTCCAGCGTGACGACGAAATCCTCGTGCTCCGCTTCTTCTTCCGCAGCCGCCTCGGGCGGGACGACACCTTCGTGGTCACCAGCGGCTTCGTGCTTGAGCTTCAAGCCACGCCACAGTGCCCACGAGAGCGCGACCAGCGTGAGGACGATGAGAATAAAATGGGCGACTTTTTTCATTTTTCGAGCGGCGTCTGCGTCGCTTCCTCTAGCGCGCCGAGTGCGGCGTGGAGTTCTACGATGGCGTCGAGGCGCGAGATGCGCGTGGTGGCGCGTTCGACTTCGGCGCTGAGGAGCGCAATTTTATCGCCTTCGCCAGCGGCGAGGATGCGGCTGAGGCTTTCGATTTGGGTGCCTTGCTCGGTGAGGAGATCATCCGTCGTCGCCAGTTTCGCACGCGCGGCGGTGACTCCGGCAGCGGCGCGGTCGCAGTCTGCGAGCACCTTGGCCTGCACGGTGTCGAACTTCGCAGCGACTTCCTTCCGCTTCGCTTCTGCCTCGGCGATGGGGCCTTTGTTTTGGTTCAAAATGGGGAGCGTCAGACCGATGCCGACCGTCCACTTATTCTCGCCCGCGTCGAGCTGGTAGCCGGGATTGAGATGGATGTCGGGATACTGCTTCGCGACTTCGAGACGAAGCGTCGCCTCGGCAGCGGCGTAGTCGGCGAGCGCGGCGACCACATCCGCACGATGGGTGAGCGCGGCTTTGCGGTGCGCGATCCTTTTCCCCGGAATGCCCTCGAATGCGGCGAAGGAAAACTTCGCACCCGCCAGCCCGCTGGTGCTCATCGTGAGCGACTCGGCCAGCGCGGCGCGGGCGAGCGCGGCAGACTTCGCAGCGTCGGAACCCTGCAATCGGAGTTGCGCGGCGAGGATGCGCGGCTGCGCAGTTTCCAGCGCGGAGACGGCTCCGGCTTTGATGCGCTCTTCGATCAACTTGATCACCTCGCTTTGCTTGCCGGTGACTTCTTTGAGCAGGGCCGTTTTGCGCTCCGCCGCCGACAAGTCGAGCATCGCCTTCCGCACTGCGGCGCGCACTTTCCACGTCGCCTCGATGACGCCTGCCGCCGCGACTCGCGCTGTGGCGTGCGCCACATCCATGCGCCGGGCGCGCTTATCGGCAGTCTCGAAGGTCCAGTCGAAATCCACGCCATACGTATTCGCGATCCACGAAGTCGTCGGCGTGATGATCTGCGGGGAAATCGCCACAGTCGGATTGGGCCGTTCGCCCGCCGTGCCGAGCGCCGCCTTCGCCGTGGCATACTGTGCGCGAGCCAGCGCGATGTCTGCGCTGTTGGCGATGGCTTCATCTGTCAGCGCGCGAAGCGTCCACGTCTTGCTGGCGAGCTCGCGGCTCGTCAGGCGGGCAGCGCGGCGCGATGGGTCGAGCGGCTTGGAGTCAAAGTGGAGGCATCCCGCGCAGGCAAAAGCGAGCGCAGTCGTAGTGGCGAGGCGAAGTGTCATGCGTGCGTCTTACTCGGGCGCAACCTTCCCGTCTTCTAAATAAGCGACTTCTGTGACTTTCCCCTTCGCGTTCACGTAGGCGGCTTCGTAAGTCACCACGCCGTCTTCCTGAATCTTCATCACGCGCTGAAGCTTGCTGCCCTTGGGCAATCCCGCCTCGATCGCCTTGCGCGGCGCATCTGGCACGGTCGCGAGCTCCACTGTTTCTTCTTCGCCTTTCACCTTGCCGTCCGCAGTCACGGCGACTTCGTGGTTTGGCTTGCCCGGCGCAGTCAGCACGGCCTCATAGACCGTGACTTTCCCGTGCTTCTCCGTGGAGACTTCTTCGATTTTCATCACGTGGTCAGCGGCATATTTTTTGAGCCCCTCGGCAGCGGCGGCGGGAATTTTATTCATGCCCTTTACGGGCGCGTCGTCGGCGGTGGCGGTGATGGTGAAAGCCGCGAGCGCGGCGAGGATGATGTGTGTGCGTTTCATAAAATGGAGAAATCCAAGTCCGACAGTAGCCACTATTTCATTAACGACTCACGTCATATTTCCCTTACGCCCGAGTTATCATCTCATCACAGCGAGGGCAGCAGCCGGTAAAAGCCCTGCGTCTCCACGCCTGCGGCGGCATCGTGGAAGAGCGACGGCACGCCTGCCGGAGTGCCGGGGGCTGCGCCGACGGTTTGCCAATTTGGCGGCGAAAGTGTGGACGTGTGCTGCACGCGGTAGCCTCGGCTGTATTGCCCGCTCCAGTTTAGCAGCGCGCCCGTCGCGTCCTTTGTGGTGATGTGTAAATCGCTCGGCAGATGTGGCGTCGTGGCGTTCCCGACTTGGAACACGAAGCCGCTATCGGCACCGACGACGAGGATGTTTCCGTTGGGCGCGAGGGTGACGGCGCGAGGCTGGCTGAACCACTCTTGCCCGTTCGGCGCGAGGCCCGTGAGTGGTGGGTGCAGGCCGTTCGTGAGGTTGTAGTAGTCCTTTGTCGCGCGTCCGTGGAGGTAAAGGTAAATCTGCCCGGTAGTGCTGATATAATAGACGTTCCCGTTTTTGTGCCCGCACAGCAAATACGCACCGTTTGCGAAGAATGCGATGCCACGCGGCTGGTCCACAAAGCTCGTGAGCGCGGGCTGCCCATCCACTGGGAAGCTGTTGTACACATTCCCCGTCATGCGTGTGCGGGCGTTGAAGCCGTCAATTCGCCACATGCCGATCTCGACCTTCGTGAGGTCTTCCTCCGCGCGGTCGCACACGTAGAGTTTTCCATCAATCGGGTTCACCGCGAGGTTGCCGGGATTGCGAAAGCCCACCGCCTTTTCACACACGACTTCGATGCCGCCAGCGGGCGTCCATTTTTTCACCGTCGCGCCATCCGCGATGATGCTGGGCGGCACGGGCGCAAATTCATTCGTGTAGTAAATAAGCTGCTCGTCAGGCTGCACCCACAACGCGCGGCCCGAGGGATACCAGTTCGGGTCCGGGTCGTTCACCACCGTCGTCATCACGCCGTCCGTGCCGATGCGGCGGATGCGGTGATTGCCCGGATCGAGGATGAACACCGTGCCGTCGGGGAAAACGTAGAGCCCGTTTGGATTGCTGATTTGCAGCGCGTTGCCCTGCGCTGGGCCGTCGCCATTAAACCCCGCCGTGTGGATGCCTGCGATGGTGTGGATGGTGCCATCCGCCGCAAGCTTCAGGACGGTGTGACTGGATTTGTCGGCGATGTACACGTTCCCAAACGCATCCGCCTGCGCCATGTGCGGGTTCGACAGCGCGACGCTCGCCGCGTTCGCGCCTTCAAATCCCGACTGCCAAAAATTGATCGCGAATCCGTTCGCGTCATTCGTCGCCGCTTGGTGGATGCCGACGAGGTTCGTCACGGTGCCCATGCTGGCGCAAAAATCCGTGAACTCCGTCGCATGTCCGAGGGTGAGCGAAATGAGCGAGATCAGGGCGGTGATGGTTTTGTTCATAAAGGAATGTGGGGACAGCATAGCGCGGGTTTGTGAACGGGCATGGGGTAAAATATGCACGCTTTCGTTATCGAACGCACGCCCTGCGCCGCCGCCGACGGTGTATGTCGGCGGCGGCGACTTTTTGGGTGGGTTGTTTTACTTCGTCTCAGCGGGCGCGGCAGGCGCGGCAGGCGCGGGCTTTGCGTGGCTTTTGTGATGTGCCCGGCGTGCGGTGCGCTTCGCGTGCGCCGTAGGTTTCTTGGCATGTTTACGAGCGTGCTTTGCTGGACGCTTCGCTACGCGATGTTTTCCAGCGCGGTGCTTTTTAGCGTGGTGCGGCTTTGCTGGGGCAGGTGCGGGAGTGGTCGCTGCGCTGCTATCCGCTGGTGCTGCTTTGTCTGCCGCAAATGCGGTGAACGCTGCGATGCTGCCGACGAGGATGAATGCGCCGAGGCGTTTGATAGTGGTATGGATGTTCATATTGATGTGGTGTGTTTGTTTTGGGGAAATGGATATGCGCGTTACTTTGCGCTGGCGGTTTTTTCTTCGTGTTTCTTTTTGTGGTGATGCTCGCTTGCACCGCTCTTTCCGCCCTTGTCGTGGTGGGCGTTGTGCCATTCGTAGATGAGGATGCCCGTGGCCCCGATGATGACGGCGACGATGATGGCGGCTTGTGCGGTGACGAGGCCGCGGATGTTTTTGCGGAGTGATTTCATTGGAGTGTGTTGCGTGTGGCGGTGTGGAAGATGGCGGCGATGCTCTCCTTTGCTGGCTCGCCGGCTTGGGCGCGAAGTGCGCACGCGACGCCATTGATCAGCTCGCACATGCGGGCGGGCTTCGGGATCGCGACGGCGATTTCATGCACAAGGTCGGCGGGTAAATCGCGCTCCATCAGCGAGCCGGAAACCATCATCACCCGGATGCGACTGCCGCCTGCACGCAGTGCGCGGACGAGCGAGATGCCGTCGAGCTTCGGCATATGTCGGGGCCGGAACAAAAGCGGAATGGAGACGGAACAAAAGCGGAATGGGCAAAAACGGGCGCGCATCAGCGCGGGACG
>CANIWM010000019.1 GCA_947471505.1 Chthoniobacteraceae bacterium | reverse complement strand
TTTCCTCGTGGTTTTCTTTTTTCCGGCGTATTCGGCTGCTGCAAAGCTCAATTGTTTGTCCATCGCTGTTTGTGCTTTCCTTAGATCAGCATTTTCGCCCGCTGTCCCGCTATTTTACAGGCGTAGCCGATTTCTTCAGCCTTTCCCTATGGACCGATCCCAGCAGAATTTTCACAACATGGTGCGCACTGTTTTACGGACGCGCATTGACCACGCAGCAGCAGTGAGTTCGCCGCCGGCGCTGGTGCGGGTTTTTAATAAGGTGGCGGAGCTGGAGGCTTTGCTGAATGCGGCGCGGCAGGCGCTGGAAGGTAATGAGGGGGCTGAGACGGTGGTGAAGAATTTGCTGAAAACTCAGATGGCTGGGGCTGTCGCGGTCGTGCTGGGTATGGTGGAGGCTCATGCGAGCATGGGAGGAAATACAAAGCTCGCGCTTGAGGCGCATGTGGTGCCTTCGGATTTTTTGGGGCGAGGGGACTTGGATGCGGCGAATTTTGCGGTGCTGAAGCTGGGGCTGGTGGCTCCGGGGAATGTGGCGGTGTTGCAGTCGGACTTCGGGCTCACGAATGATGCGCTGGGCGAGGCGCAGGGGCTGACGAATCAGTTCAGCGCAGCGGTGGGCGCGGCTCGCGGGGTGGTGGGGCAGAATGCGGGGCAGGAGTCGCTGGTGGATTGGACGATCGGTCAGCTCCGGATGGTGCTCGATACGCAGATGGATCCGCTGGCTCGGCAGTTCGATTTGCAGCCGAAGGATTCGGGCTCGATCTCGAAGAAGCTGTGGTTCGATGCCTATACTTCGGGGCGGGTGATCGTGGACTTGGCTCCTGGCAGCGGCGGTGCGGATACGGGTGGGAATGGCGGCGGGCCTGTGGTGCCGCCGTCTGCGTAGTGGATGCTGCTCCCCTGCTCATTTGTGGATCGTTGCTCACGCAGCCCTCTGCGTGATTCTCTTTATGCGAAGCACTCTTTTTATGGTGGCACGTTTTTTTGCTCTGCGCTTTGCGGTTTGGGGAAATCACGCAGGCGGCTGCGTGAGCAGCGGACGCGAGGTCAAGATGGGGCTTTGCCTTTTCGTATTTTTCGTGTCTTTCGTGGACGCCTACACCGCCACTCCTATGAATACTCGACCACGCATTTACCAACTCCTGCCACGCCTTTTTGGCAATACGAACGAGACGCGTAAGCACAACGGCACGCTGGCGGAGAATGGGGTGGGGAAGTTTGCCGATATTGATGACCGGGCGCTGGCGTCGCTGCGCGATGAGCTGAGCATCACGCACTTGTGGCTCACGGGGGTGTTGGCGCAGGCGACTTCTACGGATTACTCGGCGATTGGAATGCCGGCGGACGATGCGGTGCTGCTGAAGGGCCGGGCGGGGTCGCCGTATGCGATTCGGGACTATGGGGATGTGTGCGCGGATTATGCGCTGGAGCCTGCGAAGCGGCTGGTGGAGTTTCAGTCGCTCGTCGCTCGGGCGCACGCGGCTTCGCTGAAAGTGATCATTGATTTTGTGCCGAATCACGTCGCGCGCAGCCACTCGTCGAGCGTGGTCGCTTTTGGGAAAAAAGATGATCGGTCGAAGTTCTTTTCGCCGATGAATAATTTCTTCTGGCTGCAACATGACTCGCCCGGTGGTGGGCCGCCGCTCCGGTTGCCGCCCGGCCTTTTCCCGCCGGAAAGTGAGACGGGCCGCGTGACGGGGAATAACGCCTCGACGTGGTCGCCGAGCCGCAATGACTGGTACGAGACGGTGAAGCTGAACTACGGCTTCGATTTCACCACGGGCCGTCGCGCCTACGATCCCATCCCGGATACGTGGGTGAAAATGGACGCGGTGCTGGCGCATTGGCAGTCGCTCGGGGTGGATGGCTTTCGCTGCGATATGGCGCACATGGTGCCGCCGGAGTTTTGGCGCTGGGCAGTGGCGCGGGCGCGGGCGCGGCAGGCGGGCGTGTTCTTTGTCGCGGAGGCTTACAATAACGACCCGATGAAAGTGGAGAGCGCCGAGGGCGGAAAGAATGTGATGCTGGAGCTGCTAGAGGCGGGCTTCGACGCGGTTTATGATGACCCGTCCTACAAGGCGCTGAAACGCATCTACGAAGGCCCCGCGTGGGCGAACGATCTCGATGGTGTGCTGGGCGAGGAGCGCATCTTTCGCAGCAGCCTGCGCTACGCGGAGAATCACGATGAAGTGCGCATCGCGAGTCGGGGCAACTGGGGCTCGCACGGCGCAAAGATCGGCCCGGCGGTGAGCGCGATTTTGTGGGGACTCTCTGGCGGCCCGGCGATGATCTACTGCGGCCAAGAAGTGGGCGAACCCGCAAATGGCAGCGAGGGCTTTGGTGGCGATGATGGGCGGACGAGCATCTTCGATTACTGGTCCATGCCGGAGTTCGCAAAGTGGAGAAAAGGAACGCTCTCCGCCGAGCAGAAAGCCCTGCGCGCGAGCTACGGCAAGCTGCTGAAACTCTATGGTGAGCCCGCATTTCGCGACGGCGCTTTCCACGCGCTCAACCGCCTAAATACGCACAACGAGCACTACGGGCGTCTCCCCGGCGAACCCGCGAGCGGCCACTGGCTGTATGCTTTTGTCCGAGCGGACGCAAAGACGGGGCAGCGCTTCGTCGTTGCCGTGAATCTCAGCCCCACGGAGACGCTGCGGAACATCCGCATCCAACTCGGCGACACGTTGAATCTCGTGGGGACGAAAGCGGTAGATCGTTTCGGCGGCCTGGCGGGGAAGGTCGGCCCGCTGGGCTTTGAGATTCCAGAAATCCCGCCGTTGACTCCCGCAGTGTTCGAGTTTCTTAATCAACCGTGAACATGAAAGCCATCATCCCGGTCATCCTTGCGATTCTCACCTTCCTTACCGGATGCGAACCGGAGGTGACGCGAGTCGAACCGCCCCCATCGCCTGCGACCCCAGCGCCGCGATCGCCCGGTGTGCCACCGCCCGTTGCAAAAGACACCAGCCGTGTGACCTGCCCCGTATGCCGAGGAGAGAAAGTCCTAGTCTCTCGTGCGCAGGGGAATTCATCCGAGTTTCGCCAAGCCTGCCCGATCTGCATCGGCAAAGGCTTTCGTGATGTGAAGATGCAACCGGGGAAAATTATATGCCCGGATTGCAAGGGGATGGGAATGGTTCTGAGCCGCAATGGTTCTGGCTCATTAGCAGACAAGACAGTGTGCGGACGTTGCGCAGCTCTCGGGATAATCCCGGGCACTAAGAACTGACGTTCATCGCCAACGCTTCATCGTAAAAACCCTCCAGCGCACGCACCGTCGCGCGGATGTCGAACTGCGCCGCGACTCGCGCCGCCGCTGCCGCACTCATCGCCTCGTAGCGCTCGGGCGCGTGGGCTAAAGCGAGCATCTCGTTTGCCAGCGCCGCTGCATCCCGCTCTGCCACGAGCAGCCCGCTCACGCCGTGTTCTACGGCTTCGGGAATCCCACCGTGGAGCGTCGCCAGCGGCGGGATCCCGGAAGCCATCGCTTCCAGCATCGAGTTTGGCACGCCCTCTTGGTTGCCGTCTGCGCCGAGTTCGCTCGGGTGGAGAAAAAGGTGCGCGCCCTCCAGCAGCGCAGCGAGTGCAGGCTGGGAGAGAAAGCCCGGCACCTGCACGCGCGATGCGATTCCCAGTTCCTCCGCAAGTTCGCTAATTCGTGCAAGCAGCGGACCCTCGCCAGCCAGTGTCAGCATCGCGTCGGGAAAAGTGCGCGCAAATTCTGCGAAGGCGCGCATCGTAGTTTCGATCCCCTTTTTCTCGATGAGCCTGCACGCCTGCACACACCGCCATTCCCCATCGATCGGCACGGTGCGCTGGCGAAAAGGGACCGCTTCCAGCGGGATGCCCGTGCGGTGGATGCGAATCTTCTCCGCAGCACACCCCATCTCCCGCAGCCGCACCGCGATGCTTTCACTGCGGACAAGCACCAGCCGCGCAAGCTCTAGCACACGGCGCATCGCCGCAGCGTGCTTCGGTTGGTCGAGGTCCACCTGCGCATCTGCGCCATGGAAGCTCACCACGAAGGGCACCGGACACTCCACGAGCATCGGCAGCAAATGAACACCGATGTGCCCAAAGTACACATGAAGCAGCCGCGCGCCCGAACGCTCAATCTCCTCCCGCAGTCGCCGCGCCTCCGATGCCGCGATGGTGATGGGCTCGCCGCGCACCGTCTTTTGCCACCAGCGCCGCACTTGGTGAAACAGCGACTTGTGCACCACGCGTACGTCATCAAACGGAAAGAGGGTCGCGTTTTCCCGCTTCTTGCACAGCGCGACCGGACGCCACTGCTGGAGCCCCGTGACCTGCCGATAGACGTGCAGCATCTCGGGTTTTAGGAATGTAACGATGTAGCTCGCGACGATTGGTTTCATCGGGCAGTGAATTCGGCTTTCGACATCTTTGCGACACTGCTTATCGTCGGCCCAACGATGCTATCGCAAGCCACATCCGAACATATCGCACGCGGTCGGCGCGTGTTTGAACTCGAACTCGCCGAAGCCCGTGCCGTGGGCGAACGCCTCGATGAATCCTTTGCCCATGCGGTCGAAGCGATTCGCGAGGCCGCTTCCCGCCGTGGCAAAGTCGTGGTCGTCGGCGTGGGGAAAAGCGGGCACATCGGCGAGAAAATCGCCGCCACCCTCACGAGCACCGGCACGCCCGCCGTGATGCTGAACGCGCTCAACGCGCTGCACGGCGACCTCGGAATTGTCAGCGATGGCGATGTCGTCCTCATCCTCAGCAACAGCGGAGAGACGGACGAACTCGTGGCCGTCTTCCCAGCCCTCACACGCGGCGACGTGCGCACCATCGCCGTCACGGGCAAAGCGTCGTCTTTCCTCGCGAAGAACGCTCACATCCACCTCGATGCCTCCGTTTCCCGCGAAGCCTGCCCGCTGGAACTCGCGCCCACTGCGAGCACCACGGCCATGCTCATCCTCGGGGATGCGCTGGCGATGGCGCTGTTGGAGGCGCGAGGCTTTACGCGCGATGATTTTGCCCGCTTTCACCCCGGAGGGAAACTCGGGCGCACGCTGCTCCTCACAGTCGAGCAAATCATGCGTGGCGCAGAGCAAATGGCGCTCATCCGTCCTGACATGATCGTGCGCGACGTGCTGCTAGAAATCGCCCGCCGCCGCGCGGGCTGCGCCGTAGCGATCACACCGGAGGGCACGCTGGCTGGGATTTTCACGCAGGGAGATTTTGCCCGTCGCCTCGCAGCCGCGCCGAACTTGCTGGAACTCACTGTCGCCCCATTTCTCACGGAAAAACCCATTACCGTCCGGGCAGGTGGGCTTGCCGTGGAGGTGCTGCACATTTTGGAGAAACACCGCATCGATGACCTCGTAGTCGTGGATGCAGAAGACCGCCCCATCGGCATGGTGGATACGCAAGACCTCGCGCGATTTCGGCTGGTGTAGCGTGCATCGATCGCCGCCCGCTGTGTAGGCGCGAGACAATCGCGGCACGCCACGACCACAAGCGATACCCGCATTGTTGCCGGGTAACATCACTGCTCGCGCGATCTGCTGGCTTTTCAAAACCGCGGACCCATCACGCACAGCGTTGTTATTGAGCCGTGGCGGAACTTGAGTGCGCGGGTCAGCGCACTACTTCAGCACGAGGATACTTCCATTCAACACAGCCGTCCCATTTTCCGCCTGCCCGATGGCTTGCTCGAGATCTGCGACGCAGAGATCGAAGTCGATTCGTGGCCCGGTGGTGCGGGCTTGAAATTGCTCCAACGAGAGGATGGAGAGGCGATTCGTGAGAAGTTCGAGCTGCTCGGTGAGGGACTGGATGCGTGTGCGGAAATAGAGCGGTGCATCGGCGGGAGTCTGCGACTTCACGTCGGCGATTTCGCGGGCGAGGTCGGCGAGGGTTGTCGTCGCGGCTCCGCGATAAATCGGCATGTCATCACTGAGGCATTCCTTCGTCTTGCACCAAGTAGCACGAACCGTTCGGTCGGTTTTGCGGGCACTACGCTTGATGGCGTCTTTTGTGTCCTGCGTGATTTCCTTGGTCTTCTCGACTACGGCTTCTGCCTTGTCGCGGATTTTTTCAGGGATTGATTTCTCGTCAGCCTGCACGTGAAACACAGTGGCGACGATAAGGGCGATTGAGATGATATTTTTCATAGTTCACGAGAGTATCGCTCGGGACGCCGCGATTGGTTGTATCGTCGTGAAATTTGCCGCGATGTGTGGCGGGTTCGCTCGCCTCCGCTGATTCGTCCATCGCGGGAATCGACTTCGACAAATCGCAGGGAGGACGCCTCTGTCGAATGCAGAGAAGAAGCCGTGCTCGCCGGGGTGGTGAACTCCGTCGAGGATTCAAGCAGTGGGGCATTCACCCCATAGCGCGCTCCCACGCCTCTGCAAAACTACGCTCCATGAAAACAAACATCGGCCTTTGGATAGACCACCGCAAAGCAGTCCTCATCCTCAATCCTTCCGCGCAAGAAGAGATCAAAATCATCCTCTCCGAAGTGGAGAAAGACCCCGGTTCATCCATCCCGGAGGACTCGCAGGACAGGAAATACCAGAACCAACTCAACGGCTACTACGATGAAGTCATCGCCCTGATTCACGAATACAAGTCGCTACTCATCCTCGGCCCTGGCGAAGCAAAGGGCGAACTGGAAAAACGACTCGAACACAAGCACCCAAGCGGGCGCAGTGTGAAGCTGGAAACCGCAGACAAACTCACCGACCACCAAATCGCAGCCCACGTCCGCGAGCATTTCGACAATGAACGCTTCATCATCCCCGTCTGAGTGCGACACCACCGCCGCGGCCGATAGGGAGAACACCCCATATCGCCGCTGCCTTGCGGCGGGTACGTTGGCAGCCATGAAACTAGTCACATCCATCGCTATCCTCGCCACTTTCACACTCACCTCGTGCACCAGCGGGCCCAATGCACGCACAGGCACCGTCATCGGCGCGCTTGGCGGTGCGGCAGCGGGCGGCATTATCGGCAATCAAAGCGGAAGAGGTCTCGAAGGTGCAGCCATCGGTGCCGGGCTTGGCGGTCTCGGCGGAAACATGATCGGCGGCGCACAGGACCAGCGTAATGGTCAATATCAAGACCGCCGCTATGACCGCCGCCGCTACTAATACCGAAAGCCGCAGTTGACGGGGGAAAGGTGAAGAAGATCGAGCGGCGAGAGTCGCTGTCGTGGCTCACGCATCCCTCTGCGTGAACCCCTTAACCCGAACGCCGCTTTTAGCCCGGACGCCGCGATTGTTGCCCGCAGATTACGCAGATTGCGCAGATATACAGAAGTGGAAGTCTTTCCGAGTTGGGATGCTTTTGTCCCGCTCTCGAATGGGGCACGGCCCACAACATCTGCGCAATCTGCGTAATCTGCGGGCCAAAAGCGGCGCTCGGGCTTAACGCAAAGCGCATTCTTCTTGGTGGAGCGCTCTTAGGCTCAGCGCTTCGCGTGTAGGAGTATCACGCGGAGGGCCGCGTGAACTACGACTCGCAATCGCGGCGTTCGGGTTTAGAACAACGTCGCCACGTCTCCGCGCAGTGGACGGGCACCAGCAATGCCCAACGTCTTTCCCTCCTTTTCTAAACAAAAAAGCCGCCGGTCACCCGGCGGCTTTTTGTGAATTTGTTATCGGCTAAAGACTATGCGCTTTCGGCCTGGTCGTCAGTTTTGTCAGGGTGGCTGACGGTGCGGATGTCTTTGTAGAGATGGAAGCCGCTTCCCGCTGGGATGAGGTGGCCCATGATGACGTTTTCCTTGAATCCACGTAGGATGTCCGTGCGGCCCAAGGTCGCGGCGTCGGTGAGGACGCGCGTGGTGTCTTGGAACGATGCGGCGCTGATGAACGACTCCGTTTCGAGCGATGCTTTCGTGATTCCGAGCAAGACGGGGACGGCTTCGGCGGGTTTGCCGCCTTTTTCTTCCACGCGCTTGTTTTCGTCTTCAAAGAGCAGCTTATCAATTTGGTCGCCCCAGAGCAATGTGGTGTCGCCGGGTTCGGTGACCTTCACTTTGCGCAGCATCTGGCGGACGATGATCTCGATGTGCTTGTCGGAGATTTCTACGCCTTGGAGACGATAGACTTCCTGCACTTCGTTGACCATATGCTGCTGGAGCGCGTTTGGCCCGAGGACGTCGAGGATGTCGTGCGGAGGCACGCTGCCTTCGGTGAGTTGCTGGCCTTTTTTAACAATGTCGCCGTTATAGACGATGATGTTTTTCCCCTGCGGGACGAGGTGCTCCTCTTCGACTTCTTGTTCGTCGCGGACGATGATCTTGCGTTTGCCACGGACGAGTCCGCCGATTTCGACGGTTCCATCGATGCGGCTGATTTCGCACGAGTCTTTCGGACGACGGGCCTCGAACAGTTCGGCGACGCGGGGAAGACCGCCGGTGATGTCCTTGGTTTTCGCCATTTTACGCGGCGTCTTGGCGAGCAAGGTTCCGGCTGGAATCTTCTTTCCGTCGAGCACGGCCATGTGCGCACCCGAAGGAATCGGGTAGCTGGCGATGACTTTCTTGTCGTCGCCTTCGATGACGATGGACGGGTGAAGGTCTTCCTTGTGCTCGATGACAACGAGTCCGACGGTGCCTGTGGCAGTATCGGTCTCCTTACGCACGGTCACGTTGGTGATCATGTCTTTGAAGACGACCTTACCGGCTTTCTCGGAGAGAATCGGCACGTTCCATGGATCCCACTCGACGAATGCTTCGCCTTTTTTGACTTTGCCGCCGTCGGGGGTGGCGATGACGGAGCCGAGGATGATTTCGTGCTTCTCGATTTCGCGGCCATCGGGGGCGTGGACGGTGATGGAGCCCTGTTTGTTAAGGGCGATCCATTTGCCATCGACGCTTTGGACGATGCGGAGGTCGTTGTATTTGATGACACCGTCGTTCTTGGCTTTGATGATTGGGGTCTTGAACGCCTGAATCGCAACGCCGCCGACGTGGAAGGTACGCATGGTGAGCTGCGTGCCGGGTTCGCCGATGGATTGTGCGGCGATGATGCCGACGGCTTCACCGATTTTGACCATGTGGCCTGTAGCGTGTTGGCGTCCGTAGCACTTGGCGCAGATGCCGCGCTTGCTTTCGCAGGTGAGACCGGAGCGAATCTTCATGCTCTCGTGGCCAATCGCGTCGAGGTGGGTCGCGATGCCCTCTTCGATCATGTTGTCCTTCTTGATGATGAATTTGCCGGTGACCGGGTCTTTGACGCTTTCGCCAGAGACGCGACCGATGATACGGGTGGAAAGCGGGACGACTTCTTCGTCGCCGTCGTAAATCGCACGGACCACGATGCCGAGGTTGGTTCCGCAATCATCTTGGGAAATGATGACGTCCTGAGCGCAGTCCACGAGCTTGCGGGTGAGGTAGCCGGAGTCTGCGGTCTTCAACGCCGTGTCCGCGAGTCCCTTACGGGCGCCGTGGGTGGAGATGAAGTATTCGAGAACGGTCAGACCTTCGCGGAAGTTCGAGGTAATTGGCTGCTCAATGATGGAGCCGTCCGGCTTCGCCATGAGTCCGCGCATACCGCCGAGCTGGTTGACCTGCGTGCGGTTACCGCGAGCGCCGGAATCGACCATGAGATACACGGGGTTCAGTTCTTTGCGCCCTTCATTGTGCTGAAGGGTGCGGAACATGACGTCCGAGATTTTGTTACCGGCCTGAGTCCAGGACTCGATGACGCGGTTGTGGCGCTCGCCGTCGGTGATGATACCGCGGCGATATTGCTTATCGAGTTCTGCGACCGTTTTGAAGGCGATGCCGATGGCTTCGTGCTTCTCTTTCGGGATGAGCATGTCCTTGATTCCGACGGATACACCGGCGCGCATCGCCCACGTGAAGCCCAGCTCTTTGAGCTTATCGAGCATGACGACGGTGGCGGCGTGACCTGCGTTTGCGTAGGTCTTGGTGATGAGGTCGGAGATTTGTTTCTTCGCGCAGACCTTGTTGAAGAAGCCGACTTCTTTGGGCCAGATTTGGTTAAAGAAGACTCGGCCCACAGTGGTTTCGATGACCGATTTATCGGCGTCTCCGAAGACGGATTTCTTGCCTTTATCCGGGTTCTTAAAGCGGATGCGGGTAAGGATGTTCACCTTGCGTTCTGCCATGGCGAATTCGACTTCGCTTTCGTCGGCGAACAAGGAGAGGACTTCGCCGTCTTTCTTCTGCTGGCGAGGCTCTTGCGTGAGGTAGTAACAGCCGAGCACGATGTCCTGCGATGGAGTCGTGATGGGCTTGCCGCTCGCTGGCGAGAAGAGGTTGTTCGGCGCAAGCATGAGCAGGCGTGCCTCAAGCTGTGCCTCGATGGAAAGCGGGACGTGGACAGCCATCTGATCGCCGTCGAAGTCGGCGTTGTAAGCCGTGCAGACGAGCGGATGGACGCGGATAGCCTCGCCCTCGATGAGCTGCGGCTCGAATGCCTGAATCGACAGACGGTGGAGCGTAGGAGCGCGGTTCAGGAGAACCGGGTGTCCCTTGGTCACCTCGTCGAGGATGTCCCAGACTTCCGGCGTCTGCTTTTCGATCATCTTCTTCGCGCTGCGGACGGTGTGGACGTAGCCACGCTCCTTGAGCACGCGGATGATGAATGGCTCGAACAATACGAGCGCCATTTTCTTGGGCAGACCGCATTGGTTGAGCTTGAGCTCCGGACCGATGACGATGACGGAACGACCGGAGTAATCGACGCGCTTGCCGAGCAAGTTTTGGCGGAAACGCCCGCCTTTGCCCTTGAGCATATCGGAGAGCGATTTGAGTGCGCGGTTGCCTGCACCGGTGACGGCGCGGCCGTGACGACCATTGTCGAAAAGGGCGTCAACAGCCTCTTGCAACATACGCTTTTCGTTGCGGATGATGACTTCCGGCGTCTTGAGCAGGAGCAAATTCCGCAGACGGTTGTTGCGGTTGATGACGCGGCGGTAGAGGTCGTTCAAATCCGACGTGGCGAAGCGGCCGCCTTCCAGCGGGACGAGCGGGCGCAAGTCGGGCGGGATGACGGGCAACACGTCGAGCACCATCCACTCGGGGCGGGTGTTGCTGTTCATGAAGCCCTGAACGAGCTTGATGCGCTTGGCGTATTTTTTCCGATTCTGCTTCGAGCGGGTCGCGGCCATTTGTTCCTCGATCTCTTTTTGCAAAGTAGCGAGGTCGATGTCTTTCATCAGATCGCGCACGGCTTCGCCGCCCATTCCTGCGCGGAAGCTGTCTTCGCCGTACTGGTCGAGCGCCTCACGGTACTCGTTCTCGTTCAAGAGTTGGCCTTTGGTGAGCGGGGTGTTGCCCGGATCGATGACGAGGTAATCCTCGTAGTAAATCACGCGCTCCAAGTGGCGGCTCGACATATCGATCATGAGACCGAGACGCGATGGCATACACTTGTAGAACCAGATGTGCGTGCAAGGCACTGCGAGCTCGATGTGCCCCATGCGCTCGCGACGAACGCGGCTCAGAGTGACTTCGACGCCGCAGCGGTCGCAGATGACGCCTTTATGTTTGATGCGCTTGTACTTTCCGCAGGAGCATTCCCAGTCCCGAGTCGGGCCGAAGATGCGCTCGCAGAAAAGGCCGCCCTTTTCTGGCTTGAAGGTCCGGTAGTTGATCGTCTCCGGGTTTTTCACTTCGCCTTTCGACCAACTCCGGATGGAGTCGGGCGAGGCTACGGTGATGGTGACGCTGTTGAACTCGGTTTGCGTTGTTGCTGTTGGTTGCGGATTTTCCGCACCGAGGATTTCACGAAGGATGTCGCTCATTGTATATGAATTCTGAGTTGGTTCGAGTTACAGGATGTCTGCTGCGAGACTTGCGATGGTCGTCTTGGACCCGACTTTGACGTCGAGACAGAGCGACTGCATTTCTTTGATAAGCACGTTGAAGGATTCAGGCGTGCCTGCTTCGAGCGAGTTGTCGCCTTTGACAATCGCTTCGTAGATCCGCGTGCGGCCTTGCACGTCGTCGGATTTGACGGTGAGGAGTTCCTGCAACGTGTAAGCTGCGCCGTAGGCTTCGAGTGCCCACACCTCCATCTCTCCGAAACGCTGTCCGCCATATTGCGCTTTGCCGCCCAGCGGTTGCTGGGTGACGAGCGAGTATGGGCCGACGGCGCGTGCGTGGATTTTGTCTGCGACCAAGTGGCCGAGCTTCAACATGTAGATGACGCCGACGACGATGGTCTGCTCAAACGGGTCGCCGCTTCGTCCATCATAGACGACGCTCTTACCGGTTTCGCCGAGCCATTCGTAGCCTGGAACTTTGCGGGCTGCGTGGACGTATTCGAAGATTTTGTCTTCCGAAATACCGTCAAACACTGGCGTGGCGACCTTGAAGCCGAGTGCCCGTGCTGCGACGCCGAGATGGGTTTCCAAAACCTGTCCGACGTTCATACGGGAAGGCACGCCGAGCGGATTGAGCACGATATCGACAGGCGTTCCGTTTGCGAGGAACGGCATGTCTTCTTCGGGCACGATCTTGGCGACGACGCCTTTGTTTCCGTGACGTCCGGCCATCTTGTCACCGACGCTGAGCTTGCGCTTGCTGGCGACGTAAACCTTGACCTGCTTGATGATGCCGGGATCGACATCGTCACCAGCTTCCACGGAGTCCATGCGGCGCTCTTTTTCGAGTTCGAGCTCGGCGAACTTGTGCTCGAATTGAGCGATGATTTCGCGGATCTTGTTGCGAATCGGCGATGGGTCGATGTCCACGTGGTCATAGACCGAAGCGAGCTTGCGGAGAAGCGTCTTGGTGATCTTGCGGTTGGCCGGGATGATGATTTCGCCGGTTTGTGCGTTGACCACGTCGAGCGGGATCTTCTCGCCGAGCAGGATGTTCGAAAGCGCCTCGGTGAGTTGCTCGTGGAGCTCCTCTTTCTTCTTGGCGTATTCGTCTTCGATTCCCTTGCTTTGCTTTTTGGCCTCGACGGGCGAAAGTTTCAGGCGGGCAACCTCTTTGAGGCGGCTCGAAACTTTCACGTCCATGACGATGCCATACGTTCCCGAAGGAACGGTGAGCGAGGTGTCCTTAACGTCGGCGGCTTTCTCACCGAAGATCGCGCGGAGGAGTCGCTCTTCTGGAGCAAGTTCCGTCTCGGATTTCGGCGTGATTTTTCCGCAGAGAATGTCGCCAGGCTTCACTTCTGCACCGACGCGGATAACGCCATCGGGGCCGAGGTTGCGCAGCGCTTCTTCCGATACGTTTGGAATATCGCGGGTGATTTCTTCAGGTCCGAGCTTCGTGTCACGAGCACCGATTTCGAACTCTTCGATGTGAATCGAAGTGTAGATGTCCTGCTTGGAAACACGCTGCGAGATGACGATAGCATCCTCGAAGTTGTATCCGTTCCAAGGCATGAACGCGACGAGCACGTTTTTGCCGAGGGCGAGTTCGCCGTCTTCGGTGTTTGGACCGTCAGCAACCACCTGGCCGCGCTTAACACTCTGGCCCTTTTTGACGATTGGCCGTTGGTTGATGCAGGTGCCGGCATTGCTGCGCATGAATTTGCGCAGGTCATACACGCAGATGTCGTTTTCTGGATCGTGCTTCAGCTTCTTCTGCTTCGGCATTTCGCCGTCCTTTGTGATGATGATGCGATCCGCAGTAACTTCAGCGATTTTACCGCTGACATCCGCAATGATGACGGACTTCGAGTCGCGAGCGACTTTGCCTTCCATGCCTGTGCCGATGATTGGTGACTCGCTGATGAGCAGCGGCACACCTTGACGTTGCATGTTCGAGCCCATGAGCGCGCGGTTCGCGTCATCGTGCTCCAGAAACGGAATCAACGCTGCTGCGACCGAAACGAGTTGCTTCGGCGAGATGTCCATGTAATCGACCTTCTCTGGCTCGATTTCCAAGAAGTCGCCCCGATTCCGGATGCTGACTTTCTCGTTCATGAAGTTGCCCTTTTCGTCGATCGGCTCATTGGCCTGGGCGACGGTGAATTGCTCCTCCTTGTCGCCGGTCAAAAAGTCAATCTGCTCGGTCACGCGGCCTTTTACGACCTTGCGATACGGCGTTTCGATGAAACCGAAGTCATTGATGCGAGCGTACGTCGAGAGCGACGAAATCAGACCGATGTTCGGACCTTCAGGCGTCTCAATCGGGCAGATACGGCCGTAGTGCGACGGATGAACGTCACGAACCTCAAAGCCCGCACGGTCACGCGAAAGACCTCCTGGTCCGAGAGCCGACAGGCGGCGCTTATGAGTGAGTTCCGACAGCGGGTTTGTCTGATCCATGAACTGCGAAAGCTGCGAACGACCGAAGAAGTCGCGGATGACTGCGGACAGCGCCTTCGGGTTGATGAGCTTTTGCGGCGTCATGATTTCGACATTGGCATCAAACAACGTCATGCGCTCTTTCACGAGGCGCTCCGTACGGGCCAGACCAACACGGCACTGGTTCGCAAGAAGTTCGCCCACGGTGCGGACGCGACGGCTGCCGAGATGATCGATATCATCGAGCATTCCTTCGTTCCGACGCAGAGCGATGACGTACTTGATAGCAGCCACGAAGTCCTCCTTCGTCACCACGCGCTCGTTGAGGTCTGTCTTGAGATCAAGTTTGACGTTGATCTTATGACGACCGACGCGGCTGAGGTCATACTTCTTCGGGTCAAAGAAGAGACGTTTCAGCAAAGCCTTCGCGTTCGGGATGGTTGGCGGGTCGCCAGGGCGGAGCTTGCGGTAGATGTCTTTCAGCGCCTCTTCCTCATCCTGTGCTGGGTCTTTTTTCAGCGATTTGATCACGGAATCGTCTTTCGACGTATCCACAACCTTCACCGACTTCACTCCCAGCGCCATAATCTGGCGGATGGTTGCCTTAGTCAGCGGCTCAAACTTGCGAGCAACGGTGATTTCCCCGTCCAAAACGTCCGCAGTGAGAACCTTTGTCGCGATTTCTTCTTCATCGAGTGATTCGGAGAGCTTGAGGTCTTCAAACTTGTAAAAGATCTTGAGCACTTCCTCATCCGACCCAAAGCCCAGCGCCCGCAAGAATGTGGTCGCCAAGATTTTCCGCCGCCGTTTGCGTCGGTCGAGGTATGCGTAAAGCAAATCGTTCGTGTCGAACTGGAACTCAACCCACGAGCCGCGGTCAGGAATGATGCGGAATGAGTAGAGCGTCTTTCCGTTCAAATGAATCGACGACTCAAAGCAGATACCGGGTGAGCGGTGGAGCTGGGAGACCACGACGCGCTCTGCGCCATTGATGACGAACGTGCCCGATGGCGTCATTAGCGGAATTTCGCCCATGTAAACCTTCTCTTCCTTCGTGCCCTTTTCTTCCTTCAGCTTGAAGGTGACGTAAAGTGGCGCGCTGTAAGTTTGGCCTTCGCGCATACATTCACGGAGCGCCATTTTGGGCTCGGCGATTTCGTAGCTGTCAAAGTCGAGCGTGACTTTTTCATCGTAGCTGTTGATCGGGAAGACTTCCCGGAAAACGGCTTGAAGCCCGATTTCTTTGCGCTTTGCGAGGACGATTCCCTCTTGGAGGAATTCCTTGTATGAGTCCGTTTGGAGTTCAATGAGGTTTGGTGGCTCAGCACCTTCCTTGATTTTACCGAAGTTTTGGCGTTCCGACATAGAGACGATGGTATTGTGTTACTGTTTAAGGACGATGCCCCCAGTGAGAGTAAAACCCGCACCGAGAGCGGGTTAGATTAGAAATTGAATGCTCTGCTCAATGAGCGAGCGCCACACGATGGCTGGCAAAAGATTACGGACGAAACCACGGGATAAACCACTGGAGCCAGACTACTAATAACGTGTGATGACATTTCGGAATTACGGGACGCCGCGGAGGCCAAAGTCACGATTGCAGGAGATTCAAGCGGGCTATATTGCCGCATTTGGATGAATCGAGAGCAGTTTCGTGTGTTCAGCGCGCTTCGTATTTGTTTGATTGGTGTGCACACCACCACGCCTGTTGAGCGTAGCGGAACCCTCACTCATAGTTGGACGCCAACTTTACGCAAGCGGAAATTACAAAAAAACATAAACTATCGCGTTTTAATATAGAAGTCGCCTGTGGCTCGCTCAAATTTCCCCGTTTACGCGCCGGCTACAGCCCGCGGATACGAATCTGGGTTGTCGCGGTTTTTCCAGACGAGGGGTCTCGTGCAGTGATTTGGTGTTCGCCCTCCACGGCAACGGCGTAGGTCTTGCCGGACTGTTGCCGAAAATGAAGTGTGCGACTCCCCCATTGCACCCCTTCGTAAGAGGCGGTCACGGGAATTAACGCGGTCGAAGGGATGTCGGGATCAATGATGAATGTGGAACCAGAGGCGGGACTGATGAGACAGATGCTGCCGTCGTTGCGGATGGCGATACGATCGGCGAGGTGGTTATCCACGCTAGCGGCCCAAGGTGCGTAGTCGCCGCCGAGGATCGCGCGGCCCGTGGCGTCGTAGTCAGTAAGCGCTTCTACCGGAGGAAGATGGTAGAATTTCTCTACGATAGTACCGGGCTTCGGCTCCGAGACGAGATGACCCGTAATGGGGTGGACGAAGTGTTCGGTGATTCCGGACGGACGTGGGAACCATGTGCTGCCAAATCGACGGTGCATTTGCTCGACGACGTCGTGGAGCACGGGGCCTGCACCGGAGACGCCGGAGACGTTGAACATAGGGGTCCGTCGAAATTACCTACCCAAACGGCGACGGTGAATTCCGGCGTGTAGCCGACGGCCCAATTGTCCCGAAAGTCGGTGCTGGTGCCGGTCTTGCAGGCGACGGGGAACTCGAAACGCAACGGGGATGCACCGCCGAATTGAGGCTGGCGAGCGGCATTATCAGCAAGAATGTCGGCGATGAGCCAGAAGTTCTCAAATGCGACGTCAGGCGCGCTTGGTCGCGGGATAGCGTGCGCGGTATGAGCGAGACCGGGGATGATGCGGACAGGCTGAAATTCGCCGTAGCGGGCGAGTGTGGCAAAAAGGTTTGCGAGTTCGATCAGGCGGACTTCGGCGTTGCCAATGGTGAGCCCGAGGCCGTATTCGCGGGGATCGCGAGGGAGAGTGGTGACTCCCCACGCTTGAAGTCTGCGTTGAAGGGGGAGCGGCCCGCCGAGGCTTTGCAGGAGCCGGACGGCGGGAATATTGAGGGAACATGCGAGGGCTTCGCGCATCGAGACGGGACCTTGGCAATGGCGCGCATAATTCTCTGGGCGATACGGACCAGTGTCGGTGGGAAATTCGATCGGGATGTCCGGCAGGATCGTCGCCGGGGTGTCGCCACGCTCGAAGGCGAGGAGGTAGGTGATGGGCTTGATCGTAGAGCCTGCGGAACGCGGCATGGTGGCTCCGTTTACCTCGCCGGTGCCGGGGGCAAAGTAGTTGCCGGAGCCAACAAGACCACGGACTTCGCGCGTGCGATTATCGAGCACAACGACTGCACCATCGTGGACGTTATGGTCGCGGAGTTTCGCAAGTTTATCGGTGAGAGTATGCTCGATGAAGCGATTTAAATCGAGATCGAGCGTTGTAGCGACTGTGCCGTAAAGTCGTGGACGATGATCCTCTTCGCGCACTTTCTCCGAGCCGTCGGCGACATCTTGAAGAACAAGATCGACAAAGTGCGGCGCGAGGAAAATGCGCTGCGGGGGCTGGTAGTGCAAAGGCTCAGACAGAGCTTGCTGGAGCTGCTCCTCAGTGAGCCAACCACTCTCGCCCATCCGGCGAAGGACGGTGGTCTGGCGGCGTTTGGCGGCAGCGGGGTTGGCGTGAGGATTGAGTCGCGAGGGGTTCAGCGGGAGGCCGGCGAGCAGCGCGGCTTCGGCGTTGCTGAGGTCGGCGAGGGGCTTGCCAAAGTAGTATTTTGCCGCGCTGGATATGCCGAAATTGAGGCACCCGAAATCTAGGCGATTCAAGTATGCCGCGAGGATTTCGTCTTTCGTCCAAAGTTGTTCGAGACGGAGGGCTGCGGCCATCTCAATGAGCTTGGTGCGCAGCGTCCGAGGGCGAGGGACGGATATTTTAATGAGCTGCTGCGAAATGGTGGATGCGCCGGAATTGATGCGTCGCGCTCGGGCTCCATCGGCGAGCGCACGCCCAACGGCAAGCCAGTCCACCCCGGCGTGAGAAAGGAAGCGCTTGTCCTCGGCGGCAAACATCGCGCGGCGGACGTTGTCGGGAATGGATGCGAGCGGGACTTCACGCTGGAAGCGCTCGCCAGTGCGCGTTTCGCGGAGCGGATGGCCGTGGCGGTCGGTGAGTTCGAGAGATTCCGGAGCCTTGCGGAGCAGCGCTTCGGGCACTGGCACGAAGTGGATGCCGACCCACGCGGCAACGATGAACGCAACGACGCCAATCAGAATTCGGCGCAGCCATTTTCTCCAGTGTAGTTTCGCGTATTTCAAAGCGTTCGGTACCCTAATAATACGCGATTGTGCGTCGAATCTTTCAGCGATTTTGCGAACGCATCCTACTTTTTCATATCGACGCTGATGCCGAAGAGCTTCCAGCGCCCGCCCTCGAAGTAGTACTCCATTTTGAATATCGTGCGGAGCGGCGTCGGCGGAGCGGCTGAGAACTCTCCCTCTGCGAGCAGCACGCCGTCGGAGTTAATGCGGGCGGGCTCTTTGAGCGTCATCTCGCCCTTGGTGATGCCGGAGAGGTCCACGCCTGCGTCTATGAAGTTCTTGAAGGCCGTATTCAGCATCGGGATGGTGATGCGGTTCTTTGAGTTCCCAATGTCCTCGTCGATTTGCTTTTGATCCATGTTCCGCGTCTTCCAGCGCCTCGACACCGTCGCGAAGAAGTCCGTGAAATCCTTCGCCTGCAAAGCGTCGTTGAAGTCCAGCAGCGAGCGCTCGATCATCTTGCGAATGAGTCGCTCCGTCGGGACTTCCATCGTCACGGGCTCGGTGAATCTTATGGAGTCTTGAGTATCACTCGTCCGGGAGCGAACGGCGAAAACATCGTCACGTCCTGTAGGCTCCACCCCCACGACTTCGTGGACGCGCCAGCTCCTTCCGTCGCGGTGCATCGTGACGATGACGGTCATCTCCTCACCGGTCGGAAGAGTGATCTTCCCCCAACGCTGCGCGACATCGCCTTTGATCTGCGGCTCCTGCCACTCGAATTTCTTCACCCGATCGAATCCTAAATCGCGAACTCTCGCTTCAAAGTATTTCAAGGATTTCTCGATGCGAAATGCGACCGTCGCTCCCTCGTATGCCTCGGCGAACTTTCGCTCCTCGCACTGCGCGAAGAACTTGTCGGAGACTTGAGTCGGGCTCATCGGAGGATCGCCGCATCCGGCAAGTGCGATGGCAAAAATGAGCGCGATGATTCGGGCGATGGCCATCTTCATTTGCTCCAATCGAGCATACGACGGAGAGGAAGTTCAGCTCGGGCGCGGATACTTTCTGGAATGATAATTTCGGGCTCCAGTTTATCGAGGCAGGCGTGGAGCTTCTCTAGCGTGTTCATTTTCATATACCGGCAGTCCGCACACGCGCATTTGTCCGTCGGCCCCGCGATGAACTCCTTGCCCGGTATCTCGCGCCGGAGGCGGTGTAGCATCCCGCTTTCCGTGACGATAACGAACGCCTTCGCTGGGTGATTCTTGCAATACGTGATCATCTTTTCCGTGGAGCAAACCTCATCTGCCAGCAACCGCACCGCCTTCGTGCATTCCGGATGCGCGACTACCGGCGCATCGGGCCACTCAAATTTCGCGCGCTCAATCGCCTTTTGCGTGAACTCGACGTGGACGTAACAATTTCCCCGCCACAATGTCATCTCCCGCCCCGTCTGATCCATCACCCACTGGCCGAGATTCTCGTCCGGGCAAAAAAGGATATTCCTACCCGCAGGCACGCGCTCCACCATGCGAGCGGCATTACCACTCGTGCAGATCACATCGCTGAGCGCCTTCACGCCGGCGGAGCAATTGATGTAAGAGACAACGTAATAATTCTTCTCCGCGTGTTCTTTCAAAAAAGCCTCCAGCTTCTCCGCTGGGCACGAGTCGCTCAGCGAGCAGCCCGCGTGCTCATCCGGCATTACCACGCGCTTACTTGGGTTCACGATCTTCGCCGTTTCGGCCATAAAGTGAACGCCGCAAAACACAATGACATCGGCCTGTGTCTCTGCCGCACGGTAGCTGAGGCCGAGGGAGTCGCCGACAAAATCAGCCACCTCCTGAATCTCTTTGATCTGGTAGTTGTGCGCGAGGATCACGGCGTTGCGCTCGCGCTTTAGCGCGATGATTTCTTCGATGAGGTCGAGTCCCAAAACAGGCATAGAACCCAATAAAGCGCGGCTATCCCGCAAGGTCAACGTCGCTTCGTTTTGGCTGTTGAAATCGAAGCGTTCGCCACTAACCGCACGCGAGCGAAACTCACTTCACTCCGCGTCGCAAGTATTCGCGAGAGAGCTGCACGTAGCGAGTGGCCCAAGTTTTAATGTCGGCTTGTTCTTCGATGGTGAGCGCGCGAACGACCTTGGCGGGGCTGCCAAGAATGAGGGAGCCGGGTGGAAACTTTTTGTGTCCCGTGACGAGTGCTCCCGCGCCGACGATGGAGCGGTCGCCGATTTCTGCGCCGTCGAGAATCACCGCGTTCATGCCGACGAGAACTTCATTTCCGACGGTGCAAGCGTGAAGAATCGCTTTGTGTCCGACGGTGACGAGTTCGCCGATTTCCACTCCGAAATCGTCGGCGAGGTGAACCACTGCGCCGTCTTGGATATTGGAACGGGGGCCGACGCGAATGCTGTGTATATCGGCCCGGAGGACGCATTGATACCACACGCTGCACTCGTCGCCGAGGGTGACATCGCCGACCAGTGTGGCGTTGTGTGCGATGAATGCGGACGGGGCGAGCGTCGGAACTTTTCCGAGGAACTTGTCAATACGTGAATCGAAGGTCATTGCGGAAATCTTACGGCAGCAAAAAAGAACATCAACTGCGAAGGCTGACGGACAAAGGCGTCGCGGCATTAAAAAAAATCGAAATGTCCGTTGACTCTGCGCACGGTGAGTGACAAATACGCCGCCGTTGCTGTCTTCGGCAGCACGCAGAAAAAACCAACTCAAAAACAACCCAAGTCACAGAACAAAGAAAACAAATGAATAAAGCAGAACTCGTAGCATCAGTCGCAAAAGCACTGGGCAAAGACACATCGAAAGCCTCAGCCGAAAAGGCAGTGGCAGCAACCATTGACTCGATCGCGGCAGCCCTCAAAAAGGGTCAAAGCGTTCAGCTCATCGGATTCGGCACCTTCAAGGTCGTCGCCCGCAAAGCCCGTATCGGTGTGAATCCGAAGACCGGCGAGAAGATCAAAATCAAGGCCTCCAAGGCCGTGAAGTTCGGAGCAGGCAAGGAACTGAAGTCCAAACTGAAGTAGTCTTTTCTTTCTTAAAGCCCCGCCTTCTTCGGAGGGCGGGGCTTTTCTTTTTTAGCCAGAAGTCATGCCTATCCACTACGTTTGCCAGCGATGCACGAACTGCTGCAAGTGGCCGGGCGTGGTGAAGGTGGAGCCGGATGAGATCGCCGCGATCGCTTCCTTTGTGGGGCTGACGGAGGATGTCTTTGTCGAGCGGCACACGCGACTGCGTCCGGATCGGCGTGGGCTTTCGCTGCTAGAGCGTGACGATCATTCGTGCGCATGGTTGGAGGGGAAGGACTGCGGATTGCAGGCCGTGAAGCCACGACAGTGCCGCGCGTTTCCAAACGATTGGAACTTCCCCGGGTGGCGGGAGAAGTGCGATGCTGTGCCGACGCTCGTGGATGGAGTTTAACGTATGGATAAGGATCGGATCGTCGCGCTGTTCGCGGAAAACTTCACACGCTTTGGCGAACTCGGCGCGAGCTTGAGTGTGTGGCAGGACGGGGAGGAGATCATCTCGCTAGCGGGTGGTTGGTGCGACCGGCAGGAGACACGGCCTTGGACGGTCGAGACTCCGGTGTTGGTGTGGAGTGCGACGAAGGGGCCGGCGGCGGTGTGCGTGCTCCATGCGATGCAGGAGCATGGGCTGCATTTGGAGACGCGAGTGGCGGAGGTGTGGCCGGAGTTTACGGGGGAGATTACGATCGGCCAGGTGTTGTCGCATCAAGCAGGACTGCCCGTGTTGGATCGTGTAGTGCCCGTGTTTGATCATGACGCCGTGGCTGCAGCGCTGGCGGCGCAGGATCCGCATTGGGAGCCGGGGACGGCTCACGGCTACGGGCCAAGGGTGTTTGGTTTTTTGCTGGATGAACTCGTGCGCCGCATTACAGGGGAGACCCTTGGTGCATATTGGCGGGATGTTTTCGCCCTGCCGTTGGGGTTGGATTTTTGGATCGGACTGCCGGATGCGCAGCAGGAGAAAGTGGCGAGCGTCTTCCCCGCGAAGAGTGCTCCGCCGAAGGATCGGTTTTACACGGCGTTCGCCGCGCCTAGTTCATTTACGGTTCGGGCGTTTGGCTCTCCTCAAGGGCTGCACAGCGTGGCGGCGCTGAATACTCGAGAGGCGCGGGCAGCTTCTTTGCCAGGCTTCGGGGGGATCGGGACGGCGCATGCGCTCGGCAAATTCTATGCGATGCTGGCGGGCGGTGGAGCGGGGTACTTTGAGCCGCGGACGTTGGACTGGATGTCAACGACCCTGGCGCAGGGCGATGACCGAGTGCTGCTGATGGAGACAGCGTTTTCTGCCGGCTTCATGCGCGACCCGGTGACCGTAGGCGGGGAAAAGTTACGCAGGAACTTCGGTCCATCGCTTCGTGCGTTTGGGCATCCAGGCGCAGGCGGCAGTCACGCTTTTGCGGACCTGGAAACGGGGATCGCGTTTGCTTATGTGATGAATCAGATGGAGCCGGGCGTCCTGCCCGGCCCGAAAGCCCTGCGTATTGTGGATGCCGTGTTTGGCTGTTAAAACAGTTCGCCGTAGTGGTCTCGGGCGACGGCTTCGGAGCGGGCGAGGATGGTGCTGCCACTATCGCAGTCGAGCGCATCGGCGGCGAGCCGTCGGCAAGCTGCGGCATCGAGGCTGCGAACGGCTCGCTTCACTCGCGGGAGGACGGCGCTGCCGCAACTGATTTCATCAATGCCAAGGCCGATGAGGAGCGGCGTGAGTGTGATGTCGCCGCCCATTTCTCCGCAGACGCCGACCCAGATGTCGGCGGCGTGCGCAGCGGAGACCGTCATTTTAATCAGCCGCAAAACTGCCGGGTGCGTGGGCTCGTAGAGGTGGGCGATGTGCTCGTTCCCACGGTCGGCGGCGATGGTGTATTGGACGAGGTCGTTCGTGCCGAGGCTGAAGAAGTCCACTTCCTTCGCGAGCAAGTCGGCGATGATGGCGGCGCTGGGAACTTCGATCATGATGCCGACTTCCATTTTCTCGTCGAAGGGGGCGTTCTCTTTGCGCAGCTCGGCGCGGCATTCGTCGAGGATGCGCTTGGCGGTGCGGAGTTCGGAGATGCCGGAGATCATGGGGAACATGAGCTTGATGCTCCCGCATGTGCTGGCGCGGAGGATGGCGCGGAGCTGGGTTTTGAAAATGTCGGTGCGCTCGAGGCAGACGCGGATGGCTCGCCAGCCGAGGAAGGGGTTTTCTTCCGCGACGGGGTGAAGCGTGGCGTGGAGCTTGTCGCCGCCGAGGTCGAGAGTACGGATGATGACGGCATGGGGCCGAGCGGCTGCGGCGACTTGGCAGTAGGCGGCGAACTGTTCCTCTTCGGTAGGGAGCGCGGTCCCGCTGAGGTAGAGGAACTCTGTGCGGAAGAGCCCGACGCCTTGCGCTCCGCTGGCGGCGGCTTGGGCGATGTCGCCGGGCTGCTCGATATTGGCGGAGAGAGTGATGCGGGTGCCGTCGCGCGTGGTGGAGTCTGTCTCGCGGAGTTCGTTGAGCTGTTGCTCAACTTTGGCTTTGCTGTGCTGAAGCTCGCCGTATTGGAAAAGTGTGGCGTCGGTCGGATGGACGATGAGCAGGCCGCTGTATCCGTCGATCAGAATGTCCGCGCCGTTTTCGACTGCGAGGATTTGGTGCAGGCCGACGATGGCGGGGATGTTGAGCGACCGCGCCATGATGGCGGTGTGCGAAGTTTTGCCGCCAACTTCGGTGCAAAATCCTAGGACGATATTGCGGTCAATTTGCGCGGTGTCGCTCGGCGTGAGGTTGTGCGCGAGGACGATGTGCGGGCTCTGGATGTCGGCGAGAGTGGTCGTCGTCTTGCCAAGGAGGTTGCGCGTGATGCGGCGGGCGATGTCGTGGATGTCCGCCGCGCGTTCGCGGAAATACGGGTCTTCCAGCGCGGCGAGACTCTTGGCGTAGCGCTGCGCGACGATTTGGAATGCGTGCTCGGCGTTGCAGAGATCGCGCCGGATGGTCTTTTGCACTTCTTCAATAAGCACGCCGTCTTCGACGACCATGAGGTGCGCTTCGAAAATCTCGGCATCGCTCGCGCCGAGGGAGGCTTTCACCTTATCGTGTAGCTCGATGATTTGCCGCCGGGTGTTGCCGAGCGCGTCGTGGAGCCGTGCGATTTCTCCGTCCGCATCGGCTTCTTTGATGCTACGGCGCGGCGGCAGTTCTTCGTCGGGGCGATAGATGTAGGCGAGTCCTCGGACGATGCCCGGGGAGACGGCGACGCCTTGGAATCGCTGCTCACTCTTCATCGAACTTGGCGGCTACGAGTTTCTCGAGTGCGGCGAGTGCTTCGACTGCGTCGGAGCCATCGCATGTGACGGAAATAACGGAGCCTTCGCCGGACGCAAGCGTCATGAGGCCCATGATGCTTTTTCCACTCACCATCTCGCCGTCCTTCTCCACCCACACGTCGGCTTTGTATTGGTGGGCGAGTTTTACGAACTTGGAACATGGGCGTGCGTGCATCCCGAGCTTGTTGATGATCTCAAGCTGCTTCGTGATTTTCGTCTCTTCCGGTTTGTTCCAGAGTCCCATGTAGTTATTTTGAAATGTGTCGTGTCTTCGGTTAGCGGTCGCGCTTTTTCTGCATCGCGGCCATGAGGCGTTCGTTAAACTCCACCGCGCTGTTGTACCCGAGGCTCTTTAGCTTTTGGTTCATCGCGGCGACTTCGATGAGTCTGGCGAGATCCCGTCCTGGCCGCACGGGAATCGTCACGTGTGGTATGTAGAATCCGAGAATCTCGTAGTACTCCTGCTCCAGCCCTGTCCTATCAATAGACTCGATCTCCTGCCAATCCTTTAGTGTGACGATGAGGTCGAGCCGCTTTTCGATGCGCAGCGCGCTGACTCCGAAGACGGCGGTTACATTGATCACCCCGAGCCCGCGAATCTCCATGTGCCCGCGCCCCAGCTCCGAGCAAGTGCCCATTAGCTCCCGCCCGTCCACCACGCGGTAGTGCGTGATGTCGTCCGCCACGAGCGAGGAGCCACGCTCGATGAGGCCGAGGACGACCTCGCTTTTCCCGATGCCGCTGCTGCCACGGATGAGAAGGCCCATGCCCTGAATATCCACCATGCTGCCATACTCGCTCTTGCGGGGCGCGAAGTCGAACTCCAGCGCCAGCGTGGCCGCATTAATAAAGCGCATCGTCACCATCGGGGTCAAAAACACCGCGATGTTGTGAGAGCGCGCGGCTTCCACGAGTGCATCCGGCACATCCAACCCACGGGCTATGACGATGCACGGGATGGGATGCTCGCAGAGAGCCATCACGCGGCGACTCACTTCATCGGGAGCCATGCTATTAATATACGCCAGCTCTGCGGAGCCAAAAATCTGTATCCGCTTATCCGCGAAGTAGGAAAAGAAACCGCACAGCGCCAAGCCTGGGCGATTGATCGTCGGCTCAAGGATGGTGCGCTCAAACCCTGAACCGAGTTCTGTGAGTGGCTTGATTTGCAGCGCCTCCGAGTGTCGCGTATAGAACTCCCCCACGGTGATCGTTGGATGTTTTACAGGCGCATTCATGCTTCTTGTGTAAATCGGGAGTCGGGCTTGCTGGCAAGCCGCTTCCTCCGTTCGAGAGAAGTGATTGACCTCTTCGACACACTTCTGGCATAAACCCGTCAGATCGCCGTGCGGTCGAATCAACACAACACCACTAATTATGAAACTACATTTCGCAGTCGCAGCCGTCCTCGCTCTCAGCTTTTCGGCCTGTGAGGACGCCAAGAAACCAACAGAACCACCAGTCACTCCGCCAAAAACCGAGGCCCCAAAGGCTGAGGCACCGAAGGCTGACGCACCAAAGGCCGATGCACCAAAGGCCGACGCACCGAAGAAGCCAGAGACGGACGAGGTCATCAACGCTCCTGCCGACGCTGCACCAGCACCAGCACCAGCGCCACCAGCCGCACCTGCTCCCGCAGCACCAGCACCGGAGCCAGCCCCAGCCCCAGCCCCAGCTGGCCAATAGCACTCGGCACAACAAACCGATCATTTAACGACCCCGGCTCCGCAAGGAGCCGGGGTTTTCTTTTCCCCCTCTTCGTGAAGAGTGCGTGCGAGTGTTGCCATCGGGCGCGGGCTCGTGGCACGTTGGGCGATTCATGGAAACCATCCAAGCCATTCTCGAATCGAAACTCCGCGCCGCTGCTGGCGATACGGGCGGAATCCCCGTCACCGTGCAGGCCACGCAAGATGCGCGCTTTGGTGATTACCAAGGCAACCTCGCCATGCAGCTCGCGAAAGTCCGCAAGGCGAATCCGCGCGTTGTCGCGCAGGAAATCATCGCGCGGCTGGACGTGGAGGATATTTGCGAAGCACCGGAGATTGCGGGTGCCGGGTTCATCAATTTCCGGCTAAAGCCCGCGACGCTGGCGGCGCACTTCGCTGCGCTGGCAAAGGATTCGAGGTTCGGCGTGCCGGCGGTGCCGCTGCGGCGGCTGGTGATTGATTTCTCGTCGCCCAATGTCGCAAAGCCGATGCACGTCGGGCACATCCGCAGCACTTTTCTCGGCGATGCGCTGGCGCGGATTGGGCGCTTTCTCGGCCACGTCGTCGTTGCGGATAATCACATCGGCGATTGGGGCACGCAGTTCGGGATGCTGTGCCTCGCGTGGAAGACGATCATTGATAAAGCGGCGCTGGAGCGTGACCCCATCGGCGAGCTGGAGCGCGTGTATAAACTGCAAAACGAAGCGTGCAAAACGGACCCCGCCGCGATGGATGCCGCCCGCGCCGAGCTGGTGAAACTCCAAGCGGGCGACGCGGAGAACCTCGCGATTTGGAAGGAGATGATCCGCCTGTCGCAGGTGCAGTTCGACACGATCTACGCGCGGCTCGACATCAAGTTCGACTGCACGCTCGGCGAGTCGTTTTACAACCCTTGGCTCAAGGACACAGTCGGCGAGTTGCTGCACAAAGGTATCGCGCAGAAGAGCGACGGCGCGATTTGTGTCTTTAGCGATGGCGGCGTGCCGGAGAAAGAGGACCCGTTTTTGATCAAAGACGAGAATGGCTGGAAGCCCTCGCCCGCCCTCGTGCAGAAGGCGGACGGCGCATCGAACTACACCACCACCGACCTCGCGACCATCGCCTACCGCGTGCGCGAATTTGCGCCGGATGAAATCATTTACGTCACCGACGGGCGGCAGCAGCTCCACTTCCGGCAGTTCTTCGCCATCTGGCGGCGGCTGCACGCGGAGAGCGCGGTGACGCTGTCGCACTGCTGGTTTGGCAGCATCCTCGGCGAAGACGGCAAGCCCTTCAAAACCCGCAGCGGCGACACGGTCAAACTTGCCGACCTGCTCGATGAAGCCGAGGAGCGCGCCTACAAAGTCGTGCGCGAAAAGAACCCGGAACTCCCCGAGCCCGAGTGCCGCGAGATCGCGCGCATCATCGGAATCGGCGCGGTGAAATACGCAGACCTCTTGCCCAATCGGCAGGGCGACTACGTCTTTAGCTGGGATAAATTGCTCAGCTTCCAAGGCAACACCGCGCCTTACTTGCAGAACGCTTACGTGCGAATTCGCTCCATCTTTCGCAAGGCGGGTGAAGCGACTCTCAGCTCTCAACCCTCAGCTCTCAGCTTCACAGAATCAGCGGAGTTTGCGCTCATTAAGAAGCTCGCCCAATTCGGCGAGACGCTGCCCGGCATCCTCACGGACCACCGCCCGAACATCCTCTGCAATTACCTCTTCGAGCTGGCGAACGCCTACCACTCGTTCTACGAAGCCTGCCCCGTGCTGAAAGCTGCCGAGCCCGCCCGCAGCTCCCGCCTCGCGCTCTCGGACGTGACCGCGCGCACCCTCAAGCACGGCCTCGGACTGCTCGGGATCGAAGTCCCGGAGCGGATGTAGCAGGCGGTCAAGCTGGCACTTTATGCCCCCACAGTGTTTCGCAACTCGCCGAGATGCTGCACGGCGATGCGGACATCGTCGCCCGGCAGGAGGGTGAAGCCTCCGCCGGGAACAAGGCCGGTGCCGGTGAGCAAGTAGCAGCCGCTCGGGAACCCATTGTCGCGCCAGAGCCAGCCGGCGAGTTCGGGGAAGGTGCGCTTCATTTGCGCCAGCGAAGTTGCGCCCTCAAATACCGAGACTCCACCGCGAAAAATGCGCAGGCTGATCGTCGCATCCATCGGCAGCGCCTCTCGTATCACCAGTCCCGGCCCCAGCGCGCAGCAGCCGAGATACACTTTTGCCTGCGGCAAATAGAGCGGGTTTTCCCCCTCGATGTCGCGCGAGCTTACATCGTTGCCGATGGTGTAGCCGAAGATGCGCCCTCGGGTGTTGATGGCGAGGGTGACTTCGGGCTCGGGGACGTTCCATTTGGAGTCTTGGCGGATGCGGATCTCTGCGCTGTGGCCGACGACGCGATGGGGCGTGGCTTTGAAGAATATCTCGGGCCGGTCTGCGGCATAGACGCGATCATAGACGGAGCCGCCGTCTTTACTTTCTTCGATGCGTGCGTCGCGCGATTGGAGGTAGGTCACGCCGGCGGCCCACACTTCTTGGGTGCCGATGGGCGGGAGGAGTTTCGCGGGGAGTTCCATGGGGCGGCCTTTGCTGAGCATCGGCTCCAGCCATGCGTGCGGATCGTCCTGCTGGAAGATGGCGTCCATCGTCACGCCGGGTAAAAGGAACGCATCTTCTCCGCGTCGCGCCAAGATTCCATCCGTCGTATTATAGATCGTAGTCGGTTGCATCATCGCTGCCAGTTGCCGGGGCGTCGCGCGCTTGGCAATCCGCATTTTATCCCCGCCGCGAGATTGGCGAAAAATGTCGTTATTTCCGTTGTTGCGCAATCGTTTGCTCGGGTTATCCAGTCCGACATGAACACACCTCACAATATACTCTCTGGAAGCGTTGCCGCCCTTCTCCGTAAATCCCACCTCGCAATCGCAGCGGCGTCGCTCTGCTTTGCTGCGACGGGCTATTCGCAAAACATCACCTTTGGCCCGGCGACGACCATCGCGGGGGATACCGATGTTTTTACGCTCGGCGTCTTCAATTACGCTTACGATTTATCGAACAGCGCGCAGACCGTGAACGGCGTGTCTTTTGCCGCAGGTGCGAGCACGACGAACTTGGGGAGCGACGTGACGATGACTGGGTTTGATGGGCCGAATAATGGGAGCGCCTTTGGCAGCGCTGGCGGAGGGACTTGGAGCGGGCTTTCGGCCCCATATCGGGCTGTTCTCCAGGGCGGGAACTATACCAACGGTGGGACGACTGCCACGGTGAACCTCAACAACCTGACTACCGGACACGTGTATGCCACGCAGGTTTGGGTGAATGATAACCGCAATCTCGGTGGCGTGAACCGGTCCGAAGTCATCTCCAGCAGCGGTGGCAATAGCATAGGGCTCGACTACAACAACACTAACGTCGATGGCGGCGTGGGGCAGTTTACGATTGGCGGCTTCACCGCTGGCGGCACGAGTCAGGCGTTCACGTTACTCGCGAACAACGCGGGCTCGCAATCCAGCCAGCTCAACGCCCTCCAAGTGCGGGACGTGACGGGCATTTGGAGCGGCGCGACGAACGGCGCATGGGACGGCGGGACGGCGAACTTCACGGGCGGTCAGATTTTCGCGACCGTCTCAGGGCTGACGACGAGCGTCTCGTTTGCTGATACGGATGGTTTCAAAAACGCGGTGACGAACAGCAACATCACGGTGGCTGCCGGTGGTGCGAGCATCGGCACAGTCAATTTCTTGAACAACGCGGTCAATTACACCTTCAACAGTGCCGACGCCAACGGCATCACCGGCGGAAGCATCGTCAATAAGACAGGCACGGGCACGGTGATCTTCAAAGGTGCCAACACCTACACGGGCGCGACTTCGGTCAATAACGGCATTTTGACCTTCGGCAATACTGCGGCCCGATCCTCGGGCACCACTGTCACCACTGCCGCTACGGGCACTGTCGGCCTCGGCGTCGGCGCGGTCTCCGGTGATTACAGCGATGCGGATGTGGCGGCTCTGTTCAACACGAACACCCTCGCGGGTTTCAACCTGAATGCGGCGTCTGGTGTGGCCATCGACACCACGGCTGGCAATTTTACCCAATCGACCGCGCTCACAGCCGCGAGAGCGCTCACCAAGCTCGGCAATAACACTCTCACGCTCACCGGCGCGAATACCTAAGTAGGGGCGACATCGGTCAATGGCGGTATTTTGACCTTCCCCAATACGGCTGCCCGCTCCCCGGGCACCACCGTCACGGCGGCCGCTGCGGGTACCGTCGGTCTCGGTGTCGGCGCGGTCTCTGGCGATTACAGTGATGCCAACGTGGCAGACCTTTTCAACACGAACACTCTCGCTGGTTTCAACTTGAATGCGGCGTCTGGGTTAGCGCTCGATACCACGGCGGGCAGCTTTACCCAATCGACCGCTCTCACCGCTGCCAGACCGCTCACCAAACTCGGCAATAACACCCTCACGCTCACTGGCGCGAATACCTACTCCGGTCGGACGACGATCAGCAGCGGCACGCTGGAGCTTGGCGGTGCTGCCGGAAAACTCGGGACGGGGCCCATCACCAACAACGGCACACTGCGGCTGAATCGGACCAATGCGCTCAGCGTCGCAGGTCCGATCGACGGCACGGGCACGCTCACGCAAGTCGGCACCGGGACGACGACGCTCTCGGGGGTCGGCACGTATTCCGGTGCAACCACGATCACCGCAGGCACGCTCCGCCCGGCTGTTGGCGGTGGTTCCTCGCTGTGGCTCGACTCGGCGAAGACCTCAAGCCTCGCGACCAGCGGCACCGCAGTCACGCAGTGGAGTGACGCAGGCGGCGGCACGAACTTCGCCACACAGGGGAACGCGGCGGCGCGACCGAATCTGACGACGGACAACGCTTTCACCGGACCGTCGAAGACGATGGTGGATTTCGGCGCGACGACCAGCTCCGGCCAGTGGATGCAGTTTAACGCCAACATCACCGACATCCGCAGCGTCTTCTGGGTGATGAAAGGCGGCAACTTCCTGCTCGGCAGCACGGGCGCTTATGATTTTCACCGTGAAGAAGCCACTGTCGCCTCGCCGACCGGAAAGATTTGGAGCACACCCTACACGAACGCCAACATCCAGAACGGCCAGACCTACCTGAATGGAACGCAGGTGAACGGCACGACCACCGCGCTTTCCGGCGGCTACCAGATGATAGACGTCATCACCACGGGCAACGTGCAGTCCAACGCCCTAGCGAATGACCGTAATATCGGCGGACGCATCGGTGGCCAGCAAATCGGCGAGGTCATTATCTTCAACGCCGCGCTGAGCAATACCGACCGCGTGCAGGTCGAGACGTATCTGAATTACAAATGGTTCGGCAACGGTTCCGGTGTCGGCAACCTCCTGCCCGCCACCACGCCCGTCACCATTTCCGGCAATGGAACGCTCGACCTTAGCGGTGAGAACTTCCAGACCATCGCTTCGCTTTCCTCGTCGGACTCGACGACCCGCGTGACGCTCGGCGGCGCGGCACTCACCGTGGGCGATGCAAACGACACGACCTTTGCCGGAGTCATCTCCGACACCGGAACCCTGACGAAAGTCGGCACCGGCAAACTCACACTCACCGGGGCGAACACCCACAGCGGACGGACGACGATCAACAACGGCACGCTGGAACTCAGCGGCGCAGGCAAGCTCGGTTCGGGCCCAATCACCACCAACGCGGCGCTGCGGTTTAGCCCGAGCACGACGCTCTCAGTGCCCTCCGCCATCAACGGCACGGGCGGACTCACCCACGCGGGAACGGGCACGACCACACTCACAGGCGCACTCACTTACGGCGGTGCCACGGACATCAGCGGCGGCACTTTACGCATCGTCGGCGTCGCTACCGCACCAGTCGCGGGAGCTGCGCGGCGGTTTGACGCCTCGAACCTCGGCCTCGCCGATGGTGCTGGTGTGTCCACATGGAACGACCTCAGCGGCAACGGCGCAAATGCGACCGTCCCCGGAGGAAATGCGACGCCCACTTACATCGCCAACGCCGGCACCGGCACGGGACTGGGCGCGATCAATCTCCCGAAGAATGGCGGCGCTGCCGCCAGCGGGGCGTTCACATTTACCCGCGACGCCAACGTCCGTTCGATGTTCTCGATTTTCAAAGGGAACAGCTTCCTCGCGACGGACAGCACTGGTGGCACCTACGCGCTCCATCGCCCGACTGATGACAATGCTGCCGACGCTCTTCTCGCCGACTATGGTCAGATCAATTATCTCGGGTCCGTGTACGTGAACGGATCGCTCGTGGGAGCCCCGCTCACCACGCCGATGCCAACGAACGTAGCCAACGGCTACAACCTCGTGGAAGTCATCACCAACGGCAACGCCTTCGCCCTCGACAGCTTCAACAAGGATCGCGGGACCATCCACGCTGGCAACCAGTCGCAGGCCGAAGTGCTCATCTACGACACCGTCCTCACCGAGTCGCAGCGCCTGCACAACGAATCCTACCTGAGCAATAAATGGTTCGGCAACGGCGCTGCGGCGGCGCTGCCCTCGAATACGCCCGTCACCATCTCAAATGGAGGCACGCTCGACCTCATCGGCGCGCAGACCATCGGCTCGCTGTCCTCGACGGATACGCTTGGCAGCAAAGTCTTTAACGACACATCGCTCACGGTCGGGAATGCGACCAACACGACCTTCGACGGCGCCATTTCCGGCCCCGGAACTCTGACAAAAACCGGGGCGGGCCGACTGACGCTGACTGGCGCAAACACCTACGCTGGCGTCACGACGATCAGCAACGGCACACTGGAACTCGGCGGCACCGCCGGAGCGCTCGGAACGTCCACCGCCGCGATTGCGAACAACGGCACGCTGAGTATCAATCGCACCAACGCGCTCATCCTGCGGAACGCCATCACAGGCACCGGCGGGCTGACGCAGGCCGGCACCGGCACGATCACGCTCACGGGCACCAACACATACGCGGGCGCAACCAACATCACTGGCGGCACACTCAGTGTCTCGGCAGTCACAGGCGCAGCGCGGCGGTTCGACGCCTCGAATCTCGGGCTCGCCAATGGCGCTGGGGTCTCCACATGGAGCGACCTCAGCGGCAATGGCGCGAACGCAACCGTCCCCGGAGGAAACGGAACGCCCACTTTCATCGCCAACGCCGGCACCGGCACGGGCTTGGGTGCGATCAGCTTCCTCGGAAATACCAACGCAACCGACAGCCAGGCGCTCGCATTCACCCGCGATACCAACGTCCGCTCGATGTTCTCGGTCTTCAAAGGCAGCAGCTTCCTAGCAACGGATAGCGTCAATTACTCACTGCACCGCCCTAACGACAACAACCCTGCGGACCCGCTTTTGATCGACTACGGCCAAGTCAATTTCCTCGGCACCGTCTATGTGAACAGTTCGCTCGTCGCGACGCCGACGACCACACCCATGCCGACTGCCTCGAACAACGGCTACAACCTCGTGGAAATTATCGGCAACGGTAACGCCTTCGCCTTGGACAGCTTCAACAAGGACCGCATTTACCATTCCGGCAATCAGTCACAGGCCGAGGTCCTCATCTTCGACACCGTCGTCTCCAACGAGCAGCGCCAGCAGATTGAAACGTATCTGAACTACAAGTGGTTCGGCACCGGTGCAGGCATCGGAAACCTCCTGCCCGCAACCACGCCCGTGACACTCTCCGGCGGCGGCACGCTCGATCTTGGCGGCGAAAATTACCAGACCATCGCCTCGCTTTCATCGTCCGACCCGACGAGTCGCGTGACGCTCGGCGCCGCCGCGCTCACCGTGGGCGACGCGAGCAGCACGAGCTTTGCAGGCGCGATCTCCGGCCCCGGCAAACTCACGAAGGTCGGAAACGGAACCCTCACGCTCGCTGGAACCTCTACTTACACCGGACCCACCACCGTGAATTCAGGCACACTCATCGTGAGCGGCAGCCTCAGCGGCAGCGCAGTCACCGTGGACGGCTCGGGAAGCACTGTCGGCGGCGGCGGTAATATCAATGGAACCGTCACCGTTCAGAACGGAGCCACCATCGCACCGGGCAACTCGCCAGGAAAACTGAGCACGCTGAGCCTCAGCATGGCGAGCGGAACCACGCTCAGCCTCGAACTCAACGGCCCGACGCCCGTCACCGGCTACGATCAACTCAGCGTGACTGGTGCCGTGAACCTCGGTGGAGCGACTCTCAGCATCAGCACCGGAGTCGGCTTTTTGAATGGCGACTACTTCGTGGTCCTCAACGACGGCACCGATGCGATCACCGGCACATTCACCGGCCTCGCGGAAGGCGGCATGTTCAGCGTCGGCGATAAGGATTTCACCATCACCTACACCGCAAACGCCGAGGGAATGAGCCTTACTGGCGGCAACGATGTCGCTTTCACCGTGGTGCCAGAGCCCGGCAGCGCGATGCTCCTGCTCGGCGGCATCGCCACCATGCTCGGTGTGCGCCGCAGGCGGGTCGAGCCTTCGTAGTCGCGGTCGGCGCGCTAGTTTTCCGAGCTGCGGTCTGCCGCTAGCTCCGGCGGCGGCGAGCGGCGAGCAACGCCAGTCCTCCGAGCAATAGCGCTGCGCTGCCGGGCTCTGGGACTGCGAGCAGCGCGACGTCGTTGTTTTGCGCGTCGCCTCCGCCGTTGAACGTGTAGTCGATTTGGAACTCCTGCGTAAATGCGCCGGAGGTGACGATAAAGGAATCCCCGTCGCTAAGCGGGGTGCCGCCGACGCTGAAGCGGTTGGCCCCGAAGCCGAATGCGTCGCTGCTGTCGTTGTTGATGAGGACGAAGCTGGTGAAGTCGGTCGGGTCGGCGGTGAGGGTGATGCTGAGGGTGATGTTGCCCGTGCCACTGAGGGCGGCGGTGCCGGTGACGTTGAGTTTGTCTGCGGTGAGGCTGCCGACTTCTACGGCGAATGTGCTGCCGCCGGACATGATGAGGTCGCTGACGCCGAGGGTGCCGATGCTGTTGCCGGGGGCGATGGTGCCCGCGCTGGTGACGTCGCCTTTGATCACGCCGCTGCCGCTGAGTGTGCCGCTGAGGCCGACGGTGATGCCCGCGAAGTCGCTGACTGCGCCGTCGGTCTGGTTGTAGGCGAGGGTGCCTTCGCTGACCTGCCACGAGACGTTCGCGCGGTCGTCGTTGGTGGTGCCGCCGATGCCGGTGAACTCGGCGTTCACAATCTCGATGGTGCCGAGGCCGCGCTTTAGCAAAGTCGTCGTGCCGGTGCGATCGGCGAGCAGGGTGATGGCGCTCGTGGCACCGCTGTCGCCGGTGGTGGGTGCGAAGGTGACGGCATTCCCCGCGCTGCCGATGATGAGGCGGTCGGCGGTGTCGCGTGCGAGGAGGGTGAGTTCCTGCGCATCGGTGGAGCCGTTCGCGTGGATATTGATGTCGCCGCTGGCGAATCCGCTGAGGCTTTCTCCGCCGAGCAAGGTGGCCGTTCCGCCGCCCGCGACGCCGAGTGTGCCGCCGACGCGTGTGCCTGTGCCAAGGGAGCCGATGAGGAAGCTCTTGCCGTCGGGTAGCGTGTAGCTGGTTCCCGCGCCGCCAGTGCCCGTAAGGAGGTAGCCGAAGCGGGCATCGTTGCCGGTGCCGCTTTTGCGGAGCGCGGAGAGGTAGCCGGGGCCGACTGCGCCGGGGATGAAGCTGTTGACGCCGCCGAATCGCACGAAGCCTTCCGCGCCATTGGATGCGGAGCCGACGGGTAGCTCGACGAGCGGGAGGTTTCCCGTGCCTTGGAGTGTGAGCGCGCGGAAGTTGGTCACACCGAGGGTGATGCCGCCTTGTCCGTTGTTGAAGTTTTGCGACCCGCTGGCCGTGCCGTAGCTGAAGCCTGTGGCTGCACCGCTCACCGAAACGGTGCCGGAGAGGACCGTCTCGCTGATCGCGCTGTCGCTCGTGGCGTAGCCTTGCAAAAAGAGGCCCTGATTTCCCACGAGACTACCGGAGAGCGTCGTAGTATTCGCCGTTCCCGCCGTGCCCAAGCCGGTGCTGAGGCCCCAAGCGACAATGGGGGTGACGGTCAGGTTGTTGACGATGTCATTGGAAAAAGTCGTCGAACCGGCTGCCGTGGTATCGAAATAAATGCCTCCGGGGTTATTGCCGCTCGCCAGCACAATCGGGCCGGTGCCGGCAGAATTGCGGCCCGCCACCGAAGGGGAGAAGCGCAGGTGGGTGTTGCCGGAGGCACTATTGCCAAAGGCGGTGTCGTAACGGACGCCGCCGGTCCATGAGCTGTTATCACCCGAGAGGACGATGGTATTCTTGCCGTCCGTTTGTTTGCCGATTCCCAACATCCCAGGGCCGGTCAAATTGCCACTGAGTGTGGTGTTTGACCCAGTCCCGCCACCTGGGGAACCAAAGCCGAGGGCGCCATTGAGTGTGACATTGCCCGCAAAGCTCAACGCCGAACTGCTGAAAGGGCTGAGAGTGCCTCCAGCCGGACTTACATTGAGCGTCGTGCCCGAACCAAAGGCACCCCCCACGTTCATTTGCAAATTTCCGCCCTGCAGATTGATGGCTCGGGTTCCAGTTGTGGGCAGTGCGCCCACTGCGTTAATGATTAACGTGGAGCCGAGGACAGAGAGATCCCGAAGCTGTTGGCAGTGCCGCTGAGCCTCGCAACGCCGGACCGCACAAAGAGCGCGCCGTTCCCGCTGTTGACGTTGATGGACGCGCTAATCGTCAGCGGATTCCCAGTGGTCTGAATGGGGCCATAGAGATACATGTCGCTGGTGCCGCTGGAAAGGGTGCCCGCCCCGGCAATTGTGACCGACCCTTGAATGCCGGCATTGCTACCGACGTGGCCGGTACCGATGATTCCGCCCGAGGCTACCGTCAGGATCGCCGAGGTGGGGATCGTCAGCGTGATGTTATTGAAATTGGCAGACGCAAAGGTGCGAAGCGAATTGATCGTCTTGCTACCGCTTAAGGTCTTGTTGAATGCGGGAGTGTTGCCATCCAAATTTAGATTTGTCGCATTGGTGAACGAGGTATCATCGAATGTCGTGTTCGTCTGAGTGGTATAGACGCCGAGCGCCCCAGCCGAGCCTACCGCGACGATCTGGTTCGAACCGTTCACCGTCATAAAATCACCCGGGTTACCCGCGACGCTCTGAAGGTTGACTGTAAGCCCGCCGCCGAAGGTGTTTCCTGTAGTAAGGGTCGGGGCACCACCGAGGGCGAACACGCTATTCGTGAAAGTCGAGGCAATGTTCAGCAGACCGCCGTTGTTGACGATGGCGGGGTTGGTAAAAGTCAGGGTGGCCGTCCCGGCAGCCGTGTTGACGTTATTGATCGTGTTTGCGCCTGGTCCGATGGTGAGTGCGCCAAATGTTTGCGCATGCACGCCCGAGGCGGCGTAGGCCATGGTGAACGTGCCGCCACCGTCGGTGCCGCCGAGGGTGAGCGTGGCAGCGGTGCTGATACGGTTGGAGACGCTATTGTTGTTCGCCGCCGTTGTATCCCCATTCACGAAGATGCCGCCACCCTGCACCGTGATGCCGCTGGTGCCCGAAAGCTTGCCGGCGGCACCCAAGAGGCGAATGGCACCACCGCGCGTGACGCTGGTGGCCCCGGCGGCGGACACATCGCCCGTGATATGGAGATTGGTGCCGGTGGTGCCCGTTCCCATCAGGCTGTTGTTGATGATGCCGGAAACTGTCGTGGTTCCAGTGTAGGTCTGACCCGTCCCCCCGAGGGCGAGGGAGTTGGCTCCCGGGTTGGCGACGCCGTAGGCTCCCGGCGCAATCGCACCGGCGCGCACATCGAGATTGTTGGCACCGGAGAGCCAATTGGTGGTGTTGACCACAAAATTGCCGCCAGGGCTGAAATTGTAAGTACTGCCGAAGGGAGTAAGGGTGACCGCAGCGGCAACGGTAACCGTGCCCGAGTTGCCGATACGGACATCGCTGCCGAGGGTGTTGAGGTTGACGCTGTTGCCGACGAAATTATCATACGCGAGGATCGAGTTCGCATTGGTGGTGAACTTGCCAATGTTGGCGGTCAGAGCCGCCAGAGTATCCATGGTAAACGCAGTGCCAGCCGGAACCGTCACCCCGCCTGCGGCGATACCGTCTAGGCTGTTCGCGTTGAATTGGGCGCGGCCACGACCGTTGGCCGTTGCCACAGTAATGGTGCCGTTGTAGCTGGAGGTCGAGGCAGGCGCCAGCAGGACGCTACTGGTATTGGCGCTGCTGCCGCCATAGCGCAGGGTCAGCGGCCCCGATCCCGTGATGGCTCCGGTGAAGGACACGATTTGAGCGTTGTTGGTTGAAAAGGACTAGATCGTCCCCCCATTGGCCCCGACGGAAATCGCGTCCTGCCAAGTCGAGTTATTATTGGCGCCGTTCTGGTTTCGGATCGTTCCACCGTTCAAGTTGACAGTTCCGCCGGCCTTGATGCCGATGGTGTTGCCGCCATCAATGGCGAGAGTGCCGCGCTGAAGGGTGATACTCGACACACCGGAAGTCTGCTGAGACATGGAGATCGCGCCAGTGGGAGCCATACTCAAGACTAAACCCTGCGCGCCGCTGACTGTGCCCAGTGAGGCCGCCGTACCTTGGGGGATGGCACCGGCGACGCTGTTGTTCCCGCTGCCCGTGATGGTTAGCGTCCCACCGAGCGCAAGGCCGTTGAATATCATCTGCCCGGCACCGGTCTGGTTAAAGGCGAGGGTTTGCGCACCGGTGGTGGTCGTGGCGGCGGAAGTCGTAATGCTGCCGGAACCATTCCCCCCAAAAGCCATCGTGCCGGTGAATGCCGGGTAGGCGTTGGTGAGTGTGACGCCCGCGCTGGAGTTGTTGAATAAAACGCCAGTCGTCGGGACGGAGACGTTCGTCCCACTCGTGAACGTCACCGTGCCCGTGTTGGCGGCAATGATGGATCCGGAGTTGAGCGTGACCAATCCACTCGGTGTAGCCGCTCCGCGCAGCGACAGCGTTCCGCCGCTATTTACGTTGATCGCGTTGGTTGGATTGAAGGCCGTGGTCACGGTGGAAAACGAGCCGCCGTAGTTGATGGTGTACGTTCCCGCGCCCATCGCGTTCTGGCTGCTCGCGGTGAGGATGCCGCCGAGCGAACCGGACGCGACACTTTCCCCCACGAAGACGTTGCCGAAGGTGCTCGCAGCGCCGCCATTGACGAGGTTTACCGTGCCGATGCCGTTTGTGATGTTGGCCCCGCCAAAGCTGGAGCCTTTGATCGTGAGGCTCGGCGTGCCCGTGCCGCCAGTGATCGGGCCTGTCAGGGTCAGGCCGGTCGTGCCTGCGTGATTCGTCATGATGGTGACCGGGCCGTTCACCGTGATGGTGCCCGCTGCTGGGACGGTGACGCCGGTGGGATCGAAAGTGAGAGTGTTACCGGGGTTGACGGTGCTGGCCATCGTCACGGTGCCGCTTAGGACGAGGTTATTGTGAAGAGTCCGGCTGGTGCTGCCTTCCGCAAGGTGTCCGCCGTTCAAGGTAACGGTGCCGGTGCCAAAGGGACCGCTGGTGACAGCACCTGCGCCCACGACGCTGGGAACGTCGAGGTTCGCCCTTCCCGAGTCCAGGGTGAAGCCGCCAGTCCACGTTGAGGCGTTGGTGCCAGCGTCGAAGATGCCGGTGCCGCTGTAGATGATGCCGGGATTTCCCGTGCCCGCAGTGATTAGGCCACTCGCCGTCACGTTATTCGCTCCATTGATGGTCAGGTTATGCCCCGTTCCTCCGGTATCCTTCAGTGAGCCGCTGATGGCGAGCGCACGCACGGCAGTGCCGCTCACGGTAAGGGTGCGATCCGCATTGTTCAGATCGAGCCCGCCGCTCCAGGTCACGAAATTGCCAGTTCCTGCGCTGGAGTTTAGGTTGATCGTCGGGGACGAATTCAGCTTGACCAAGCCGGAGATCGCATGGGAAGAGCTTGCGACCGCGTTGGTGTAGGTGACGTTCGCACCAACATTCATCGCGACGGCACCGGACAGCGTCACGGAATTGTTCGTGGGATTGCCAGAGGCACTAATGGTGACTGTACCACCAACGTTCACGCTATTCCCGATGGTTTGGGTGGTGCTGGCGCGAAACGTCCCGCCATTCAGGGAAATGGTGCCTGTTCCGAACGGGCCGCTGGTCGGAGGCGGGCCGCCAGCGGAGCTTCCACCGATCAGAATGGTCCCCGATGTCAGCGTGACGCCTCCCGAAAAGGTGCTCGTGCTCGTGCCAAAAGTGATCGTGGGTCCGTCCACAATCAATCCGCTGCCAGCGCTACCCGTTACCGCGGGGGCCGTGCCATCGCCCACGCTCAAGGACCCCGTGCCAAGAAAAGTCAGCGAACCACTTCCCGATAACGCTCCGCGAATCGCTCCTGTGCCGCTGCTGGATACCGTGATCTCGCGACTTGCGCCCCATGCGACGCCGTTGCGGATGGAGTAGTTGCCGGAGCCGGAAAAGGTCGCGTTGCTATTCAGCGTGAAGGACCCCGTGGTGAAGGCGGTGACGTTCGTATTGCTGAAAGTCAGCGTCGGGGTGCCACTCAACGTGACGTTGCCCGTCAAAGTCAGCGAGCGTCCGCTGGCGGTGCTCGACGCAAAAGTGGAGTTCCCTCCGGTAATAGCGACGGCATTGCTTAATGAACGGTCTCCGGTGGTTCCGGGGCGGATGGTGCCGCCATTGAGAGTCAAGGTGCCGGTTCCGAAACCGGTATCGCTCTGGATCTCGGTGATGCTGTTCGTGAGCGTCACCCCGCCGTTGTAAGCATTGGCCGTGGTGAACTTGAACACTCCGGCAGGGTCGCCATTGACGATGACGTTCGGGGCGTTTGTGCCGCTGGTGATAGCGCCGATGTTATTGTTGGTGCCTGTTCCCGCGAGTGTGATCGATTGCCCAGGTGCGGTGCCCGCCAATGGGCCGGAAATCGTTACCGCTCCTACGTCATTGTTGAGCGTCACGGTGCGGTTGGTTCCATTGACGGTGAATCCGCCGCTGAATGTGAAGCTCGCGGCCACGCCCGCTCCTGGAGAATTGACCGTGAGATTGCCACTCAGCGTTGCCGGCGCGGTGGTGAAAGACACGCCATTGTTGTCTCGGGAACTGAGGACTGCTCCGTTGAACGTCTGGTTTGCACCGGAGAAGGTGTAGTTATTCCCGGTGAAGGTCCCGTCGCCGATGAGCACGGTTCCATTCGCGAGGAGATCGTTCCCAAATGTCCGGCTACCGCCACTGCCGCCGGCGGTTGTGGTGATGGTGCCGCCCGACAGCGTCAGAATACTCGATGCGGCTCCCGCGATCAGATTGGTCGCGTTGCTCGTTCCCACCTGCAACTTCCCGCCGGTAATGGTCAGGCCGCCTGTGCCCGTGTTGGTTTGATTGGTCAGCCGGATGTCGCCACTGCTCATCGTCAACCCGCCGGTGTAATTGACCGTGCCGCTCACCGTCAGAAGGTTCGACGAATTGTTTGACCATGTTTGTGCCGCCTCGATCGTCACCGCCGCCGAAATGCTTGTCGCTCCCGCACCGGCATTAATCGTGAGCCCGCCACCCCAAAGGCTGAGATTTCCTCCACTCACGGAGACAGTGCCTTCTTCGATACTCAGCGAGTTTCCCGTTTGGGTGCCCGTCAGGGTGATGGTGGACGCGCCCGTGGCGTTTGCTCCTGCGGAAAAAATGAGATCGTCCAGCGAGGTCGTAGTCGCCGTGAATGTTCCGGCGGTTCCGTCGGCGAGACTATTCCAAAAAGCATTCGTACCATCCCACGCACCGGTTGCGGATGTCGTGTCGGTCGCGCCGATGTTTCCCGCATTGATGTCCCAGTAAATGACGGCTGCATTGACTCGAACCACGCAAAGAAGCGCGGCGACGGATGTGGTGAGGACTTTGTTCATGTTCATTGGAATGGTTGGTTAATCGCTTTTGGAGGGAATCGAAGAGGTCAGAGCAGCTTAGCGTTTGCGTTCGGGAATAAGGCGGAGTTCCCCGAGTGCCGGGAGGTTGTCGCGCTGCGGGGGATGGAGCTGTGTCGGTGGCACCACCTCCATCGGCTGGCTGAGGCTTTGCCAGAAAAGGGACACGTTTGCCTGCTGGGTGCGCTCGCAGTACTCGAGGCGGATTTTGTGGCGCTTCCCGGCATGCAGCTCCACAGGCTGCGTGTAGTATTTCTTCGCGCCATTGCTGCTCCACGCATCGAGAATCTGCCGATCGTCGATCCACAGCTTCGCCCCATCGTCCACGACGATGAGGAACGTATAGCCCTCGGAAAATCGGGGTTCGATAAAGCCCGTCCACCGCACACCGAAGTGTTCTGGGTGCGCCTGTGTCACCGGAGTCGGCGCGCCCATTCCCCACTGGAAGCGGATGCGTGCATCCAGTCGCTCATACGCCGGAGATGTGGTGTCCATCGAGTTGTAGTTGTGATTGTAGTATTCCCCGAGCAGCCCGATGCCCATTCCATCCCCCGGCCACGTCCGCGCTTGCGGGACTACTGCATCCGAGGCCGCTGCAAACTGCCCCGCGATGACATCCGTCGAGCCACGCTCATCGGAGTCCGCCAGTCGGACGCTGCCCTCACTGACTCGGAGTTGCGTAGCGTTGGAACCGCGATGGAGTGAAAAGTGAGTGCCCGTGATCTTGGCCGTAGCGTCGGGTGTTTTGAAAAAGAGCGGTTTCTTTCCGGCACGCGTCACGACCTGTGCATCGAGCGCGCCCGACTTCAGTTCGCAAAGCTCCGGCGTCGGCCAAGCCATATCGCTCAACTCGGCGAGCGTGAACTGCGCGTCCTCGTGCAGCCACTTCACATCGGCGGAAGATTCAAAGCCCACCGTGAGCCGTTCTCCGCTGTTCACGATCTCGCCTTTTTTTGCCGGACGCTTTTTCCCGCCCGACTGAATCCAAGCATTGCCAGTCATCGCGGTGATTTCTCCCACCGGCACCGAGCGCAACGATGAGGGCCACATGAGGGTGCCGATGGTTCCCAAAACGACCAGCGCTGCGGAAGCGAGCAGCCAGTTTCGCCGCCGACGCGTAGGCGTCGCGCGCGAAACTGCCGCCGCCCGCACCGGGCTCGTTGCCGGGATTTGCGACATCACACGGCTGACGATGCGGCGCTCTAGCTCCGCCGTGAGCCGTGCCATCGTGGGCAGAGTTATATCCACATCGCGCTGCCCGCGCAGGAGTGCTTCGATGTTCAAGAGCGCAAGGCAGGTTTCCCGTGCTTCGGCAGATTCCGTCAAAGCCATCAACTCGGTGACTTCCTCGGAAGCGATTTCACCATCGGCGAGCAAAAGCGTGAGTTCCTCGATGCGCGTCATGTCGCCTGCCTTTCGATACACTCGCGCAACAGCACCCGCGCGCGATTGAGCATCACCCGCACGGCATCCGCCGAACGGGAGAGGCGCGTGCCGATTACCGCAAAGTCTTCGCCCTTTTCGTAGCGCCAACGGAGCGCATCGGCGATTGGCGACTTCAGCTCTCCGACGCAACGCGCCAGCCGCGCCTCTTGGTCCGCCTGTAGCGAGTCCGCCTCGTGATCCGCGAGCCCGACGAGGAGCTGTTGCTGGTAGATGTCGAGCCTCCGCCCTTCCCGCTCCATACGGCGAAACTCCATCTTCACCTCATTGCGAGCGAGCGTCCGAATCCACGGTCCAAACTCGCGATGCGTATCAAACGTATCGAGCGCCATAAACGCCTTGATGAACACCTGCTGCGCCAAATCCTCCGTCCGGTGAAAGCCACTGAGCATCGAAGCGACGACCTTCCACACATCGCTTTGGTACCGGCGCACCAGCTCTGCAAAAAGCTCGCGCTGCCCGGAGCGGATCGCGGCGATCAGTTCTGAGTCGTGGATTTCGTTCATCTCAAACAAATATGCCGCAGTGCCTCGGATAGAACGCTGGAAATTCATTTTTCCTACGCCGCGCGATGTTCAGGAAATAGGGCGTTCTCACGGCGGCACCGTGGCATACTGCGCTTAAACAACATCGCCTCATTTTTCATGCACCCATCCTCTTCATACTTCGCCACAATTTCGAAATTACTCGCGCTCGGACTTGCACTCACAAGCCATGCGCAGAACGACACCCTCGCCTATGCAGGCGGGGCGGGGAATGTCCGCTTTACCTGCGTCCACGCGTTGACCGAAGGCGCAGTCCTCGTCGCAGGTGGAGCTGATAATCTCGACTGGCTGCCCGCAGACACGAAGCGCGTGGAGCTTGCAGGTGCGCCGCCCGTGGAGACTTCAGGGAAGACCGCATTCCTCCTCCTCATGCGTCCCGATTTGAGCAAGATCGGCACAGTGCTCGCGTTGCCAAAAGATGTCGCCAAGAGCATCCGCTGGGTGAAGACGAGCGGTGTCCCCGGCGCGGCAACGGGGGAACTTTTCATCTCGGGTGAAAACGCGGGCGGGTATTTCATCGCGAAGCTCGACAGCAATTTCGTGAGCGGCGTCCCTTCGAAACTCGCGTGGTTTTTCCAGGCCAAAGCGAAGAAAGACATCGCCGAGAAACAACCGTGGGATGTGGGCGGCGATGGGCGCGTCGTCTTCGCCAGCGGCGAGGCGCACAGCCCGGACTGGGCGGATGTTCAGCGACTCGATGCGGATGGGAAACCGGGAGTCGTCGAGCACTGGCGCAATCACTGGACCGAGAGCGAGAGCGATTGGCAGGGCTCCCCGGCGTCCGCAAATCCCAACGGCAAGAGCACACGCTCGGCGATTGTTTTCAAAATGACGGGCAGAGGCTCACTGCGCTCGTGGACGGATGCAGACTACACCGCGCAGACCAGCGACGGAAACGGCGGCACGAAGCAAGGCCGCTGGCCGTGGGACTACTATTTTTCCGGCCCATTCAATGTCGAGAACCCCAGCTCCAGTCCCGGCGGCCCCGGCTACACCGGCTACAAATGGGGCCGCAACCCCGTGGGTCACCCCCAAGCCATCGCCGTGGATCGCCGCACAAATGACATCTACCTCGGCGGGAACAACCAATCCAAACTCCCCGACGGACAGCCCGACTTCGAGCCCTTCGTCATCGCGTTCACGAAAGACGGGAAGCAAAAGTGGTGGCAGCGCCTCTATAAAGAGACGCCGCAAAACTCCACGCCCGACCAATACGTGGACGGCCTCGCCATCGACTACAGCACCGATGGCGCGCTCATCGTGCTCGCCCGCTGCCACGGCAACAACGTCATCAACTTTTGGAACGGCAACAAAATCGAGCACCCGAAAAATCCGAAGACTGCATTCCAAAACTCATTCACCGGAAAGAACGGCAACATCCACATCGGCTGGCTCGGGCGCATGGCCCTCGATGAAGGCACCATGCTCCACGCAACCTACGTGGCCGAGTGGAACGAAAACGCAAAGCTCGACGGCAAGCCGCATCCCGATCCGCTTCTCGATGGCTGGCCCTCGCCCAACGGCGGATGGCCCGACGTAAACACCACGCGCTGCCAGCCAGCGCTGCACGTCGATGGCGCAGGGAGCATCTACATCATCGCCACCGGGCGACGCGTCATCACGACAGCAAATGCTTTTCAAAAAATGCCGAAGATTGACGAGGGCGAGAGCAAGTGGAGCGACTTCGTCCGAGTCTATGATCGCGAGCTGAAGGCCCTCAAATACAGCAGCCTCGTCACCGGCACGTGGGATGCGAAGACCAAAGGTGCCCCGACGAGCGACGTGAAACTTGAAGGCGCTTTTCCGATCCAAGGCGGCGTGCTCATCACCGGCTACGCCCCGCTTTCCAAAGACGGCAGCCTTCCCGCCGGTCCAGACATGCCCGTGAAAAACGCCCCGCCGTGGGCCGCGAAATCGCGCACGGGCGAAATGGGCGTCATTGGAGCCCTGCACTTCGCGAAGTAGGGCGTAAGTTGTGTCGTGGCAAAACTGGGTATCGGTCATGTGCAAATAGTCCGTCTGACTACGCGAATGTGCATCCCCAAGAATGCCCCCGTGCCTCCAGTCTGACGACCTAGCCAGCGCTATTTTTCAACAGGCTGCGTATGGAACTTTGCCCTCGCACCACCTTTCGGTGTCGCTATCGTCCGGCGATGCAAACGCATCGAACCTCATTCTTTCCTAGTCGCTGCTCTTGGAGTGCGGCCGCATGTCTCGCCATCGCGTTGCCATCTCTCTGCATTGCGGCTTCTGCGGATGGGGGCGATTTCTCGCCCGCTGCGGTGAAGCGTGGAAAGGAGGCTACGGCGATGGTGGACCTTGGGAAAAACGGGAGCGGAACTGGGTTTCTCGTTCATGCTTCGGGCATCTTTGTCACGAATCGCCACGTCGTAGAACATGCTCCTGTGGGGAAGCCAGTGACGCTCGTGCTGAACTCCGGCGAGGCAACGCAGCGCCGTGTCCCAGCGCGGGTGATTCTCCTTTCCGAAGACGATGACCTCGCGCTGCTCAAGACGGATGAGCCGCTGAAGATCGAGCCACTGCGCCTAGCGGATGGAGCTGCTCTCGCCGAACTTTCGCGCATCGCCGTGCTCGGCTATCCGTTTGGGAAAATGCTCGCCACTGGCGGCGACCAATCGCCCGCGATTAGCATCAACGCCGGCCGTGTGAGTGCGTTACGAAAAGACGGCGGCGTGCTGGAGCGAATCCAACTCGACGCTGCTACGAACCCAGGAAATTCCGGTGGCCCGGTGATGACGGCGGATGGCGGAGTGGTCGGTGTCGTCGTATCAGGAATCGGCGGTGCGAACGTGAATTTTGCGATTCCTGCCGCGCGCGTGAAAAAGCTCATCGCGCAACCGGTGCTCTCGATGCGGGTTCCGGAGATGCCATTTTCCAAGCGTGCCGAGGTGCAGGAATTCGAGGTGGAAATCTTCCCCACGACGTCGGTTGCCGAGGGTTCGGAAGTGGTCGTGCATTTTGGCGAAGCCGGCAAGCGTCGCTCGTTCACCGCCGAGAGAAAGGACGGGAAGTATCGTATCAAAGCCGCGCCGCTAGAGCCGTCCGGTCCTCTGCGGCTGTGGTTTACCGCCCAAGTGGGCGTGTTGCGCTACCATGCGAATGTGAACGATTGCCTGGTAAAAATCGCTGGGAAGCGCATTCAACTTTCGGAGATTCGGAGTATGGCGACCGAAGGCAAAGTCGTGAAGACGACCCTTGTTCATTTCGATGAAGAGCGCGGGCAGTTCGAGGTCGTGGACGGCATGCCGACGGAATTGCCGGAGCTTCAGGGCCAGATGAATGATGCGACTGTGGATTTTGGAAAGGCGACAAGCATCGAGGTCTCCGCTTACGATCTCGGAACGCTGAACGTCCCATACGAGATCGAGCTTAAAACGAAAGGGCGAGTGATGGCTTCGGCCCGTGGCCATATTCCGCTGACCGACCCGCCAGCAGGGCTACAGCAGGATGAGCGGAACAGCAGTTACCGCATGAGTTTCGAGACGATGTTCCGACGCTCGCGGATGATGAGTGCGCCGGAGCAGAACTTGGATTTACTGACTATCTGCTTTTTGAAAAATGACGTGAAGTCCGGCACTTGGGAGCGCAAAGGAACAGGGCTTGAAACGAAAACGGAACCTGAAGCGTGGTGCGAGAGCGCGGTGGTCCCAAGCCGCGACTACGAGTTGCAGATGGAGTTTGTGCCGAGCAGAAACGCAGAGGGAGAATTGCTCATCCATCTCCCCATCGGGCGCACTCACGCGATGCTGCGCGTCAACGGTTCAGCGAAGGGATTTGCAAAGCTCGACCTCGCCGGGCAGACGCAGGACGGAACTGGAGAGGTGGCGATTCCCCCGTTTGAAAAAGGCAAGGATTGCGAGCTGAGCGTAGCCGTCGCGACGCATGGCGAGGATGTGCGGATATTCGCGAGGATTGGTGACGGCGCGCCGCTGATGTGGATTGGGAAACTGAAAAACCTCGCCGAGCCCAAGGTTGCGAATATCGCCGCAAACCGAATCGCGATCGGGCATCAAGGGCTCGCGATGTGGCTCAAGTCGTTCACGGTTTCCGCGCCAGACGGTTCGCTGCGAGTGTTGCGCGAGTGGCTTTCTAACTATTTCCCGGACTGCCCTCAACTCGTGGCCGCTTGGGAACTGAACTATCCGTGGACCGGCAAGAAAATCGGCGCCATCACTCCAGACAACCTACACGTCGGCAACGTCGTCGGCACCCCTGAGTTCGTGCTCGGCGAAGGACTAGGCGGTACGGGGGCGATGAAGCTCGGCGGGAAGTCGGCCGGATTCACGCTCCACGAATGTCCGCACAGCAACCAAGGCTCGCACCCAACGCGGACGATCTCCATGTGGTTTCGAGCCGATAGCACGGACGACAAGGCTGCCCGGTGTTACCTTTACGATGCAGGCGGCGTGGACCGGGGCTATGCGGTCTATCTGCTGGGCGGGACGATTTACGCGGGCGGTTGGGACCACCCAGCCAAGCCAAAGTGGGCCGGCACATGGTTCAAGGCCGACGGAATCGTCGCGGGAAAATGGCACCATTTCGCGCTCACGCTCGCGGCGGCTGGGGCGGATAAAAGCAAGGCGCTCCGGTTTTACCTCGATGGAACTGAAGTCGGGAGTGGGTATGCCCATATCATCGGTGATCACGAGCGACTGGCGTTTGGCACGATGTTCGGCACCAGCCGCACCAGCCCTGCCGAGCCGACCGATGTCGCGGTGGAGAACAAGCAGTTCTCCGGGCTGCTCGATAAGATTCAGGTGTATAACGAAGCGCGCAGCCCAGCGACCGTCAAACTACTCGCGGGCGGGCATTTCAAGTTTGTACCGCCCGGTCCACCAGCGCTGCTCGACGCTGCTCTCGCACAGCGGCTCAAGGCGGCAATTGATGCCCGCACGCTCCAGCGGCTCGGGCCAATGGGCTCGACCACGCGGGATACATCGAAAGCGGGCGACGGCTGGACCGATCTTCCCAAAACCGGATCGCTTCTCGTGGGGTTCGAATACGTCAACGGAACGTGGAAAAACGCGCCGATGGTGAAGGCGCTCCTACCCATCTTCCTAACGCTCGCCGGCATCGTCTCCGGCAAGGCCCGTGGCGGAGCAGACACGAAATTTAAGACCATCAAAGCGAAAGAAGGCTACGCCGTGAGCGGGCTGATCGTGAGCCCCGGCGCGGAACGGCTCGGCGGTTTCCAAGTGATCTTCGCCAAGATAGGTTCGGAAAAACCCGAGACGTATAAAAGCGAATGGATCGCCGGTGAACTAAAGGAAGGCGCTGTGACTCTCGGCGGTGATGGGAAGCTGGGAGTCGGAGTCTTCGGCCTCTCTGGCGCTGACGTAGAATCCATCGGATTGATTGTCGCACCATAGGCGGCAGTAGCCGTTGTCGTGACCGCACACCGATTTACGAGGTCTATTTTTCCCGCGACCAGCCGCCGCCTAGAGCTTTGATGAGCTGCACGGTGGTGGCGAGGCGTTCGCCGTTGAGCGCGGCGATGGCGAGTTGGGCGTTGAGGGCACTGCGCTCGGCTTCAAGCACATCGAGGTAGGGGCTCGTGCCGGATTTGTAGCGCTCTCTTGCGAGACTGGCGCCGCGTGCGGTGGAGGCCTGTGCGCGGTGCTGTGCTTCGCCACGGGTCTGAAGCGCGCGGAGTGCACCGAGCGCGGTCTCGACATCGGCTGTGGCGGAGAGGACGGCTTGCTCGAATTTTGCGCGGGCTTCTTTTGCCACGGATTTGGCGGCGGTGAGTGATGCGCGGTTTTTGCCGCCGTCAAACATAGGGAGTGAGAACGACGCGCCGAATGCCCACGTGCGGCTGTCTTTGTCGAAGAGTTCGCCGGAGTCTCCTGTGAGGAGGCCGATTTGACCGCCCAATTTTACGACAGGAAGGAAGGCTGCTTTTGCGACTCCGATGCGGGCGGAAGCGGCAGCAAGGCTGCGCTCGGCGGCGGCTACGTCGGGCCGACCAGTGAGAAGTTGTGCGGGGATTCCGGCTGGTACGGCCGGAACTTTCGGTGCGCCTTTCCATGAAAGATCTGCGGCGACTGCGAATCTGCTTGGGTTCGTGCCCAAGAGCACGGCGAGTCCGTTTTCGAGCGCGGGGCGCCGTTGGGCGAGTGCGCCGAGTTCGGCTTCGGCATTGGCGACCTCGGCTTCGGCGCGGGCGACGTCGAAATCATTGCCGATGCCCGCTTTCATCCGCTGCTGGGCGAGGTCGAGGCTTTCTTTTCGGAGTCCGACGGTTTCGCGGAGGATTCCTCTTTGTGCGTCGAGTGTGCGCAGTGTGAACCATGTCGCAGCCAGTTCGGCGCGTAGTGTCAAGGCAAGCGCCTCGCGTGCAGACCATGCGGAATCAAGGTCCGCGTCAGCAGCTTCTACATTCCGGCGGATGCGCCCCCATACGTCGAGTTCGTAGCCGAAATCGAGAGGGACCGTTGCGGTGGTGATCGTGGCGGACGGCAGTGGTCCCGGAAAACCCGCGACCCGTTGCGTGGCGGAGTTACGTGTGCGTTGAATGCCGGGGCTCAGCGTGATGCTGGGGAAGAACTCAGAGCGCGCAATTCCGCTGACAGCGCGGGATTGCTCGATGCGGGCCATCGCTGCCTGGATGTCGAGGTTGTTCGCCGCGAGACGGTCGAGCATTTGAGTGAGCTGCGCGTCGCCGAAAATATTCCACCAATCGCCGCCTGAGAACTGGCGCGTCGAACCCTGTGCATTGCGGTATCGTGGGGCGGCATCGGCGGCAGGAGTTTCGTAATCGGGGCCTATGGTGGGGAATCGAGGTGGACTGTTGCCGGGTGCAGAAGGTGTGCCGGCGTGCAGGGTCGTGGCAAGCAGCGCGGTGAGAATGAGAGAGGTTTTCATAGGAGACATCGGGTCAGACATGGTTCGGTGCGGCAGGGGCTTCGGTTGCTTTGACGTTCTTCTTTCTGCGAACGACGACATAGAAGACGGGAGTGAGGAAGAGGCCGAAGATGGTGACGCCGATCATTCCAGCGAACACCGCGACGCCCATGGCTTGCCGCATCTCCGCGCCCGCACCGGTGCTGGATGCGAGAGGATAGACGCCTGCGATGAATGCAATGCTGGTCATCAAGATTGGCCGCAGCCGGAGTCGGCACGATTCGAGTGCTGCTTCGACAGCGTCCATTCCCTCCCGCTGCTTTTCTCGGGCGAATTCGACGATGAGGATCGCGTTTTTGCAGGCGAGCCCGACGAGAACGATGAGGCCGATTTGGGTAAAGACGTTGTTCTCCATTCCCTTGATCAAAAGACCGACCATCGCGGAGAGCAGGGTCATCGGGACGATGAGAATGATCGCGAGTGGAAGCGTGAGGCTTTCGTATTGCGCGGCGAGCACGAGGAAGACGAGCAGCACGCACAACGGGAAGACATAGATCGCCGTGTTGCCTGCGATTCGTTGCTGGAAGCTAAGCTCGGTCCACTCGGCTTTCATGCCGTTGGGCAATTCCGCGAGGACGCGCTCCATCGCTTCCTCGGCCTGGCCGCTGGAGAATCCCGGAGCGGCGACGCTATTGAGGTCGGCGCTCGGATACCCGTTGTATCGCATCACGCGATCGGGTCCGTACGAGTCGGAGACTTTCACGATCGAGCCAAGTGGAACCATTTGTCCTTGGGCGTTACGCACCTTGAGCCGCGTGATGTCTTCGGAGCTGTCGCGGAACGGCGCGTCGGCCTGCGCGACAACCTGATAGGTGCGGCCGAAGCGGTTGAAATCGTTGACGTATAACGAGCCGAGATTGATTTGGAGGGTCTCGAAAACGCTATGCAACGGGACGTTCATCATCTTCACTTTTACCCGGTCCGGCTCGGCGGTGAGCTGCGGGACGTTGATCTGATACGACGAATACGTGTAGCCGAGGCCGGGTGTCTGGAAACTGCGTCCGACCAGTCCTTGCGCGACTTCAAACAGTGCATCGGAGCCGAGATTCGCGCGGTCTTCGATCTGCACTTTAAACCCGCCGCTCACGCCGAGACCGTTCACCGGTGGAGGCGGGACGACGAAAATCATTCCTTCCTGAATGCTGCTGAACATCCCGTTCAGTTTTCCGGCGATGGCGTCTGCGGTGAGTTCCGGGCCGTGCCGTTTGTCGAAATCCTCGAGCCCGTAGAATACGATGCCGGCGTTGGGCGATGCTGTGAATCCGTTGATGCTGAGCCCTGGAAACGCGACGCTGTCGCGGACCCCCGGCACTTTCGCCGCGAGGTCGCCCATACGTCGGATGACGGCGTCGGTGCGGTCTAGCGATGCAGCATCGGGCAACTGCGCGACGGCGATGACGTATTGCTTGTCCTGAATCGGAACGAAGCCGGTCGGGATTTTTGTGAACGTGAATCCGGTGAGCACGACGAGTCCCGCATAGAGGAGAAGCGCGAGAAACGAGAAGCGGATGACCTTTCGCACCCACGACGTGTAGGTCCGAGAAGCCCAGTCGAAGAAGCGGTTGAACGGACGGAAGAACCAGCCAAAGAGGAAATCCATCGTCTTCGTCAGCCTGTCTTTCGGCGCATCGTGCCCGCGCAGCAGCAGCGCGGAAAGGGCAGGGGAGAGAGTGAGGGAATTGAACGCCGAGATGACCGTGCTGATCGCGATGGTGACGGCGAACTGTTTGTAGAATTGCCCCGTGAGTCCGCTGATAAATGCAGTCGGCAAAAAAACGGCGCACAGAACGAGTGCAGTCGCGATGATGGGGCCGGTGACTTCGTTCATCGCGCGCTTGGTCGCCTCGAAAGGAGATAGCCCGAGCGCGATATTTCGCTCCACGTTTTCCACGACGACGATGGCGTCATCGACTACGATGCCGATCGCGAGCACTAGCCCGAAGAGCGAGAGGGCGTTGATTCCAAAGCCGAGCATCTGCATCACCGCAAACGTGCCAACGAGCGAGACCGGCACAGCGGCCAGCGGGATGATGCTCGCGCGCCACGTCTGCAAAAACAGGAGCACCACAATCACGACGAGCACGATTGCTTCGAGGAGAGTGACGATGACAGCGTCGATGCTCTTGCGGACGAAAACGGTCGGATCGTAAACAACCGCATAGTCGAGGCCGGGTGGGAAATTCGCCTTCATTTCCTCCATCGTTTTGCGGACGTCCGCCGACAGATTCAGTGCGTTACTTCCGGGTTGCTGAAAGACGGGCAGTGCGACTGCCGATTTGTTGTTGAGCAGCGAACGGAGGGCAAACTCGCCGGCGCCGAGCTCAACACGCGCGACTTCCTTGAGGAGAACTTTTTCGCCATTTGCACCGGTCTTGATGACGATGTTCTCGAACTCTTCCTCGGTAACCAGACGGCCTTTGGCGTTGATTTGAAGCTCGAAGGCGACTGGCGAACTGACGGGCTGTTGTCCGACTGCCCCCGCAGCGACTTGCACATTCTGTTCGCGGATTGCCGCGATGACATCGCCGGCGTTCATGTTTCGCGAGGCGACTTTATCCGGGTCGAGCCAAACTCGCATCGCGTAGTCGCCGGAGCCGAAGACCTGCACTTGTCCGACGCCGGCGATTCGAGCGAGCGAGTCCTTCACCTGGAGCGTTGCGTAGTTGCGCACATAGACGTCGTCGTATCGTCCATCGGGCGAGAAAAGGTGAACGACCATGGTGAGGTCCGGGGACGACTTGATCGTCGTTACGCCGAGCCGCCGCACTTCCTCGGGGAGCTTTGGCAATGCTTGCGAGACGCGGTTTTGCACCTGCACCTGCGCCTTATCGATGTCGGTGCCGAGTTTGAAAGTCACCGTGAGTGTCATCACGCCATCGCCCGTGGCCTGAGACGCCATGTAGAGGGAGTTCTCCACGCCATTGACGCTTTGTTCCAGCGGCACTGCAACGGTCTCGGAGATCGTCTTTGGATTGGCTCCCGGATAGATCGCGCGGACCACGATTTGTGGAGGCGCGACTTCAGGATACTCGCTGACCGGAAGCCGGTTCATCGCGATCAGTCCCACGAGAAAAATCACGATGGAGAGCACCGACGCGAAGATCGGCCGGCTGATGAAAAAGTGTGCAAATCTCATGGTCTATTTCCCGCCCTTCCCGACGTTCACGGGGATTCCGGGCCGCACGCGAGCCTGGCCGTTGACGATCACATCTTCATCGCCCTTCAGCCCCTCACGAACCACGCGCATTCCCTCATACACGGCACCGAGTTTCACGGGCCGCACTTCGGCGATGCCTTTCGCGTTCACGATAAAGACGAAGCGATTTGCCTGATCGCTGCCGATGCAGCTCTCGGGGATGAGCACGGCTGTGTATTCTTCACTGCCGGGGACGCGGAGCTTTGCAAAGAAGCCCGGTGCCAGCGGGCGGCCCTCGACTTCAAAAACTGCGCGCGCTCGGATGGTGCCGGTATTCGGGTCCACGCGGTTATCCACGAAATCCACGACGCCTTTGTGCGGCCAGCCTTGTTCGTCGCCGAGGGCCATTTCACACGGGATGCGCGACTCGATTGCGCTGGCGCGTTTGCCCTCTGCGAACAGCCGGCGGTAACGCAGCGACGACGCTTCATCGACATCGACATATAGATAGATCGGCGAAGTCGAGACGAGCGTCGTCAGGAGTGTGGAGCCCGAGCCAGCCATTCCGGAAGAGACGAGGTTTCCCTTGGTGACAAGAGCACGGCTGATGCGCCCGCTAATCGGAGCGCGAACTTCCGTGAAAGCGAGATCGAGCTTCGCCATGTCCAGCGCTGCTTTCGAGGCGAGCGCCGACGACTTCGCCTCGGCGAACGCCTTGCCCCGCGCATCGAAGTCCTCTTCCGAAATGGCTCGTGATTCCACGAGCTTTTTGACGCGGGCGAACTCGCTTTGCGTCTGAGTCTCGCGACTCTGCGCCCGTAGGAATTCCGCATCCGCTCGGTCTGCCGCCATGCGGTACGGACGCGGATCGATGGTGAAAAGAAGGTCGCCCTCTTTTACATCCTTTCCCTCCACGAAATGGATGGAATCCAGCCAGCCGCTCACACGCGGGCGAATCTCCACGGTCTCTTTCGCTTCGAGGCGGCCCGTGTATTGGTCCCACTCCACAATCTTCCGTTGCTCGGGCTTTGCGACGGTGACGTTTGGCGGCGGCATATGCATCTGCGGAGGCGCAGGGCGCTTGCATCCCGGGAGAAACATCAGCGCGAGCGCGCTGAGTGCGATGGATATCGATTTCATAAAATACAACGAGCGACTTTAGAGTGTCGGATAGTCCGTATATCCCGCAGGGCCCTGCGAGTAGAAGGTTGCGGCGTCCGGTTCCGCGAACGATGCGCCGACGCGGACACGTTCCACGAGATCGGGATTGCTCACGTAATGGTGGCCAAATGCGACCGCGTCGAGCATGCCGGAGACAACGGCCTCCGCGGCGTCGGCAGGAGCGTAGCCCATGTTCCCCATGAGCACGCCAGGAAATGCGGCGCGAGCCGGGCTGACGACGTCGCCCTGCTGCACGCCGAAAAAGTCTGCGCGCATGAGGTGCAAATACGCGACGCCGCGCTTCGCGAGTTGGGTAGCCACGTAGGTGGTCACGCCCACCGGGTCGCTGTCGCTCATCGAGTTGAAGCTATTGAGCGGCGAGATGCGGACACCGACGCGGTCCGCGCCCCAGACCGAAATCGCTGCATCCGTCACTTCGAGTAGAAGACGAGCGCGGTTCTCGATTGGGCCGCCGTATGCGCCTGTGCGTTTGTTTGCGCCATCCCGCAGGAATTCGTCGAGCAGGTATCCATTCGCGCCGTGGACTTCCACGCCGTCAAAGCCCGCAGCCTTTGCATTTTGTGCCGCCTTGCTGAAGCCCTCCACGACTCCCGGCAGTTCGTCGTCGCGGAGTTCGCGCGGGGTCACGTAAGGTTTTTTGCCTTCCGGCGTGTGAACTTCGTCGCCCTCGATGGCAATCGCGCTGGGAGCCACGGGTTGCTGCCCGTTGTTCAGGAGCGGATGCGTTGCCCGTCCGCCGTGCCAAAGTTGCAGGAAGATGAGTCCGCCTTTTGCGTGGACTGCGTCCGTAACCTTGCGCCATCCGGCGACCTGTGCGTCCGAGTAGATGCCCGGTTCGCGCCAAAACGCGGAGTTTCCCTCCATGACCATTGTGGCTTCCGCGACGATCAGTCCTGCGGTGGCTCGCTGCGAGTAATACTCGGCCATGATGTCCGACGGAACATGCCCGTCATCGGCGCGGCAGCGCGTCAATGGTGCCATGATGATTCGGTTTGGCAGCGTGAGTGCGCCGAGCTTGAGAGGGTTAAAAAGACTGCTTCTTTGATTCATATAATTTGGTTTGAAAGTTTGAGAAAACGACCGCTCCCTTTACGCCGCGTTCAAGACGCCCTCGACGGACATCACGTCTTCGGCGGCAAGCCGGAGACGTTCCTCCGCCAGCACGGGCAGGACGAGATGGGGAAATCCCGACTCTTCCGCCAGTCGTTCTGTTTCCTCAAAAACGCGGTGCAACTCGGGCGTGGGAAGGACACCCCGGTAACGGTGAAGCAGGTGTCCGCGCAGAACTCGCGCAAGCAGCGCCTTTGGGTGCAGGTGTGATTCGACGGGAGAGGACTGGAAATTGAAAATGCTCATAGAATAAAAAGTGAATAGATTAGACCGGTCGGTCTGGGTTTGCTCAAAAAAGAATCACGAAGCTAGGTGTTCGCGTAAGAACGTCAGCGCCTGTCGCATTGGACGTATATTTTTCATCACCTGGGCTCGCAGCATTGCCCCGAGCCAAACGGAACCGAGCACTACGACAGCTTCTTCAACATCGAGGTTGGGCTTGATGCTTCCCTGTGTTTGCCCTTCTCGAATTGTCGTGGTCGCCAAGCGATCCCATTTCTCGAAACCGTCTGCAAGTTCCTGCCGCATCCCGTCGGAAAATGTCGCGACTTCACCGACGAGTTTGACGACCAGACAAATCGGCCGGCAGCCATTGTCCACGAATTTCGCCATCCCGCCTTCCATGTAGCCGAGGATGCGCTCCAAGGCATCCGGGAACTGTGTCCGGTCCTGAAGCCACGCCGCTTTGTGTTCGTAGGCCTGGTTCATGTAGTGTCGGAGCAACTCCACGCCAAACTGCTCCTTCGATGCAAAGTGATGGTAGAAGCTCCCTTTCGGAACATTCACCGTGGTCAGGATTTCATTCAGCCCGACAGAGTGAAAACTCTTCTCCAGCATGAGGTCCTCGGCCGCATCGAGAATGCGTTCTTTGGTTGTCGTGTGTGCTGTTCGGTCGCTCATCTGGTGCGAGGAATAGACCGGTCGGTCTATTCCGTCAAACATTATTTTGCATTTCCTGTTGGGGCGCGTGGAAAAGACGGCAGTGTTCGTGTTGAACAGCGTGCATCGGGCCGCTACACCGTGCGCATGAAACTTCACCAGCGCCTCATCGCCTCTTTGTTCCTCTCCACGCTCGCAGCCTTTGCCGACGAGCCGGTGGACGGGCAGTTTCCGCCGCCCAAGCCTTACGGTGAAAAGTGGGAGAGCCTTTTCACGGGCGCGCTCGACGAGAAGTGGACGGGCATGAGCATGTCCGTCAAAGCGCCGCATCTTTCCACCACCCCGAATCCCGATCGCCCCGGCGACTTTGTCCTGCATATCGCGCGCGGACCGACCGGCGTCATCCGCTCGATGAAGGCGTATGAAAACTTCGTGCTCGAATACGAGTGGCGGCATCTCACCGAAGCCCCGAGCGCGGGCGGGGGCAAAGGCACGAGCGGGAATTCCGGCGTGCTGGTGCGGCACAGTGCGTTTCCCGCTTTTGGCGGACCGTTCCCGCGCGAGGGCTACGAGATTCAGGTCTGCAATCTCGGCAACGGCTCATGGTACACGAGCCACGGCGACATCTTCACGCTGCCGGGCTCGATCTCCACGGCGATTCCCGACCCGCGATTTGGCCGCTCGGATTCCTGCGGGATTCGCTCCATGCCCGTCGCATTCAACGCCAGCAAAACCGGCGAGTGGAACCGCATCCGGCTCACGTGCATGGACGGCATGATTCAGAACGAAGTGAACGGCACGCTCGCCAGCACGCTGCATCGCGTCTCCCCGCGCAAAGGCTACATGAGCATCGAGAGCGAAGGCGCGCCGGTGGAGTTCCGCAACATGCGCATCCAGGAACTCGCGCCCGATCCCGAGCTCGCGCCGAAGCATCTCGTCCCGCTTTTGCCGGAGCCGATGACGACGGACTACATCACGGAGCGAAAAGAAACGGCGCTCCCCGCTGGCGAGTTCATCGCCAGCGTGGACGCGAAAGATGCCGTATCCGTCGGCGCGCTGTTCACCGGCCTCGGACTGCCGGAGGTGCAGGCGACGGGGCGGATCGTCGTCACCGTCCGCGCCGGGAAAGTAAGCGTGTCCGCGAAGGACAAAGAGATCATCCCCGCGCAACCGCTCCCCGCCGATGGTCGCGGCGTTTTGCACCTAGAGGAAGGCAAGTTTGCGCATGTGTTGCTGTTTGAACCCGTAAAGAAATGAAATTACTCGCCGTCATTCTGTTGCTCCACGTTTCTGTTCACGCTGCCGCGCCTGCGGAGACGGCGGCGCTGCAAAAGTTCCTCGGTGAGTTTTGCACGAAGTGCCACGGCGAGGAAAAGCAGAAGGGCGATATTCGTCTGGACGATCTCACCGGCGACATGGCGAAGGAAGGGACGCGCTGGGCCGTCGTGCTCGACCAGATTCGCGATGGCGAGATGCCGCCGAAAAAAGAGAAGCAGCCGAGTGCTTCGCAAAAGCTGGCAATCACCGGATGGATCGCAAAGCAGATGGGCGGACACGCTGCGCGCAAGCCGAGCCAGGGCAATCTCGTGCCGCACGAATTGCTCTTTGCCGCAGCGAGTGCAGCGTCGGCAAAAGCGCCGGAGCCGCGGCTGTGGCGGCTCAGCCCGGAGGCATACATGGGCTGGGTCGAGGATGTCGGGCGCGGTGGCGTGAAGGGCCTCGTGCAGCCGTTCACCGCGAACCCCGAGCGGGGCATCAAAGACTTCGCCGCACTCGCCCGTGTGGACGAACCGACAACGGAAGTCCTCCTGCGCAATGCCGATGCCATCGTGGAAAAGCAGACCGCCCACGAGATTGTGGACGGCAAGGTGAAAGGGAAGAACGACACCGTGCGCGAGTTCACCGACCTCATGGACCCGGCCCTCACGCCGACGCGTGCGCAGATCGAGAAGGCGATTCAGAAACAGTTCCAGCTCGCAGTCGCGCGGAAGGCGGAGACTGACGAGGTCGAGCGTCTCTACGCGCTCTACGAAAAGTGCGCTGCGGGCGGCGACCGTTCCGGTGCGCTGCGGACCGTACTGACCGCCGTCCTTTTGCGCACGGATGCCGTCTTTCGCTCGGAGATGGGCGGCGCTGAGGGAATGCTCTCACCACGCGAAGCCGCTGCTGCGGTCAGCTCTGCGCTCATGTTTAAACGCGACGGCAAACTTTTCGATGCTGTCGAGAAAGGCGAGCTCACCGCGCGAGAGAAAATAGCCGAACACGTCCGCCGCATTCTCGACGACCCAAAAACGAAGAAGCCGCGCATCCTCGGATTCTTCCGCGAGTATTTTGAATACGGCAACGCGACCGAGGTTTTCAAAGACCGGCCCAAGGATGTCATGCACGAGCCGAAGCAGCACGTCGCCGATACGGACCGGCTGGTGCTCCACATTCTGGAGCAGGACAAGGACGTGTTCCGCCAACTCCTCACGACTCCGCTCGCGTTTGTGAATGTGAAGTCGCAGACCAACAAACAAACGCGGCAGGAGGAACTCGCGCAGTCCGTCACGCCAAACAAGCAAAACAACAAAGGTCAGGCTGCCATCGAGACGCTGTACGGCCTCGAAGAATGGACCGCGGAACAACCCATCACGCAGAAAGAGAACACGCGCATCGGCATCCTCATGCAGCCAAGCTGGCTCATCGCGTGGAGCGAAAATTTCAACAACGACATCGTCCGCCGCGGGCGATTTATCCGAGAGCGATTGCTCGGCGGCACCGTGCCCGACCTCCCGATTGGCGTCGCCGCGATGGTGCCCAATGAACTTCACCGCACCCTGCGCGACCGCGTCAGCAGCGTCACCCACGCCGAGGCGTGCTGGAAATGCCACAACCGCATGGACGACCTCGGCCTGCCCTTCGAGCAGTTCGAGCATTACGGCCGTCTCGTCGCCGAGGAACAAGTTCTCGACCGCGAAGCCACCGCCGCAAACGTGGACAAAAAGGGCAAGCCGCTCGGCGACGTTTTCAAAGGCGTCCCCGCCGTGAGCACCGGCGCAATCGCCGGCTCAGGCGACGCCAAACTCGACGGCCCCGTGAAATCCCCGCACGAACTCATCGCCCGCATCGCCGGCAGCGACCGGGCGCGCCAAGTCTTCATCCGCCACGTCTTCCGCTACTTCATGGGCCGCAACGAATCCCTCGCCGACGCCGCCACGCTGCAAGCTGCCGATTCCGCGTATGTAAACAGCGGCGGCAGTTTCAAAGTGCTGCTCGTGTCATTGCTCACGAGCGATTCGTTTCTAAAACGCGCACCCGCCGCAATCGCGCAGACAACCGGCACCAAGCCGTAGTTTCCCGGCGCGAATCTCCTTGCCACGGCCCCACCTTTCCCGACCCTGTCGCGCACCATGAAACGCACGTTCACTCTCATCACACTGCTCGCAATTTCGTTTTCACACGCCGACTCGCAGGACAAGCCCGCCGCCGGCTTCGTCTCCATCTACGACGGCAAGACGCTCGCCGGCTGGCACGTCAGCGCAAAGTCCGGACACAGCGGTGCAAGCAAGCACGAGAGCGGCGGACGCTGGGTCGTCGAGGACGGCGCGATCACCGGCTCGCAAGATATTCCCGGTAACGGCGGACTCATCGTCACCGACGAGCAATTCGGCGATTTCGAAGTGAAGCTCGAAATGAAAAACGACTTCGGCCCCGACAGCGGACTCTTCCTCCGCAGCACCGAGGACGGCAAAGCGTGGCAGGCCATGATCGACTACCACGCCGGCGGCAACGTCATGGGCATCTACGGCGAAGGCCTCGGCGGAAACCCGCACGTCCGCAACTACAGCTTCACCGACAAGGTCACCGAAATCACCGACAAGCCCACCGGAGTCCCGCCCACACCGCTCCCCGTCCTGCCCGATGCATGGGCGCAATTCTGGCGGCATGGCCAGTGGAACGAACTCCGCGCCCGAATCGAAAACAACCCGCCCCACATCACGACGTGGATCAACGGCGTCAAAATCATGGAGTGGCAGGAAAAAGAAGTCCGTCACCATGGCAAAGGCAGCATCGCCCTGCAAGTCCACGGCGGCGGCGACTTCACCAAGCAATTCGTCCGCTACCGCAACATTCAGGTCAAACGCCTCGACGCCGCGAAGTGAGCGGCGATAGCTTGCACCCGAAATGAGAAAGCGCTCGTTGTTTGCAGTCACGTTTTTCGTCACTCTTGGCGTGAGCGTGTTGGGGTTGTATTTTAATCGCCCGAAGCCGCCTTCGAAGCCCACGCTCACTCGTGTCACGGACCAGATTTTCATTACATCGCAATTGCGCACTGACGATATCGGGTCGGTGAGGGAGGCCGGGATGAAAACGATCATCGATATTCGTCCCGATGGTGAGGCCGAGGATCAGACTTCTTCGTCTGAAATCAAATTGGCATCGGCTGCTGGCGGGCTTGCGTTTCATTATATTCCGGTGCCTCACGAGACGATCCCCGATGGCGCAGTGACCGCCCTGGCCTCCGCGCTGGCAACGACGGAGCGTCCTGCGCTGCTGTATTGCAGGACAGGGCGCCGGGCAGTGCGATTGTTCGCGCTCACAGAAGCGTCGCGTGCTGACGGGCCGAGCGCTGATGCGATTCTACGCATGGTGGAATCGGCAGGTTTTTCGGCGGAGGATATTCGTGATAACATTGCGCAGCGGATCGAGACTCGCGCCGCCGCCAACACCCCGAACTGATGCCAAAAGACTCAGAGCACTCACTGACTCCCGGGGAATATGCGCCTCCAAAATCTGAGATAATTGTCCCAGCGTTGACACTCGGACGACTGCTCGTGCGTTTCGTGGTGATTGCTGTCGCGATAGCTTTAGCTCTCTTCGTGGCGCTGATCCTTGGTATTCTCACCGGATTAATGCCCTTCAATTGCTAAATTGCGTTCTGCTGAGTCGCCTCGCAATTCCCTACACGACTTTGATCGCACAAAACCCGTAGTCCAGCGCACCATCCATCTGCCGGTTTGCCTCGGGGATGAAATTGAGTTCCAGCGCTAGGCCTCATCGCGCCTTGCGCAGGATGCGCAGATGCTTGCTCACTTCGTCGAAATCGCGCTCCAGTGCCTTCGTGGCTTCCCTTGCCGAGAGATTGGTTGGGGGATCGGAAGAGACGCGAGAGGAAATTCTACTTTTTGTCTTTCGCCGCCGCCAGCGCCGTGAAATCCGTGAATACGAAATCTCTCGCAGCGCCCGAGTGGCAACCCGCACAGTGAGCCATGCTCTTCTGGGACAGTTTGCCATTTTCCGACCAGAAAAACTCCCAGTCGCCCGTCTTTGGAGCGGTGCCAGCTGCGCGCTTGATCATCCCGGCGATCGCGGTCGGTTGTGCCGCAGCTCCCTTGAAGTCGAAACCGAGCTTTTCCTTCACCAACACGCTGCCGACGGGCCATGCTCCTGTGGCTGGCTGAACTGCGGATTCACTGCGGTAGTAATTTACGTATTGAATCGCGTGTGGGCCTGCGCGTTTGACCTCGGCATCCTTCGCCGCTGAAAGGCCGCAGAGCATTGCGAACCCTGCGCTGAGAGATTTCGGTGTCCTAGTCGCCCGAATTAGGTCCCGGTATTTCTGTGCGGAATCCGACGCGGAGGGCGTCTGTGACTCAGCAGCGGGCAGAATGGTCGCGACGAGCAGGAATGCAATCAGCGGAGCTTTCATATTCGGGTGTTTAGCGCGGCAATCATGGTGGCGCAACCATCACTCAAGGTGGGCTCGTTGGCGCTACTGGGGAAATATTCCATAACGGCAGTTTCCAATTACGCCGTGCGTAATTACTCTGCCCCCGAATCCATGAATGTCAGCTCTGCCAAATTTCAAATTAGTGCGCCGGATTTGGCGTCGTGCCCGGTGTCGGAGTTGCGCGAGTTCGCGTTCATCGGGCGGTCGAATGTCGGGAAGTCTTCGCTGCTGAACATGCTCACAAACGTGAAGGCGCTGGCGAAGGTGTCGGCGACTCCAGGGCATACGAAGTTGATCAATTTCTTCTCGGTGAACAACGAGTGGACGCTCGTGGACTTGCCGGGATACGGCTATGCGGAGACGAATCAGCAGGGGAGGGACCGGTTTGCACAGATGATTTTGGGGTATTTGGCGGGGCGGGAGAATCTGGCTGGGGTGTTTGTCTTGATCGATTCGCGGCATCCTCCGCAAGCGATCGATTTAGAGTTTGTGGAGTGGTTGGTTGGGGAGTCTGTCCCTTTTGCGTTGGTGTTTAGTAAGGCGGACAAGGTGAAACCGGCGTTGCTGCAAAAGCACACAGAGCTTTTCCTCGGGCATATCTCGGCGTGGTGTGCGGAGTTGCCCAAGGTTTTTAGCACATCGCTGGAGGCGCGGATGGGGCGACGGGAGATTCTCGCCTTCATTAAAGAGGCACTGGCGGGCGAGGGCAGTTTCGCGTAGTGACGCGCCCGGTGCGACTCACCGTCGCGTCACTTTCCTGCCATCCAAGCCGCAAGTTGCGGCAGCAGTCGCCGCTTGCTCTCGGCGCGGAAGCGGATTTCGTCGGCAACGATGGTGGCGGCGTGGTGCGCTGTGGGCGGTAGGTTCGCTTTCACAAACTCTTCTAGCTCCACGGCGCGGGATTCTTCGCTGAAAGCGTTGAAGAGCGAGGGGATGTAGCGGTTGGCGTCGAGCGCGGTGAGTTTCTCCAACAGAGCGGGCAGGTTCTTCTGGGCGAACGCCCACGCCAGCTCGGGGAATTCGCCGCCGCCGATGTCGCGCAGGAGGCGGGTGGATTGACGCGAGGGCAGTTCGCCGCTGAGCACGATGCCGAGTGCCTTTTTTATGAGCGGCTCGCTCCGTGTAGCGATGAGTGCGTGGTAAAGCTCGGACTTGTGATCGGTCTCGATGGTCGCTTTCGCTCGCTCATGGATTTGCGCCCAGACTTCGGGCGAGGCGTATCTCCCGCCGACGGCCAGCACCGCGCCGCGCAGGGGACCGGCGAGGGTGCTGGGGTTGGCGAGGTATTTTGTGAGCCGGTCCTGTGCTTCTGCGCGGTAGGCGCTGACGCCCCATGCGCCGAGCGTCTCGATGAGCTGGACGCGGAGCGACTCGGCGGCGGGCTCTTCGCCGGGCTTCGCGTTCCAGCCGATGCGCCGGGAGATGGGCTCCAGCAGTTTCACGGCGCGACCGCGGAAGTCTGCGCGCTGCTCGCTGCCGCGCTGGAGGGAGTCGAGAAATGCGAGCGGTCTTACTAGTTCGGATGCGATCAGCGGCGTCGCTTCATTGCGCAAAAGCTCGGCGACTTCTAGCCACTGCGCGAGCGGTGCGCGGCCTGCGAGCACGAGCGCCCATGTGTCTTGGGCGATGGTGATTTGATCAATCTCTGGCAGACGTGTGAGGTTCAGCTTGATCTGCTCCCACGCGGCTCCTTCGTATTGCACGCGGAAGTATCCGGCGGCGTTGGCATTCACGACCACGGGCAGCGTCTGCTTTGCGAGAGTGAGCGGTTCCTTTTCCACGAGCAGCACGGTCGCCTCGCCCGCTGGGAAAGCCTTGAGCTGCACGGGCACGCTCCACGTCAGCGGGGCAGGGGACTGCTGGTGGATCGTGAAGCGCTCTTGCGTGAGCGTCACATCGCCGTCCGCATTGGCGCGCACTCGGATGACGGGGAAGCCCGGCTGCTCCGTCCAGCCCGCAGCCATGCCGCGCACGTCTTTGCCGGAGACTTCGTGCAGCGCGGCCCAGAGGTTTGCCGTCGTCGTATTGCCGAGGGCGTGGCGCTTAAAATACAGCCGCATCCCCGTGCGGAACGTGTCCTCGCCGAGCCATGTCTCCAGCATTCGCAAGAACGCCTGCCCCTTTTGGTAGGTGATCTCGTCGAACGCGTCGCCCGCCTCCGACTCATTCGCCACGTGCTGCTGGATGGGGTGCGTCGTCGCCCGTGCATCCAGCCGCATCGCGGTTTCCTTGCCGCCCGCCGCCGTCGTCCACACTTTCCACGACGGGTTAAAGCGGTCGCTGACCTTCGTCGCCATCCATGACGCGAAGCCCTCGTTGAGCCACAGATTATCCCACCAAGCCATCGTCACGAGGTCGCCGAACCACTGGTGCGCAATCTCGTGCGCCACCACGTCGAAGACGGCGCGGCGCGAGTGAAAGGCGTTTTCCTTTTCGTTAAAGAGCAGCGCGAAATCCGCATACACGATGCAGCCCCAGTTCTCCATCCCGCCCGCGCCCACGCTGGGGAACGCGACTTGGTCGAGCTTCGGCAGCGAGTAGCGCACGCCGAAGTATTCGTTGAAAAACGGCAGCACTTGCCGCGTCGTCGCCAGCGCAAACGGGAGCTGCTCGCGCTTCCCCGGCGTGGCGAAAAGGCGCAGCTTCACGCCTTCGCTCTCGCCTTCCAGCGTGTCGAGTTCCGACGACACAAACGCCACGAGATAGCTCGGCATCGGCGGCGTCGTACCGAAGACCACCTCGCGCCGACCGGCATCCAGCGGGCGTTCGCTCACCGTGGGCATATTAAAAAGGGCGGTGTGTTTTGCAGGCACCACCGCCGTGAGTTGGAAGGTGGCGCGGAACACCGGCTCGTCCCAGCACGGGAACATCCGCCGCGCATCCGAAGGCTCCATCTGCGTGGCCACCGCCTTGTGCCATTCGCCGCCCGGCTGTTGGTAGCGCGTGAGGTAAATCCCCTGCGGGGCTTCCCCCAGCGCGCCGGAAAACTCGATATGCAGCCGATGCTTCCCCGCTGCCAGCTCGCTCGCCGCAGTGAGCGTGAGCAGTTGTCCAGCGTCGTCCACTTTCACCACCAGCGCCGCATCGTCCGCCGCCGCTTTTGCAATCACCAGGCCTGCCGTATTCAGGACGAACGAGCGCGTGGCTTTCGTCGCCACCACGTCAATATCCACCGCCCCGGAGAACTTCGCCGCCGCCACATCCGGCTCGATGCGGATCGCGTAATGGCTGGGGATCACATCCTTTGGCAAACGCCCCGGCGTCTTTTCAAAAGAGAACGGCTCCTCCGCAAATGCTGCGACCGAGAGGAGAGCAAAAATGAAGCGCGGCATGACCTACTGTGCGAAGATTCCGGGGAGCAAATAGAGTTGGCCGGGCTGCAAGTTCAGTCCGTTAGTCGGCGCGATTTGAATCTCGATTTTCTTTGGCGGCTCGGACTTCCCGAGGAGGCTCAGGTATCGCCCGAAGTTTGCTGGGAGCTGGTAGCGCACGACTGCTGCGCCGGGGGCTTGACCGAGTTCCTGCGCCTTTTTCACGGCCGCCTCGAAGTCGCCCACTTGGTCGATGAGCTTCGCGGTAAACGCATCTTTTCCGGATAGCACTCGGCCATCGGCGACACCTGAGCGCAACTCTGCTTCGACGAGTTTGCGCTCCTCGGCGACGATTCCGACGAACTTGCTGTAGGTCTGCATCACGAGGCTCTGGACGTAGGTTTTCTCCTCGTCCCCGAGCACGCGTGAGCCGCTCAGCATGTCTTTGAATTTTCCGCTTTTGAACGTCACCATCTCCAGCCCCACCTTGCCGAAAAGCTCCGAGTAATTGAGCGTCTGCATGATCACGCCGATGCTCCCGGTAAACGTTGTATCGTGTGCTACGATGTAGCTCGCGCCGCACGCGACGTAGTAGCCGCCGCTTGCTGCCGTAGAGCCCATGCTGACGACGATGGGCTTTTTCGTCCGCGCCGCTTTTACTGCATTGTAGATGATGTCGCTCGCGGTGACTTCGCCGCCGGGTGAGTCGATCGCTAGCACGATGGCCTTCACATCCTGGTCCTGCACCGCGTAGTCGAGCTGGATTTTGATATCTTCGACCATTGATTCCCCGATGCTGCCTCCGCCGAAGTTCGAGATGAGCCCTGAGAGGCGGATGACGGCAATCTTTGTCTTCAAGCCGACGCTCAAGGGCGGAGTGAGCGGATGCTCGTGTAAAAGGAGCGAATTCCCCGTCATCCCGAAGACACCACCGACGACGAAGAGCACATTAAAGAGCAGACTGAGACAGAGGACCACCGTGAGCAAAATGCCGAGGCAGCCGAAACGTTTTTCATTGGCCATGCGGGCACCGTGAGAGAAAGCCGCGCAGACATCAACCGCGTTTCTCCCCATTCGTGTATCTGTTTTTCGATTGGAGGATTCGCCTTGCATCTCCATCGCGGGCGGCGGCGTTTTGATTGTATGAAATGTACCATCCTCTGGCTTCGGCTCGATCTACGGCTCGGCGATCATCCCGCGCTCCAAAGCGGCATCGCGGAGGGGGCGGTCGTGCCTGTCTTTATATGGGAACCCGAGTCGGAGGAGCCTTGGCGACCCGGCAGCGCTACGCGCTGGTGGCTGTATCAGTCGCTTCAATCGCTAGGCGAATCGCTCCGTGGCGTTGGCTCGCGGCTCATCATCCGGCGAGGCCCGGCGCTGGAGACGCTGCTCGCGTTGGCGGAGGAAACTGGAGCGGATGCCGTCTGTTGGACTCGCCGTTACGAGCCAGCCGTCATCTCGCGAGATGCGAAGATCAAAGACGCTCTGATTCGTTCCGGGCTAAAGGCGGAGAGCTTTTGCGGTGCGCTGCTGCACGAGCCGTGGACCATTCAGAACCAATCCAAGAAACCGTTCCAAGTGTTCACTCCGTTTTGGCGTCACTGCCTCACGAAGCAAGACCCCGCAGAGCCTCTGCCCGCGCCGAAGCACATCCCAGCGCCCGCTCGCTGGCCGGAGTCTCTGCCGCTCGATGCGCTGGAGCTCCTGCCACGTATCGACTGGGCCGCTGGGATGCGTGCCGCGTGGACGCCGGGGGAGGGGAGCGCCCACAAATGCCTCGCCCATTTTCTACGCGAAACTGCCACGCACTACGGCACGACACGCGACATCCCGAGCGTGCCGGGCACTTCGCGTCTGTCGCCGCATCTGCATTTTGGGGAGATCAGTCCGAGGCAGATTTGGCACGCGGCGCGTGGTGCCGAGTTGCCTGGCTGGCGCGAGTCGAGATTCCTTACGGAGATCGGCTGGCGCGAGTTTTCCCATCACTTGCTCTATCATTTTCCACACACGCCGCAGGAGCCGCTGCGCCCTGAGTTTGAGCGATTCCCGTGGCGGGAAAATGTGGAGGCTCTGACGGCGTGGCAGCGCGGACAGACGGGCTATCCTATCGTGGATGCCGGGATGCGGGAGCTGTGGGCGACGGGCTGGATGCACAATCGCGTGCGGATGATTGTGGCGTCGTTCCTTGTCAAAGATCTGCTCATTTCGTGGACGGAAGGGGCGTGGTGGTTTTGGGACACGCTCGTGGATGCGGACCTCGCGCAGAACACGCTCGGCTGGCAGTGGACGGCGGGCTGCGGTGCGGACGCTGCACCGTATTTCCGCGTCTTCAATCCTTCCAGCCAAGGCGAGAAGTTCGATGCCGAAGGGCTCTATGTGCATCGCTGGTGCCCGGAGTTGAAGCGCGTGCCGCTTCGCTGGCTGCATCGCCCGTGGGAGGCTCCGGCGGAGACGCTGGCCGCGGCGGGCGTCGTCCTCGGGCGCGATTACCCGCGCCCCATCGTGGACCACGGAGCCGCAAGGATTGCCGCGCTCGCTGCGTTTGCTTCGCTCAAAGGCGAGCGCGCTACTTCCTCACCTCAAAAACTACGATGAGCTGGCCGCGCTCGTGCATCGGGCCACGGACGAAGAGCGGGCTGTCGAGGCCGAGCTTGGCCTCGGTCTCTACGATGCGGCGTTTGTCGTGGTAAAACTCAAGGTTGAGCAGATACCCCGCGCCTTCTCTGCGGGCGAGCGCACCGACCCAGAAGTTCTGGCTGGGCACGAGCCAGCGTTCTTTTTGATCGTCCATCGCCTTCGTCGCGGAGCCGAGAATCTCGAACTGCTGGTAGCCGAAAACTTTGTTCAGCCTCGCGGCAAATGGCGCGAGTTCGGCGGGCGGGGCTTTCGGCGCTGTGCCCTTTGCCGGGTTACTGGCGAGCACGACGGCGCTCCAGACTTTGTCGTCTGCGATGGCCGTGGCGGCGAGGAACAGGAAAATGGCGGCGAGGTGCTTCATTCCAGCACGTAGTTGGTAGGGAGCGCGTCGAGACCGTCAATCCACACGACAGCCACACCACCGGCTTCGACGAGCTGCGCCGTGATGTCCGGGTCGCCCGCTTTCACGCTGAGGACTTGGGCGAAGTAGTCGCTGTTGCGGGATTTTTGCGGGCCGACAAACGTGAAGAAAATCCCCGCCGCTGCGAGCAGGCAGGCCGCAGCGCCAACGGCGAGCCGCCAAAGCGGGAATGCCGTGCGCTTTACCGCCAAAGGCGCGGGCGCGGGGCTGATCTCGCGGAGGATTTGGTGGTTGAAAAAATCGCCGTGCGAAAGTGCGGGCGCCTCTTTTGCTAATGCTGCCCGCAGTTGTTCGTGCTGGCGACGTTCGGCGGCGACTTCGGGGTGCGCGGCTTCAAACACAGCGGCTTCTGCGGGCGAGAGCTTCCCGTCGAGGTAGGCGGTGAGAGTCTCCTCCAGCTTTGTGAGTGTCGGTTCAGAGTTGTTCATAGATGTCTTGGAGTAGCGTTTGCAGTTTCTTGCGGGCGTAAAATAGGCGGGACATGACGGTGCCGATGGAGCAGCCGAGAGCGTCGGCGATTTCTTGGTATTCGAGCCCCTCGATCTCGCGGAGGACGATGACGGCGCGGTGCTCCGGCGAGAGTTTCTCGATGGCCGCATCAATGCGCTGGCGTATCTCCGCGTCGGCCATGCGTGCGGCGGGCTCCATCGTCGGCTTGGGCGCGGTCGTGGCGGCGGGCTCGATTTTGCGGAGGCCGATAGTGTCGTCGAACTCCTGCCCGCCCCGGATGTGTTTCTTGCGCAGCCAGTCGAGCGTTACATTCGTCATGATGCGATAAAGCCACGTATAAAAGCCCGACTGCCCACGGAAGTTCGCGAGGCTCTTCCACGCCTTCACGAAGCCATCTTGGGCGAGGTCCCAAGCGTCTTCTTCGTTTCTGGTCATGTGGTAAATCATGGCAAAGCAGCGTTGTCGGTATTTGGTAATGAGCGTGTCAAACGCCACAGTATCCCCGCTCTGTGCGCTGGCGACCAAGGCGAGATCGTTCGCGCTCTCGGCAGGAATGCCGGGCTCTCCGTTGGACGTGTTGTGCGGTTCGTTATTCAAAGTGAATCTCGCCGCTGTGTAGCGCGTTTCGCAGCGAGATGTCCACGATGCACTCGTCTCAGCCCTCCTTGCAGGCGACTTCTTGGATGAGTGCGACGTTTTTTCGTGCGATGTAATCACTGAGGTAGCTGGTGGGAATGAGCGACAGCCAGAAGCTCAAAACTGGCGACACGAGAGAGAACAGAGAGACCGTAAGGAGGATGAAGAGCAACCAAAGGCTGAACCCGAGCGCCATGCTGCCCCACGAGACGCGGAGCGAAAGGTGGATGATTAAGTTTCGCAGCAGGCGAATGTAGAAAATAGCAAAGGGCCAGAACAGCAGCAGCATTACGGGCGTCGCGAATGCTGTGACGACCATCGCTGTAGTGAACCCGGCGTACAACACGCCGAGAAAGGCGACGAGCAAGCCACTGCCGAGCATCAAGCGGACCGGGCGCAGCATGAGAACGGCGACTTGCTCCTTCCAGTGGATGAGCGATTCCGTCTTCATATCGGGGATGAGCAAGAGGGTGGCGAGCGTCTTCGTTTGGCGCTCATAGCTGAACATACGGGAGGCGATGAAACATGTCTCGAACAACAGCCCGAGCACTCCGGTGAGCACCATATTTCCACCGATCAGCAGGAGTGTATGGCGGTCCCAGCGCACGAGCGCCGGGAGGGATAAGACTCCGGCGATGATGATGTATGCGCGGACTTTCCAGCGCAGGAATCGGTCGCCGCCGTATAGGAAGTCGTAGTCTTTCCACTCGATCGCCATGTGGCTGATGGGGCGAGCTGCGAGCTGCCGATCTTCCGAGGTGGAGAAAAAGCGGCTCATCCAGCCAGGAGCACCCTCAGCCGTCGGCTGGCTAAAGCGCTCGAACAACATACGCGCCGCGACGAACGCAGCGGTGCCGACGAGGATGCTATTCCAAAAGTGCGCCTCCACGATAGGCCCGGCGAACAGAAGCGAGGTGACATCGCGGAGGCGTGTGAATGGATTGAGCGCCTGCCAATTCGCGATGCGGACCTGTATCCCCATGAGTCTCGCGGGCAGCGCGAGCAAGTCGTCCCCAAAGAAGACGAGCAGGAGCAAGCCCGCCGTGCCAAACGCCGCCGTCGTTGCGCGCGAGGCGACCACCGAGGCGAGCAACGCGAGATTCCCCGCCATGAAAACGAACGCGACCAGTGCGAGATAGGCCGCAGCGACTTGCTCCCAAGCCACTCCGCCGAGCGTCACGGCGAGCAGGGCAAAGGGGAACTGCACGGCGAGGAGCAGCAGACCTTCGAGGATGCGCGTGCCGGACTTCGCGAGGAGCAGTCCCGTGGGGCTCACGTTCGCCATTTGAAGCAGCGCGATGGTGCCTTCCTCCTTTTCCTCTGTGATGGCGGACGAGAAGTAACTCGTCGCGGCAACGAGGATGAAAATGACGTTCATCACCAGCACTCCGAAAAGGAAATTGAGGCCGGGCGCGACAACATTATCCCAGTTTTGCGTCGCAAGGAGCCAGACGATCATCGCCGCAAAGCCGCCGCGTGCGACAGCGAGCGCGCGAGAGCGGGTGTGCTCACGGAGAGCACGGACGAGAATGGCGAAGAGGGCCTTCAATGGAGGATGGCACTACACGGCTTGGTAGGGAGAATCAATCTGTGTGTCGCCGCTCTTTTGGCTTGCCGCGCAGCGGTTTCCCGCCGACTTCTCCACGCCTTTCATGGATAAAATTCTGCCACTTCTGCGCAACAATGCCCGTGCTTCCGTCAGCGACCTCGCCAAGTCTGCGAACCTGACCGAGGCCGAAGTTATCGCGCGTATTGCGAAGCTGGAGGCAGACGGCGTCGTGCTCGGCTACCAAGCCGTCGTGGACCCTCAGAAGGTCGCGAAGGAGCGCGTGACGGCGCTCATCGAGGTGAAACTCACGCCGGAGCGCGAGGGCGGATTTGATAAGACCGCCGAGCGCGTGGCGCGCTTCCCCGAGGTGCTGAGCTGCTACCTCATGAGCGGTGGCTACGACCTCCACGTCGTCGTGGAAGGCGCGACGCTGCACGAAGTCGCGGGCTTCGTTTCGGAGAAGCTGAGCACGCTCAAAGGCGTCATCAGCACCGTCACCCATTTTCGCCTCAAGGCTTACAAAGAAAACGGAGTGGAACTCAGACGGGAGGTTGGGCCGCAGAGGCTCGCAGTCGCACCGTGATGTGGACGATGGCAGAGAGTTTGAACGCACGAGCGGCGGCGATTGCGCGTCGCCGCGCCGGGGTGTCTTTTCAATAAAAAGACGGAGCGGAACCCGCGCGCGGCAAGCCTCCCGACACCGAACCGTCGCACACACAAACGCAACCAATCTCTATTTTTCAAATGACCATTTCCAAACACATCGCAAACCACATCCGGGACATTCCGCGCAGCGGCATCCGGGACTTCTTCGAGATCGTCCAGAGCATGAAGGACGTCATCTCGCTCGGCATCGGCGAGCCCGACTTCCACACGCCTTGGCGCATCCGCGAGGCCGCCATTTACTCGCTAGAGCGCGGGCACACCGGCTACACCAGTAACCTCGGACTGCCCCGCCTGCGCGAGTGCATCGCCGAATACGTCGCGAAACATTTCGCCGTAAAATACGACGCGAAGACAGAAATCATCGTCACCGTCGGCGTCAGCGAAGCGCTCGACCTCGCACTCCGCGCGCTCGTCAATCCCGGCGACGAAGTGCTCTACCACGAGCCCTGCTACGTCAGCTACAGCCCCAGCGTCGTCATGGCCCACGGCATCCCCGTCGCCGTGCCCACTCACGCCGTGGATAACTTCCGCATGACCGCCGAGGAACTCGCCAAGCACATCACCCCCAAATCGAAAGTGCTGATGATGAACTTCCCATGCAACCCCACGGGCGCGACCCAGACCCGCGAGGAGCTGGAGAAAATCGCCAAGCTCTGCGTGGCCCACGACCTCATCGTCCTCACCGACGAAATCTACAGCGAACTCACCTACGACGGCGCATCCCACTTCAGCATCGCCGCCCTCCCCGGCATGAAAGACCGCTGCGTCTTCCTCCACGGATTCTCAAAAGCCTTCGCCATGACCGGCTTTCGCATCGGCTACGCCTGCGCCCCCGCCGCCCTAACCGAAGCCATGATGAAAGTCCACCAATACGCCATCCTCTGCGCCAACACCATGGCGCAAGATGCCGCCATCGAAGCCCTCGAAAGCGGCGAAAACGACGTGCAAATGATGCGCAAAGAATACGAAGCCCGGCGCAACTACATCGTCCGCAGCCTCAACGACATGGGCCTCCCCTGCTTCAAGCCCCTCGGCGCATTCTACGTCTTCCCCGACATCCGCTCCACCGGCATGACCAGCCGCGAATTCTCCCTCGGCCTGCTGGAGAAAAAGCAAGTCGCCTGCGTCCCTGGCCCCGCCTTCGGAGTCAGCGGCGAAGGCCACATCCGATGCAGTTACGCGACCGGCCTCGATAAGATCAAAATCGCGATGGAGCGCATGGCGGAGTTCGTCGACGAGAATAGGAAGTAGTCCCGGCTTGAGCACCGCGTGGCTTTTGCAGGCGCAAAAACGTAGCTCGACATTCCAATGTCGAGTCGCGGCCACAGAAAAGCAGGACGCGAAAGTAGCGGGGCCGTCCCGGCCCCGGCGCGACACGCAGTGGCGCTCTACGCAAGCGCCTTTGGCGCTCGGGGCCGAGACGGCCCCGCTACCATTGCGACTCAATCGCTTGTTCCACATTTAATCACACCCATTGGCGTGGGGATAATCCTTCGCCTTTTTGGCTCGGGTGTGATTTACCAATGCCAGCCGTGCGGCGAGCCCGTCGCAGGCCTCACACAACAACTCGCCTCTCCATGAAAACACACACGCATCCTGAACCTCTTGAGACCCGCATCGCACCCGCCACTTTCCTCGTGAGCGCGGTGGACTTGACAGCGGTGGACGTTGGCAACCCCACGCTGAGCGCGATGGATCAGGCCAACGAGATCAATGCCGCAGCGAACGTGCTCGTGGATTTTGCGTTTCTCGCGGGCGCGACGGACAAAATCTTTTTCGACTCCAACCGGAACGGAACGCAGGACGCGACGGACTTGCTGCTCGTGCAGATTGATGCGGGGAATGCGATGGTGTTCCTCAATGATCGTGATGGCGACGGCGTGTTTTCGCCGGACGAATTGACGGGGCTCGCGGTGAGCGATGGGTTCAAGGGCGTCATCAAGACGGATGTCGCGGGCAGTATTTCCACAGTCCTGAAGCCGGGGACGAATGAGGTATTGCTCACGGGCGGCAAGTTCACGCTGGAGGCGGCATCCATTGCGAAGCTCGATCTCGCGGGAGTCGTCACGGGCACGATCTCGGCGGGAAACAACATCACAGACGTAACTGTCGGCAAGGGAGTGTATGCGCCGTTTCAAAACTCCAGCGTCAACAAAGTCCTAAGCGGTACCGCGCAAAATGGGAACACGATCAGTTTCGGCGGTGGCGCAATCAGCGTGAATACTTTTGCGCCGCTCGGCGCGGGAGGAAGCATCACCAACCTCACACTCGCGCGCGGGGCAAATACGATTACTGCGGGTGCCGGGCTTGATGGAACGACGGGCAACGGTGCGAATGGCGGGGCGATTGCGAACGTCACGATTTCTGATGCCTTCGAAGCAATCGCCATCACCGGCGGTGCGGGTGGGCTGGCGAGCGCGAGCAACCTTGCGACAGGTGGCACGGGTGGCGCGGTTTCGGGAATTACGATTGGTGGAAAAGTGATCACGGGAAATGTCAGCGTGAAGAGTGGTGCGGGCGGGGCTTCGAACGGGGCTGCGGGCGGCAACGGCGGCGATGGTGGTGCTTTCTCGGGTGTCGCGATTTCTTTTGCGCAGATGTTTGGAAATATCGATATCATCAGCGGCGCGGGTGGTGCGGCGTCGAATACAGTCGGCGGAAACGGTGGAGCTTCGGGCTCGTTGGCAGAGGTGAAAATCACCTCGATGAACCTGCTCGTCGGAGACACCACCGTTATTTCCGGCGTGGGTGGACGGGGCGAGACAGCGGGCAATGGCGGCGCTGGCAGTGCGGTGCAGGGCATCACATTCTCTGCCGTGGAGGTCCACGGCGGAGTGACGCTTGGGGCGAGCAATACCGGCGGCGCATCCGAGGGCGGACTCTCGGGCAGTGGCTCCACGGTGAGCAAAATCTCGGCAAGTGTGAAGACCCTGATGGATGGCAACTTCACGATCCGCGCCGGGCAGGGCGGTGCGATCACGAACAACAATACGGGCTCGACCGGCGGCGGTGGCAACCTCAGCGAAGTCACGGCCACGATTGGGAAGCAGTTCGGCAATTTCGCCGTGATTGGCGGCAATGGCGGCACGAAGGGCGGCGGTGGCACAGGAACTGGCAACGGCGGACGCGGAGGCGATGTGTCGAACGTCGCACTCACGCTTACGAATATCTTTGGCAACGTGAGTGTGGATGCCGGCGATGGCGTCACGGGACGACTGACCGGCAACGGAGGAAGCGGGGGCTTTCTCGACCTCGTGAAAATCACGGCTGCAAACATCACCGGCAATCTCGCACTGTCCGGTGGCAATGCGGGCAGCGCAGGCAATACAGCCGGCACGGGCGGCAATGGTGGAGCGCTCAGTAATACGACGTTGAAAATCGGCAGCGTCGATGCGACGACGGCCATCAGCGGCAGCGGCGGCGCAGGCCACGGCACGGGCGCGGGTGGAATGGGCGGTGCGTTGAACCACTTCACGGCAAGCTTCGGCACGGCGGGAGCGATCTCTTTAGCGGCAAGCAGCGGCGGCAGCGCGAACAACACCTCCGGCGCGGGCGGCAAGGGTGGCGACTTCAGCGCTGTCACCGTCGCAGCGACGGGAGTCATCAGCAGCTTCAGCGGGAGCGCGGGGAATGGTGGCAGCGGCGCAGGCAGCGATGCGGGCGGGGCAGGCGGGATATTTTCTAATGTGAAGCTCGGCGCTGGGCAGGTGCTCGGCGGTGTCTTTGGCTCTGCGGGTAATGGCGGGAGCGGGGCGACGGGCGGCATCGGCGGTGCGCTCACGACTTTTGGCGTGAAGGTGGCGCGGACCATCGGCGCTTCAACGACGGCGGCAGCGGGTAACGGTGGCAGCGGGACAGCGACGGGGGCTGGCGGTGTAGGCGGCGCGCTGGGATTCTTCACGCTCAGCGCAGCGGGCACCGGCACGATTGATGTGACTTCGGGCGATGGCGGCAGCACCACGTCGGGCACGGCGGGTGTGGGTGGAAAAGGCGGCGACCTCAGCGATGTGAGCGCCACGGTCGCGGGCACGGCGGGCGGGTTCACCGCAGATGCAGGCGATGGTGGTAATGCGGATGGCAGCGACACGGGCGGTTTTGGCGGCTTGCTTACGCGGGTGAAATTCAAGGCTGGCGAAGTCGGGGGCGGTGTTTCGGTGTTTGGCGGAGTCGGCGGCGCGGGCGGGCCGACGAACGGCAGTGGTGGCTCTGGCGGCGGTAATACACTTTTTTCCGCCACAGTCTCGCGCGGGATTGCGGGTACGGTGACGGTTGCCGGCGGCGCAGCGGGCTCGGGGAGCGGCAGTGGTGCGGGCGGTGCGGGCGGTTCCCTTCGCGATGCGATCATCGCGGCGGGTGGAACGGTCGGGTCTCTCGACGCGAGTTCGGGCGACGGCGGCGATACAGGCAGCGGCGCGGGCGGTGTGGGCGGGGCATTTGGGCTCGTGAAATTCAGCGCAGGCGCAGTCAGCAACAGCATCGGCGCGGTATCCGGCGCGGGCGGCAACGGAGGCACGGGTGGAGCAGCGGGCGTGCTGTCCGACTTCACCTCCACGGTGAAGGGCGATGTCGCATTGTCGGTGAACGCTGTCGGTGGCAACGGCGGTAATTCAACCGCAGGGACGAGCGGCGCGGGGGGCATGGTGAGCGGCGTGAAAATCAGCGCGGCGAACATTTTCAACACCGTTGCCTTGCTCGGCGGAAGCGGCGGTGTGGTGAACAGTGGCACCGGTGCGAGCGGCGCGGGCGGAGATCTCAAACTGAGCAGCGTCTCGGTTTTGGATACACTCGGCGGCGTGAACTTCGCGGCAGGCTCTGCTCTCGGTTCTCGCGGCGCGAATGCAGGACGCGGCGGTGATTCGCTCATGCTTAATATCTCGGCTGTGGAAGTCGGAAGCGATGTCAGCATCGTCAGCGGCTTCGGCGGAAATGTGAGCACGGGCGCTGGCGATGGCGGACGTGGGGGGAACCTCGTCGATGTCAAAATTGCGGTGAAACGCCATATTTCCGGCACGGCGGACATCGAGGCTAAAAAAGGCGGCAACGCAGCGACGAGTGGAGACGGTGGCACTGGCGGCGCGCTCGGGCGCCTCACGCTGTCTGTGCCGGTCGTGGATGATGTGAGCGTTCTATCCGGCGCGGGCGGAACTGCTGGCACTGCCGGTGGCAGCGGCGGCGCGGGTGGCCTGCTCGATACCACTGCGATCACGGTGCTTGGCGCTCTGAACGGCAGCTTTACCTACAGGGCGGGTGGTGGGGGCGGCGCGACTGCAGGTATCGCGGGCAATGGAGGCACGGCACAAGGACTCAGCGCGAAGCTCGGCGCCATCACCAATCACGACATCATCATCGGCGGCGGCAATGGGGGCAGCGGAGCGACAGGAGGCATCGGCGGCTCGCTGCTCAAGCCGAGCATCGCGGTCGGACCTCTTGCGCTCGTTGGAATCACATCCCTCACAGGCGGAGTGGGCGGGAGCGGGACCACCGGAGCGGCAGGAAAAGGCGGCGACCTCGCCGGCGTGAATTTTGTCAGCGGTGCAGTCCACTTGGGAACGTTCGACGCCACAGCAGGAAACGGCGGTGATTCTGCGAGTGCGATTGCCGCCGGTGCGGGTGGTCTCGCGAGTGGTCTCACGTTCACTTTTAATGGTTCACTCCAAGCACTCTTCAGCGCTGATGGAGGCGACGGTGGCGTCAACACGGGCAGCGGGCCCGGAGGCACGGGCGGCTCGCTATCAGTCGCCGCCTTTACGCTCGCGGGGAATGCGGGCACGGGTGCGACGCTCTCCTTTGGTAGCGGCGCGGGCGGTAGCGCCGGGAGCGGAGCCGGCGGCGCTGCGGGCATTGTCTCAGAGCTGAAACTTACGGACAAAAAGACCTATGCGGAATTCACCGTTCTCGGAGGCGTCGGCGGTGACAGCACCGGAGCGGCTGGTGGTGCAGGCGGCAAGGTTTCCGGAGTATCGCTTGCCGGCCCCACATCCACGCTCACTGTTACTGGTGGAGGCGGCGGCTTAGGATTCACTACCGGCGGCGCGGGTGGCTTGGTGGAGAACATCACCGGCAAGATGGGTATCCTGAGCGTCGTCGCCGGTGACGGTGGCGGCTTTGTTGCATCCACTTCCGTCGGTGGCGCGGGCGGCGATGTGCAGAAGATTTCGGCTACGGTCGCTCGCTTCGCCCAGTTCCTCCGCGGGGGCGCGGGTGGCGATGGCGGTGCCAGCGCCACAGGCGGTATCGGCGGCAGTGTCCATGATGTCACCATCATCGGCGACATCGGCAACTTCGGCAAAGGGCTGAATGGGCTCGGCAACTCGCAATTCGGCATCGGCACCACGCAGATGGGCGGGCTCTTCGCCGGCACCGGTGGCACTGGAGCCACCACGGGCGCTGCGGGAAGCATCATAAACGTCACCGCCACCCGCATCGCCGCGATCCTCGCTGTGAACAGCAGTACCGTGGCGGGCGACCTCACCGCAGCCAACGCCGTCACGCAGATCAACAACGTCCACGCCAGCGTCTTCGGCGCAGATAACGTGAACTCGGGAATCTTCGACTTTGTCGATAATGTCGGCGCAGTCGGCTTCCTCCTCGGCGACGGCGACACAGCGATCGATGGACTCATCATCGTGAAGAGCGGTGGTCTCATCACCACGCTCGCACCCACACCGCTGAAGCTCATTATCGTGTAAAACTCACATCGGTGCGCGACTGCCCGTTTCCATTCCTTGCCATCGTCCGCCAGTCACCGCACTATGTGGCCCGCGCATTCCCTCATCGCGGGGCGAGTGAGTGTTCGTCAGGGGATTATCGAGTCGCGACCCTGTGGGGGCAGAAGGGCGCGGGTCAACTGCATCAGTGACGTGTGAAAAGTGAAGAAAGTGATTGCCTTCTGAGACTTGGCCGTTATTTTCCGCGCCTCTTTTACTAATCTATCTATGGCAAAAACCTGCTGGCTCGAACGCGAAAAACGCAAAGGAAAAACTGTGGCAAAATACGCAGCAATCCGCGCTGAAATGAAAAAAACTGGCGACTACGTCGGTCTATCCCTGTTGCCGCGTAATGCGTGCCCTGTCCGTCTCAGCCGTCGCTGCAATGCGACTGGCCGTAAGCGTGCTTACATTGGCCGCTTTCAACTTTCGCGTATTACTGTTCGCGAGCTTGCATCGCACGGGCTCATCCCCGGTGTGACGAAGTCGAGCTGGTAATCGCCTTAGCTCCGCAGCCTTTTCCGAGTCGCAGACCTATCCGGTCTGCGACTCGTTCGTTTTCCAAGTGACTATCCTGACAAGCCTTCCTTTTCTCGCAGATTCGGCCCACGAATTCGTGGCCAAGTGGGATGATGGCGGGACGATCTTCTTTAATCTCGCCGGTATTTTCCTGCTGGTTTTGCTCAATGGGCTTTTCGTCGCAGCAGAGTTTTCGCTGGTAAAGGTGCGCTCCAGCCAACTCGACCCCCTGGTGGAGGAGGGAGATAGCCGCGCTAAGCTGGCCAAGCACATCCTTGGGCACATGGAGTCGTACTTGTCGGCGACTCAGTTTGGGGTGACGGTGACGAGCCTTGTGCTAGGCGCGATGGGCGAGCCTTACATGGAGCGGCTTCTCGACCCGCTGTTTGCGAAAATGGGGCTGTCGCACAGTCTGGCCGCGCCGATTGCGTGGGCGCTTGGGCTGACGTTTATTACGTTTCTCCATATCATTATTGGCGAGTTGGGGCCGAAATACATCGGCATTCGTAATCCGTTGGGTGTCGCGCTGCGGCTTGTGGGGCCACTCCAGTGGTTTGTGACGTTGTTTAAGCCATTCATTTGGCTGCTGAATAAGACGGCGGACCTTGTGTTGAGGAAGACGTTTCGTATTGAGCCAGTGGGCGAAAGCGAGTTGGCGCATTCCGAGGAAGAGCTCCGCGTGATTCTCGCGGAAAGCGCGAACGCTAGGGAAGTCAGCCAACTCGGAAGGGAGTTGCTCTTAAATGCGCTGGACCTTCGCGAGCGCGTCGTTCGCGACATCCATACGCCACGCGGCGATGTTATTTTCCTGAACACCGAGGACACATTCGACGAGAATATGAAGCGTGCCGAGGTGTCACGGCACACGAGATTCCCGCTCTGCCGTGGGCATCTCGATGATACTCTCGGGTTGGTCCACATCAAAGACCTAGTCAAGCTCCTGCTCGAAGGTGGCTCGCCGAATATTGACTCAATCCGCCGCGAACTCCCCACCGTCCCGGAGATGATGCCGCTGGAAAAGCTGCTCAATTTCTTCCTGAAAAGCCACGGCCACATTGCCCTCGTGGTAGATGAATACGGCGGCGCGGTGGGTATTGTGACGCTGGATAACGTGCTCGAAGAACTCGTAGGCGAAATTCAAGACGAGTTCGACTCAGCCAAGCCAGAGATGCGTAAAGTCACTCAGGATGAATTTGTCGTCGAAGGCAGCCTCGGGCTCTACGAGTTGAACGACATGATTTCGCTCGATCTGGAAAGTAGCGAAGTCAGCACTGTCGGCGGGTATATTACCCAACTCCTCGGGCACCTCCCGGCGGTCGGCGAGAGGACGCGCATCGAAGACTTCGAGGCGACCGTCACCAAGGCCGACGGGCGGCGTGTCGTGGAAGTGAATTTCAAGCGAGTGAAGGAGTAAACTATGGCAGTCATCGGCAAGCGAAATCAACTCCCCATCCTGCGCGAAACCGAGCACGGGCTCTACCTCGACGGCGGAACCCACGGCGAACTTCTTTTGCCGCGGCGCTATATTCAGCCCGGCAACAAAATCGGTGATGTGCTCGACGTCTTCGTTTATCGCGATTCCGAGGATCGGATGGTCGCCACCACCGAGACGCCGCTTGCTCGGGTAGGTGAGTTTGCTTCGCTGAAAGTTGTCGGCGGACACGCTCGCATTGGCGCATTTCTCGACTGGGGGCTGAGCAAAGATTTGCTGCTCCCAAACCGCGAACTCAGCCACAGGCCCGCCATTGGCGACAGCATCGTCGTCTTCGTGTACGTGGATAAAAGGAGCGACCGGATCGTGGCCACGACGCAGTTTGATGGACTGCTCAACCTCACGCCGCCCAAGTATGAGCCAAAGCAGCGCGTCGGCATCCTCGTCGTCGGCGAGACGCCGCTCGGCTACAAAGCCATCGTCGAAGGAGCGCATTGGGGGCTGCTCTATCGAACCGATCTCGGTGTGATGCTCCAAGTCGGCGCGAAGATGGATGCTTACGTCCGCGTCGTCCGCCCCGACGGGAAGATCGACCTCAGCATCGAGCTCGCGCATTACCAAGAGCGAGTCGCCCCACTCACCGAGAAAATCCTCGAAGCCCTCAAAGCCAATGGCGGCAAGCTCCCTCTGAACGACCGCAGCAGCCCCGGCGAAGTCTTCACGAAATTTGGGACGAGCAAGAAAGCATTCAAGCAAGCGCTCGGCGCACTCTACAAAAGCCGCCGCATTGCGATGACCGAAGACGGTATCGAACTCCTGCCCGAGCCGAAGGTAGTGCGCAAGGGGCGGTAACTCGAGTTCCGCAGGTGGAAGTCTGCGCGGAAAACTTCTCGTTGGCGGTATTTAGTCGCCAGCGACGGAACAAATGAACCTAAAAACGGCAGTTGAACGGATTTTCAGAGAAAAATGAGCCTTGGACGGGTGAGTGATTTTCAACTGCTCCGCAGTTGGCAATTTCCAGAGTAAAATACCCTATTTTTCGGCCTCAAAAACGGGGTCAACTGCCGTTTTTAGG
>CANIWM010000018.1 GCA_947471505.1 Chthoniobacteraceae bacterium | reverse complement strand
CTAAAAACGGCAGTTGACCCCGTTTTTGAGGCCGAAAAATAGGGTATTTTACTCTGGAAATTGCCAACTGCGGAGCAGTTGAAAATCACTCACCCGTCCAAGGCTCATTTTTCTCTGAAAATCCGTTCAACTGCCGTTTTTAGGCTCAACACAGTGCCCGCGACGAAAGAGCCGATGATGGCGGAGAAGTGGAGGGCAGCCGCGCCATCGTGGGCTGCCAAGGCCGCCGCCAGCATGGACGTAGTGCCGGTAAGATGAGTGACGGCCTGATGCTCGAAGCCTAGCAGGCCAACGACGTTGACGATGCCTGCGACGAAAGCCAGCGCCCACGCGCCAGCCCAGACCCATCGCGGCAGCTTAGAAATCATCGGCTACAAGGTGCGGACGAACCGCGCGGCGGTGTATTCGGGCGTGCATGGGGAGCGGTTTATCCGCGAAGGACGGAATCGGGCAATCAGAATGTCGGCGCTACCGCTGGGTGAGCGACTACCTCATCACAGCAGCGTTTCTGCCGCTGTGAGTGCTTTGGAATAGACGCGGTGCAGGCCCCAGCTTCCGAGTTCGTCGTTGAGCGTGTCGGCGGCACTTTCGCCGTCGGCGGGCATGATGAATTCAGTGCTGCGTCCGTCTGCACTCTTCGCTGAGATGTTCAGGAACGGGATTCCTGAGATGCGCGAGGCGGTGACGGTCAATTGATCGCTGATGAGTTCGACTCGGGAGATGACTGCGCCGGCCTCTTCGCTCAGATCGCAGGTGACTGGGCCGTGTTCGCCTTCCATCCGAAGGTGATTGCCCGAGGGGCCGTGTGCGGACCAGCCGAGTTGCGCGGCCAGCCAACCAAGGACGAGTACGGCACTGGAGCGTGCGCCCGGAGCATGGGTGATTTTCACACTCTTGATGTGATGCAGGGCTGCAATGTTCTCGGAGTCGAAAATCTGCGCAAGGGCTTGGCGGAGGCGTAGGGAGCGCGTCCAAGCAAGATCGCACATGACGGTGCGTCCGCTGCCGAGTTGACGGCGGAGCGCGCTAATCTGCTGTCGAGGCTGCTGCCATGCGGCGGTGTCGAAGATGACGCGGTCCACCCAGCGCCAGATTTCAGGGTCCATCTGGTCGGAGCTTTCGCAGCGCCAGAGGAGCGTAAGCGGGAGGTCGGAGTCGAGCTGGCTGAAGAGCAAGTTTGGCAGGAGGCGCTTCACATTTCCCTTCACGTAAAGTGAGACTTGCTCGGAGCAGACGTGTTTTGCACCTCGTTTTGGAAGGTAGCAGCGGGCGTTGATCCATGCTTGCACGGAGTCGGTCGGTCCGGGTTCGATGCCGATGAGGACAGCGCGGAATGCGTGGCTACCGATGAAGTTCTCCAGCAACTCGGTGCTCGTTTGCATCGCTGCTTCTCCTTCGCAGATGATGGCAAAGTTAAACAACGTTGCCCGCGTCCGTGTCTGGTCAGCAGACCACAGCTTTTTGAGTTCCTTGCCGATTGCGGAGACTTCGACCGGCGTTCCGAGTGAATCGAATGCGCCCATATTACATCCTCCGCCATTCGCGACCATCGCGGCTCAAAAGTTCGTCGGCTTCCTTCGGTCCCCATGAACCGGAGGCGTATGGGCAAAGCGGCGGCGGGTTTTCGCTGGCGTGCCATGCGTTTTCGATGACATCGACGTAGCGCCATGCTTCTTCGACTTCGTCGCGGCGGGCGAAGAGGGTGGCGTCGCCGCTCATGGCGTCGAGGATGAGGCGTTCGTAGGCTTCGGGGCTCTGTTTTCCAAAGCTCGTGCCGTAGTGGAAATCCATCTTCACCGGCTCAATGCGAAGGGTGCTGCCGGGCACTTTGCATTGCAGGCGGAGGGAGACTCCTTCGTCGGGCTGGATGCGGATGACGAGCTGGTTCGCGCCGAGCGGGGCTTCGGCGGTGTTAAAGAGCACGCCGGGTGCTTCTTTGAACTGGATGGCGATTTCCGCGCCGCCTTTTGCGAGCCGCTTTCCGACGCGCATGTAGAAGGGGACGCCGTGCCAGCGCCAGTTATCTACGTGCATCCGCAGGGCGACGAACGTCTCCGTCTCGCTCTTCGGGTTCACGCGCTCTTCGGTGCGGTAAGCGGGCACTTGCTTGCCGCCGATGCTGCCTTCGTCGTATTGCCCGCGCACGATGTCGCGGCCCACGCCGTCGCCTTCGAGACGCCGGAGCGCACGGACGACTTTCACTTTCTCATCGCGGATCGCATCGGCGCTGAGGCTCGATGGCGGCTCCATGGCGACGAGGCACATGAGCTGGACGAGATGGCTCTGCACCATGTCGCGCAGCGCGCCCGCTTTGTCGTAATAAGGCCCGCGCCCTTCGACTCCGAGCGTCTCGGCGCTGGTGATCTGGACGTGGTCCACGTAGCGGTGATTCCACAGCGGCTCCAAGATGCTATTCGCAAAGCGGAGGACCATGATGTTTTGCGCCGTCTCCTTGCCGAGATAGTGATCAATGCGATACGTGTCGCGCTCTTGGAATGCTTTGGCGATGCACTCGTTCAGCGCTTTCGCGGTGGCGGAGTCGGTGCCGAACGGCTTCTCTACGATGACGCGTGTCCAAGCGCCAATCTTCGCATCATTCAGCCCCGCAGCAGCGAGTTGATTGAAGATGCCCTCGTATTCCGTTGGCGAGACCGAGAGATAAAAAAGGCGGTTGCCGCGTGTGCCGGAGGCTGCATCGAGAGCGTCGAGTTTCTCTGCCAGCGCCTTGTATCCCGCTGCGTCGCCAAACTCGGAGACGTGGTAATAGATGCGCTTGGAAAAGCCGGCCCAGATTTCCTCGCTGAGGCCCGAGCGCGAGCACTTCGCGGTCGTCTCCTTCAGCTCGGTGCGCCAAGTTTCGTCGGACTTATCCCGGCGGGCAAAACCGATGATATTTGCCGCTCCCGGCAAGTCTCCATCGGCTGCGAGGTTGTAAAGCGCCGGGATCAGTTTGCGGAACGTCAGATCGCCCGACGCACCAAAGATAACGACATTGCACGGCTGGGGCATTGGCCGATTTGATAGCCCCTCACGAAGTGGATTGTTCATGGATTCGTTGCTCACGAGAAAGGTCGGAACATTGCGAGCGCGCCCTTCCGTGCAAAGCAAAATCGTGCGACGAACGCGCTAAATTGTGAGCACTTCGGTCATTTTGCGTTTTGAGCCATAGGCCGACCAGTGCGCACGGTGGGCTGCTCGCTTGACTCTGCCGCCGCTCGTGCGCAGTGAGAAGAGATGACACTTGCGGAACAGATTCTTGAATACGGACGGCGCGCGCGGGCTGCTGCGCGGCTGATGCGCCAGATCACCACGGAGCAAAAAAACGCGGGCCTCATCGCGATGGCGGACGAGTTGATGGCTGCTGAGGCCGACATCCTCGCCGCCAATGCCCGCGATTTGGAGAAGGCTCGGGCCAATGGTCTCAGCGCGGCGATGCTCGACCGTCTCACGCTCAACGCGAAGCGCCTTACCGCGATGGCGGACGGTGTGCGGCAGGTTGCGGCGTTGCCCGATCCAGTGGGCGAATCCATCCGCGATTGGACGCGGCCCAACGGCCTCCACATCCAGAAAAAGCGCGTGCCCATCGGCGTCATCGGCATCATCTACGAATCCCGCCCGAACGTCACCGCCGACGCCGCCGTCCTCTGCGCGAAGACGGGCAACGCAACCATCCTTCGCGGCGGCAGCGAGAGCATCGAGAGCAACGTCGCGATCGCCAGCGCGCTCTCGCGGGGCGGCGCAAAAGCAGGGTTGCCTGCCGATGCGATCCTGCTCATCCCCGTCACCGACCGCGAAGCCGTGCGGCACATGTGCGAGATGGATCAATACCTCGACTGCATCGTCCCGCGCGGCGGCAAAGGGCTCATCGAAACCGTCGTCCGCCACGCTCGGATGCCCGTTATCAAGCACTACGACGGCATCTGCGCCATGTATGTGGACGCCGCCGCCGACCTCGCGATGGCCGAAGCCCTCATCCTCAACGCCAAAGTGCAGCGCCCCGGCGTCTGCAACGCCATCGAGACCGTGGTCGTCCACTCCGCCGTCCTCGAAAACTTCACCAGCACCGTAGGCCATGCCCTTTTAGAAAAAGGCGTGCAACTCCGCTGCGACGATCGGGCGTTCTCTCAACTCTCAACGCTCAACGCTCAACTCGTGACGCACGCCACGCCAAACGATTTCCGCACGGAATTCCTCGACCTGATCCTTGCGGTGAAAGTCGTCGATTCACCTGCCGAAGCCATCGAGCATATCGAGACGCACGGCTCGCATCACAGCGATTGCATCATCACCGAAAACGCTGCCGAGGCTGAGCGTTTCCTCGCCGAAGTGGATAGCGCGACCGTTTATTGGAATGCCAGCACGCGCTTCACCGACGGAGGCGAGTTTGGGTTTGGGGCGGAGATTGGAATCTCCACCGACAAGCTCCACGCTCGCGGCCCGATGGCGCTGGAGGAATTGACCACCTACAAATACGTCCTGCGTGGCAACGGGCAGGTGAGGGGATAATGAGCCCAAGCGCGCTGCAACTCCCCCAAGCACAACTCCGAGCCGCCTTTCCACCCGAGGGGCTTTTTGCGGAGAAAGACTTCCTCTTTTCCCCGCAACCGCTGCTGCTCGACGCGGCGACCGTCCAGCAACTTGAGAGGCTCGGCCATCGGCTCCAGCTCTTCCAGCGTGCGGCGAATGATCTCTATTACCGCAGCCTCTCCGGCAAAGCGCCCGCGTGGGTCGCCGATTACCTCGACCGTGGGAAGCCCGCCGAGCTGCTCGATTTTGCCCGGCAAAAAAAGTTTCGCGCCGACCTGCCGCGCGTCATCCGGCCCGACTTGCTGCTCACGCCGGAAGGCTTCGCAATTACTGAACTGGACAGCGTGCCTGGCGGCATAGGGCTCACAGGTTGGCTCTCGCAGACGTATGCGAGCGCGGGCTTTGACCTCGTCGGCGGCGGCGATGGAATGATGCGCGGCTTCCGCAGTATCCTTGGCGAAAAGGCGGACATTCTCGTGAGCGAAGAGTCCTCTACTTATCGCCCCGAGATGCAGTGGCTCGCTCGTTCTGTCGCGGATGCAAACTGGACTGTCCAATCCGCCGAGCACGCGAAGCCCACGTCCGAATCGCTCTACCGTTTCTTCGAGCTGTTCGATCTGCCGAACATCTCCGGCATCCAGCAAATCCTCGAAAGCACCGCGCGCATCACGCCACCCATCAAGCCGTGGCTGGAGGAGAAACTGTGGCTCGCGCTCTTCTGGATGCGCCCGTTGCGCGACTTCTGGCGGCGCGAGCTACGGGAGAATCACTGGCTGGAATTGCAGAAGCATATCCCGATGTCCTGGGCGCTCGACCCCACACCGCTGCCGCACCACGCTGTCATCCCCGGCCTTGAAATCCACTCGTGGGATGAACTCGCCGCTTTCTCCCAAAAGCAGCGTGACCTCGTGCTCAAAGTCAGCGGCTTTTCCCCCGAGGCGTGGGGCAGCCGAGGCGTGACCATCGGCTCCGATGTGTCGCAGACGGAGTGGGCTGCGGCCATCGCAGGCGCGCTTGCCGACTTTCCACATCACCCAAACGTGCTCATGCGATTCGCCCACACGCGGCTCATCGAGCATCCGTATTTCGACCCTGCGACGGGCGAAGTTCGCACGATGAAAGGTCGCGTTCGTCTTTGCCCATATTACTTCGTCACCGAAGGCGAAGTGCAACTCGGTGGTGCGCTCGCTACGATCGTCCCGGCGGATAAAAAGATCGTCCACGGGATGCGCGACGCCATCCTCGTGCCGGTGGCGCAAGCGTAGCTACTTTTGCAGCAGTTCCGCTGCGGCTTCTGCGGCTGGGCGGGCTCCGATGTCGTGGAGGCTCCACCGGGTGGTGAGCGCTGCTCCTTCGCGTGCCGGGCGGAGCGGGGAGAGGAGTTCGAGCTCAATGTAGTGGCGCGGCGGCGGGAGGTTGTGGTGGTAAAACTCCACGGAGAGCCCGGCACCGTCGGCTCCCTCGGGGTATTGCGCTCCGGGGTCGCGTGGGGCTCGGCGCGGGGCGGCTTCGCCTTTTACGGTGATTTCGACTTCTGCGCGCTGGAGAAAGAGCATGCCGTTGCGGACTGCGGCGAGTGCGGGTCGCTCGGGGTGTGCGCCGAGCTTGAATACTTCTCCAACGGTGGGGCGGATTTCGAGCAGAGTGGGAGAGACGAGGTTTTCGCCAGTGCTGCGCTTGGACCAGTCGAACCAAAAGACATTGTCTTTGTAGGGCGATTTTTTGGGGAGCGGGATGTAGGCGATGCTCGGTTCGCATTGGGTGATGACCCACACGGCGACGGGCACGGCGCTGTCTGCGACACGGGTGATGCGGTGATGGATGACGAGGTCGCCGTTTTCAAAAGCATACTCTCGGACGACTCTCGCGCCGCCGTAGTCATCCCAAGGCGGACTGGTGGTGATGATGCCAGTCGCCGTTTTCTCCACCGCGTGCTCGGTGGTGTCCGGCGCGGGTGGTGGCCAGCTTTTCTTTGCGGTGAACCTCCACATGCTGTGCGGGCCCGGGTAGGTTTTGTCGCCACCCCAGCGCATGTATTCGCCCAGTTCGTCGGGTTGCCCGTTCCAGAGCCAATTTTCCCCGCCGATCTTTCCATAGCGCATGAGGCGTCCGCCGTAGGACGGGACGATGATCGCCTCGGTGATGCCATCGGTGATCCGCCACGCGGGCGCATCGCGGAAGGTGGTCTTCTCCACCAGCGTATCGGCGCGGACGCTTAATGCGACGGCAAGGAGGAGAAGAGCGCGGCGCATCGAGGATTACTTTCCGTCGAGTTCGACGAGCCATGCGGGCTTGTCGATTTCTTGCAGGATAATGTTTGGTCCGATGACGGTGGCGGCGCGCCCGTTCGGGTAACGATTATTTGTGGCGTAGGGCGTCGGGGTGTTGCGTTCGACGGCTTTGATGAGGTAGCCCTCGGGCACTTTGCGGACGCGGCCCTCCGCGACCCATGTAGAGATCGGATCGCCGGAAAGGTCGGTGACACTGAGCTGCGTAAAGGTGTGGCAGCCGCCGAGGAAAGTAAGTGCGAGGAGCGATAGATATTTCACGGAGCGGACGGTGGCAGGGCGTTGGATTCTCGGCAAGGTCGGAAGCATGACCTTTTGACCACGGTGCTTCCGGGGCGTTCAATTTCGCCAATAGTCGGGGAGGTTCTTCTTCGTTTCCCGCAGGATCTCAAGCACTGCGAGACGGTCTTCGGCGGCTATTTTCGCGAACTGCTCGTCGGTCTCTTTGCCTGTAAGGATGTCGAAGAGCTTTTGCAGGATGACGGCCTTAATCGGCTCAGCCATCGCGTCGAACGACTGCGTGTAGATAAGGAAGCTGCAGGGATACTTGAACATCCGCGTTTGCAAATCGAAGTCGCGGAGGCTGCGGCCCTTGCTGTCGCGGATGGATGTGGCGGTGAAGGCTTGGACGTATGCCGGGTCGCCGCTGACGGGCGAGAGGAGCGGTGCTTCTTCGGTAAAAAGGAGGTAGCGCAAAAAGGCGCTAACCTGCGAGCGCATGTAGCGGACGTGGCCGTACGCGGCGAGCATCTGCCGGGCATCAATGTTGAGCCGGGCGATGTAGTTGTGCATGTGGGCCTGATGTTCGAGGACCATGAAAGCGACGATGTCGCTGCCGGTAGTGAGGTGCTTGGACTGATCGAAGTAGGCGCTGAGGTCGCTGGCGTTGGCCTTGGCGAGCGGGTCGTCTTTGAAAGTGGCGAGGTCTTTTTCTCCGTTGAGATTGCCGCGATGGGCGCTGGATTTTCCGGTGACGTACCATCCGGCCCAGCGGTCTGCGATGGGCGTGCAGTGGTTGATGTCGCGGACTTCTTCTTGCGTGAGGAGTTCGCCTGCTTCGTCCGTGGGCACGCTGCGGAGGATGTGCCCCGGCACGCCGAGCGAACGCTGCCCGCCGTGGCAGGAGAGGCACTCGGTGCTGCGGACGAACTTGGGCTTGCGCACTTTCTCCAACTCCAGCGAGTAGAACGTGCCGCCGAGAAGGGGATCCACGGCAGAGATTTCCATCAGCGGTGCGCCGGGGACGTAGCCGATGTAAACGTCGTCGTTGAAAAAGATGGCGCGGGGATTGTCGGGCGAGATGTTCTTTCGTTGCAGGGAGGATTTGGAAAAGACCAGCATCTGCGAGGCGCGAGGCACTTTGAAGGCATCGAGGACAGCGGGCAGGTAGCCGAATTTGTCGTCCCACCCGAGGCTCACCTCGCCGCTTAGTATCTTCGCCTGAAGCGCGGCAACCGGGTCGTTGGGCTGCGTCTCGCTGTATTTGATCGGCTCCTGATCATACTCCAGAGGATGATCGGAGCCTTGGAAATCCTCGGCGGCAAGCGGGAGGGAGAGCAGCGCGAGTGCGAAGACCGTGTAATTCTTACCCATGCTAAGGACGACCACTTTACCCTACGCTCCGTAGAGTTTTTCGATCGCAGCGATGAGACCGGGGATGTCGAAGTTTTTTGCTTCGGCATCCACGGCGAGGCCGTGGTCTTTCACGGTTTTCGAGGTGATGGGGCCGATGCTGGCGACCTTCATCCCGGCGGGCATCGGGAGTTTCAACGCGAGGAAGTTTTCCACGGTGGAGGAGCTGGTGAAGGTGATGAGGTCTGCGCCTTCTTCGCGGAACCGCGCCACGCCGCCGCTCACGTCTTCCGTCTCGGGGACGGTGCGGTAGGCCACGGCGACATCCACGATTGCGCCGAGCTTGCTGAGCGTCTCGGGCAGCACGTCGCGGGCGGTCTCGGCGCGAGCGATGAGGATTTTCAGGTTCTCCACATCGCCTTCTTTTTTAAATGCGGCGACGACTCCCTCGGCGACGAATTCCTCCGGCTGGAGGTCCACGGTGAGGTGGTATTCGCGCACCTTCGCAGCGGTCGCGGGGCCGATGGCGGCGATGCGCACGCCGCCGATTTCCCGCGCGTCTTTGAAGATGCGGTAGAACATCTCGAAGTATGCCTCCACGCCGTTCGGCGAGGTGAAGACGAGCCAATCATACGTGTAGGTGTCGCGGACGAGCTGGCCGAACTCCAGTAGGTCCTTCGGCGGCTCGACGCGGATGGTCGGCAGCTCGATGACATCGGCCCCGAGTTCCCGCAGCTTCGAGGACAGCGCCCCGGCTTGCTTGCGCGTGCGGGTGACGACGATGCGCTTGCCAAAAAGCGGGCGCGTCTCGAACCAGTTTAGCTTTTCCCTCAGCGAAACGACTTCGCCCATGATGCAGACGGCGGGCGCTTTGAACCCACTCGCCGCGACCTTTCCCGCGATGTCGCCGAGCGTGCCGACGAGCGTCTCCTGCCGCCCCGTCGTACCCCAGCGGACGAGGGCCACGGGCAAAACGGCGATTGCTCCGTGCTTGATGAGTTCTGCCGCGACGACGCCGATGCGCTCCACTCCCATCAGCATGATCTTCGTGCCGGGATTTGCCGCGAGCGCCGCGTAATCGAGTGTGCTTTCGGGCTTCGTCGGGTCTTCGTGCCCAGTGAAAACGGTGAACTGCGCCGTGTGTTCGCGGTGCGTGACGGGGATGCCGGCATACGCAGGCGCAGCGATGATCGAGCTGATGCCGGGGATTATTTCAAACCGCAGCCCGGCCTTCGCCAACTCCTCCGCCTCTTCGCCGCCGCGCCCGAAGACAAAAGGATCGCCGCCCTTCAGCCGGACGACTCGCTTGCCCTCGGCGGTCTTCGCGACGAGCAGGGCGTTCGTCTCGTCTTGCTTGAGCGCGTGCTGGTTGGCGCGCTTCCCGGCGTAGATGATCTCGGCGGTTTGCGGTGCCCATTTGAGAATCTCCGGGTTGCACAGCGCGTCGTAAATAATCACGTCCGCCCGCGAGACTTCATCGCGCACTTTGAGAGTCACGAGTCCGAGATCGCCCGGTCCTGCGCCAGCGAGGAAGCAGATGCCTTTTTCGTTTTTTGCCATAATCTAAAACGTATGCACGAACAGCCCCGAGCGCAGCTTCGGCTCAAACCATGTGCTCTTCGGCGGCATGATTTGGTCGGCGTCGGCGATGTCCATGAGCTGCTGCACGGTGGTCGGATACATCGAGAAAGCCACGGCGGCTTTCCCGCTATCCACGAGCTTCACGAGTTCATCCGTCCCGCGAATGCCGCCGATGAAATCCACGCGCTTGCTGGTGCGTGGGTCGTCCACGCCGAGGACGGGCGCGAGCAAGCGCACCTGAAGCCCTTCCACGTCGAGGCGTGCGATGGGGTTGGCGTCGGCGGCTGGTTTCCAAGCGAGCGCGTGCCATTGCCCGTCGAGATACATGCGGATGTCGCCGGGCTGCTCGGGCTTGGGGGAAGTGGCCGGGCTCAGCGAAAATGCCGCGCCGACTTTCGCGAGGAACTGCTCTTTCGTGTGACCGTTCAGGTCTTTCACGGTGCGGTTGTAGGGCATGATCTGGAGCTGATTGCCGGGGAAGAGCACGCACAGGAACCAGTCGGAATCCACTGTGCTCGCACCCCTGCCGCGAAGCTCCAGCGCCACGCGAGCGGCGCTTGCCGTGCGGTGGTGCCCATCTGCGACATAGGCGGCGGGTAGTTTTGCAAACTCGTCTTGAAGCAAGGTCAGCACTGAGGGCTCGATGATGCGCCAGACGGTGTGCTGGATGCCATCGGGTGCGGTGAAATCGTAAGTCGGCGTTCCCTTTTGCTGCGCAGCAATAAGGGCATCGATCTCCGGCTGTCCACGATACGTGAGGAAGACGGGGCCGGTCTCGGCGCTCAGTGTGCCGATGAGTTTGGTGCGGTCGTCTTCTTTGTCTTTCCGCGTCTTCTCGTGCTTCTTGATGATGTCTTTGGCGTTCGGATTTTCGGCGCGTTCGTGGACGTAATCATCGACGTGGCAGACAGCGGCGAGGCCCGTCTGCGTGTGCGCGCCCATGCGCTGTTGGTAGAGATAAATGGCGGGCGCACTCTCGCGGCGGAGAGCGCCCACGGATTGCAGGCGCTCGAAGTTTTTCTTCGCCTGAGCATAGACCGCATCGGAGTAGGGATTTGTGTCGGCTGGTAGTTCCAGTTCTGCACGATCCACGCGGAGAAGAGTGTTTGGTTTCCCCTCGGCCAGCACGCGGGCCTCCTCAGTATTCAGGACATCATACGGGACGCAGGCAATGTCTGCGACTTGAGCGGGATCGGGCACGAGGCCTTGAAAAGCACGGATTCGGAGCATAGAGCGGGGGAGAAAAGGGGATACGCAGAAAAGTTCAACGTCATTCCGGCGCGGCGCGGTAATTTTTTGTAAGTGGGCGACTAATCCGTCTCCGACATGTCGTCGTCGGATTGTGTGACGCGGACGATTTCCTCCACGGTCGTCTGGCCTTTCATCACGCGACGCCAGCCGTCGGTGCGGAGGGTTTCCATTCCGTCGCTGATGGCGCGGACCTTGAGCGCGTTGCCGGTTTCTTTCCGGATGATCATGCGGCGGAGGTTTTCGTTGACGACGCAGACTTCAAAAATGGCGCGGCGGCCTCGATAGCCGGTTTGGCGGCAGGTGTCGCAGCCTTTGCCTTTGTAGAATTTCCCGCCGGGTGGGGGCTCGAAGCCGAGGCTCTTTATATAGTCGAGGTCGTAGGCGGCTTCGACGCGGCACTCGGTGCAGATGGTGCGGACGAGGCGCTGGGCCTGAAAGCAGCGGACGACGCTGGCGAGGAGGAAGGGCTCGATGCCCATGTCGGTGAGTCGGGTGATGCCGGAGACTGCGTCGTTTGTGTGCAGCGTGGAGAAGACAAGATGCCCAGTCATGGCGGCGCGGATGGCGATTTCGGCTGTCTCGAAATCGCGGATTTCTCCGACCATGACGATGTTCGGGTCTTGGCGGAGGATGGCGCGGAGGCCGTTGGCGAAGGTGAGGCCGATATCGGGCTTCACGTCGATCTGCGAGATGCCGGGTAGGCGGTATTCGACGGGCTCTTCGACGGTGATGATGCGGCGCGTCGGCTGGTTGATGCTGGAGAGAAACGAGTAGAGCGACGTGGATTTTCCCGAGCCGGTGGGGCCGGTGACGAGGATGATGCCGTTCGGCAGGGCCAGCATGTTCTTCATCTGCTGCATCTGGAAGTCGCCCATGTCGAGCCGGTCGAGGCCGAAGGTGAGCGTCTCGGTGCGGGAGAGCAAACGGAGGGAAATGGACTCGCCATTTACCGTCGGGATGGTGGAGACGCGGACGTCGATCGCGCCGGCTTGGGTGGTCAAATTGATGCGTCCATCCTGCGGGAGTCGGCGCTCGGCGATGTCCATGTGCGCCATGACTTTGAGGCGGGAGATGATGGCGCTCTGGAGGACGCGGAGCTGCGGCGGGACCGCGATGGGGTGCAAAATTCCGTCAATGCGGTAGCGGATGCGGAGGTCGTTTTCCAGTGGCTCGACGTGAATGTCTGTGGCGCGCTCGGTAATAGCTTCGCGGATGACTTGGTTGACGAATTTAACGACGCTGGCCTCGGGGTCGTCGCTGGTGATGTCGAGCGTGGAGTCTTGCTCGATGGCGTCGTAGGCGCGGTTGTTTTTGAGGATTTCCTCGAAGACATCAGCACCGACTCCGTAGGCCGTGCGGAGGGCGCGGAGGAGCTGGGTGCGCGGGGTGAGTTGCCAGCGGACTTTTTTGCCAGCGAGCTGTTGGATAACGAGCTTGCGGGCGGTCTGATTAAATACGTCGTACGTGGCGAGGGTGATGACGCCTGCTTCGTCCTGCGAGATGGGGAGGATGTGGTGCTTAAAGACGATGCGGCCCGAGATGAGTTGGAGCGTCTGGCGGTCCACGTTTGCGCCATCGATGGGCTCGACGGGCGTGCGGAAGATGCGCCCGAGTTCGGCGGTGAGCTTGGACTCATCCACTTTGCCGGAGTTCAGCGCCTCGACGGTCCAAGTGCTGCCTGCGGGCGGCTTGATGGCGAGAAGCTCGGCGGCGGTGGCGTCGTCGCAGCCTGCGGCGAGCAGGGCTTCGAGCAAAGAGCGTAGCTGGCTCATTTAGCGACGGATATCGGGATTGCTGGCGCGAACGGTCGGCGCGGGTTTGAGGACTTTGGCCTTGGGGATCGTCTGGCGCATGTTGGCGTTGTAAATGGCGCTTTCGAGGTCGGGCGGGATGTTCATCGGCTCCAGATGTTTCTCGCGGAGTTGGATGGCATCGATTGGTCCTTCCGTGACGACGGGGCGGAGCATGATGACGAGTTCAGTGCGAGTCTTGACTTTGGATTTCTTGCCGAAGAGCCCACCGATGAGCGGGATATTGTGCAGCTTATTGATGCCGCCCGAGTCGTTGGAGTTGGACTCTTTAATGAGCCCGCCGAGGACGAGAGTGGAGTTGTTCGGCACGGAGACGTTGGTCTTTAGAGCGCGCTGGGAGATGTTTGGGATGTCGTTGTTATCGATGCGCGTTGTGCCGGAGCGCTCAGAGATGTTCTGGACGATCTCCATGGAGACTTCGTTGTCCTTATTGATGAGCGGGACGACATCGAGCTTGAGCTGGATGGGCTTGAACTGAATCTGCGTCGAGGATTGCGGCGAAGTGCCGTTCGTATTGCCGGTGAAGGACGTGAGCGAACTTGTCGGCACGGGGACTTCTTCACCGCTGGTGATGGTGGCCTTTTTGTTGTTCTTCGTGAAGATGCTCGGGCGGGTGATGACGCGGAAGCGGTTCGTCGTCTCCAGAGCCTTGAGCACCGCGTCGAATGAGTTGCCCGCCATGACAAATCCACCGAGGCCACCGCTGCCGGCGGTGAGTGCCCGTGTGATGTTTTGCTGCGAGATGAGGTTGTTCAGGTTCAGGATCGGCTGGTCCGTTCCGGAGAATCCGAGCGGGGCCGTGCTGGTGCCAGCGGTCGTCGTGCCGGTGCCTGCGCCGTTGAGTAGGCCGCCGTTGCGGAGGATGTAGTCCACTCCGTAGCTCTCGTCGTCCTTGAGTGTCAACTCGCCGATGATGGTGTAAATCATCACTTGCTTTGGGCGGGTGTCGAGCTGGTCGATGAGGGCGAATACTTTGTCTTTAATATCGGATGCCCCGATGACGACGACGCTATTGGTGAGGCGGTCACCAATGATGGTTCCATTCTTGAGCTCCTGCACGAGCGGCGTGCTTTCGCGGTCGCCGGTGGAGAGGGACTCTTCCACGTTGGTGCCGCTGCTGCCTCCGAGGCTGCTGTTGCTGCCAAAACGGTTGTTGCCGTTGTTGTTGTTCAAATTGTTGTTCGTATTCGTCTGGCCGGGGCGCTGCCCTGTGGTTCCGGTCGCCCCGCCCGTGCTGCCACCGCCCTCGCGCTCGCCGGGATCTTTGATGGCTGCGACGACGGCGTCCATGACTTCCTCCACCGGGCGGAACTTCAGCGCGCGGATGGCTGGAATGTTCAGCTTCACATCCATGTCGTATTCTTTGATGAGCGGCTTGATGACTTTCATCGCCACGGGGCGTGCGACGACGTGGATGCGGTTGGTCCGTTTATCCGCAGTGATTTTGACTTTGCCGACGACAATATTGTCCTCGGTGCCGATGCCGCCGTTAAACTCAATCGAGACGTTCGCATCGTTCGCTGCGGCGTTGGGATTCGGCACGCCGCCGGGGAGCGGGCTGCCATCGGGGCCGGTGACCGTCCGCTGCACGCGGTTCGGCTGGCCGGGCTGGCCGGGAGTGCTGGTCTGCTGCTGGGTTTTCTCAAAGAGCTTCTCCAGAGCCGTGACGACGTCCTCCGCCTTCGCGTGCTCCAGTGTGATGAACTCGCTCACGACTTCCGCTGGCTTGGTATCGATCGCTTTGACGATGCGGATGAGCGTGCGGATGAGTGACGAGTTCTCCGAGACGAGGAGCGCGTTCGCCTTGGGTAGCGGCACGACGCTCATCACCTGAGTCTGACCTGCGACGAGAATCTGCCCGGAGATGAGCTGCGCCAGCTCCGTCGGGTCGGCCCATTCGAGCTTGAAGAGATACGTCACCACTTGCTCGTTCTCTGGGAGCAGTTCCTCGCGATCAATGAACGGGATGCCGACGCTCTTCGGGTTGATGCCGCCGCCGGAGACCTTCCAAATGTGGGCGTCTTCCGTGGGGGAGAGCACGATACCGTTCATTAGGAGGGTCATCTCCAGCAGCTTGATCAGCTCGCTCTTCGGCACCCGCTCGGAGAGGTGGAAATTGATCGTCCCCAGTGGCGCATTGCCCATGATGTAATGGCGGCCATTGCCCACCCACTTTTCGAGATCGCGAATCACGTTTGCCGCATCTGCACCGACGTATTCCACCTGCACGAGTTCCTCCCCATTCGGCACTGCTGCTGGGTTTGGGTTTGCCACCGTTGCGCCTGGGACTGCCGGGACAACCGCTGGAGCGCCAAGCACGGGAGCTGCCGGAGCATTCGGCACGACTGGATTGGCCTGCGGCGGCGTCGGAGCGGGTACCGGAGGTGGAACCTGAGCAAAAGCAGACGTAGCAAGAATGAGCGAAGAAAGAATAGATGGGCGCAACACGCCGCGCGGTGTAGTCGCCCGATTCGGCGAGGTCAACTGTAGTCGCTGGAAGATTGGCAGCGAGAAAAGGCAAGATGGGAATGACATGGATTTAGTAAACACACCGCACCCTGAAAGGTCGCACGGATTATTCGGTGAGACACACCTCACGCCCTCGCGTTCAAAGCCCAAAGCCGATCCGCATGGGGAATTGACTTGGAAACATCTGAGAATCAGGCAGAGTCCCGTATTATCAATGGCTCGGACGATTCTGTCACTCATCGCCTATTTCGCGTTACTCGCGGTATCTCATGCTTCGGATTGGGTTCTCTACTCGGTCGGGGGGCGCGACTATATTTCCATGGGGAATGTGGCAGACTTTTACGGCCTCAAGAACGTACAGCGCGACGGGAATGAGGTCGTCGCATCGAGTAATTCACGCAGCCTCCGCGCGGCGGCGGGTTCGGTGGAGTTCTTCATTAACAACCTCAAGTTCATTCTCAGCTACCCCATCGTCGAGCACAACGGCCAACTCTGTATTTCGCGGATGGACCTCGTCAAACTCGTCGAGCCCGTCATGCGCCCCAGCCGCATCAAAAACTCCGTGCCCATCGACACCGTCGTCCTCGATGCCGGGCACGGCGGGCACGATAGCGGGGCCACCTCCATCTACGGAGCGGAGAAGAACTACACACTCGACACCGTCCTCCGCGCGAAGGAACTCCTTCGCGCCGCTGGCTATAAAGTCGTCCTCACCCGCAGCACCGACGACTTTATCCCGCTCGACGACCGCGCCGCCATCGCCAGCGCGCAGAAGTCCGCCATCTTCATCTCTATCCACTTCAACCACGGCGGAATGGGCACCGGCGTAGAATCCTACACCCTCGCCCCGTGCGGCGTGCCGAGCATGATGGCCGACGGCCCCGCAGTCTCCGACTTCCGCGAGTGCAACGGCAACTCCCGCGACCAGGAGAACATGGCCCTCGCCACCGCTTCACACGCCGCACTCGTGATGAAAACGCGCATGGCTGACCGTGGCCTCAAGCGCGCCCGCTTCGTCGTCATCCGCGACATCTCCATCCCCGGCGTCCTCATCGAAGGCGGCTTCCTCAGCAACCCGACCGACGCCAAACTCATCGCCACTTCGCTCTACCGTCAGACGCTCGCCACCGCCGTCCTGCAAGCCGTGGAAAACTACCGCAAAGCCGTCGGCACGCAGTCTGCCCCCGTGGCGGAAACAAAGAAGCAGCCGACGAAAAAGCCCACCCAAAAGAACGGCAGCAGTCCCGCTCCGATCGACCCACCGACGGTCGAGACGAATTAAGCGTTCAGCTTCGGATGCACGAGGTCGTGCTCTTCCAGCGGCTCTAAGTGCGTGTGGACATCGGCGAAGGGAAGAATGCGTTGGCTCAGGGTTTCTTCGATCTCGGTGGCCATCCGGTGCGCCGTGGTCAACGAGGTGGCGCAGGGGAAAAGAAGATGCACGTCGATGATGTGCCCGTCGCCGTTGTGCCGGTGCCGGAGTTCGTGAAAGGCGATGCCTCGTCGTGTGGTTTCTTCCGTCAGGATGGCCTCGATCTTTTCCGTCGTCTTCGGGTCTGCTTCATCGAGCAGACCGGACACGCTTTCCCGCATCAGGCCGTAGCCGGACCACAGGATATTGAGCGCCATGATGATGCCGATGATCGGGTCCACCGCCCGCCAACTCGTCAACATCGTGAGCCCCACACCGATGAGCACGCCGAGGCTCGTCCAGCAGTCCGTGAGGACGTGCTTTCCATTGGCGATGAGGATCAGCGAGTTGCGCCGCCGCCCGATACGGATGAGGTAAGCCCCCAGCGCGCCATTGATAACTGTGGCGGCCAGCGTGAGGAGTCCGCCGGTGCCGAGGTTTTCTAAAGCGTGACCGGAAATCCAATCGCGCACCGCCTCGAAGATAATGAAGCACGCAGCCAGCGCGATCAGCCCGCCTTCAAACCCGGCGGAGAAAAAGCCGATCTTAGAGTGCCCATACGGGTGGTCCTTGTCCGCAGGCTTTAGCGACAGCCGCATACTAAATGATGCAAACGCCACAGCCGCCACATGCACCACAGATTCCGCCGCGTCGCTGAGGATCGCAGCGGATCCCGTCAGCCAATATGCGCCCACTTTCATCACGAGCATGAGCATCCCGATGACGAGCGAGAGATTCATACTCCAGAGCAGGTCCCGCCGGTGCTCGGGACTTTTGGCGATTGGCTTTTCCATTGTGCGCGAGACGCTACCGAGCGCATCCCTCACCGCCGAGGAACATTTTGTATCGGCTCCGTGAACTATTTGCGAAGCCTTCAAAGATTGCGCGGAATGGGGCGATTGATCCGCACCATGCACACCATCCGCCTTTCCATCCTTTTCATCGCAGCATTCGCACGGCTGGATGCTGCGGACCCGGCGATATTGCGATCCGAGTTCATCTTCGACCCGAACCCCGTGCCGAGCTGCCACGCCACGACTGTCGTGGAAGCGAAAGACCACTCCCTCGTCGCCGCGTGGTTCGCGGGCACGGCGGAGGGGAGAGACGACGTAGGGATTTGGTCCTCCCGGCTCAGCGAGGGAAAATGGACCGTCCCCGTGGAGGTCGCCACCGGCGTGCAGACAGACGGCAAACGCCTCCCGTGCTGGAACCCCGTCCTCTTTCAGCCACGCGAAGGCGCGCTCATGCTCTTCTACAAAGTCGGCCCCTCGCCGAGCGCATGGTGGGGGATGCTCCGCACGAGCGCGGACAATGGGCGGACGTGGAGCGAACCCACGCGCCTCCCCGAAAACATCCTCGGCCCCATCAAAAACAAACCCGTCCAGCTCCCCGACGGCTCCATCCTGTGCAGCAGCAGCGCCGAGGGGCTGAGGCCGCCGCCCGCGTGGCAGATTCACTTCGAGCGCAGCGCCGATGCAGGTAAAACGTGGCAGTTCATCCCCGTCCCCCAGCCCGATGGCAGCCCCGCCGCCATCCAGCCCAGCATCCTCTTTCTCGGCGGCGAAAAGCTCATGGCGCTCGGTCGCACGCGAGTCAGCAAAGTATTCTCCACCACCTCCGCCGACCTCGGGAAAACATGGTCGCCCCTCACCCTCCTCGATTTACCCAACCCCAACGCAGGCACCGACGCCGTGACGCTGAAGGACGGGCGGCACCTCCTCATCTACAATCACACCACCAGCGGACGCAGCCCGCTCAACCTCGCCATCAGCCGCGACGGGCTCAAGTGGGACGCCGCCCTCGTGCTCGAAGATGAACCGAGGATGGAGTTCAGCTACCCCGCCATCATCCAAACAAGCGACGGCCTCATCCACGCCACCTACACATGGAAGCGCAAGCTGGCTAAGCACGTCGTCATCGACCCGGCAAAGCTGGGTGAGCGAGAATGACGAATCCACGCTTGCGTTCGTCATTCGTCATTCGTCATTTCCCCCGCCACCATGCCCGCATCCATCCAACTTCTCGACCCGACCGATAACGCCGTCGTCGCACTCCGCGCCCTTGCCGCTGGCGAGACGGTGGATGCGTGGACGCTCCTCACCGCCGTCCCTGCGAAACACAAGTTCGCCGCCGTTCCGCTGCCCGCTGGGAGCGCGGTCCGCATGTATGGCACCATCGCCGGACGCACCACGCGCGATGTGCAGCGCGGCGAAGTCCTCACACGCGAAAACACCACCCACGCCGTCGCCGCGCCCGAGATTCGCGGGCAGCGTTCTCGTTGGAAAATGCCCGATGTCTCGCGGTGGAAAGGTCGCACGTTCGACGGCTACCGTCGTGCCGATGGACGCTGCGGCACGGCGAACTACTGGGTCGTCCTGCCGATGGTCTTTTGCGAAAACCGCAACGTGGACGTGATGCGCGAAGCCCTCACCAAAGGGCTCGGCTACTCGGTGACGACGCCCTACACCGAGTTCGTCGCGCAGCTCGCCAGCGCCCATCGCAGCGGCAGCGCGCTCGACTCCGTGCAGCTCGCCGCCAGCAGCGAAACGCAGCGCGTCTTCCCCGGCGTGGACGGCGTGAAATTCCTCACCCACGCCATGGGCTGCGGCGGCACGCGGCAAGACGCCCGCGCCCTCTGCGGCCTCCTCGCCGGATACATCGCGCACCCGAACGTCGCCGGGGCTACCGTCCTCAGCCTCGGCTGCGAAAACGCCCAAAGCTCCATCCTCCGCGAAGAGCTTGCGCGCCGCCAGCCCACCGGGAGCAAGCCCGTCCTCTTCTTCGAGCAACAGCGTGCCGCCAGCGAGCAAAGCCTCATCGCCACCGCCCTCCGCGAAACCTTCCGTGGCATCGCCGCCGCGAACGATCTCCGCCGCGAACCGTGCCCGCTTTCCGAGCTAGTCCTCGGGCTGAAATGCGGCGGCAGCGACGGCTTCTCCGGCATCTCCGCGAACCCCGCGCTCGGCCACTGCTCCGACCTCCTTTGCGCCCTCGGCGGCAGCGGCGTCCTCTGCGAATTCCCCGAGCTATGCGGCGCAGAACAATGGCTCTGCGACCGCTGCGAAGACCCCACCCTCGCCGAAAAGTTCCTCGATTTAATGACCCGCTACGACGCCCGCGCTCGCGAAGTCGGCAGCGGCTTCGAGATGAATCCATCGCCCGGCAACATCCGCGATGGACTCATCACCGACGCCATGAAAAGCCTCGGCGCAGCCCGCAAAAGCGGCACCGCCCCCATCGCCGACGTGCTCGATTACCCCGAGCCCGTCGCCCGTCGCGGCGGCGTCACGCTCCTCTGCACGCCCGGCAACGACGTCGAAGCCACCACCGCGCTCACCGGCTCCGGGTGCAACCTCATCGTCTTCACCACCGGACTCGGCACGCCCACAGGTAACCCCATTTGCCCCGTGGTGAAAATGAGCACCAACACCGATCTTACCACGCGGATGCCCGACCTCATCGACTTCGACGCCGGCCCCATCATCCACGGAAAAGAGACCATCGCCAGCGCAGGCGAGCGCCTCCTAGACACCCTCATCGAAGTCGCCAGCGGACGCATCACCACTGCATCCACGCGCCTCGCACAAGACGACTTCCTCCCGTGGAAACGCGGCGTCTCGCTTTAGAAGACGATCACCGTCCGCGCATCACGCCAGAGCGTCGCGGCAATACTTGATTGCGCGGGCGAGCTCCGTCATGCGGTCCGAGCCTGCGGGGACTTTGTATTCAAACTCGATCGTCGCCTGGATGTTCCACTTCTTGTCGCGGATCAGCTTCAGCACCTCCGCATTGGGCGTGTCGCCTTCTCCGTAAGGAACAGCGGGGCCGTTTTTGAATTTGCGATCCTTCACATGCACATGCGTCACGCGCTCGTGATACTGCGTGATGAACGGCACCGGCGACGTGTTGTTGCCCGCGACGAAATGCCCGAGGTCCACATTTGCGCCGTTGAATTTCGCCAGCGCAAACGCGGCCTCCCAATGCTCGGGCTTCGTCGAGGAGTGCCCGTGGTAGCCGACGAAAAACTGGTGCTTGTCTGCAAACGAGCCCACGCGCTTCAGCTCTTCTTCCTTGTGCGAGATCTCCGTGGAAATGGCGCGGCCACCCAGCGCCTTCGCGAGCGCAAAAGCGTAGTCAATTTCTCCCTCCGACATCGTGCAGATCCCATCTACCTTCACGACCTCGATGAGCAAACCCGCCGACTCGAACTTGGCGCGGAAGTCCTTCACCCGATCCAGCGACACCGTCTTGCGCCAAGCGGCGAGGGCTTCCGCGTTCTGCGGTTTCGTCTTCGTCGCATCAAATTCCGGACGCCCCAAAAACGCCTCCACCGGCTGCGTGCGCAGTTCCAGTCCGCTCACGCCTAGCGCGACGCAGTTCTTGATAATGTCGTCGCCGCTCATCAACGGATTCGCAAAGCTGTAAGGCACATTCAGCCCGATCTGCACGCCCGCCACTTTGGAGTTCGGACGACCCGGAACTTCCGCAGCGTGGAGCGCCTTGGTGGTGGAAAGTGCAGCGACCCCGGAGAGCGCGAGTTTCGTGAATTCACGACGTGTGTAAGCGGACATGATTTGGTGAGTATGATTGTTTGAGTTGGGAGGAACGGCGGTGAATTTCTACGCCGAACGAGTAGCATCCTGCACGACGCTCGCGCGGCGGGCGAGGGGAAAGAGGAAGACCTGCTCCGGCGCAGCGCAGCGTCTTTGTCATTCATCATTGAACTCCATGCCGTCTCTCCGCCATCGTTCGCCCCAATGTCCAAGCCATTCTTCATCACTACTGCGATCGATTACACCAACGCGCCGCCGCATCTGGGGCACGCTTACGAGAAGATTTTAGCGGATGTGATTGCTCGTTACCACCGGCTGAAAGGGGACGATGTTTACTTTCTCACGGGCGTGGACCAGCACGGGCAGAAGGTCCAGCAGTCTGCTGCGCGCGAGGGCGTGGCGCCGCAGGCGTTTGTGGATGGGCTGAGCGAGAAGTTTATCGCGCTGTGGAAGCGGCTTGATGTGCAGTATGATGGCTGGGCCGCGACCACGGACCCGCTGCACAAAGAATGTGTGCGGGAGATTCTCCAGGCGCTCTTCGATGCGGGCGAGATTTACTCCGCGCCTTACAAGGGATTTTACAGCGAACGGCAGGAGCAATTCCTCACGGACAAAGATCGCGGGCCCGATGGGACGTTCGGCCCAGAGTGGGGAAAAGTGGAGGAGCTAGAGGAGACGAACTGGTACTTCCGTCTGACCAAATACAAGGACTGGCTGCTCGCCTTCATCGACAGCACGCCGGGGCTCATCACTCCCGCATATCGCCAGACGGAGCTGCGTAATGCGGCGGCGAAAATTGAGGGCGACCTCTCCATTTCGCGACCGAAAGCGCGACTCTCTTGGGGCATCGAGATTCCGTTTGATCCGGAGTGCGTCACGTTCGTGTGGTTCGACGCGCTGGTAAACTACATCAGCTTTGCCGGTTACAAACAGGCGGTGGCCAATGGGCACTTGATGCCTGCATTTCCCAACGCCCCGACGCCCGGTTGCGCGTGGCCCGCGCTGCACGTCATCGGCAAAGACATCATCATTCCCGCGCACGGCATCTACTGGCTTTGTATGCTCAAAGCGATGGGCTTTTGCGATGCGGACATGCCTCGGATGCTCGTCCACGGCTACGTGAATATCGGTGGGGAAAAGATGAGCAAATCGCTCGGCAACATCAAAGACCCTAACTCGGTCGCCAACGCTATCGGCGCAGGAATCCGCCTCGGATTTGTGAAGCAAAATGAAGGCAACGCGAAGAAGGGCAAGGCCGTGACGCCGGAGGAAGACATCGCGCAATTCGCCGAGCGATGTGGGCCGGAGGCGCTCCGCTACTACCTCATGCGCGATTGCTCGGTGGGCGGCGATATGGATTTTGCCGACGACCGCTTGCTCACCCGCTACGCCACGGACCTCGGCAATAGCATCGGCAATTTGCTGAACCGCTCCATCAACATGGCGCACAAATACCGCGAAGGGCGTCTCGTCCGACAAGCTACTTCGCCCGGCCCTGCGCCGGATACTTTTGTTGCGACGTACTGCGAGGCGATGGATGAAAACCGTGTTCATTCCGCGCTGGAAATCGCCGTGCAATATGCGACCGCGTGCAACCAATACATCGACGTGGAGAGACCCTTCAGCCTCGCCGCCGATCCGGCACAGGCAGACAAGCTCGATGCCGTCCTCTACACGCTCGTGGAGAACCTCCGCATCATCGCCATCCTCATCACTCCCGTGCTTCCTCGCGCGGCTGCGGGCATCTTGGAGCAACTCGGAGTGGCGCACCCGCAGACGCTCGCCGACGCCGTATGGGGAGGGCTTAAAAGTGGGCATCAACTTGGCCAACCGACTCCGCTCTTTCCACGGATCGAGCAGGAAAAGGCGGGATAGAGTCGGGGCGAGGGTGTGATTAAAAGTGGGACATAGCGAGTAAAGCCCAATGGTAGCGGGGCCGTCTCGGCCCCGAGCGCCAAAGGCGCTTGCGGTACTGCGACACTGCGTGTCGCGACGGGGCCGGGACGGCCCCGCTACTTTCGCGTATAGGTCCGGCGGCACCCCTTCAGGTATTCCACTTTTAATCACACCCTCGGTGCGAGGCGTTCGGATTTCTGTGTTCGATCACGTGCGGCGGGCGGTATAGAGGGAGACGATGCCGCCCGTGAGCGGCTGGCATTTTGCCTCGGTAAAGCCACAACTCTGGATGAGTGCGTTCATGGAGGGTCCACTGGGGAAGGTTTCGATGGAGTCGGCGAGGTAGTCGTAAGCGGCTTTTTCCCCGGTGAGGAGGGAGGCGAGGCGAGGGAGGATGTGGTGGAGATAGAAACGGTAGAGCGTTCGCAGGGGCTGCGGAGGGACCGAAAAGTCGAGCACGAGGAGGAGGCCGCCGGGCCGGATGACGCGGGCGAGTTCCCGGAGGGCGCGGGACCAGTCTTCCATATTGCGGAGGCCGAATGCGACGGTGAGGACGTCGAAGGCGGCATCGGGGAAGGGGAGGGCGAGCGCGTCGGCGAGGACGATGTTTTGCACGCCTTTGCGTCGGGCTTCGTCGAGCATGGGCTGGCAGAAATCGGTGGCGGTGATGTGAGCGGTGGGACAGGTTTTTTGGAGGACTAGCGCGAGGTCGCCGCTACCGGTGGCTACATCGAGAATCGTTTGCGGGCTCTCGGCGCGGACGATGGCGGCGGCGCGCCGACGCCATAGGAAGTCCATACCTCCGCTGAGGAGGTGGTTCGCGAGGTCGTATCGGCGTGCGATGGCGCTAAAGAGGCGCTGCACTCCGGCTCCTTTGCCAGGTGCGGGAGTCGGGCTTAGCGGTTCGGTCAAATTTGGCATCTTCAAAGGCATATCAATTGCTTTTTCCACGCATGTCGAACGTATCTCGCATATACTCGGCACAGCCCAAATGAATCAGCATCCATTGCCACCAGCAAAAATTCTCATCATCGATGATGAGCCGTCGAACGTCCGTCTCCTAGAGCGGGTGCTGGAGCTGTTTGGCGGGGTGACGTGGCGTTGCACGACAGACCCTCGGGAGGCGATTCCGATGTTTGCAGAGTTTCAGCCGGACCTTGTGCTCACGGACCTGCACATGCCTCATGTGGACGGGTATGAGGTGATTTCGGAGATTCGGGAATTGCTGGATGGCGATATATTTCTCCCGATCGTCGTGCTGACGGCGGATGTATCGCCGGAGACGCGGAGAAAGGCGCTGCGGTCTGGTGCGAGCGACTTCATTACCAAGCCGTTGGATACGACGGAGGTGCAACTGCGCATCCGGAATTTGCTGGAGAATCGCTTTTTGAATCTTCGGCTGGATGAGACCGTAAGGCAGCGGACGTCGGAGCTGGAGGACGCGCTCACGCAGCTCCGCACGGCGCAGGAGCACGTTGTGAAGCAGGAGCGACTCCGCGCGCTAGGAATGATGGCCGGCGGAATCGCGCATGATTTCAATAACGCGCTAACGATGATTTTGGGATATGGAGAGTTGCTCTTGCCGTGGTTTCAAAAGAATGCAGCAGACTCGAAGGAGCGCGGCTACGTGGAGCATGTTGTGACTGCGGCGCAGGATGCCACGCATGTGGTGAGCCGACTAAAGGAGTTTTACCGCCCCGCAGAGGAAGGCGAGGTGCGTGTGGCGCTGGACCCGAATCAGCTTTGCGAGCAGGCGGTCGCTTTCACTACGCCGAAGTGGAAGGCGCGTGCACAGGCGGCAGGCGTCATGATTTCCGTGACGACGGACTTGGCGTCTAATTGCCGAGTCCTCGGCTGCGGACCGGAGCTACGGGAGGTGCTGACGAATCTCATTTTCAATGCGTGCGATGCGATGCCGGAAGGGGGCTCTATCGTCGTCCGCACTCGCGATGTCGATGGGAGTGTGCGCATCGAAGTCGCAGATACGGGCGTCGGGATGTCGCCGGAAGTGGTCGCGCTTTGCTTGGAGCCATTTTACACGACGAAGGGCGAGCGTGGCACCGGGTTAGGGCTGGCTGTGGCATACGGAATCATCCAGCGCCACGGCGGCAATATCCAGATCGAGAGCGAGCCGGGTGTGGGTACGATCTTCGCGCTCGTGATGCCGAGTACGGATGTGGAAGTAGTAGTTGTTCAGGACGAGGAGCGCGGAACTGATATTCCTCCGCTCAAGATTCTGGTCGTGGATGATCAGGAGATCATCTGTGAACTTTTGTCCGAGCATTTGCATATGGACGGGCATGAAACGGTCCTCGCGTTCGATGGAGCGGTGGCGCTCGCAGAGTTTATTGCGGCGGATTTCGATGTCGTTATCACCGATCAATCCATGCCGGGAATGAGCGGCGAGCAGCTTGCAAAAGAGGTGAAGAGTCGTCGTCCGAATACGCCAGTCATTTTGCTCACGGGCTTCGGCGAGGAGATGAAAGCGGTGGGCACATTGCCAGAGGGGATCGATATGATCGTTGGCAAACCGGTGACGGGCTCGGACTTGCGCAAGGCGATCCATGAGGTGATCCAGATGTCGGCAGTGGCTTGAGTTTGTGGGCAGTGGTCAGTGGACCGAAGGCAACATTTTCACCTCGCTCGCCGTTCCAAAACCCGCTCGCCGTTCCAAAAATCGCTCCATGAAGTGAGCGGTAATGAGCGAGCACGCAGCGGAGATCGGGAGCAGTAGTGCGAACCGTAGTATCGGTTTTGCCTGCGGAAGCACTGCGATGATCGCGCCAAGCACGAGCCATTGCACCAGCATGTGGCAAAGATACAGCGAGTAGGAACGCTCCCCGATCCACATCAGGATCCGGTGCTTTAAAATGGACGACGCGATGCGGGCTTCGAGCCGTGCGGAGTCGCCAGCGAGGTTTAAGATGGTCCCCATGACAAACACCCACAGCCCGATCGGCACTGACGCGGTAAACAGCCACACCACTGGAGAGGCGTGCATCAAGCAACGTCCGACTTCGCTCTTTCCGGTTTGGCTAAAACACGAGATCAGCGACGCGCTATAGATACCGAGGAAGAACAAGCCGAACTTCGCCGGTAGCGCAGAGTCGGATGGAAACTCCGCATGGAAAAGGCGATTGAAAATGACCGTGCCGACGCAGGCGGCTGCGGTGATCAGCAACGCGAGCGGGGCTTTTACACGAAACAGGAGGCGATGGAGGGCCGGAGCGATGACATAGAATTGCCACTCCAGCGACAGGCTCCACGCGACGGGCAAGAGCGCTAGGGCGATGGACTCCTGCCCCGGCGCAATCGGCACGACTCCGTGCAGCATCGTGACGTGTAGGAACAGGTGATACGGCAGGTGCATCACTTCCAAGCTCTGCTGCCGCGACCATTCGCTGACTGTCTGCGGATCAAACGTCCCCATTTTCTGAAACAGCTCGCCTTGGTAGGGCAATAGACACACCGCAACGGCTAGCGTCACAAAGTAAGCAGGCATCAATCGGCGAAACCGATCCCGCATAAAAGCAGACCACGATGTCGGGCGTTTATTGAGCGCCAGAGTGATGACAAAACCGCTCAGAATAATGAACACATCCACCGCGAGATCGCCGCGCTGGAGAAAGTGACCAAAGCCCGTCGAGCCAAGTTCCGCAAGCCCCGCGGCGTGGCCGATGAGCACCCATAGCGCAAGCAGCGCCCGCAGACCTGTCAACTCGCCGATATGCAGCGAAGTGCTGACGGTGCGCGGTGTTTCACTGCTCATCGGTTGGAAATATTCATGAATCAGATGCTGGTTCGCAGGTCCCGTACCGCGTTTGGACAAGTATCAACCGCTCAGCATGACATTCTTGCATCGCGCGGAAAGCCGGTCACACGCGCGACAAGCGGTCAGGTGACATGAAATAAACACACGATAAATGCCGGCAATGTCTTCCATTTTTTCGCCTGACCAAGTTTCCCTACACAAGCGGGACGCCGACTCCCCGTCGAGCGGCACGACAGATGGGCTTTGGTTTTAGACCAGCCTTCGAGCGGATCGCTCCATACCTACCCCTCAAATCATCGTCCTGATCTCCCGTGTCTTACATGCGACGCGTGAGATAGGCAGGGAGACGCCCCGCATCTTTTTCAAGACTCGCTCTATCTTACATGCGATCCCAAAGATCGCTTTAGAGACACCGTAAATCTTACGTACGATCCCGGAAATCGCTTCAAATATCTCCCGAATCTTCACCAATATTTCGGAAATATAGGGGAAATTTCCACGGCTATCAGAGAAGAGCCCCTCGGATGAAACAGCGAGGGGAGAGATTATTAAGAAAACGAAAACTTTTCCTTGCCTCCGCAGAAGCGATTTGCTTCATTTCCCGCCTAAGCTGTAAAATAACGCTCTGCCTTACTATGATGAGCCTGGATTACGATACGACGACCCTCGGGTTTTCTACGATGATCCACGCACCTTCCAATAAATCCTTAACGAACTATCTAATCCAATGTTTGACGTAGTACTCGACCTCACCAACCTCTCCATCCCCGAACTCCTCATACGGGCCACCAACATCCAAGACGGCATCGCCGGGCAAGCCGTCTTTGCCAGCCTCGCGCCGAAACTCACCGCGCTGGGAACGAAAATCGGCACGCTCGACACCACGCAAGGCGATGTCGCCACTGCCAAAGCCACCCTCGGCACCACCACCGATGCGCAGGATGCCGCTGAGAGCGACGTCGTCGCCGCACTGAACGAACTCGGCAGCGACGTCGGCAAACTCGCGACCACCGTGGCCGAAGTCGAAACCGCGCAACTCCGCGTAAAAAGTGCGCCCACCGCGCGCCCCATCCCCAACAAGCCGACAGGCCTCGAACTCGCAGTCGGCGACGAAGAAGGCGAAGTCTCCGGCCAATGCGGCGGCCAGCCCGGCATCGTGGACTATTACGAAATCCGCTTCGCCACCACCGACCCCAACGCACCCGGCACCGTGTGGCAATTTGCCGACACGAGCAAAAAAAGCCGCTTCGACCTCTCCGGCCTACCCACCGGCGTAAAAGTCTGGGTAGAACTCCGCGCCTGCAACGCCCGAGGCAAAAGCGCATGGAGCGACCCCGCCACCAAGCGCGTGCCATAGCCCGCCCGGTTCGAACCGCATCCAACTTGCGAACTGACTGTTTGAACAAATGACTCCGGGACTCGCAAAGGTGGATGACTGTGAGGAAACGGAGTCAGGCGATAAAAAAGAAAAATGACACGCAACGAAGCCGGAAAGTTTTCCATTTTTTCGCCTGAACCCGTTTCCACGTTTCCCCGTCAACCACATCACTTAATCGAAACCGCCCAATGACAGACCCAAAACAGAAACCAGAACCCGAAGGTTACGACCCGCTCACTTCATTCACGAAGAAGCACAAACTAAAGGGAGACCTTATCGACCTCGCATTCGATATGCTCGGGGAAGGTTGCAAAGGAGTTTGGCGCTTTTGCAAGCGCTCGACGCATCGCAAAAAACCGAAATGACCGCAACGCCTGACCCAATGACCCCGTTTCCACTGGACTCCCTCCACGGAGGCCCAGAACAACCAAAAGCGCCGTTTCTATGAATTACTGTTTTTGTATCATCACCGTTTTAGCGACGTTCGGCCTGCTCGGCTGCGACAACAAAGCGAATTACGAAGCTACCGACCGAAAGTGGCACAAAACCACCGAGCGAGAAACCTCGTTGGGACGGATACTAGCCTCATCCATACGAACGCCAGCCCAGCAAGCAAGAGCTCTCGTACTCCTTAAGGACGCTGTAGCTACTGCATCGATTTATGAGAACGCAATTCGCTCAGCGAAATCACCAAAGCGGGAGGCGGAAATCCAACTTGAATGCATCGCCAGAATGGAATCAAACATAGAGCGAATTCAAGCGATGTTAAAACAATGGGAAGGCCAATAAGGAGGCTGGGGTCAGGAGATGAAAAGTGACAGAATCACGCTTTTATCTCATCCAAATTCCCAGAGGTGACGCCCCGCAGGACTTCGGGCACTTTCAATGCACGAGCACGCTTATTGAGTTGAAAAACTGGCGTTTTCCCTGCCTGAGTCACACCAAATTTCAATTATCTAAGGTTTTCTGTTGCTTAGCAATTAATACAACCAACTTACGCAATATGGACCCAATTTTAATTCAAGGGACTTTAACAGCTATCGTGAAATGGATTGGTAAGTCTCGTGCCAAGAAGAAGGAGATTGAACGGATCGCGCTTGCAGCGGAGCAGGCTAGAATTGAACAAAAAAGGGCGAATGAAGTACGGCGTGAGGATATGCGCCAGCGTTCGCAGCGCTGCTGCGGAGCTTGCGCTATTGTTGTTGGTGCCGATGCGGCCTTCTGCCATAGCTGCGGAGCATCAGGAATCACGACGGTTGGCGAGATTCGCGACAAAAAGCAGGTTGCTGATCAACTGCGTGAGAAGAAGATCGAAACAGAACGAAAGCGCGAACAGGATATAAAAGATGTAGCTGTCCGTGTCGCTGAGTAAGAGAGACAACGCAAGCTGATGGAAGAGCGGGCACGCTGTGAAGAACTCGAAAAACAAAAACAAGAAGTCCTACGGAGAAATGAGAGACGTGAAGCAGCGCGCGCACGGTGTTTGGAACTGCTTGTCACACGATACTGTCCGCATTGCAACGCAGCATACTCTCCGAAACATAGGTATTGTACAGCCTGCGGCACAGCTACAGAGCCCTTTCATGAGAGATGGGCTTACGACTACGCCCGCGAGGAGTTTCCAGACATCATCACGAACGAGAGCGATTTCAAAAAAATTGCAAATCTTTAGACATGAGGAAAAGCGGATCAGTGCGCTAAAAGCGTTCAAATCCGCCCCTCAAAAGGCGATGGATGAAATGCGGCTCAATGCTCAATGACGTTTTCTTTTCGCCCAAACCAGTGAGTTGACGGGCCGTAGAACATCGGGCATTTTCCGCGCATGAGCACGCTGAGTGAAGTCGAAGAGGCCATTGAACAATTGCCACCAGTGAAGTTTAACGAGTTGCGGCAATGGATCGAACGCCGCAGCAAGTCGCCGCAAATGGTCGCAAATCCACAGCACTCGTGGCCGGTGCCGCCGCCGCAGGTGGAGCGCACGGAACTCGACCGCATCGAGGCGGAAATCGAGACAGAGTTTCCGACGCTTTCCCGGTAACCGATGTTGCTCGATACGAATGCAATCTCCCGTTTAAGTCGCGGATGATATTTCGGTCGTGTGCATCGGCAGCGAGCAGTCCTAAGTCGGCGGCTGCGGGTGGAGAAATTTCACTCACATCGGCTCTTCGCCGCCAGACTCCAAGAGCCGCCGAATCTTGTCGGGATCGCGGGATGAGTGGAAAACGCCATGCACCACGATAGCCTCGGGCTCTATACTGTAGAACACGCTGAACGGAAACCGAGCGACCAACACCCGACGAAACGGCCCAAACTGAACAGGCCCCGCTTCAGGTTGACGGGAAATCAGCGAAATCGAGGCATCAGCACAGCGGACAAAGTGAATGCCAGCGCCAGAACTCCGACTTTCATACCAGAGCCCCGCCTCAGCCATATCGTGCTCCGCACGGCGGCGGACGATCAGCGGCGGGCTCATCGCAGCGCAGTCAAAAGCCGCTCACGAACGTCCGACCAAGCGGAACCTTCCTTCGGATTGGCGAGGTATTCGCGGTAGCGATTTTCCAATTCGCTTTTCTGCCAATTGCGAACTGGAACATCTGCCGGATGCCCTGCGAAATCGTCCCATAGTTCTTCCAAGAGCAGCATTTTTTCAGCTTGGCTAAGTTCGTCGAAGTGCGGAATTGCCTCTTTGATCATGATGCGATGATAGGGAGTCAAAGGCCTTGTGCAAGCGTGGATGGAGGAGTGGAAAGCGGGGCAGGAATCCGCGAAGATGGTAAAAGACATTTTGGCGTAGCTCGACTTCGCACCCGCAGTGGGGTAAATGTGGCGCATGACGCTGCTGGAACAACTCGAAATGTGGTCGTATGTCGCCACGATCATCGGCTTTCCGTGGCTGATTATCACATTTTGGCTTGAGCGAAAAAAAGAGAACATCAACGATCAGGAGGAGCTGTTTCTGAATCTCTCGCGCGAATACGATGAATTCCTCCGCCTCGTGCTCGCAAACTCCGACCTCCAGCTCATGTCGAAATCCTCTCAGACTTTGGAGGGTGAAAAAGCCGAGCGTCGCCATATCATCTTCGGGATTCTGGTATCCATTTTCGAGCGCGCATACATCCTCGTTTACGAAGACGCGATGGACAAACAGACCACCCGGCTTTGGAAATCGTGGGATGACTACATCAAGGAGTGGTGCTCTCGCGACGACTTTCGCGCCGCGCTCACGAGCCATCTTCAAGGTGAAGACGCCGATTTTGTCCGCTACATGAACGCGCTGCTCCAACGCCTGCCCGCCGGATTTGCCGGGGAAAATTCCGACCGCGCTGGGATTTGATGGCTGATGATAAGGGGGAACGAAATAGGCGTGAGAATTGAGAGAGGGAAGCGAGTCCATGCTGGAATAAGCGCGCGAAGTCCTGCAACGTCCGCGTTCACATGAATCAGCCCGCAGAAGAACAACTCCGCCAATTTCGCTCCACCTTTACGAGTATCTCCAAGGAGATGAGCAAGCTCATCGCCGGACAGGACGACATTATCGAAGGGGTGCTCGTCGCCTTTTTCGCAGGGGGGCATGTGCTGCTGGAGGGTGTGCCGGGGCTGGGGAAAACGATGCTCGTCCGCACGCTGGCGAGCGCGGTGAATCTGTCGTTTTCGCGGCTCCAGTTCACGCCAGACTTGATGCCGGCGGACATCGTGGGCACCAACATCATCACGGAGGATGAGCAGGGGAGGAAGACGTTCCAGTTTCGCCGGGGGCCGGTGTTTGCGAACCTCGTGCTTGCCGATGAGATCAATCGCGCGACGCCGAAAACACAAAGCGCGCTGCTGGAGGCGATGCAGGAACATCACGTCACCGTCGGTGGAATCACGCACGCTTTGCCGCAGCCGTTCCTCGTTCTCGCTACGCAGAATCCGCTGGAGATGGAGGGCACTTACCCGCTGCCAGAAGCGCAGTTGGACCGGTTTCTTTTCAAGCTGAAAGTCCGCTATCCGAGCGCGGAGGAGCTGCACACGATTCTCGACCGCACGACGAGCGCCGACACGCCGCGCGTGGAGAAAGTGCTGGGCGATAGCTCGGAACTGATGGCGCTGCGCGACCTCATCCGGCAGGTGCCGATTGCGCGGGAGGTGCAGGATTTTGCCGTGCGGCTGGTGATGGCGACGCACCCGGACCAGCCCGGCGCGACGCCGATGGCGAAGCGGTTCGTCCGCTACGGAGCGAGCCCGCGCGGGGCGCAGGCGCTGACTTTAGCCGCGAAGATTCATGCGGTGCTGGATGGCCGTTTTCATGTCGCGAAGGCGGACATCGCGAAGGCTGCGGGGGCGGCGCTGCGGCATCGGGTGATCTTGAATTTCGAGGGAGAAGCGGAGGGGATGACGAGCGATGCGATTATCGAGGAGGCGCTGAAGGCGAACACGTAGAAGTGGGGGAGATCACATCGAGGAGGTAAACTTGGAGACGACCGCCGCCATTCTCCTGCGCAAGACGCGCTTCAGCGACACGAGCCTCATCGTGACGTGGTTCACCAGTCTGCATGGCCGGGTGAAGACTGTGGTGAAAGGCGCGCTGCGCCCGAAGAGCAAATTCGCTGGCACGTTGGACTTGTTCTTTGAATGCGAGATCGCCTTTACGCGCAGCGCGAAAAGCGAAATCCACACGCTCCGCGAAGCCATCCTGCGCGAGCCGCGCGAGAACATGCGCACCGACTTCCCGCGTGTCGCGCTGGGCTCGTATTTTATCGAGCTGATGGAATACGCCACCGAGCCCGAGCAGCCGGCGCCGGAGCTGTTCGACTTGCTCCAGCGAGCACTGGCGCACCTCGACGCGAAGCCCGCCACTCGCCGTGCGATGCTCCATTTTGAAAAAGAACTCGTGCGGCTGCTGGGGATCGAGCACCCGGAAATCAGCGCGATTCTTTCGCTGGGCCGCGCCATTCATCGTATCCCGAGCACGCGACCCAAGCTGCTCGCATCTCTGTCGGAATAAGCCGGAAGAAAGAAGTGAAAGATGATGCTTCACATTTTCGCGGCCATGTTGATATAGAATCGCCTGCTCATGGAAGCGCCGGAAAAACTCACAACTGGTGAACCTCTCACTATCGAAGAGATGCTCAAGCATCTGCCTGCCCTTGGCGAAATATCCATGGGCTTGCTCAAGAATTACGCACTCGGCGCAGCGGTGCTGCGGCGCTTCTCGGAGGGCGACATCGTCTGCCGCGAGGGTGACTTTGGATCAACGGCTTTTTATATCGTCGAGGGGGACGTAGATATTTACATCGAAAACCCGCTCGCCAAGGTCCAGAGCCAGCGGCATGGAAAAGGCGTTTTCGGATTCTTCAAAAAGATTACGGGGCTTTTCGGTGGAGGTTCGAGTGCGGGGAATGAACAGAACGGCTTCATCGCTATCGACGCGGATGTGGACTTGCCGAAGACGAAGCCGCTGGCGACGCTCGGCGCGGGAGACCTGTTCGGGGAGATGACGTGCCGCACTTTCCAGCCACGTTCCGCGACCGTGAGGGCTAAGACAGATTGCGTGATGATCGAGACGCTGCGTGTCATCCTCGACATGCTGCTCGGCACGCGTGATGTGGACGCCGAGACGAAGGCCAGCACAAAGGTGAAGCTGCCCACTTTCAAAGGCACGAGCTTCAAGAAGGCGATGGACGAGAAGTATCGCGCTCGCTCGCTGTCGAACCATCTTAGCACCGTCCCGCTGTTCGCGACGGTGGGGGATGAGTTTCTCGGCTATCTGCGCGACCGCGCGGAGTTGGTGAGCTGCGGGAAAGGCCAGGTCGTTTGTAAACAAGGCGACGCGGCGGATGCGTTTTATCTCATCCGCAGCGGGTTGGTCCGAGTGTCACAGGCGATGCCCGGCGGCGAGATGGTGCGCACTTATCTAAAGCGCGGGGAGTTTTTCGGAGAGATTGGTCTATTAAAGAACCAGCCGCGCAATGCGACTTGCACCGCTCTCGACGCGGTGGACCTCGTGAAGATCAATGGGGATGACTTCAAGGTGATGCTGGAGAAGTTTCCCGTCGTCCTCGAATCGCTGACCAAGGTTGCCGAGGCGCGCATCAAAGCGGACGAAGAGCGGAAACCGCCACCAGGGTTGCAGCTCGATGATTTCCTCAACCAAGGGCTCTACGAAGCGCAAAACCTCCTTCTCATTGACCTCGACCACTGCACGCGCTGCGACGCTTGCGTGAACGCTTGTGCCGACGCGCACGACGGCGTGACGCGCCTCATCCGCGACGGACTGCGCTACGATCATTTCATGGTTCCGACAGCCTGCCGCTCCTGCCGCGACCCGCTCTGCATGACGCAGTGTCCGGTCGGCAGTATCCTGCGCAAAGAGTCGCTCGAAATCATCATCGAAGACTGGTGTATCGGCTGCGGAAAATGCGCCGAGCTTTGCCCATACGGGAACATCAACATGCACTCCTTTGATGTAATCAAAGAAGTCGCCGCCGAAGCAGCAAAGCCAGCCGCCGCCGCTCCCGCAGCCGCAGCGAAACCTGCGACTCCGCCGCCTGCAAAACCAGCGCCAGCTCCCGCCGAAGTAAAGCCCGTCGCAGCAGCGCCAGCCGAACCAGCGAAAGCTCCAACAGAAGCGAAGACTGCGGAACCAGCTCCCGAAGCCAACAAGTCCGCCGCCGTGCCTTCCGAGACTGTTGTAAAACCCGTTGTCGCCGAGCCCGCGAAAGCTCCCGTAGAGGCGAAGACTGCGGACCCAGCCCCCGCCCCTGCGAAACCCGCAGAAACCGTGGCGAAACCAGCCCCAGCACCTGCCAAAAAGGAAGAGCCCAAGAAAGCCGAGCCGCCCAAGAAGATGGTGAAAAAGAAAGTCACCGTGCAGAAAGCGACGACCTGTGACCTTTGCACAGACCTCAGCGTTCCGAGCTGTGTCTATGCGTGTCCGCACGACGCGGCCAAGCGAGTGGACCCCGCGAAATTCTTTGCATCAGGGAAACAAGGCAAAGGCTGGAGCTTCCAGAAAAAATCCAGAACGACGCACTAACTATGGTCATCAACCGTTCTCATCTCCCGTGGTTCATTGTAACGCTTCTCGCGACAGCGGTGACGGTGCTTCTCTACATGGCAAGGTTCCACCCGAGCCATCTGCCTTTCGCCTTCGAGCTACCGGGAATCCTGAAAGACACTGAGGGACAAAAGAACACCTACGGCGGAACCCGCGTAGGCATCCTCTTTGGCACACTCGCCTTTCTGATCTTCCTATTCGCCGCGGCTCTCGGGGTGCGTAAAAAGAAACGCCTTTGGAGAATTGGCCGCGTGGAGATTTGGCTTAAAGCGCACGTCTGGCTCACGATTTTCACCATCCCGCTCGTGGCGATGCACTCCGGATTCGCGATGAAGAGTTCCCATTCCTCCGTGATGATGTGGCTGTATTTCATCGTGATGGGAACGGGCTTTTTTGGTATCGCGATGCAGCAGGTTATCCCTGTTCTCCTGAAGGAGCGACTGCCTCGCGAAGTGGTATTTGAGCAGATTCCCCACATCCGCAAACGTGCGCTGTCAGTGGCTGAGACTCTATTGAAGGATTGCACACCTGTCGCGCCCGCGCCTGATGCGAAGCCGGACCCGAAGGCCGTGCCGCTCACCCCCGCGGACATCCAGAGTGCAGAGGCGATTCGTGAGTTTTTGGAGGAAGACGCCTTGCCTTATCTGCGGCTACGGCGAGGCGACAACCATCAACTCAGTGCGATCCGGAACAGCGATGAGGCGTTCCGGCATTTGAAGCTGAATGTCGCGCCAAATTGGACGCCCCGCGTCGAAGAACTCCAAGCGTGCTGCGATGAGCGCCGCCGGACGGACCTCCAAGCGAAGCTACAACACTGGCTCCACGGCTGGCTCCTCATCCACGTCCCGATTTCCCTCCTTTTGATCATCCTCACGCTCTGGCACGCAGTAGTGGAACTGCGGCTCATCATCGTGAACCCTTGATTTGGCCATGCCCGAAAACACGCAAAAGCAAATCGCGCAAAAGTATAAGGACAACCTGACCTACTACAAAGAGGGTCACTACCTCCGCCGCTGGCGCAAGTGGTTGAGTATCCTTGCCGTCGTCGGCGGTTTGGTTTGGGCGCTCGGCTATAAGCACTTGGGAGGATCGAACGAGTTTTTTAATACGGGGCCGATTTCAGCAAATCACGCGCGCTTTACTGAGCAATGTGAGATTTGCCATGAGGGAGCGACGACGGATGTATTTTCCATGCTTCCGCTGGAGAAAACAAAGGCGATGCTCCTCGATAAAAAGACGCCTCTCACGGACCGACTGAAAGCCGCGGGCGGTGATGCGATGAAACGACTCGGCGACGTAAAGGATACGCTTACGGACGGAGAAAAGCTCTCAGTGGCAGTGAACACGGCGCTCGCTTCTGTGAAGCTCAGCAATATTGATAACGCCTGCCTGAAATGCCACGACGGCATGGCCCTCCATCAGCCCGGCGGGAAGGCCATCATGTTCCGGGAGACGACGAAGGAGCTGAACTTGGTGCCATCCAGCGAGTGTTCGGCCTGCCATAAAGAGCACATCGGCGCGCAAAAGATGGCTCTGCCGAAAAGCAACGTCTGCATCGAATGCCACTCCAGCGAAGGTAAGATGGCCGACTCTCTCAAGCGCTCAGATTACGACGGCAAAATGGCTGCGGCCCACAGCCAAAACGTCCGAATGAATGGTGGCGACCTCGTTCAATGGATTCCTGCTGCAACGAAGAACGTGAAGCCGGAGGTCATCCGTGGCTTCCAGGACGGGCATCCACTTTTCCTCTACGAGCGGACAGGTGCGAAAGACAACGCGGCGATCAAGTTTAACCACGCTCGTCACCTTGCGGACGACATCCCGATGGTGAATAACAAGAAGCTCGACTGCACCGACTGCCATAAGCCCGACGGCGATGGAATTGGCGTCCAGCGCATCAAATACGAGCAGCACTGCCAGCAGTGCCACAGCCTCGGTATCGACCCGAAATTGCCCGGCTTTTATCTCCCACATCGGAGCCCGACGCATATCCGTGACTTCCTGAATGCGCTGAACGACCGATGGTCGCAGTGGGCGAAGGAAAACGTGAAGGGTATGGATGCCGCCGCGTTGAGCGCGTTTGTCAATCAGCGTGGAGCGGAGATTCTCGCGCGGTGGCCCGGCGGGATGGATGGTGCGGTGCAGAAGGTGTTTTTTGAAGGAGAGCCCAAGGCCACCGGCAATGACCGGGGCCAGACGCTGCCCGCCTGTGCAAAGTGCCATGAGGTCAAAGATGGCAAGCCCTCACCCACGATTGTGGACCCGAATATCCCCGATCAATGGCTCACGCGCGGCCCGTTCAAGCACGGCTCGCACACGCACATCACCTGCGTCGAGTGCCACAGCAAGGCGAGCGGCAGCAAGGATACGGCGGACATTTTGCTCCCTGCACAGAAGAGCTGCGCGGAGTGCCATCGTCCGCGTGATTACGCGGCTGTGGATATGGATCACTCGCTCAAGATCGCGCCCACATTTGGCAAGGCGAACATGAAGATCGCAGTGAAGCAGCGTGTGGAGGGCGGAGTGTTTGCCGACTGTCTCGACTGCCACAAATACCACGTCCCCGCCTCCGAGATGGAGATGGCGAAGTCGCTGACAAAGTAGGGCGCTGAGAGAAATCGCGGCGTCTTGTTTTTGTCTCAAAGAGGCGGCGCGGACTGAGGTTTCATTGGCCCATGATTCTACACACTCGTCTCGCCGCCGCTGCACTCGCGGGGCTTTCACTGTCCGCCGTCGCCGCTCCGAAGTTTGAGGAGATGGACTACGGACGTTTCCTCACCGCTTCTTTCGACAATACGAAGGGCGAGAACACGTTGAAGGGCAAAGGCTGCACGACGAACAAAGGCATCGCTATCCAGCTTGGCGACAAAGAAGGTGGCGCGCTGTTCGATACGGACCTGTGCCGGTGGTCAGGCGGGTGGACGGGCGGATACGTCACATATAAGGGTGTGATTTTCGACGGCGCACACGGCCCCAATATGTCGCCAGCCAAAGCGGTGAACGTGCTCTTTGAGACGAACCCCGGCCCGACGTGGAGTAAGGCTGGCAGCTTCACGGATCCTCGCCCGCTGCCGAAAGGCGAAGGCGCTGCGAAGGTGCCGTTTGGCCCGCTGCCAAAGGATTGGGTGAAGTTCAAAGGTACTTACGTCAGCGGCGAGAACGTCGTCGTCGCCTACACCGTCGGCGCGGCGTCGCTGCTGGAGATGGCTGCTCTGGAGAAAGTGAACGACATCACAGTCCTCACCCGCACTGTGAATGTGGTGACTGGCGGGGCTGGGAGCGATAACATCCTCAGCGAAGGCGCAGGCACGGCAACCGTGCCGAATGGCGTCGCCGTGATTCGCGATGGCGACAAGTGTACCGTCATCGCGGGCGTCGAGATGTCCGTGGTCGAGCAGCGGGTCGTCGCGAAATTCGCCAACTTCACCGCAGGCGCAAAAGCCAAAATCGCCTACGCAAAAGGCACCGTCGCCGATGAAGCCAAGCTTATCGCCGCAGTGAAAGGCGTCGCCCAGCCCGCAGACCTCGCCGCTTTCACCAAGGGCGGCGCGCAGCGTTGGAAAGAAACCGTCTCCACAAAACAAATCGCAGGCAAACCCGGCGAGCAGGACGCCTACGTCGTGGACACCATCGAGGTGCCCTTCACCAATCCCTACAAAGCGTGGATGCGCATCGGCGCGTTCGACTTCATGAAGGACGGGCGCATCGTCGTCGGCACATGGAGCGGCGACGTTTGGATCGTGAGCGGCATCAACAAAGACTTTACCGGCGAAGCCAAATGGCAGCGCATCGCCACGGGGCTTTTCCAAGCGCTTGGCGTGAAAGTCGTGAACGATGTCATCTACGTCCACGGACGTGAAGGCATCACGCGACTCCACGATCTGAACGGCGACGGCGAAGTCGATTTCTACGAGAACTTCAACAACGACATCCAGACCACGCCGGGCTTCCATGAGTTCGCATTCGATCTCCAGACTGACAGCAAAGGGAACTTCTTCTTTAGCAAAGGCGGGCCGGTGAACCCCGGTGGACGAGGCTTTCAGCCCTTCAGCGATCACGCGGGCAGCATCCTCAAACTTTCTCCCGATGGTCAAAAGCTCGAAGTGTTCGCCACAGGCGTCCGCGCGCCAAACGGCATCAGCGTCGGCCCCGGCGACGTGGTGACGACGGGCGACAACGAGGGATCATGGGTGCCGAAGTGCTACGTCCACATCGTCAAACAAGGCGAGTGCGTCACCGTCGCCGACCTCTCCCACATGGAGAACAAGCCCACCGATTTCAGTAAACACATCTGCTACATGCCGAAGGACGTGGACAACTCCGGCGGCGGCCAAGCGTGGGTCGGCAAAAACTGGGGCCTCCCCGAAGGCACACTCCTCCACATGAGCTACGGCACCTGCTCGCTCTACGGCGTCATGCACGAAAACGTCGGCGGCGTGGAGCAAGGCGGCGTGTATAAATTCCCACTGAAATTCGACAGCGGCACGATGCGCGGGCGCTTCTCGCCTGCCGACGGCCAGCTCTACCTCAGCGGACTCAAAGGCTGGCAATCCAGCGCCGCGAAAGACGGGATGCTCCAGCGCGTGCGCTACACCGGCAAGCCCGTCACCTTCCCCGCGCAACTCACCGTAAAGCCAAACGGAGTGAACGTTGCATTCACCTGCGAACTCGACGCCACCACCGCCGCCGACGCCGGCAACTACTCCGTGAAAGAGTGGAACTACAAATGGTCCAGCGACTACGGCAGCGGCGAATACAAGCTCGACGGCGGCAAAGGCATGGAGAGCGTCGAAGTGAAATCCGCGAAACTCAGCCCCGATAAAAAGAGCGTCTTTCTCGAACTGGAAGGCGTGCGTCCCGTGGACCAGATGGAGATCAAGTTTAACGTGAAGAGTGCGAGCGGAGCGACTATCCCCGGACGCATCCTCAACACGATCAACGCCGTGCCGAAGAGCTAAACTCGGACGTTCAAGGTCGGAGGGTCTCCCCTCTGTTTTCCCTATGGGTTAAAGCAAGGATCAAGAGGCAGATCGGGTTGTCACCCCGCCCGTTTGCTATGTGAGAAGGCAGCGCTAGATTTCGACCTGCACGCCCAGTTCGACGACCGAGCCGGGCGGGAGGTGAAAGAAGGAAGTGGCGTCGCGGGAGAGGCGCGACATCCATGGAAAGATGCCGCGCATCAGGCCACTACCCCTTCGGGCGATGATGGATTCGCGCCCGAGGAAAAAGGTGGAGCGGAGAGGTTCGTAGGGAAAGTCTTCGCCCGCGATGCGTGCAAGCTCGGCGGGAACGTCCGGATCATCCATGAAGCCGAAGCGCAGCGAAATGCGCCAGAATCCGAGCGAGAGGCAGTCGATGGAGAGGCGATCGCCGACGGGAATATGGGGCGCTTCGTCGATGCGAACATTGAGGATGACGATGCGGTCGTGGAGGACTTTGTTGTGGCGCATGTTGTGAAGCAGGGCGTGCGGCGTGGTGCCGGGATTCCCGGAGAGAAAGAAGGCAGTGCCGGGCACGCGGATGGGCGGCTGTTCCTGTATGTTATGGAGGAAGAGGCCAAGCGGGAGCGCTCGCTCGGTGATGCGTTTGCCAAGGGCGATGCGCCCTTTATGCCACGTCCACATGAGGAGGAAAATGCCCGCCGCGACGAGGAGCGGGAACCAGCCTCCGTGGAGGATTTTCGTGAAGTTGGAGACGAGAAACGCGAGGTCGATGGCAAGGAAGACCACGGTGAATGCCATCACAGCGGAGGGGTTCCACTTCCAGCGCCAGCGGGCGATGACATAGAAGAGGATGGTCGTGATGAGCATCGTGCTGGTGATGGAGACGCCGTAAGCAGCCGCTAGATTGCTGGACGAGGAGAATCCAAGGACGAGGGCGATGCACGAGACCATGAGCGCCCAGTTGACGAAGGGTAGATAGACCTGCCCCCTTGCGTCCGCCGAGGTGTGACGGATGGTGAGTCGCGGGCAGAACCCAAGCTGGACGGCCTGCATGGTGAGGGAAAAGGCACCGGTGATGAGAGCCTGGGAAGCGATGACGGCGGCGGCGGTGGAGAGAACGATGAGCGGGTAGAGCGCCCATTGCGGAGCCATTTCGTAAAACGGATTTGCGGCGGCACTTGGGTCGCGGAGCAGGAGCGCGCCCTGCCCGAGGTAGTTCAAAAGCAGGCCCGGCAGAGCGACGGCGAACCAGCCCAGCCGGATGGGCTTCACACCGAAGTGACCGATGTCCGCGTAGAGCGCTTCGCCGCCGGTGACGACGAGAAACACCGCGCCGAGGATGATGAATCCATGCCAGCCATTGTCCGCGATGAAATGGAATGCGTAGGTCGGGCTGAGTGCCGCGACCACGCTGGGGACGTGGACGATTTGCGCCACGCCCATCGCCGAAATCACGATGAACCATACGAGCATCACCGGCCCGAACAGCGCACCGATGCGCGCGGTGCCGCGGCTCTGCACGACGAAAACGCCGATGAGGATGATGACCGCGATCGGTTCGACGAAGCGGTGCAGCGACGGCATGGCAACCTCCAGACCTTCCACGGCGCCCAGCACGGTGATGGCCGGGGTAATCATCCCGTCCGAGTAAAGCAGAGTCGCCCCAAACAAGCCCATGACGGTGAGCGCCATTCCCGGCTTGACCTGCTGCACGAGCGAGGAAAGGGCGAGGATGCCGCCCTCGCCCCGGTTGTCTGCCCGGAGAATGAAGACGAGATATTTGAGGGAGATGACAATGATGAGCGCCCAGAAAATGAGCGAGAGCACCCCGAGAACATTGGCCGGAGTGGCAGCGATGCCATGCGGACCGTGAAAGCACTCCCGCATCGCATAAAGCGGGCTGGTGCCGATGTCGCCGTACACGATTCCGAGTGCGGCGAGTGACAAGGCGATGAGGCGGCGCACGTCCGTGCGTCCGTCACCGGTATGATGATGTGACATATGAAATGCTCCGTTGCCTGCGGCGTGGGAGCGGTGTTTGCTCTTTGTGAGAATGGGGACGCGGGAAGCGATCCTTGCTCTCGGTTAATGCTTACGAGGTTAGCTGTCGGGCTAGGGCTACCGAGTGCCCCCGGCGCCGCAGCGCCGCACGCCCCGAGTCTCCGCTTGCGCGGAAAAGTGGGTCCCCCGTTGCCGTGGCACTCGGCCCCGGCACTCAGCGAATCAAAGAACTGCGGGCACTGTGGATCGGCTCCGCATTTTCGTCAAGCCGTGGCGCTGTCGGCGACCGCAATCAACGCTCCCGCGGCTTGTTGTCCCACGCATCATTACCGGTTTCCTTTTTGATGCGTGCAACGCGAGCAGGGGGAGCGGCGACAAGGATGTCGCCACTCTCATCGTCCTTCCTTCTCAATCGGAAACTACTTTTGTCCGATGCTCTACAGGATGTGATGAACGGTCGAATCGAGCGGTTCTTGTCGGTCGTGCGAATGATGTCGTGCGTCGCCGTTTTCCGTGATGCGCCGATCTATTCACGACGAAGAGACGGTTAGTCGATGTAGCGTTTGGTGATGTCGCCGTAGGCATCGATGCGGCGGTCGCGGAGGAAGGGCCAGTGCGTGCGCTGGAACTCTAGTGCGCCGAGGTCCACCTCGACGATGAGGTTTTCCTCTTTATCCACGCTGGCTTTTTGGAGGATTTGCCCGGCGGGGTCGGCGACGAAACTCTGTCCCCAAAACTCTAAGCCAGGCCCGCCGTCGGGGGCTTCGTGGCCGATGCGGTTCACGGCGGCGACGTAGCAGCCGTTGGCGATGGCGTGGCCGCGCTGGATGGTCTCCCAAGAGCTGTGCTGGCGCGCGCCGTATTCGGCTTTCTCGGCGGGGTGCCAGCCGATGGCGGTGGGGTAGAAAAGTATCTGCGCGCCGCTGAGGGCGGTGAGGCGGGCGGCTTCGGGATACCACTGGTCCCAGCAGATGAGGACGCCGATTTTGCCGTAGCGCGTCTCCCATGTGCGAAAGCCGAGGTCGCCGGGGGTGAAGTAGAACTTTTCGTAAAACGCGGGGTCGTCGGGGATGTGCATCTTGCGGTATTTGCCGAGGAGGGAGCCGTCGGCGTCGATGACGGCGGCGGTGTTGTGATAGAGCCCTTGGGCGCGGCGCTCGAAGAGGGAGGCGACGATGACGACCTTGTGGTCGCGGGCGACGCGAGCGAGCGCTTCGGTGCTTTGGCCGGGGATGGCTTCGGCCCATGCGAAGTATTTGTGGTCCTCGATCTGGCAGAAGTAGTGTCCGCGGAAAAGCTCTTGGAGGCAGATGATTTGCGCGCCTGCTTTTGCGGCGGCGATGCTGCGCTCGACGGCTTTGGCGAGGTTTGCATCGAGGTCCGCGCTGACGGCGGTTTGGACGAGGCCGAGTGTGACTTTGCTCATGTGTGTGTGCTTTGGAAAATGCGGGGCTACGGGTAGCAGCGGAGACGGGTGTGGCGAGAAGATTTACAACGGAGTGCCGAGGATTGACGTGCCCCGGCAAACTCTGAACGGTCCGCGCCGATGAAAACTGAGATTTCCCGATTTTGTAGTGCGTGTGCGGATACGATTGCGCCGTTGCCCGATGTGTTGGATGCGGCTGCGGCGCAGTTTGAGCGTAGGCCGGAGGCGCTCGGCGGTGCGCTTGCTGTTTTGAATGAGACGCGGGCGCTGCTGCGTTCGCTGACGGATAAATTGCAACGGCAGCAGGCTTATTTGCTGATCTTCGGGCCGCTCAAAAGTGGGAAGAGCACGCTGATGAATGCGATCAGCGGGTCGTATGTGAGCGAGGTGACTTCGCTGCCGGGGTATCCGTGTTTGGTGTTTGTGCGGGACAACGCGGAGGCGCGTTTTTCGGTGACGCGCTACAATGGGCTGGAGTCGGCTTTTCCCGATAAGGCACTGCTCGCGGATGTGGTGACGGAGGCGCATCACGCGCTGGCGCAGCAGATTCGCGCGGCGGAGGCGCGGGGCGAGGCGTTCGATCCGAGGACGACGTTTCCCGAGGCGATTCGGCGCGTGGATATTCAGTTGCCGGTGCCCGCGCTGGCGGAGTCCGCGACGGTGCTGGTGGATACGCCGGGGCTGTATAGCCGGATGAATTTTGGCTACGATGTGCTGACGCGGGAGTTCCGCGATAGTGCGGCGTGCGCGGTGTTTGTGGTGAAGACGGACAACCTTTTTCTGGAGCAGGTGTTCGCGGAGTTTAATCAACTGCTCGGTCTGTTTAGCCGCATCTTTATCGTGGTGAATGTGGATGCGGGAAAGCGCGACCTCGCCCCAGATGGGAGCCTGCGCCCGAGCGCGGAGAGCGAGCACCCGGAGCGTGTGATCGAGGCTTTTACGACGCTGTCGATGGCGGGGCCGTTGCGCGAGGCTTACGAGGCGGGGCGGGTGCGGATTCATGCGGTGGACTTGCAGGGCGCGGCGGCTTCGCTGCTCTCGGGCGAGGCGGGAGGGAGCCACAATCGCGTTTCGTTCGACGCCTTTCTTCAAGACCTCACGGAGTATTTGAACAGCAGCGATTACACGCGGGAATTCATCCGCGATAGTCTGCGGCAGGCGTGCTCGCTGTGCGAAGAGGCGCGCTTGATCGCGGTGGGTGAGGAGGTGGCGGCGCTGGCTACGCGACAGAAGGGGCGTGCTTCGGAGATTGCGAGCTTGGATGCACGGCTTGAGGCGACGGAACGTTTGCTGGCCACGAACTGGCGCGCGATGTTCGAGCGTTTTCACGAGGAGAGTATGAGCAGCGCGGCGGAGTCCATCCGCACACGGACGGGGGCGATGAGGGAGGAGATGCGAATCGCGTTGGAGCGTTGGTTTGGTAATGACGAGAGTCTTTCTGCGCTGTGTGCGAACCACTGGAATGAGGCGCTGGTGAATACGGGGCGCAGTCTGTTTGACGATGTGCGCTCGCACGTAGGGCGGGCGGGGAGCACGGAGACTGCGGGCCTGGCAGCAAGCGCGCAATTTGTCGCGGATATGAAAGTGGCAGGCTTTTCGCCAGTGCCTGCGGCCAGTGCAGCGCTGAACGCGCTCAGTCCTTCTTTTGATCCGACGCCGTTCCCTGCCCGCATCGCGGTGGAGACGATGCCGGTGCGCAAGACGTTTGTGGATTGGCTGCTTTTCCGCAGGATGGCGAAGGTGCGAACGCGATTGTTTGGCGAGATGGGGACGAAGGACATCCCGGTGGCTGAGAAGGGGCGTCGTTTGTTGGATCCTGCCCGTGCCGCGCTGGGCAAGCATCTCGACGCGATCGTCAGCGAGCGTTTCCCCGGCACGCTGGAGCGGTTTGCGATCACGCATACTTACGACTTCACGACGACCGCCACCACCGCGATCCAGCGCAGCTTGCGAGAGTTGCGCGACGGGTTGGTGCACGAATACAACCAGTTGAAGAAGCCCTACGCTGTGGACGAAGGTGTGCTGGCTGCGGTCGCGAGACTCGAACAGCAAGCCGACGACGTGATGTCCGACATTTGCCTGCTCGCGCTGCAAGAGGGTGTCACTTTTAACGAAGGCATTTCGCTCGACGCTGTGCGGGAGTCGGTGGAAAGCAGCGCACTTCTATGGTTGCCACCATTGCTGGTGGGGTGACCGCGCACTCGCCTCGCGTGGCGGTGGTGCGGGCGTAGCCGGTTGTTAAAATCGGAGCGGCCTTTTCTCCGTGGACTACTTCAACCTTCCGAAGAGTTCCGCCTGTGGATCCGGCTCGGGGGCTAGGCTGTGGCGGTTCGCGGTCATGACTTCTTTGTTTGCGCCCTCGGGGATCGGCACGGGGTAGTCGTTGTTAAAGCAGGCGAGGCAATATTTGTTGGTTTCGCGACCAGTGGCTTTGACCATGCCTTCGAGGCTCAAATATCCGACGCTATCTGCGCCGAGGTAGCCAGCGATTTCGGCGTTGGTGTATTGGTTTGCGAGGAGTTTTTTCGCGTCGGGGAAGTCGATGCCGTAGTGGCAGGCGTTTTTGTGTGGAGGGCAACTCACGCGGACGTGGACTTCTGCGGCTCCGGCCTCGCGAAGGTGCTTTACCCGAGCGAGAGCGGTGGTGCCGCGCACGATGCTGTCGTCCACAACGACCACGCGCTTTCCCTCCACGACTTCGCGGATGAGGTTCAATTTGACCTTCACGTTGAAGTCGCGGATGAGCTGAGAGGGCTGCAAAAAGGTGCGCCCGATGTAGTGGTTGCGCACAAAGGCGGGCTCGTAGCGGATGCCCAGCTCTTCGGCAAAGCCGAGGGCGGCGTAGATGCCGCTGTCGGGGACAGGAACGACGATGTCGGCTTCGACGCGGGTTTCGCGGGCGAGTTGGCGACCCATTTCGGTGCGGACGCGGGCGACGTTCACGCCGTTGAGGATGGAGTCGGGGCGCGCAAAATAGACGTATTCAAATACGCAGAAGGCTTCGCGCGTGTCGTTGAAGGGAAACTCCGAGCGGATGCCATGTTCGTTAATGATGATCACTTCACCGGGCTCGATGTCGCGCTCGAACGTCGCGCCGACGAGGTCCATCGCGCATGTCTCGCTCGTCAGCACGTAGCCGCCATTTTCTAAGCGACCGAGGGAGAGCGGGCGGAAGCCGTGTGGGTCGCGGACGCCGATGATTTCTTCCTCCGTCATCATCACGAGAGAGAATGCGCCGTGGATACGGCGGAGTGCGGCGAGGACATTACTGCCCTCGCTGGGCTGGGCTAAAAGATGGAGGATGATTTCACTATCGACGGTGGTCTGGAAGATAGAGCCTTTGTGCTCCAGTTCTTTGCGGAGGTGAGCGGCGTTGACGAGATTTCCGTTGTGCCCGATGGCGATCTGCCCCCGCACGCAATCGACCATGAGCGGCTGTGCATTCGTGATGTGGGAACTGCCCGTCGTGGAGTATCGGACGTGGCCGATAGCGCGAGTGCCGGCCATTTTCTCGAAGTCCACATCTTTGAACGCCTGCGAGACGAGACCCATGGAAACGTGGCGCTTGAACTGCGACCCAGCGGCGTTCGAGGTGACAATCCCCGCGCTCTCTTGCCCGCGATGCTGGAGAGCGAAGAGACCGTAGTAGGTCATCAGCGCGGCATTCGGGTGTCCGTGAACGGCAAAGACGCCGCATTCGTGTTTTGGCTTTTCAGACGTGGAATTGATCAAGGCAGTGCGAGGCAGGCGCGGAGATAAGAGCGAGGGGATGCAGAGGTCAAGCGCGGCGCTCAAACGAATGACGGAATGACCGTGATTTGCTGCTTGAACATTCCTGCTGCGTAGAGGTCGGACTTGGTGGTCGATGCGCTGTCGCGATTTGTTCACATGGTGAAAATGGGTGCATATTCGGCGAATGCCAGCACCCTCAAAATCGCCGAGGCGGCTCAGCGGTCCGAACAATCTTTCGCTCAAATTCCTGTCCGTGGCACGGGGTTGGGATGCGCTCTGAATTCGCCTCGGTGCTTGACTGCACTATGGATGAATGAAATTCATCATTTTTCTATAAAAGTCGAACGGCTGCTTTGTATCGTGTGGCACGAGCGCGGCTAAGGGGTGCGTCGAACATGAACAACAACACACAGACTCACGTCACTCGCCGCTCATTCATTCGTCGCACCACAGCCACCTCGCTCCTTGCCGGTTTACCGGCGAGCTGGAGCGGCGGAGTCTTCGCCAGCGATGCGCCGGAGACTGCCGACATGAAGTTCGGTATCATCGCACTCACCGACTGCTCCAGCATCGTCATCGCACATGAAAAGGGGCTCTTCAAAAAACACGGCATCAACTCCACCGTCGCTAAAGGTGCTAGCTGGGCTGCGATTCGCGACTCGCTGACGAATGGCGACAACCAGGCGACGCACATGCTGCTCGGGATGCCCATCGCGTCCACTCTCGGCCTCGCAGGAGCGCCAAAGAAGCCGATGGTCGTGCCGTGGCTGATGAATCGCAACGGCCAAGCGATCACTCTCGCCAACAAATACAAAGGCAAAGTCGCTGCTGACCCAAAGGCGCTGAAGCCCTTTGTGGATGAAGCCAAAGCAGCCGGGACGCCGCTCACATTTGCCATGACGTTCCCTCCGGGGACTCACGCGATGTGGATGCGCTACTACCTCGCAGCGGGCGGCATCCATCCCGGCGACGCGATGGGCGGCGGCGCGGATGTGTCGCTCATCACCGTCCCACCACCGCAGATGGTGGCGAATATGAAGGTGGGGAAAATGGACGGATACTGCGTGGGCGAGCCGTGGAATGCGCGGGCGATTGCCGACGACATCGGCTACACGAGCGTGAGCACGCAGGCGATTTGGAAGGACCACCCGGAGAAGGTGTGTGCCTTCACCGCAGAGTTTGCAGACAAGAATCCGAAGACCGTGAAGGCTGTGCTGAAGGCTCTGCACGAGGCGAGTGTCTGGCTGGATAAAATGGAGAATCGCCCCGAGCAGGCGAAGATCGTCAGCGCGGCGACTTACATCAACTGCCCGGAGGAAATCATCCTCGGGCGTCTGCAAGGTAAGTATGACATGGGCGACGGGCGCAAATTCCGCGACCCGAACTACATGACCTTTAGCGACCGCAACGCCAACTACCCGCAAGCGAAGTTCTGCTCGTGGTGGCTCACGCAGCTCCGCCGCTGGGGCTTCACGGAGGGAGCACCCGAATACGCTGCGGTGACGAAGCAAGTGATGCGTGGCGACCTTTACGAAGAGGCGATGAAAGAACTCGGCGTGAAAGGCCGCGCCGCAGACAGCACGCCGGAGACATTCTTCGACGGGGTGAAGTTTGACCCGAAGGCAGACCTCGAAGCGTTCGCGAAGTCGTTCGCGATCAATTCGATCAAGGGCTGAAGCCTTGCGCAGCCGCGCAGCATTTTAATTTCAAGACCATGAAATCATTCAAGTTCGACTACATTATTCTGCCCTTTGTGGGCATCGCCCTGTGCATCGCCATCTGGGCCATCATCGCCGGGAAACCGATCACGAAAGTCTCCATAGATGACTTCGGCGACAAAGTGACAAAGACCGTGCGCGTGGGGCTCTCTGAGGACCTCCCATCGCCCACGGAGGCTTGGGCGGCGAGCAAACTCTACGTCACGCAACCGCTGGCAAAACGCGGCGAGCTCGACCAAGGGATGCTCCGGTTCACTTGGCTATCGTTGAAGCTCGTCGTGCAAGGCTACGCTATCGCGCTGCTCATCGGCACGCCCATCGGCTTCATGCTGGGGCTTTCGCCGGCGTTTGCCAAGATGTTCGATCCGATTATCCAGATTCTTCGACCAGTCTCGCCGCTTGCGTGGTTGCCGCTGGGGATGGTGCTCTTCCTCTCCGCGAAGTTCACCGTGCCCGGCATGGGCGAATATACGGCGAGCGATCTCGCTGCCATATTCACCATCGCCGTGTGTTCGATGTGGCCCACCGTTTTGAATACAGCCGTGGGAGTGCGCGCAGTGCCGCAAGACTTCCTTAACGTGGCGAAAGTGCTGAAGCTCTCGCGGTCAAAGACCCTCTTCAAGGTGCTACTTCCCGCGACCTTGCCCTATATGTTCACCGGTTTCCGTCTATCACTGGGAATCGCATGGCTCGTCATCGTCGCCGCGGAAATGCTCACCGGACGACCCGGCGTCGGAGGCTTCCTGTGGCAGCAATACAACGCGCTCAGCTACTCACACATCATCCTCTGCATCCTCACCATCGGCGTAGTCGGCTATGTGCTCGACCGGCTGATGAGCGTGGTGGAGCGGCGCTTTAAGACAATCTGAGCCATGCCATTTCTTGAACTACACAATGTAAGTAAGAGGTACGGTAGCACCGAGGTGTTGAGAGACGTGAACCTGTCCATTGAAGAGGGTGAGTTTGTCGCCATCGTCGGTTACTCGGGAGCAGGCAAGACGACGCTCATTTCGATGATCGCCAGTCTTCTCAAGCCCGACAGCGGGACGGTGAAGTTGCGCGGTGAAATTATCACGGAGCCCAGCCCGGAACGCGGGATTGTTTTCCAAAACTACTCGCTGCTTCCGTGGCTGAATGTCGCGGAAAATGTCGCGTTGGCCGTGGACCAAGTCTTCCCCACATGGAGCGCGGAGCAACGTCGAGCGCAGGTGGATAAGTATCTGGCGATGGTCAATCTGACTCCCGCTCGTGGAAAGCTCCCTCGCGAGCTTTCGGGCGGGATGCGGCAGCGCGTGAGTGTAGCTCGTGCGCTCGCGGCGGAGCCGAAGATTCTCTTGCTGGATGAACCACTCGGCGCGCTCGATGCGCTGACTCGTGCGACTCTCCAAGATGAGATCGTCCGTATATGGGAACAGGACCGCCGGACGGTCGTGCTCATCACGAACGACGTGGACGAGGGCATCATGACTGCGGGCCGCATCATCCCGCTGAGTGCGGGCCCCGGCGCTACGCTTGGGCCAAGTGTGGCTGTCGATATTGCAAGGCCACGCGAGCGCAAGGCGCTGAACAGCGACCCGGCATTCAAGCGCGTTCGGAAGGATGTAATCGAATATCTGCTCGGCCCCGGTGGTCGGCAGAAGACGGTGGTGAAACGCAAGCTCACGCTGCCCGATTTACTCCCAGAAGACCTCAATGAACCACGCACGCTCTTCGGCGCGAAACGCACGGCACGTCGCCGCAGCGAAGAGAAACTCGAGGCCGTGGAAGTCGCTTAACTTTAATACCCAAGACCAATGAACGAAATCATCGCCATGCCGCCGCCAAGAACGCGCCGCAACTACCTAGAACTCAGTCAGCTCAACAAAACCTACCACACTCCGAAAGGCCCGGCAGTCATCGTGAACGACTTCAATCTCGACATCGCCGAGGGCGAGTTCGTCACGCTCATCGGCCACAGTGGATGCGGCAAAAGCACAGTGCTCTCCATGGTCGCCGGGCTGAGCGATGCCACCAGCGGCGGCATGGTGCTCGCGGGCAAAGAAGTCACGGGACCGGGGCCAGATCGCGGCATCGTCTTTCAATCGCCGAGCCTGCTGCCGTGGCTCACCGCGCGGGAGAATGTGATGCTCGGAGTGGAGCAGGTCTTTTACACAGCGACGAAAGGCGAGCGTCTGCAAATAGCCGAGTATTACCTCAGCGTCGTGGGCCTCGCGGACTCGATGGACAAGCGGCCCGCCGAACTCTCGCAAGGGATGCGCCAACGTGTCGGAATCGCGCGAGCCTTTGCGCTCTCGCCGAAGATGCTGCTGCTCGATGAGCCGTTCGGGATGCTCGATTCCCTCACACGCTACGAGCTGCAAGGCGTGCTGCTCGACCTCTGGCGGCGTCAGCGCATCACCGCGCTCATGGTCACGCACGATGTGGATGAAGCCCTGTATCTCTCGGACCGCATCGTGTGCATGACGGATGGGCCGGAAGCCGAAGTCGGCGACATTGTGGAAGTGCCGTTTGCACGACCACGAGATCGCGTATCGGTGATGGAGCACCCTGAGTATTACGCGCTCCGCGAGTGCCTCATCGAATTTCTGGAAATCCACGCGCATCACAAAAAACGCATCGCTTTACCAAAGCCAGCCAGCACCACCAGTGCAGCGGCGTAAGATCACCCAAAACAACAACAACCAAAAAATAAATGATAAATACCACTCGTTACTCACTCGCAGCCATCGCTGCGTTCGCTGGAATCTCGTTCGCCGCAGTCGCTGGTCCGCCAGCGCCAGCGCTTAAGACTAAAGCTCCAGAAGCCAATCCGCTGTCATTCGCTGACGGGTTCATCACCATCGACATCCAAGAGCGCCTGCGCTGGGAGCTGAAAGATAACAACTTCGATTTCAACGACGCCGTCAGGACGATCAACGACGACAACTGGCTTCTTCAGCGTGCTCGCATCGGTGTAAAGGTGAAGCCTTCCTCGTGGCTCACTTGCTACGCGCAGGCGCAGGACAGCCGTGAGGTGCTGAGCGATCGCGCCGACTTCCCAGGCCTGCTGGGAGCAGAGGGGGACGATTCCTTTGACCTCCGCCAAGCTTACATCGAACTCGCCGACTACACGAAATCGCCGTGGGGGGTGAAACTTGGACGTCAGATATTGAGCTACGGCGACGAGCGTATCGTCGGTGCCTTCGATTGGAACAACCTCGGGCGCACGTTCGACGCTGCGAAACTGACCTATAAGAGTGGTGCTCTCACGGTGGATGCGTTCGCTGCGTCGGTCGTCGTGCCGCGTCGCTCGGGCATGAACATGAGCGATTTATACAATGGAAATGAAACACGCAGAGAGCAGATTTTCAGTGGTATCTACGCAAGCACGACGGCGCTCGGCCCGCAGACGACGGACTTCTACGCGCTGCATCTCCACGAGGAGCAACTGGTCACGAGCACGAACTTCATCACGCTCGGCATGCGCATCAAATCGAAGCCCGGTGCTTTTGCGCCGGTGCCAGCCAGCGATGGCAAAGGCGTCGTCGCAGTGCCGAAACCCGTCGGCTTTGACTACGACTTCGAGGGCGCATTCCAGACCGGCGAAGTGAAGGGACTCGACCTCACGGCGTTCGCGCTGCACGGCGGAGTCGGCTACACGTTTGACACGAGTTGTATGCCGCGCCTCGGCGTCGCATTCAACTACGGCAGCGGCGACGGCGATCCCGCAGATGGCGATGTAGAGACGTTCCAGAATCTCTTCCCGACGAACCACAAGTTCTACGGCCAGATGGACGTCTTCTCGTGGCAGAACATGAAAGACCTCGAAGTGAGCTTCAAGTGCTCGCCGACGAAGAAACTCACCGCCAAGGCTGAGTTTCACGCCTTCTGGCTCGCGGATACGAACGACTCGTGGTACCGCGCCAATGGCGTGGCCACGGTCCGTCCGCTAACGCCGCTGGCTCGCGCTGCGAGCGACTTCGTAGGCTACGAGGTCGATGCGACGCTCACCTACGCCGTGTCGAAAAATCTCAGCTTTGAAGGCGGCTACTCGCACTTCTTTGCAGGTGATTATCTCTCCGATACCGGGGCGAGCGACGACGCGGACTTCGTCTATTTCCAGACGAGCATTACGTTCTAAAACGGAGTGGCAGATTGCAGGCGGGTGCGGAGCGGCGTGGTTTTCAATTGGTCTTGGGCCACGTCACCGCATCCGCCTCTTTGGCGCTGTTGGGAATTGTCCAGCGTGGTCTAATACCGGACATCGGCGTCGTACATCCGAGTGTCGGCGCACGATTATTTTGCCGCTGTAAGCGTGCGTATTCACTTTGGGAGTGAGTTATGGGATGCTGTGCCAGTGCGGAGTGGCTGGGCCGATGAGGCGGATTCATCGCCATGCGCGAAAACTCTCACTGCCTGATTTCACGGCTTGGCACGGGCGCGGCTAAGGGTGCGCAGCGTGAAACTTTCCGACCTAAAATCATCCGGGCATTGGCCCACGCTGCTCACCGCATTTCTTTACTTCGATTTCGCCTTCATGGTGTGGACCGTTCTCGGCCCACTTGGCGCAGCCATCGGCGATGCACTGCACCTCGACGCGGCGCAAAAGGGGCTGATGGTCGCGACGCCGATCCTCAGCGGGGCATTTCTCCGCATCGTGCTGGGGATGCTCGTGGACCGCATCGGGGCGAAGAATACCGGCATCGCTTCGCAGATTATCGTCATGGGTGCGCTGGCCTATGCTTGGCTGGCTGGACTTCCGACGTTTGGCTCGGCGCTGTTTCTCGGCGGGCTGCTCGGCTTTGCAGGGGCGAGCTTCGCGGTGGCACTGCCGCAAGCGGGGCGCTGGTATCCTCCTCACATGCAGGGTGTGGTGATGGGGCTGGCGGGCGCTGGAAATGTGGGCGTCGTGCTGGATGCGCTGATCGCTCCGCGCGTCGCTGCGGCGTATGGCTGGCAGGCGGTCTTCGGTCTGGCGCTCATCCCGGCTGTGATCGTCTTTTTGATCTATATCGTATGGTCGAAAGAAGCACCGGTGGTGGTGAAAAAGAAAACGCTCGGTGATTACGTGACGCTGCTGAAGGACAAGGATGCTCACTGGTTTTGCTTTTACTACACGGTCAGCTTCGGCGGCTTCGTGGGCCTAGCGAGCAGCTATGTGCTCTACTTTACCGGCGAGTATGGGCTCTCGAAAGTGCAAGCGGGCGATTTCGCTGCGCTCTGCACATTTCTCGGCGCGGTGGCGCGGCCGATCGGCGGTGCGGTGGCAGACCGCGTGGGCGGTATCCGCTCGCTGTATTTCTTCTACGCGATTGCTGCGGTATGCCTCACCGTCGCGGCGTTGGCTCACGTCTTTTGGATGAACACGGTGCTTTTTGCCATCGCCAGCGGGGCGCTCGGTATGGCGAATGGGTCTGTGTTTCAACTCTTGCCTCAACGGTTCGGTAAAGACCTCGGTGTGATGACTGGCCTTGTCGGCTGCGGTGGCGGCGTGGGCGGCTTCTGGCTTGCGAGTTCGCTGGGCCTTGCGAAGCAATATACGGGAGGCTACGCCCCGGGCTTCCTGATCTTCGCTGGGCTGTGTGTGCTCGCCATCGTCGGGCTGACGCTCGTGAAGACGCGCTGGCGCACAACGTGGGGTGCCGCTGCGCAGGCACGGATCTGATGAAGATACAGGCGACGACTTTCGGCCAGCCTGCCGACACGGGTGGAGTATCGAGCGACGCCTTCGCGGTGAGGCAGGTGGGCGAGACGTTCATCGCTGCGCTGGCCGACGGTGCGGGCAAGGCTGTCGGTGCTCGCGAAGCAGCTGAGCGCGCAGTCCGAGTGCTGGTGGACAACTATTGCGCCCGACCCGCAGCGTGGGAGCCACAGAAGGCGCTGCGTGAGTTCGCCCGCACACTCAATAACTCGCTCTTCCAAGAATCGCTGGCTCGCTATGGACAGCCCGAGCTTGTCTCCACGCTCGTCGTTGCCGTCATCGAAGGCGGGCGGCTTTACGGCATCAACATCGGTGACTCACGAGTGTATCTCCTGAGCGGCCACACGCTCACACAGCTCTCGCTCGACCATGCTGCGGCAAATGGCGACCGCACTATGCTCACTCGGGCGCTGGGGCTCTGCGATGAAGTGGAGCCGCATTCCTTCGAGTGCGATCTGGCTGCGAACGACCTCGTGCTGCTGTGCTCCGACGGCATCACCTCCACGCTCAATGATGCCGCCATCCTCGCAACCCTAGAGCGCGGCGGCTCTGCCCGCACACTCGTCGCCGATGCCGTCGAGCAGGCGACGCCCGAGACGCGGGACGACGCCAGCGCTGTTGTCCTCCGCATCGCCGAGCCCGGTCACCTCCGGCTGAAAGCTCGGCGCGATTTGCCCATCCGCAGCGGCCTTCATCGCGGCGAAAATGTGGATGGCTACGAACTCGTCCGCCCGTTTGCGCACAGCGCGAGCGCGTGGCTCGCGGAAAAAGATGGCGTTCGCTGGACGCTGAAATTTGCGCCTGCCGAGGCTTCGGAGAACGAGGCCATCCTCACCGCATTCATCCGCGAAGCGTGGAACGCCGGGCGTGTGAGCGGCGACGATGCCTTCGTCCGTGCTTTCACGCCACCGCACGCCACGGCGCTCTACTACGTGCAAGAGTTCATCGATGCACCCAGCCTCAAGACCGTCTTGCGCAACCGCCACCTCAGCGTAGATGAGGCCGTCGCGCTCGGCCAGTTCCTCGCTGCCGCCGCGCAGAGACTCCTGCGCTTCGACCTCGTCCACGGCGACATCAAGCCCGAGAACATCCTCGTCCTGCCCGACTACGCAGGCGTGCAGTTCAAGCTTATCGACCTTGGGAGCGCGGCGGAGATCTTCAGCGTCACCTCGCGCGCTGGCACAGCCAGCTACCTCTCTCCCGAGCGGTTTCTCGGCGCTCCTGTGAGCGAGCGGACGGAAGTTTTCGCCATCGGCGTGACACTCTACGAGGCACTCATCGGCGCATTCCCCTTCGGTGAAATCGAGCGCTTTCAGACTCCTGTATTCTCGCCTCCCAAGCCACCCTCGCGGCGAAACCCGAATCTCCCGCTGTGGCTGGATGCCGTGCTCCTGCGCGCCCTCTCCATCGAACCTCAGAGCCGCTACCAACACTTCAGCGAACTCAGCTTTGATCTCGCGAACCCCGAGCGCGTCGAGCCGTTCCACAGCGCCAACGCACCACTCCTCGAACGCCTTTCGCCTCGGTTTTATCGCGTCGGATTTTGGCTCCTACTCGGCATCACACTCGCGCTTCTTGTCTCGTTACTTTCGAGGAAGTGATGCGCCTCCCCATCGAGTGCAATCGGAAGGCTGAGATTGGAAATCAAACAAGGTGGTCAAAAGGCAACAGTTTATCACCGCCCGAGGCTCCACCGCGAATGTCCTGAAACGCGAAATATGCCTGCGCTTTTGGAGCCCATCGGCGTGAATCGCCCATCGGGAAGGCCCGCAGACTGAGATGAGAGAGCGGAGATGAGTCACTTTCACGATGGCGATGAAAATGATGATAGCTTCGCCTGCAATTGTTGGCATGGGGCGGGCTAACGGGCGGCAAACACAAGGGCCGCAAGCCGCATTTTTTCCAACTACTGATGAGCACAATTCCACACATTCCTGAATCCGCCCCATTCACCGCTGAACAGCGGCAATGGCTTAACGGCTTTCTAGCAGGAATGTTCTCCGGCAGCGCACCAGCGGAGCCCGCCGCACCGAAAGCGCCACTCCTCGTGCTCTACGGAAGCCAGACAGGGACGGCTGAGACGCTGGCCAAGAAAACCGCGAAGGAGGCCGAGAAGCGCGGCTTTGCCCCGAAGGTCGTGTGCATGGAGAAATACGAGAGTGTGGCGTGGGAGAAGGAGAGCAATGTGCTCGTCCTCACCAGCACTTACGGCGACGGCGAACCGCCGGATAATGCGCAGGCTTTTTGGGGTTGGCTCGCCGCCGACACCGCACCTCGCCTAGAGCATCTGAGCTACAGCGTGCTCGCGCTCGGCGATACGAATTACCCGGCGTTTTGTGAGTTTGGGAAAAAATGCGACGAGCGACTTGCCTCACTCGGCGCCAAGTGCGCTGCCGCCCGCCGCGATTGCGATATAGACTACGAGGCACCTTTCGCGGAGTGGACGACGAGCGCGCTCGGCGCGATGGGGACGAACACGGCACCTGCTCCCGCAGCATTGATGGAGGAAGCCGCGCCCGAAGGCTACTCGCGCAAGAACCCTTATCCCGCAAAGCTGCTCGGCAATCGCCTACTCACAGGCGCGGCCTCGCAGAAAGAAGTTCGCCATTTTGAAATCGCGCTCGGTGACAGCGGCCTGACGTATGAAGTCGGCGACGCGCTCGGCGTGCTCCCGACGAACGCGCCTCACATCGTGGACGCGGTCCTGCGGACGCTCCGCTGTGATGGGGAGGAAGCTGTGAGTGTGGCTGCGGGCGAAGTCCCGCTCCGCCTCGCCCTGTCGAAGCACTTCGACATCACGAAGCCATCGAACGAACTGATCTCTGCCGTAGCCGAGCGGGCGCCCACTTTTGCCAAAACCTTTGCCGATAAAGCCGCACTGAAAAGCTGGCTCTACGGTCGCGAAGTCCCCGATTTGCTCGCCGAGCTTGCGCAGCCCTTTGCTCCAGCCGAACTACTCGCGCTCCTACGGAAAATGGCCCCGCGCCTTTACTCCATCTCGTCGTCCATGAAGGCGCATCCCGGCGAGGTGCATCTCACCGTCGGCATCGTCCGCTACGAAGCCCACGGCCTCGCGCGCGGTGGTGTCTGCTCCACATTCCTCGCGGATAGGGCAGGGGATGTGCCGGTATTTGTGCAGCCCTCGCACGGCTTCAAACTGCCCGCGAGCGGCGCCACGCCGATCATTATGGTCGGCCCCGGCACCGGCATCGCGCCGTTCCGCGCATTCGTCGAGGAACGCATCGCCCTCGGCGCAAAAGGGAAGAACTGGCTGTTCTTCGGCGACCAACGCCGCGCCGCCGATTTCCTCTACGAGGACACCTTCACCGATTGGCTCCGCGACGGCCATCTCGCGCGACTGGACTTAGCTTTTAGCCGCGACCAAACGGAGAAGATCTACGTGCAGCATCGAATGACCGAGCAAGCCGCCGAGCTATGGGCATGGCTCGAAAGCGGCGCGCACTTCTACGTCTGCGGAGACGCCTCACGGATGGCGAAAGACGTGGACGCCGCGTTGCACAAAGTCATCGAAACTGCCGGGGGGAAATCCGCCGAAGAAGCCGTGGCTTACGTCGCGAAACTCAAGGCGGATAAACGGTATCAACGTGATGTCTATTGATATGAGCACACTGACTTCACCACCCAGCGGCACACCATTTTCCGGCGAACAAAAGGAATACCTCGCCGGATTTTTCGCCGGGGTTTCTCAGCGCGGGATGCGTTTTTCCGATGCTGCTCCGCTCGCAAAGGAAGCCCCTCCTTTGTTGGATGATTTGATTTTTGAGGAACGCGTGAAGCGTGAGCTGCATCCGCTGGAGGCGTATGGGCAAATCTTGGAGAACGCCATCGGCAACAAGACGCCGGATAAGGAGGAAATCTTCCGCTTCAAATGGAACGGGCTCTTTTTCCTCACGCCGGTGAAGGACGCCTACATGGCTCGGCTGCGGATTCCGGGTGGGTTCCTCAGCACGCATCAGCTCCGCGAGATTGCGCGCGTCGCGGATGAGCTGACGACGGGCTACGTGCAGATCACGACGCGGGCGAATTTCCAAATCCGGCTCATCGCGCCGAAGGACGCGCCCGAAGTCTTGCGGCGCATTCAGTCGGTCGGACTGCACACGCGGGGCGCGGGTGCGGACAACATCCGCAACCTCACGGCGAACCCGACGGCGGGCGTGGACCCGGTGGAGCTGATCGACGTGCGACCGTTCACCCACGATCTCGCGGCGCGCATCATCAATGACCGCGCGTTCTACGATCTGCCGCGCAAGTTCAACATCGCAGTGGATGGCGGAGGGCTCATCGGCGCAGTCGAAGATACGAACGACATCGGCGCGAAAGCAGTGCCGCACGGCGACGGAGTGGCGTTCCGCATCGCGCTCGGGGGAGCGACGGGGCACAAGGCGTTTGCTCGCGATGCGGGCGTGCTCGTGATGCCGGAGCAGCTCGTGAAGGTCGTGCTGGCAATGGTCCGCGTATTCATCGCGAAGGGAAATCGCGGCGACCGGAAGAAAGCTCGCCTCAAGCACCTGCTCGAAAAGATGCCGCTCGCAGAGTTTGTTGCCGAGGCGGAGAAGCTGCTCGGTTTTCAGCTCGCGCGCACGCCTTACGATTCGGAGAAATTGCGTTGGCCTTCGCAAGAGCTGCCGCATTCGCACATCGGCGATTTCCCTCAAAAGCAACGAGGGCTGAACTACGTCGGCGTCACAACTCCAGTCGGCCATATCACGCCGAAGCAAATGCTGCGTGTCGCGGAGTTGGCGGACCTTTACGGCAGCGGGGAAGTTCGGCTGACGGTGTGGCAAAACTTTATCATCCCGAATGTCTCGGATGCCTTTGTCCCTACGCTGAAAAAGGCGCTCGCAAAGTGCGGCCTCGGCACGGCGCAGTCGAACGTCGCCAGCGGCATCATCGCCTGCACCGGCAGTCGCTACTGCAAGTTTGCGCAGGCCGACACCAAGACGCACGCGCTGGATTTGACGAAGCATTTGGAAAAGCACGTCGAGCTGGATCAGGCTGTGAACATCCACTTCACCGGCTGCCCAAACTCTTGCGCGCAGCACTTCATGGGCGACATCGGACTGCTCGGAGTGAAGGTGAAAGGCGAGGATGGCTACCATGTTTTCATCGGTGGAGGATTCGGCAAACACCAAGCCGTAGGTCGGCAGATTTTCACCGGAGTCGTCGCGGCAGAGTTGCCCTCGCTCGTGGAGAAAATGCTCCGCGCATACCTGCGGCTTCGCGAGGGGAAGGAGACGTTCATGGCGTTCTCCGCACGACATGAAGTTGGCAAGTTGCAGGAGGTCTTTAGTAATGAGTAAGGATGCGCCACGCACGCTGATTGACGACTTGCTCGCCGAGCAGCGCACGTTGACCGCAGTCGAGCGCTTCGCCCAAAAGCACGAGCGGCACGAGCTTCCCGCGCAGGCCCAATACTACCGCGACCTCATCCCGCTCAACAAACCGCAGGCCGGCGAGCAGTATGCGTTTGCCGTGAACCTTGACACCTGCACGGGCTGCAAAGCGTGTGTGAGTGCGTGCCATTCGATGAACGGCCTTGATGAAGACGAGTCGTGGCGCAGCGTCGGGCTGCTGCTCGGCGGCACTCGGCGCGAGCCTTGGCAGCAGACGGTCACGAGCGCGTGCCACCATTGCGAAGACCCCGCGTGCGCGAACGGCTGCCCAGTGCTCGCCTACGAAAAGGACGAAACTACGGGCATCGTGCGCCATCTCGATGACCAGTGCATCGGCTGCCAGTACTGCGTGCTGAAGTGTCCCTACGACGTGCCGAAGTATTCCGAGAAACGCGGCATCGTGCGCAAGTGCGACATGTGCCAAGGCCGCCTCGCCGCCAGTGAAGCGCCCGCATGTGTGCAGGCTTGCCCAAACGAAGCCATCCGCATCGAGGTCGTGAAAACGGGCGCATCCAGCGACGAGCGGATGCTGCCGGGAACCTTCGAGAGCAGCTACACACGCCCGACGACGAGCTATCGCAGTTCGGCGACACTCCCCGCCAACGCGCGGTCCGGCGATTCTGGCGAACTGCGACTGGAGCACGCGCACTGGCCACTCATCGCGATGCTCGCTTTCACTCAAGCTGCGGCTGGGACTTATGCTGCGGCGGTTGCTTTGCCCGAGCTTGCGATTCCGGCGACCGTGCTGCTCCACATCGGGCTTGCAGTCAGCGTGCTGCATCTCGGGCGTCCGCTGGGCGCATGGAGGTTCTTTCTCGGGCTGCGAAAGTCTTGGATGAGTCGGGAGATTTTGGCGTTCAGCGTCTTAGCGGGCGCGGGCGTTGCGTTCACAGGAGCCACCTACTTGGGCTGGGAAATCGCGCGTCCACTCGGTTTGGCGACGGTCTTTTTCGGAGCGATAGCCGTCGCATGTTCGGCGATGATTTACGTGGATACGCAGCGTCCGTGGTGGAGCGCGGCGGCGACGTTCGGGAAGTTTTTCGGCAGCACCATCATCCTCGGATTGCACGCGGCGGCGATCGCCGCGGCATCTCCTGCTGTGCTCGCGGCATCTGTTGCAGCGCATTGGTTCTTGGTCGGCTGGGAGACTCGGAGGAATCAGCGGGCGCTCGAAGATGAAGAGCACCCGGCGCATCGCCCCGCTCGCATCGCGAGTCTGCTGATGCGAGGTATCAACGAACTCCGCATCAGCGCGGTGCTCCTGAGCGCAGCGTGCGAGGCTTTTGCATTCACCACGGCGGGACGCTGGCCGTCCATCATTGCCGCCTTGCTCGCCTTCACCGCAGTGCTTGCCGAGCGAACCATCTTTTTCACCGCTGCCTGTGCGCCCCGGATGCCGGGGATACCGGCGCGGGCACGCCATTGATTTCTTATGAAACTCTCGCTCGACGATCTCTCGTTCACGATCCGCAATGTCGATGGACCGCTCACGTCTGAGTTAGTCCGGCGGCCTGGTGACTTCGGGCTGGGGCAAGTGCCTGCGAAGCTCGCGCCGGATGCGACGACGACGATGGTGTGTGGGTTTTGCTCCACGGGCTGCGGGCTGAAAATCCATCTTCGCGATGGCGTGGCGGTGAATCTTTCGCCGGATACGGACTACCCGGTGAACCTCGGGATGGCTTGCCCAAAGGGTTGGGAGGCGCTCACGCCGCTCGACGCGCCGGACCGGGGGGCGACGCCGCTCATTGACGGAACTCCGGCAAGATGGGACGAGGCGATGACTGTTTTTGCTACGAAGCTGCGCGACATCCAGCAGCGGCATGGGGCGGAAAGTGTGGCGATTCTGAGCACCGGGCAGATCGTTACGGAGGAGATGGCATTCCTCGGCGCGCTGGCTCGGATCGGCCTTGGCATCCCGAACATCGACTCGAATACGCGGCAGTGCATGGCGACGTCGCATGTCGCGTATAAGCAATCGTTCGGCTTCGACGCGCCGCCTTTTACCTATGCGGATTTCGAGCAGTCGGATGTGCTCGTCTTCGTCGGCTCGAATCCGTGCATTGCGCACCCGATTATGTGGCAGCGTGTGTTGCGCAATCAGCGAGCGCCCGAGATTTTGGTCGTGGATCCGCGTAAGACGGAGACGGCGATGGCGGCGACGCGACACTTCGCCATCGCGCCGAAGAGCGACCTCACGTTGCTCTACGGGCTGGCGAATATCCTCATCAGCAGCGGATGGATCGATCGCGAGTTCATCGCTCGCAGTGTGTCGGGGTTTGCGGAGTTTGCGGAGTTTGCACGCCAGTTTACCACGGACAAAGTCTGCGCGGCGACGGGGATGGAGGCGGATGACCTGTGGCAGTTTGCGGAGCTTGTCGGGCGCAAATCGAAGCGCGTCTCGTGGTGGTGGACGATGGGCGTGAACCAAAGCCACGAGAGCACGCGCACGGCGCAAGCCATCATCGCCATCGCGCTCATAACGGGCCAAATCGGCAAGCCCGGCACTGGCGCGAACAGCATCACTGGCCAGTGCAACGCGATGGGCTCCCGCCTTTTTGCGCACGCCAGCGGGCTGCCGTGTGGACGCGATTATTTGAAGGAAGAAGACCGTGCGGACGTTGCGAGCATCTACGGAATCCCCGTCGAGCGCATCCCGGATAAAAATTCGCTCGCCTACGACCAAATCGTGGATGGCGTGAAGGCCGGGCGCATCAAGGCCCTGTGGGTCATCGCGACGAACAGCGCGCATTCTTGGGGCTCCTCGGAGGAGCTTCAGGAAGCGCTGAACGGGTTGGAGCTCCTCGTCGTGCAAGACATGTATCCGACCACCGAGACGGCGCTGCTTGCGCATATCTACCTTCCGGCTGCGGGGTGGGGGGAGAAAGATGGCACATTCATCAATAGCGAGCGCCGCATCGGGTTGGCGAAAAAGGTGCGGCGTGCGCCTGGGGCGGCACTCAGCGATTTCAGCATCCTGCGTCTCGTGGCGGAGTATTGCGGGGTCGCGCCCATGTTTAGTGAATGGTCTTCGCCGGAGGCCGTCTTCCGCATCATGCAACGGCTCTCGCGCGGGAAGCCGTGCGACATCACGGGCATCGCGGGATACTCGCAACTCGACGCAGACGGTGGCGTGCAATGGCCGCTGGCTGATGGCCAATTGCTAATAGGCGATAGCAAAGAGCGGCGGCTGTTTGCGGATGGCCGGTTTTTTCACGGCGACGGGAAGGCTCGCATTCTCTTCGATGTTCCTCGCCCGCCTGCGGAGCCGACGGATGCAGAGTTCCCGCTCGTGCTGCTCACGGGGCGCGGCAGCTCTGCGCAGTGGCACACGGGGTCGCGGACGGGGAAATCGGCGATCCTTTTGAAGATGCACGCGGAGGGTTCGCTCGTGGAGATTCATCCCGATGATGCGGCTGCACGGGGGATTACAAATGGCGAGCGTGTGGATGTCTCCAGCCGCCGAGGCGTGGCAGAGTCATTTGCTCTCGTTACCACCACGGTATCGCCGGGCACTGTGTTCATGCCGATGCACGACGAGCAGGTGAACCACCTCACCGCGCCGGAAGTGGACCCATACTCACGCCAGCCGTCTTACAAGTACTGCGCGGTGCAGCTTCGTCCTGCTCTCCAGTAGGAGAGGGCGCGAGATCGCTGCGGAAATTTTTTTGCCGCGAGGGGTTGACCAATCGTGCTGACCGCGCCTTATTCCGCGCCTTCAAAATACTTCTATTCCATGAGCACACCCGCACAGCCGCAAGCCATCAACATCAACCTCACCGAAATCAGCGCCCGCTATAATGCTGGCGTGCAACGTCTATTCGACATCGCCACTTGCACCGTCGGCGCGTTGCGCGTGCAGACGGAGAAGGACTATCAAGAGTTTGGCAAAACGGCGGGCTACTATCCCGATGGGCGCACCCATGCGAAGCACGATCAGGCGCGTCCCATGGGCGAGCAATGGCTCGTCCGCAATCTCCTCCTCGAAGCGCTCAACATGCTCACGCCTTTGCTCGAAGATGTGCGCAGCGTTGCAGCGCTGGCCGATTGGAAGGCGAAAGACGAGAGCAACCAAGCGGCTCCCCAGCAAATTCTCGTAGCCGACCGCGAAGCGTCGCTGAAGTCGCCCTTCGGCGACCGGCTCAAGCATCTACGCGAGGCCTACGGCGTTTTCTCGTATGTCGAGGGACTGTTGCCCGGCCTCTTCCAGCTCAACACCATCCTCGCCCAGCACGACGGCAAAGTGCCGAAGGAGCTTCTCGGCGGCACCGGCGAATGGGTGCTCGGCCTCGCCACACTCGTCGTAGAAAAGGGTGACGGCAAATCGCCAGCGACCGCCAAGCTCGGGCGCACCGACCGCCGCTTCCCACTCGGCGCGACAGTCAGCCTCGCGAAGGAGGACGTGTTGTTGATGATCGGCTCGTTCGGCTTCTACGCCAGCACGCTGCTGAATTCGCTCCAGGAGTACGTCAAAAAGACGATCCCAGGGCAAATTCAGGAAGCCTGATGCTCACATCTCGACAGATTCTCATAGGAGCGGCGGCACTCTTGCCGCCGATAGGTCGCATGGTCCGTGGATGCGGTTGCTACTCTTTGGGGACCTCTTCATTGTCTGAGCTTTTTGGCTTCGGTTCGCTGTCGGCGACAAGAATGTCGCCGCTCCCATATCGGCTCTGATGCTCACCGACACGCACGCCCATCTCGACTTCCCGCAGCTCTACGCCGACCTCGGCGGAGTGCTCCAGCGGGCCGATGCGGCAGGCGTAAAGCGGATCATCACCATCGGCACCAGCGCCGAGGGCAGTCGTCGTTCACTCGCCCTCGCGGAGCAATTTCAGCAGGTCTTTTGTGCAGTCGGAGTTCACCCGAACAATGTCGCGCAAGAGCCTGCGGGCTATCTCGATGCCGTGCGCGAACTTGCGGCCAGTCCTCGTGTCGTCGCCCTCGGGGAGATGGGGCTGGACTACCACTACCTCCCGACCACGCGTGGCGGCTCGCCTGCCGATGATCTCGCGGAGAAAGCCGCGCAAGCCCACGCCTTTCGCGCGCAGCTCGACCTCGCAGTGGAACTGGCCATGCCCGTCATCATCCACGAGCGCGATGCCTGGGAGGACACGCTGGCCATTCTGCGCGAATACACGGGCCGCATCCGCGCCGTCTTCCATTGCTTTGGCAAATCGCCCGCGCACCTCCGAGAACTCATCGCCCTGGGACACACGGCGAGCTTCACAGGCATCGTCACGTTCAAGAACGGCACCGACGCGCAAGCTTCTGCACGGGAAATGGCGGCGGGCACGTTCTTCGTGGAGACGGATAGCCCGTATCTCTCGCCTGTCCCGCATCGCGGCAAGCCGTGCGAGCCTGCATTCGTGCGGCATACGGCGGAGTATATCGCAGGGCTGCGGGGGATTTCGCTGGAGCAGCTCGCGGCGGAAACGGAGTCTGCGGCGAACCACTTTTTCCGATTTCCGAAATGAAACGATCCATCCTGCTCCTCGCCGCTCTCTGCACCTTCGCCGCCGAACCTCTCGCGCCGGATGTGCGAGCGAAGATGATCGCGAGCTTTGAGGGGACGGTGAAATCTGCCGACGCCGCAATTGCTCGCGATGCCACGCAGCTTCGCGCGTATTCCAACCGGGGCGATGCGCAGCTTTTCCTCGGCAAGGCGAAGGAAGCCGTGGCCGACTTCGAGAAGATGATCGCGCTTGATCCCTCGCAAGATGCGCCACATTGGCGGCTCGGCATCGCGTATTACTTCGCGGGCGATTTCGCGAAATCAGCGAAACAATTTGAGAAATACCACGCCTACGACGACCACGACCGGGAGAACGGGGTGTGGAAGTTTTTCGCGCAAGCGAAGAGCGCCGACGGTATCGAAAAGGCGCGCAAGGAAATGCTCGAATACAAGCGCTTCGACCGTGAGCCGTTCCCCGCTGTTTATGACATGCTGGCGGGCAAGAAGACCGCCGCCGAAGTCCTCACTGAACTCGACAAAAAGGGCCTCAAGGACGATGCGCTCGTGATGTTTTTCGCCCACTACTATATCGGCTGGCACGAGCAACTGCTCGGCAACGCCGCTGCCGCGAAAGAGCATCTCGGCAGTGCCGTGGAACTCGCGCAGAAGGCGGGTGCGGGCGGCGGTCCTGGCTATATGGGGCAGGTTGCCCGGCTTCACTACGAGGCGCTGAAGTAGAGGGGCCGTCCCGGCCCCTGTGCGACCCGCAGGGTCGCTTACGCTAAGCGCCTTTGGCGCTCGGGGGCGGGACGCCCCCGCTACTTCCCTGCGCTCGCGTTTTCGGGAGTCCCCTTTGGACGCTGTCACTTTCTACTACCCATCGGGCGGGTTTGCGGGTTGATGTGGGCGATGCTCCGCTTTTTCGCTCTCTTCCTGTTCACCATCGCTACGTTCGCCGATGAGACTCCGCGCCCGCCAGACCCGCTCTATGAGAAGCGCGTGGTGCATGACCGCAATGGAATCGGGAAGTTTTTCCTCGGTCGGGAAATCGCGCACGTCATGGGGCATCAAGCGGCGGGTTGGCTGGAGCGGCCTGAGCGCGAGCAGGAGGAAAGGACGGATCTTTTGCTAGAGGCGCTCAATTTGAAAGCCGGAGAAAGTGTCGCGGACATCGGCTGCGGCACGGGCTATTTCGCGGAGCGGATGGCGAGGAAAGTGGGGCCGGATGGCGTGGTGTACGGCGTGGACATCCAGCAAGAGATGCTGGACCTCATGCAGCGCAAGATGCGGCTGAAGCAGATCAAAAACGTGAAGTCCATCCTCGGTGCGGAGGCAGACCCGAAGCTGCCGGATGCGAGCTGCGATTTGATGATTATGATCGATGTGTACCACGAGTTCGACGTGCCGTATGAGATGACGCGGAAGATGATCGCGGGGCTGCGCAAAGGCGGGCGGTTGGTGTTTGTGGAGTATCGCGCGGAGGACCCGACGGTGCCCATTAAAGAGGTTCACAAGATGAGTGAAGCGCAGGTGAAGAAGGAGATGGCGATCCATCCCGAGCTGGAGTTCGTGGAGACGAAGAAGGAGCTGCCGCAGCAGCACATTATTATTTTTCGGAAGAAGTAATGCGGCTACACGCGCTTCTCCGCAGCCAGCCACGGGGCGGCGTCGCCGGGGAGGAAATGGCGGACGGGAAATGAGTCGCGCACGACTTGGCGCAGCTCTTCGTGTGAGCACAGGTGGCCGAGCGTGAGTGCTTGCAAGAGCACGTTGCCGATGGAGGTCGCCTCGACTGGCCCGGCGAGGATGTTGCGACCTGTGGCGTCTGCGGCCATTTGGTTGAGGAGATCGTTTTTACTCCCGCCGCCGACGATGTGCAGTGTGTGAATACGGTGGCCGGTCACTTCTTCCAGCATCGAGAGCATCCGCCGGTAGAGGAGCGCGAGGCTCTCCAGCGCGCAGCGGGCGTATTGCCCGGCGGACTCGGGCACGGGCTGGTGTGTGCGGCGGCAGTATTCGCGGACGGCAGCAGGCATGTCATCGGGGCGGAGGAAGAGCGGATCGTTTGGGTCGATGATGGAGCGGAAGGGCTCCGCCGCGGCGGCCATACTGGTGAGCGCGAAGTAGTCGTAGGGATGCCCCTCGCGGGCCCACGCTTTGCGGCACTCTTGCAGAATCCACAGCCCGCTGGCGTTGCGCAAAAAGCGGCTGGTTCCTCCGACGCCGGTTTCGTTGGTGAAGTTTGCGCGCTGTCCTTCTTTCGAGATGAGCGGCGCGGGTAGCTCTACGCCGATGAGCGACCATGTGCCGCTGCTGAGATACGCCCAGCCGCTGCCTTCCGCCGGGATGGCGGCGATGGCGGCTCCGGTGTCGTGGACGCAGCCAGCGATGACCTCGATCCCGTCGAGCCCCGTCTCGTGCTGGATGGCTGGGAGCAGTTTGCCGAGGCGAGTGCAGGGCGGGACGACCTCCGGGAAAATTGCAGGCGGAAGGCCCGTGGCGGCGATGAGTTCGTCGCTCCAGTCGCGTTGCTTTGGGTTCCAGAGTTGTGTGCAGCTCGCGTTGCTCTCCTCCTGCGCGCGGCGGCCCGAGAGCAGGTAGTGGAACCAGTCGCCGATCATCAGAAATCCGTCCGAGTTGTGCAGAAGTTCCGGGTCGTTCTCCAGCTCCGCGATCAAATGGTAGAGCGTATTGATGGGGATAAACTGCACGCCCGTAATCTCGTAGATGCGGTCGCCGAGCCGGGCACGTGTGGGCTCGAAAGTCGCCTCCGTACGTGCATCGCGGTAGCAGAACGGCGCACGCAACATCGGCTCATCTTTGCGCATGAGCACGTAGTCCACGCCCCACGAATCGACGCTGATGCTCGCTATGGGCAAGCCGCGCCGGGCGACGATGCGGAGCCCCTCTTTAATATGCTCCCACAGCCCGAGCACATCCCAACGCAGCGTCCCCGCGAGGCGGATGGGGCCATTGGGAAAACGATGGATCTCTTCGAGCGATACGCGACCAGAGTCCAATGTGGCCAGCATCACGCGGCCACTTTCTGCTCCGAGATCGACGGCGATGTAGTGGTAAGTGGACATATTGCGCAGCTATACGGACGCACGGCGATTTGCTCAAGATGGGATTGGCGGAGCGCTCCGCAACCTGCACAGTCCGCGTGTGCCCAAGTCAACCACCGCCGCTAAAATCACACTGCTACAATCGCTCGCCGCTTTTCTTGGCGGATTGCTGCTCAAAGTGCTCGCACGGACCCTTCGAGTAGAGTGGAAAGACGACGCAGGATGTTACTCGGGCGCGAGGACGCGCCCAGTCATCATCTGTATCTGGCACAACCGAATCCTGGGTGCGATCCTGTGCGATTACCGTGCGGCTGTAGCCCGACGCATCCCTCTGAGCGTGCTCACAAGTGCGAGCAAAGATGGCGGGTGGCTTGCAGCCATCGCTCGGAAATTTCGCATGGGTGCCGTGCGTGGCTCCAGCTCGCGGCGTGGCGCGGCAGCAGTGCTGGAAATCTCGCGCCACCTCGGCGGCGGCGGCGACATCGCCATCACGCCCGACGGCCCACGCGGGCCAAACTACAGTATCGCGGCTGGCGTCATCTATCTCGCCCAACACGCCGGGGTGGGAATCGTCCCGATGGAGGTCCAGATCAGCCGCTACTGGCGAATCGGGAAACGCTGGGATGCGCTGTGGATACCCAAGCCTTTCTCACGAGTGAGTGTGGTTTTTCACCCCGCGCTGGAAATAGTCGGCACGATGGAAGAGGAGAGCGCAAGACTCGATGTGGCTATGGGGCCCAAGTAGATTGCCATCGTGCGGATTTTGCACCCCCTTCTTTCCCCCGAATACCATTACCGCCGAGCGCGTGCGACGAGATGCCAGTTGCATTACCGTGTCCGAAATCTCGGCTTTGCGCTGTTACATCGGGCGTGGCGTCATTTCCTTGATAAGAAAACTCGCGCACACCCAATCTTTCGCACCTTTATGAAATACACGCTCCTTCTGGCTCTCGCATCGATCATGCCCCTTGGCGGGCTTTGCGCTGCTGAGAAATCCAAGCCCAACATTCTCCACATCCACGCCGACGATCATCGTGCGGATGGACTTCATGCGCTGGGGAATCCACTGCTCGTCACTCCGAATCTCGACACGCTCGTCGAGCGCGGCATGACGTTCACGCATTGCTACACGATGGGGTCTATGATGGGTGCGGTCTGCACACCGAGTCGCACGATGATGCTCACAGGTCGCTCGTGGCTGCGCATCCCAAAGTCGCCCGGCGCTGCGGCGAATGCAGGCGCCCCCGAAGCCTTTCTGCCGAGAGTGATTCAAGCGGCTGGTTACCAGACTTGGCACATGGGTAAGCAAGGCAATGGCTTCCCGGCAGGGCTGCATGAGTTCGAAACCAGCATCATCGACGATGCTCACGGAAACTCGCCGGAGACGGATCGCGCTCATTGCAGTGAACGCCTCGCCGACCGCACGATTGAATTCCTCAAATCGCGCGTGGTCAGTAAGGAGAGTAAACCGTTCTACATCTACATTGCGCCACCCGTCCCGCATGACCCGCGCTCAGCCGCGTCAGAGTTCCACAAGCTCTACGACCCCGCAAAAATCACGCTCTCGCCCGCCTTCCTGCCCCAGCATCCGTTCGACAACGGCGAAATGACGGTGCGCGACGAGAAGCTCGCGCCGTGGCCGCGCACGCAGGAAGACACGAAGAAGCAGACTGCCGATTATTATGCGTGCGTCACCGGGCTGGACCATCACGTCGGGCGCATCTTTACGGAGCTGAAAGCGAGCGGGCAGTGGGAAAACACCATCATTATTTTCAGCGGCGATAACGGCCTCTCGCTCGGTGAGCACGGCCTTTTTGGAAAGCAAAACCTCTACGAGTTCGGAGGTATGCACGTCCCGCTTGTCGTGGCCGGGGCGGGGATTCCGAAGGGCAAGAGTGAGGCGTTTGTTTACCTCATGGATTTGTTCCCGACCTTCGCGGAATTCGCAGGGGCGAGACTCCCGGATGGCGTGGAAGGTAAAAGCCTGGTGCCGATTCTCACAGGCAAGGAAACGAAAGTTCGCGACGTTCTCTACACTGCGTACCGCAACTGCCAGCGAGCGATCCGCGACGATCGTTGGAAGCTTATTCGCTATCCGCTCGTGGACCGCACCCAGCTATTCGATCTTAGCACCGACCCTCATGAACTCACCAATCTCGCCGATAAGCCCGAGCACGCCGCGAAGCTCGCCGAATTGACCGCGCTGCTCGCGAAGGAAATGGCAAGCCACGCGGACTCACATCCACTTACCGTCGCCAATCCCGCGCCCGCCGAGTGGACGCCCGGCACCGCGCCAGTCAAGCGAGCGCGGAAGCAAGCCAAGCAATGAGTCAGGCCGAGATGCGGAACACTGAATAGTTGTTCTGTCTTTTCTTCCTTTCCCTTGTTCAAATTCTGTTGTCTTTCGACCCATCATTGAATGAAGCATTTTCTCTTCGCCGCGCTGCTTGTCCTCTTTAGCGGTCACGCCATCGCGCAGAAACCGAACCTCATTTTCATCCTGAGCGACGATCTCGCGCAGGGCGACCTGGGCTGCTATGGGCAGAAGCTCATCGCTACGCCGAACCTCGACCGTATGGCCCGCGAGGGGACGCGCTTCACGCAGGCATTTTGCGGCACGAGCGTCTGCGCGCCGAGTCGCGCGTCGCTGATGACCGGGCTGCACAGCGGGCATTGTCCGGTGCGGGGAAACTGGGAAATTGCACGGGGTGAGGGGCAGCTTCCACTGCCAGCCGAAACGGTCACTGTTGCGGAAATTTTGCACAGCGCGGGCTACGCGACGGCCTGTATGGGCAAGTGGGGCATGGGCATGTTCGACACCACGGGCGACCCGCTCAAGCAGGGGTTCGATCATTTCTTCGGCTACAACTGCCAGCGCCACGCGCACTCGTATTTCCCCACCTATCTTTACCGCGATGCCGTGCGCTTTGAGTTGCCGGGGAATGACGGCAAGGGCGTTGGCAAGACTTACGCGCAGCAGCTCATTCAGGACGACGTGCTTGGCTGGGTGCGCGGGCAAAAAGACAAGCCGTTCTTCCTTTTCTACGCTGTCACGCTGCCGCACGGGAACCATGAAATTGACGACCTCGGCGTGTATGCGGACAAGCCGTGGACGCCGCAGCAAAAAGCCTACGCAGCGCAAGTCACGCGCCTCGACCTCGACGTCGGCGCACTGCTCGATTTGCTGCGCGAGCTGAAGCTCGACGGCAAAACGCTCGTCATGATCGCAGGCGACAACGGCTCGTCCTTCGCGCCGAATTCCGAGATGGGAAAACTCTTCGACCAAGCAAGCAACGGTCTGCGCGGCTACAAGCGCAGCCTCTACGAAGGCGCGCTGCGACAGGCCGCCATCGCACGCTGGCCGGGCGTCGTGCCCGCAGGCCGCGTGAGCGATGAGCCGTGGGCGTTCTGGGATTTCCTCCCCACTGCAGTCGAACTGGCTGGCGCAAAGGTCCCCGCCGACTGCAGGACGGACGGTCTTTCGCTCGTCAGCTTTTTAAAAGGTGGCGAAGCACCGAAGCGTGACCACTTTTATTGGGAACTGCATGAGGGCCAAAAGCCGCTGCAAGCCGTGCGCTTCGGCAACTGGAAAGCGTTGAAGAACGGCCCGCAAGCAGTCATCGAGCTGTACGACCTCGCCGCCGATCTTGGCGAAAAATCGAACATCGCATCAACCCACCCGGACCTCGTCGAACGCGCCGCCGACTTGATGAAAGCAGCGCACACACCTGACAAAAACTGGCCGCTCACCGGCTTGGCACCGGCCCGGAAAAATAAGCCTGACGGAAAATAGGCACCGCTCCATTTTCACACTATGACTATCAAAACAATCACCACATTCGCTCTTGCCGGCTCATGGCTTGCATCGTCACTCCACGCGCAGACCAAGGCGGCGGAAGGAACCAAAGAGCAGCCTGCGCCCGTAGTAGCACCAGCGAAACCAGCGGGGAAACCCCAACCTGCCCCAAAGAAAGTAGAACGCGCCCCTGCTGCCAAGGCAGGAGGGACGCACGGCTTCAAAGATGAGCCTGCCGTCGCGACCGCTAAGCGCCCGCAAACGGTCGCGCCGCCGAGCAAAGGGGAGCGCATCGTGCTCATCGGGAATGGACTGGCCGAGCGCGATGTTTATTACAGCCGCATTGAGACGGAGTTGAGCCTCCGCTATCCGGCGAACGATTTGTTTTTCCGCAATATGGGACATGTCGGCGACACGCCCGGCTTTCGTCCCCATCCCTCGAGGAACTCGCAGTGGGCTTTTCCGGGCGCAGAGAAGTTTCATCCCGAACTGAAAGTTCACAACGGGCAGGGCTTTTATCCCACGCCAGATCAATGGCTCACCCATCTCAAAGCAGACACCATCGTCGCGTTCTTTGGCTACAACGAATCGTTCGACGGACCCAGCAAGGTCGCGAACTTCCAGGCGGAACTCGACGCATGGGTTCAGCACACGCTGAGCAAAGCCTACAACGGCCAAGCGGCGCCGCGCCTCGTGCTCGTCTCGCCGATTGCGTTTGAAAACCAATCGGCAAAACGCGACTTGCCGAATGGCGAAAAGGAGAACGCAAATCTGGTTCTATATTCCGCCGCTGTGGGAGCTGTCGCCAAAAAGAACGGCCTCACTTTTATAGACTTGTTCTCGCCGACAAAGGCTCTCTTCGCGAAGGCGGGAAAACCTCTCACGACTGGCGGATTTGTGCCGAACGACGAAGGCTATCAGCAAGTCGCGACCATGCTTTTGTCCGGCATGTATGGAAATCAAGCCCGCGTGTCCAAGGCCGCCCCGGAGCTAGTCCACAAGGCGGTGCAAGCGAAGGATTACTTTTGGAACAACGACTACAATCTTGTAAACGGCGTTCATGCTTATGGCCGACGCTACAATCCGTATGGCCCGCAGAATTATCCCGACGAAGTGCAGAAAGACCGTGAGATGACTGCGTTGCGCGACACTTTAATTCACGATGTCGCCACTGGGAAAAAGACGAGCCTCGCTGTGGATGACAGCAAGACCCACGCGCTGCCGCCGGTGCCCACGAACTACCAGCCGAGCGTGAAGAACGGCAGCGAAACGTATCTGTACGGGGAAGACGCAGTGAAGTCCCTGACGGTGCCTGAGGGCTATAAAGTGGAGCTTTTTGCCAGCGAGAAAGAGTTCCCGAATTTGGCTAACCCCATGCAGATGTCCTTCGACAACAAAGGTCGGCTTTGGGTCGCCACGATGCCGACTTATCCAGCGTATCGTCCCGGCGATGCTCTGCCAAACGACAAGATTCTTATTTACGAAGACACCAACGGCGATGGCAAAGCAGACAAGGAGATCGTCTTCGCCGATCACCTCTATTTACCCATCGGTTTCGAGTTTGCGCCAGAGGGTGTCTATCTCTCCCAGGAGCCGAATCTCGTGCTCCTTACCGACACTAATGGCGACGATAAAGCCGACCGTAAAGAGATCATTCTCGGCGGCTTCGACACGCACGACACGCATCACGCAATCAGTGCTTACACAGCGGATCCGAGCGGCGCGTTCATGCTCTGCGAAGGTGTCTTTTTGCACTCAAACATCGAGACCCCATACGGCCCTGTGCGTTGCGTGGATGGCGGCTTCTTCCGCTACAGCCCGCAGCGCGGGCAGTTGGAGCGAACCATCCAGATGAGCATTCCAAATCCGTGGGGCTATGTGTTCGACAAGTGGGGCCAGGACTTCCTGCTCCACACCTCCGGCACGAGCATGAACTGGGCGCTTCCGATGCAGGTGAAACCGACCTTCGGAAGTAAAACTCCGGCGACGATTGATCTCATTCCAGCCTCCGAAAAAGTGCGTCCTACCTCCGGTCTCGAGATCATTTCCTCGCGTCACTTTCCAGACGAAGTGCAAGGCGACATTGTCCTTTGCAACAACATAGGATTCCTCGGCATCAAGCAGCATCAGATCGAAGATGACGGCACTGGATGGAAGACGACTTTCCGTCAAAATCTGCTCCAGAGCAAAGACGGGAACTTCCGCCCCGTGGACCTTGAGTTCGCGCCCGACGGCTCGCTCTACGTCATCGACTGGCACAACGTCCTCATCGGCCACATGCAGCACAACGCCCGCGACCCGCTCCGCGATCACGTCCACGGCCGCATCTACCGAATCACCTACCCGAGCCGCCCGCTCGTAAAGCCCGTGCAAGTCGCCGAAGCCAGCGTCAAAGCCTTGCTCGAAAACTTGAAGGAACCCGAGTCCCGCACCCGCTACCGCACGCGCCGCGAACTCCGCGCGCGTCCCGCCAGCGAAGTCCTACCCGCTGTGAAAACCTGGGCTGCCGCGCAAACCGATGTCCACGCAAAACTCGAAGCGCTCTGGACCACGTGGGGCATGAACGCCGCCGATGATGGACTCCTCCGCGAACTTCTCGCCAGCACCGATGCGCACGCCCGCGCCGCCGCCGTTCGCGTGCTGCGCTACAACACCCACCGCATCGCAGGATACGCCGCTCTTTTAGAAAAGGCCGCCGCCGATGAAGATGGGCGAGTCCGCCTCGAAGCCACCGTCGCCGCCTCATGGCTGCCGGATACCGCTGCCGCAAAAAAGATCGTCGCCATCGCCGCAAGCAAGCCCACCGACGTTTGGAGCGTTAAAGTGGTGAAGACAGCGTCCGACCGGCTCAACGGAGTCGCCGAAGTCGAGCAGCCCGATTTCGCCGTCGCAAAAGCCCCGACGCATCTCGATGCCAAAGGCCAGGAACAGTTCCTCGCTGGCCAAAAAATCTACGTCCGCGAAGGACACTGCGTCACCTGCCATCAAGCCGACGGCAAGGGCCTCGCTCCGAGCTTCCCCGCGATCGAGAAGAGCCCGTGGGTCGCAGGCGACAAGGAGCGCCTCATCAAACTGGCGATGTATGGCCTCATGGGACCGATGGAAGTGGACGGCAAGAAATACGACGGCCAAGTCCCTATGACCCCATTCGGCGGGATGTTGAACGACAACGAAATGGCTGCCGTTCTCACGTATGTGCGGAACAGCTTTGGCAACAAGGCCGACCCCATTGCACCCGACGAAGTCCAAAAAGTCCGCGCAGCCACCAAAGGCCGCGTGATGTTCTACAACGCCGCCGAACTGCTGAAGGAGCACCCGCTGAAGTAGCAGCTTCACCCAAAGTTGATGTCTATGGGCGGAGCGCGACTCTCCTTCCTTTCCCGTTTTCTCAGTGCTCGTCCTTCTTCTTCGCCTGCGGCGTCAGCTTCGCGAGGAATGCTACGACGTCACGGACTTCGCGAGGTTTCAGGATGCCGAGCATCGGCGGCATGACGGAGACGGGCGGCGTCTGGCTGACGATTTCGCTGCGCTGAATGATGCGGTCTTTCCCGTCGGGCAGGCGGACTGTGATCGCTTCGGGTGTTTCTTTGACCGGCGTTCCGGCGATGTCCGTTTTGTCGCGGAGCGAATACGTGGCGATGCCGTAGCCGGGAGCGATGGCTGCCGACGGACTGAGCAGTGATTCGAGCAAATACGGGCGGTCGCGCTGGGTGCCGATGTTCTCGAGATTTGGGCCGACGGTGCTGCCTTCTTTCGTGATTGCGTGGCAGGCGAGGCAATTCGCGCCGAGGTTGTTTTGCACGATGTCGCGTCCAGCGATTGCGTTACCACCTTCGAGAAGCTCGCGGTGCGTCACGCCTTGCGGGGCGGCGGTGTATTGCTCGGCGAGCTTGGCGAGCGCAGGGTTTGCGGTGGCGCGGGCTTGCAGGGCTTCGAGCACATCGAGCTGGAGAGTTGTGTGGGTTTCGCCGGCGACGAGGGATTTGCCGAGGCGGTCGAGAATTGCATCGGCTTCGGCGAGGGCGGCGCGGGCGAGCAGTGCGATGATCTGCTGGCGCTCGGCGGGGCGGCCGCTTTTCAGCACAGCCTCGGCGACGGCGACGAGCCTCTCTGGCTGGTCGGGCAGGAGGAGCTCCCGGGCGGCTTCGCGGAGGGGCTCCGGGCTTGCGTCGGTCAGGGCGATGTCGAGTGCGGTTTTCCACGCGGCGTTGGTGCGGTCGCCGCCGCTCATGAGGCGGAGGGCTTCGGCGCGCAACGCGGCGGCGGCGGTCTTGTCGGCGACGATTCCGGCGATCTGCTCGGGCTTCGCTTTCAGCGAATGTGCGATGACGATTTGTACGGCGGTGGTTTTGAGTCCGGCATCGGTGAGCGCGAGCAATAGGTCGAGTTTGGCGGCGAGCACGGCCTCGATGGACGCGGGCGCAAACTTGCGACCGTAACCATCCGCCCGGTCGAGACGCGGTGGATTTTTCCATGCGAGTAAAACGGCCAGCGCTTCGGCGCGTGTTTCTTTTTTAGCCGAAGCGTCGAGAGCGAGTCCGATGAGGCGCTCGGCGGCTTCTGCGGTGCCGACGCGCAACGCGGCATTCACGGCGCGGAGCATCGCGGGCTCGTCGAGTGCGGGTGAAGGGGCAATGGCAGCCAGAGCGGGCAGTGCGGCGGGGATTCCCATGTTGTCGTAAATGGCGCGCGCCGCCTCGCTGATTACTCTAACTTCCGCGTCGTGCAAAAACGCCTCGGCCTCCGGCGCCGCCTGACGCCGAAGAGCAACTACACTCGCGAGCCGCACTTCCAACGACGGCGATTTCGCCTGCGCTGCGAGTTGCGCGGCAGTCGCGCATTCGGTCAGTCCCGTCACCGCGGCGTGACGCATCACGGGGTCCGCACCTTCGCGTTCCGCGAGTTTCAGCAACAGTTCGACAGCGGTTGCTTCGCGCAATCTTCCCAACGCGATGGCGGCGTGAAAGCGCACCCTCGGGGCGGCGTCTGCGAGCAGTGGAATCAATTTGCGCGCTTCCTCCGGCGTCATCTTTGCCTCGCTCAGCACTCGTGCGGCCTGCGCGCGAATTTCCGGCTGGGCATCGCCGAGCAAGGGCAGCACTTCACTCGCGGCGAGCTTCTGCTTTCGCAAAAGTTGCCCGCAGCCCCAGATTCCGTGGATTCGGCTCAGCAGCGTTCCGCCTGAATTGCGAGCGGCGGCGAGCAGCGCGGCGTTTTCCCCGCGAGATGCCAACGCGAGTTGCGCGCCCTGCCTCACGCGTTGGTCGGCGTGGCCGAGCAACGCGACATTCTCCGCTGCGGGCCGCGCGGAAAAACCCGCCGACAACAGCTCGCGCGTCTCCTTGCGCTTTGGCAGTTCCGCGCCGCCGGACACATCGGCGCGCCAGACTGCGCCTTTTTCGTCGAGCGGATAGCCGCCCGCCCAGTCGGCAAAAAACAGCGACCCGTCCGGATGCCAACTCAGCCCGATGCCCATCACGCCCTGGTGAAGCAGCCCTACCGTGCCGCGCTTAAAAGACGCACCGTCCTGCTCCACGCGGAATCCCCGCATGTGGCCCGACGGAAATTCGTTCAGGAAAAACATCCCTCGCAGCTCATCGCTGAGCGCAGTGCCGGGGTCGCGCTTGAACCCCGCTGGCCCGTTCGTCGATGGCGCGAGCGGCGGAAAAAGATAGGCCGCCTGCCCGTCCCAGCGCGGCTCCGAAAGGCGTTCGCGCATCCACGGCGTCTTGCCGCCCATGTATTGATAGTTGTTCCGCCAGCCCGAATCGCTCGCCTCCGGGATAAAGACAAACCGCTCCATCTCCCCTTTGAAATCCGCATCATTATCCACCGCGAAAAGATCCCCCAGCTCGTCGAACACCGGCTCCTGCGGATTGCGCAGGCCGTGCGCGAAAACCTCGAATCCCGATCCGTCCGGCTCCACGCGCATCACGCACCCTTCGTTCGGATGATAGTAGCGCCGCCCTTCATGCGACACCGCATTCACGCCCTTGTCGCCGATGCTCCAGTAGATACGACCATCGGGCCCCACCGACAGACCGTGCATATCGTGCCCCGCGTAGCCGATGTGCAGGCCGAAGCCATGCGCCACCACCTCGCGAACATCCGCCACGCCGTCATCATCCGTGTCCTTGAGCCGCCACAAATCCGGCGCGATCGTGGCATACACCCATCCGTCGTGATACAGCACTCCCGCGGCGATCCCGGTCACCTCCGTATTAAACCCCTCGGCAAAAACCGTCATCTTATCCGCCGTCCCGTCGCCATCCGTGTCGCGCAGTTGGTAGATGCGCTCCGTCGTGTCCGTGAGATCCTTCCAATCGATTGAACCATCGCGATTCCGGTCCGTCAGCCCGCCTCGCGGCGATCGCATTTTCCCCGGTGCGAGTTCGGAGTGATAGAACGCTTTCTTGTCCTCCACGCTCGTGAACGACACATCATCCGGCACCCACACCATATGCTCCCGAATGTCCAAATCACCCACCTTCCGCCGCGTCGTCGCGCTCACATACACGCGCCCTTTCGGGTCCACCGAGCAAGCGACCGGATCCGGCACATTGATGGCACCGGACCATTTCTGAAAGACGAGACCATTGGGCGAAACAGCGTCCTTTTTATCCTGAGCAAAAGCCCCCGGTAAAAATGACGCAGCAAGGATGCAGGTGGAAAGAATACGTTTCATGATGAAGAAGTGGATTGTGGGGATGAAGGCATGGTTCTCGGAGAATGACAAACGGCGAGTGGGCAAAACCGCGATCCATTTTTATCCGGCCACCAGCGCGCGATGAAGGGATGTGCAATGTAGCGATAAATTGGAACTCGCCCCTAAGCGCGCGGGGTCTCACGCGTCATCTTCGCTGCGAATGAACCGTCACTTTCTTGCTCTCTTTCTTGCCTCCGTGTTGCCCATCTCGGCTGCTGTACCGCCGGGGCTCGGTGGGTTTGCGAAGCAGTATTGCTTCGATTGCCACGGGGCGAAAAAGCAGAAGGGGGATTTCAATTTCGAGCCCTTCGTCGCGAAGCCTGATGTGCTTGCGGACCCGAAGACGTGGCAGAAAGTGGCCGATGCGCTGGAGAGCCGTGAGATGCCGCCGGAGGAGAAACCGCAGCCGACCGAGGCCGAGCGGAAGGACGTCCTTCGCTGGATTGATGACGCGCTTTCAGCCGACCCGGCGAACGCGCACAACCCCGGTCGCGTCACCATCCGCCGCCTAAACCGCACGGAGTATCGCAACACGATCCGCGATTTGCTGGCGGTGGACTTCGATCCGGCTGACTTCCCGCAGGATGAGACGGCGCACGGTTTCGATACGAATGCGGACGCGCTCACGCTCCCGCCCATCCTCATGGAGCGCTACATTGACGCCGCCGAGCGCATCGTCACGCTGGCTTTCTTCGGGGAGAAAACGGGGAGCCCCGTGCGCAAGCTGCGGGGCACGCAGTTCACCTCGAAGGACGAGAACGTGCGCCCCATTGATAAGTCGGTGATCGGCTTTTACCGCGAGGCGGAGGCGATGGCGGAGGGGAAGTTCGAGGGCGATGGAGAATACATCATCAAGGCGATGGCTTACGGCGAACAGGCCGGGCCGGAAGCGCCCGAGCTGGCGGTCTCCATTGATGGCGAGCGCATCGCGGAGTTCGGCGTAAAGGCGTCGCGCAAGGCGGAGGCATACGAGAAGAAGCTCACGCTCAAAGGCGGCGATCACCGCATCGGCCTCGCCTACCTGAACAACTACAACGACACGCGCAACCCGGACCCGAAGCTGCGCGGCGACCGCAACCTCTTCGTCGCGTCCGTGGAAGTCATCGGGCCGCTCCACGTCACGCAGGATGGCCCTGAGAGCTACCGCCGCGTCTTCACGAAGCTGCCCAAGCCCGGCGAGGAATCCGCCGTCGCGAGGGAGCTTCTCAGCGCGTTTGCCGCGCGTGCATATCGCCGTCCGGTCGCGCCTGCGGAGGTGGCGAAGCTCTCGAAGCTCGTGGATGGCGTGCTGGCGCAAAAGGCTCCGTTCATTGAAGCAGTGGGCGTCGGCGTGCAGGCGGTGCTTTGCTCGCCCGCGTTCCTTTTCCGTTGGGAACTCGACTCGCCGAACACGAAGGCCGGGGACATCCGCCCGCTCACGGACTACGAAGTCGCCTCGCGGCTCTCGTATTTCCTGTGGTCCTCCATGCCCGACCAACCGCTGCTCGACCTCGCCGCACGGGGCGAGCTGCTGACGGGCGGGAACCTCGACAAACAGACGACCCGGATGCTGCAAGACCCGCGTGCAAAGACGTTCGCGCTGAACTTCGCCGAGCAGTGGCTCCAGCTCCGTGCCATCGGGGAGATCGAGATTGATCGCCGCAAATTCCCGAAGTTCAGCGACGCGCTCCGCGACGCGATGGTGCAGGAGTCCCGCATGTTCTTCGACGCCGTGCTGCGGGAAAACCGCCCCGTTTTCGACCTCATCGAGGCGGACTTCACCTTCGCCAACCAGCGCCTCGCCGAGCACTACGGGCTCACCGACGTAAAAGGGGACGAGTTCCGCCGAGTCGCGCTCCCCGCCGATTCCCCGCGCGGCGGCGTGCTCGGGCAGGCGTCGGTGCTCCTCGCCACATCGCAGCCCACGCGCACCTCGCCCGTCATTCGGGGCAAGTGGGTGCTCGACCAAATCCTCGGCACCCCACCGCCGCCGCCAGCGGCAAACGTCCCGCCGCTGGAGGACGCGAAGGTGGACAAAGACGCCACCATGCGCGTGCGCCTAGAGCAGCACCGCGCGAACCCCGACTGCGCCGGGTGCCACGCGAAGATGGACCCCGTCGGCTTTGCGCTGGAGAACTTCGACGCCATCGGCGCGTGGCGCACCCGCGAAGGCCCGACGCCCATAGACACGGCATCCGTGCTGCCCGGCGGGGTAAAGCTCGACGGCTTCCCTGAGCTGAAGAAATACCTCAAGAGCGAGAAGTTCGCCCGCGCCTTCGCACAGAACGTGGCCACTTACGCACTGGGCCGCAAGCTGGAGCGCTATGATCGCCCGGCCATCGACGCCATCATGGCTCGCGCCAAAGCGGACGGCTTCCGTATCCAGACGCTCATCGCCGCCATCGTCGGCAGCGACCCGTTTCTGCGGAGGAAGCAGTAGGCAGGTCGTAGCTGCGACGCCTCGTCGCAGAAGGGTGTCGGCGGCGCCTCGCCCCCGTTGTCCCCCCTGTGCGACGAGGCGTCGCAGGCACTTACTGCGACGAGGGCGTCGCAGCTACGTTCGCCGAAAGAACTTCCCCAACGCCCCCGCGCTAACGCAACTTCCGCCAATGAACCGCGTCACTGCGCTCCTTATCGTCTTTGCCCTCTGGGCCGGAATCTTCCTGCCCGGCTTGGGCTCGACTGAACTCAAGGGGGAAGAGGGCCGCCGCATCATGCCCGCCGTCACCATGCTGGAGGGCGGGAGCTGGGTCGTCCCGTATGTCGGCGGCAAGCCGTTCCTGCGCAAGCCCCCGCTGGTGCAATGGTGCATCGCGGGCTCCATGAAGGTCTTCGGGCACAATGCGTGGGCTGCTCGCCTGCCCAGCGTCCTCAGCGTGCTCGCGTTGGCCATCGTGATGATCCTCGCCACGCAAGGCTGGCTCATCACCGAGGAGTCTCTCGTCGCCGCCATCGTGATGATGACGCAGACCGCCACCATTGATAAATGCAGGCTCGCCGAGCTAGAGGCCGTCTATGTCGGGCTCAGCGGCATCGCCATCGTCTTATGGCTTAGCGGATGGGCGCGGGGTGTTTCATCGTGGCGGCTGTGGTTGTGGCCGATGGTGTTTAATGCGCTCGCTCTGCTGGCCAAGGCACCGCTGCACTTACTCTTCTTCTATGCCGTCGTCGTCGCCGTCCTTTGGCAGGAAAAGCGGCTCCGTCGCCTCCTCGATCCTGCCCACGGTGTCGCCCTGCTCATCTTCATCGCCATCATCGCGGCGTGGGCTGTCCCGTACTTTCAGCAAGTGGCAGCGAGCGACGCCGGGCGGGTGTGGAACCGCCAGTTCGTCGAGCGCATCACCGGTGCGGAGATGGATGTGAAGCGCTACCTGCTCAACATACCCAACGGCCTCGCCAACCACCTCCCGTGGGTGCTCTTCGCCCCGCTGCTCTGGATGCGCGGCATAAACGACACGATGTATCCCCGAGGTTGCTCCGTCCTTACCGGCGCGCGCAACGCCGTCGTCGTCTGCTTCGTCCTCCTGCTCCTCATCCCTGGCGTGCTGCCGCGCTACGTTCAGCCGCTCATCGCGCCGTTCAGCCTCATCCTCGCGCCTGTCCTCTGGAACTGCCCGCGCCGCTACCGGCACTGGTGGCGCTACGTGCTCTTCGGGCTCACCTTTGTCCTCTTCCTATGCGCCGTCGCCGGGCCATTCATCGTCGCATCGGCGGAAAGGCCGATGTGGATCTCCGGGCCGGCCATCGTCTTCGTCCTCGGCGCCTCCCTCTGCCTCATGCAGCTCCGGCGCAAGCTGCACGAGACATTCCATCTTACCATCTGGACGGGCCTCATCGCCGTCATGGGCATCGTCCTCATGGCCACCGTCGCTATGCCCGCGATGAAAAAGGAAGACAACATCCGCACCTTCGCCGAGCGCATCGACGACCACCTCGAGGGCAAGCCACTCCTCGCCTACAGCCTCGACGACTACGCCCCGCTGCTGGCCGTTCTTTTTTATATGGAAGGCAGCTACCGCTACATCCCCGACCCCGCCGCCGCCCCGGCGGAAGCCGCCTATTACCTCGTACGAGGGAAGGACTACGCGAAGTTCGGTAAGAAGTTCGCTATCGCCGAGGAGGCCGTCGTCGGGCTGGAGAAGGGCGAGGAGCGAGCCGTCGTAGTGCGCGCGATGCGGAAGTGATGGCGGGGTAGTGGAGAAAGTAGCTCGCGAGTCCCTTCGCGACTTTGCACCTCCCGCGAAGCGCTACTTCAATTGATTGGTCGCTTCGCGAGTAGTGTTTAGCCGCAAAGGGACTCGCGAGCTACTTTGCGCTTTGCGCTATTCCACTCGTCATCACGCCGGTGGCGGCGGGTAGTGTCCGTCAAGATTCAGCAAAAGGCGCGGGTCAAAGATGAGGAAAGGAAAGGTATTGTTGTGGATTCTGGGGGGGAACTAGGCGGCTAGTTGAAGTGAAGGTTTGAGGAGGTCGCGGAGGG
>CANIWM010000017.1 GCA_947471505.1 Chthoniobacteraceae bacterium | reverse complement strand
TTTCAACTACACGGTGAGCGATGGAATCAGCACGGATACGGCGGATGTCGTCGTCACCGCCCAAGCACCGCAAACAGCCCGCAATCGTTGGAGCGGACTACTCACCGATAGCACCGGCGCAATCGTCGGGCGCATGAGCGCCACTCGGACGACGAAAGGCTCATTCACCGGCTCGGTGCGGGTGGGAGCAACGACGATCGTATCGGCGTTCAGCCTACGGCCTGAGCCAAACGGAAACACGACCGTCCCCACAATGCTCGGAAACCTCACCGTGACTGAAAACGATGCGACTGGGCGGCTCAACGTCTCCCTTACCCACAGCGGCGGCCCATTCACCGGCTCCCTACGCCGCAGCGCCCTTACCGGCACCGTGCAGACTCACAATGTCGCACTCGCGAGCATTGACGCTGCCTACCCCGGCGGCGGCATCGCCCGTGTGTCCGTGCGCAGCACCGGCTTCGTCGTGCTCACAGTGACAATGCCCGACGGGAAGACGCTCTCGGCTAATTTGGACCTCGCCGACAATGGAACGTTCAGCATCTACAGCCCAGTGGGTCTCACCTCACCCACTGCGTATGTGGCCGGAGAGTTTAACTTCGCCAACCTCGCAGCCACGGACCTGACCGGTGAACTCGCCTGGATCAAACCGGCGCAAACTGCGGCGGGGCTCCACCAAAGCGGAGTGAGCACCACGCTCACGGCTAACGGGTGCGTTTTCGCCCCCGGCGTCTCCGCCCTTCCAGCCGGAGCCGGGACGCTCACCATCAGCGGAGGCAACCTAGCGAGCAGCAACACCACCGCACGGACCATCACCGCCGGGAAGCCGACGGTGAACGCACTAGTGCCCGCGTGGACAGCGTTCCCATTGAAGGGGACATTCACAGCGAAGATCAAAACACCAGCCAACCCAAGGACGGTAACCGGAAGCGGCATCTACCTGCCCAAGAGCAACAGCGCATGGGGCTTCTTCCCCGGCACGACGCTCGGTGGGCGCATCGAGCTGAAATAGCCAATCGCTAATCGCTAATCACAAAGCCCCGCTCTCGCAGGAGAGCGGGGCTTTTTGTGTCCCAAGGAAGTTTGGGGTCCACGGCTTCCAGGCACACCACAGACCTGCTCCCCAAAAACTGGACAGTTGAGTTTTCCCGAACCCCGTGCAGAGTCGCGAAAATTACTGACCCCGTGAAACATCTCACCATCATCCTCTCGCTCGCTTCGGCGGCGCTCACCACTACCGCATCCGCACAGAGCCAAGTCATCATGCGCCGTATGACCATGGAGGAAGTCGCTCTCGATAAGCTCCTCGATCCCGCCACGCTCTTCACGCAGACGAAAGCCGACTTCATGAAAGCCGCCGCGCCCCTCGGCTTGGAGTGGACCTCTGCCGCGCAAGACTCTGCGCGGAGCGACCGGGGGAAGTCGAAGTTCGTCGGCCAGCAAGTCGCCGAGTCCATCGTCCACTTCGACGGCGACAAGCCGAAGGACGCCACGGTGCTCTTCTTCGGGCGCGGCGACAGCGGAGAAATCAGCGAGGCGAAGTTCGAGGAGTTGCTCAAAGCGGTCATCGAATCTCTCGACAAGCTCACGGCGAAGAAGTTCACCCCGCGCGGCAAGGACACGAAGAATGCCGTGAAGGCGAACAGCGTTTTTTGGCAGACGGAAAAGACGCTCTACACGCTCGAATACAGCTTTACCAAAGAGAACAAATCGCGCGGCATTCCATTCCGCCCGGAGTTCATCCGGCTGGAGGTCACCCCGACGGAGAGAAAGAACATCGTCGCCTCCGCGATCGCCGCCTCGAAGAAGTTCGACCCGCGCACGCAGGTGAAAAAGGAGCCCAACGGCGACGTCTTCATCCCCACCGTCCCGATGGTGGACCAAGGCCGCAAGGGCTACTGCGCCGTGGCGACAGCGGAGCGCGTCATGCGCTTTTACGGCGTGAACACCGACGCCAACGAGATCGCGCAGATTGCAAACTCCGACGCGGGCGGTGGGACGAATCCCGCCGAGATGATTGATGGACTGAAGAAGATTCAGAACCGACTGCGCTTCAAGATTCACCCCGTCATCGAGCCGAACGAGAAAGACTTCAACAAGCTCATCGAGGACTACAACAAGGCGGCGAAGCGACTGAAGGAAAAGGAGCTTCCGGACCCCAAGAAGTTCATGGTCTTCTGGTCGGCCTACAGCTCGATGGAGCGCAAGATTTTGAAGGAAGTGAAGACCAAGGATGTCGCGGGCTACACGAAGTTCCTCCGCGTCGTCAGCCAGAACATTGAGCAGGGCGTCCCTCTCGCGTGGGGCGTGCAGCTCGGCATCGTCCCCGAGCCCAATATCCCGCAAGGCGCAGGCGGGCACATGCGCCTCATCATCGGCTACAACACAAAGACCAACGAGCTGATCTTCAGCGACTCCTGGGGTGCCGGGCACGAGAAAAAGCGGATGCCGCTCGACGACGCGTGGAGCATCACCACCGGCCTCGTCACCATCGAGCCACTGCAAGGCGGGACGTAAATGGGCGCGGCGGCAAAGCGCGGGGTCACCTCCCTGCTCAAGCGACTCCGCGAGGGACGGTTCATCGCCATCTTTGGGCTCGGGCTCGTCCTGTTTTTCGTCAGCGGGAGTGATTGGTTCCGCAACCGCGACATGGTGCAAAACGTCGCCGCTTTCGCCCACGACAAGCACTTCGCCCTGCGCGATGGCTTCGCCGCTTTCCCCGAGGTCGCCATCGTCGGCATCAAGGAAACCAGCCTCGACCAGACCTACCTCGCGCCCCTCGCCGAGAAGTCCGAAGCCGTGCGCCTCATGCACGACAACACATGGCCGTGGCCGAGGACCATCCACGCCCGCGTCATTGAGCGCCTGTTTGAAGCGGGCGCAAAAATCGTCGCCGTGGACATCGCCTTCGCCTCCGAGCGTGAAGGCGACGAAGAACTCGTGGCCGTGCTCAAAAAGTATTCCGGGCGCATCATCCTCGCCTCCGTCATGCAGCGGCCCATCGGCACGACGAACGTGCAGTTCTTCCACCCGCACCTGAAGTTTGAGGAAGCCGCCGGGCCGAAGTCGCGCGGCCTCGTGCTGGTGGATGGCGCGGTGATTCGCCGCTACTCGTCGCACACCTCGGAGATGCGCGAGCTGGATATGGACGACGGCGTTCACGACCTCGTGCATTTCGCCGTGCGGAGCGTCGAGCTATTCACCGGGCAGCCCGTCTCGCCGCGCTACATGGAGGTGCTCCCCTACCAAGGCAAGCCCGCCACTTTCGACTACATCCCCGTGGAGGAAATCTTCATGGACGCCGCATTCCAGCAAGGCAGCGCGCACTTCAAAGGGCGCGATGTCCTCCGCGACAAGCTCGTCTTCTACGGCCCCATCGCCGAGATCATGCACGATGTTCACATGACGCCCCTCGGCATCATGCCCGGCGTAGAAATCCACGCGCACCTCGCCAGCGCTCTCATCAAAGACCAGCGCATCATCGACGCCTCGCCGCTCTGGGCCGGGGCCTTCACGCTCGCCGTCGTCCTCATCTGCGCGCTCCTCGTCCTCTTGAATCGCAACCCTCTCCTCCAAGCCCTCTCGCTTGCCTCCGCCCTCGTTGCCGCCTTCGTCGTCACGCACCTTGCTTTTCTAAAAGGCGTCTTCTTTCCCATCGCACCGGGCCTCCTCGCGGGCTTCGCGGCGGGCTTCTCCGGCATCCTGTATCTCTTCATCGTCGAGCGCCTGGAGCGCGCACAAGTGCGCAAAGTCTTTGGGCGCTTCGTCTCCAAGCGCATCGCCGAAGTCGTCCTCAAAAACGCCGACGAATTCGAGCACGCCCGCGCCGGCGAGCGCCGCTCCGTCGCCGTCCTCTTCTCCGACATCCGCAGCTTCACCACCTGGTCGGAAAACGCCGCCCCGGAGAACCTTGTCGGCCAGCTCAACGAATACTTCGAGCGCATGGTCCCCCTCATCGAAGACACCGAGGGCAACGCCCAAAAGTTCATCGGCGACGCCATCCTCGCCGCATGGGGCGACACCCACTCCAGCGGCCACGCCGAAGACTGCCGCCGCGCCGTCGTCGCCGCTTTGAAAATGCGCACCGTCCTCAGCGCACTCAACACCCAGTGGCACGGGCGCGCAGACCGCATCACCATCAGCATCGGCGTCGGCATCAACCACGGCAGCGTCGTCACCGGCGAAGTCGGCCACTCCGAGCGCCGCGAATTCACCGTCCTGGGCGACGGCGTGAACTTCGCAGCCCGGCTCGAATCCGCCACCAAGCAATTCCACACCGACTGCCTCGTCGGCGAAAGCGTCGAAGCCCTTACCCGAGGCCAATTCATCTACCGCGAAGTCGGCTACCTCCGCGTAAAAGGGAAGACCAAGCCCGTCCACATCTACACCCCGCTCTCGGATAAAACCACGCCCGCCCCCGAGTGGCTTGCCGACTTCCACCGCGCCCTCACCCTCCACCGCACCCGCGACTTTACAGCCGCCGTCGCCCTCTTCGCCGAAGTCAAACAACGCGCAGGCGGCGAAGACTTCCTCTGCAACTGGTACACCATCCACGCCCAGCGCTACCTCACCGAGCCCCCGCCCGAAGACTGGGACGGCTCCGAGACGCTCACGGAGAAGTGATGCGCCTCGCCTGACGGCTACGGCGCGATAGCAGATAGCAAATAGCAAATAGCAGAGGCTCCGAGAGCGATGACGTTCACCGAAAGGACATCGGCTATTGGCTATTGGCTATCGGCTATCCGCCCGTAGCCGCCAGGCGAGGGCGAGGGGCGTTCCCGTGCAGCCTTCGCTTCGGGCGTATTGTAGAGCGGATGCTCGGGCTTCAAATTACGCAAGAACTGCTGCCGAAAATCCACTGCCGCATCCGCCGCCGCCTTCTGCTGCTTGCTCGCCGGGTCCAAATGCCGCTTCCCCTTCACCCCCGAATCCTCGATCGACCCAATCCACCCCGTAATCTGCCGCCCACACGACTCCGCCCGCACCCGAATCCTCGCTAAGCGCGGCTTTACCCCCGCCAGCTCCGGTCGTTCAAAAACCGCAGCCATCATCGACCGCACCTCCCCCGCCGAACCTCGTGCAATATCCAAAAACGCCAGCAACTCCGGCACCGTCACCCGCTCAAACCCCTCCGCGATATTATTGGAAACTGACAACGCCGCCCGGTCCAACTGATTCCTAAACCCCGAAGACAACAGCGAGCCCAGCAAAGCCAGAAGGTCCAGCACATCATTGTAAAGGCACACCGCCTCCTTCCACACCGGAAGCTCCTCAAATCGCTGATACTTCGCCATGCGCCGTCGCCTATCGGCTACGGGCGCGATAGCCAATCGCAAAGTGCGCCTCGCCTGACGGCTACGGCGCAATAGCCGATAGCAAATTGCCGATAGCCGATACTCCTCTCCGTGAACATCATCGCTCTCGGAGCCTTTGCTATCGGCTATCAGCTATCGGCTATCGGCGCTCGCGCTGCGCGGCTTCCGGGGATGACGGAAGCCGAAAGGAGTGAACGTGCATCAAAAGAACGGAAAAAGGTGGCGAAGATAGTAAAAGGGCGAGGCGTCGGCCTTGAGAAAGAGGTGTGACTGGATGAGCCGAACGACGGAAATGGTGAAGCCTCCACCGAAGATAAACCAGAGAATCACCGCCTCAAACTTCGCTTCGATCTCCGGGCGAATGTATATCCAGTGCGTCGCGACGCAGAAGGCGAAAGCCATAGGCACACGCACGAGGTCTGGAAGCCACTGCGAATGAACGTCCGACCACGAGCCGGGCGTGGGGAAAGCATCACACGCAATGTACGCGATCACGAATCCAGTGATCAGACGTTTCGTTGTGAGCTTCGGAGTCTTTGGCTTCGGGTTCATGGTCTGGATTGCTTCGATGGTGGAAGTCGTAGCTCACGCGGCCTGCCGCGTGAAGCTCCTTACGCGAAGCACTCTTTTCTGGTGGCACGGCGGCTTTGCTGCACTTTCGGCGCAGACGGGGCTACAAAGGCCCCGCTCCTGTCGCGCACTCTGCTTTTACCAATGAACAGGATAGGCATATTTATTATGTTGGTATAGTGAAATAGCGTCTTGAGCCTGCTGCGAAGCGACGTATCCGGGGTCGCCTAATTTCAGAACGTACGAGGGAGAGGCCCACCGAGCGTTCCTGTCATTAAATCGCGTTCCGTCGCCCCAGCGAATCGGTCTCATCAGAGTAGAATCCTCCTCGTAGTGACAACGGAGTGGCGGACAAGCCTTGATGCCGCCTTCGTAGTGACAACGGAGGGCCGGACAAGCCTTGCGTACCCCTTCGTAGTGACAACGGAGGGCCGGACAAGCCTTGCGCACCCCTTCGTAGTGACAACGGAGGGCCGGACAAGCCTTGCGCGCCCCTTCGTAGTGACAACGGAGCGGCGGACAAGCCTTGCGCGCCCCTTCGTAATGACAACCGAGGGGACATCAAGGCTTGTCCACCCCGATGTAATGACTGCATTTAAGTCGCCCCTGCCCGCCCACGGAGAATCCGCGCGCCCCTCCCGGACGACGAAACGCGGCGACCTCCTAGCAATCGTCGATTTGGGGTAAACGAGGCCTTTTCCCTGCCTAGTGCCGACAACCGGGGACTGGGTCGCGCGGCTGGGCCTAGCCGGTTCCTCGCTGACATTGTAGGTGAAGCAATCCATACGCGCCGGGGCTTTTTCTGGAATAGGAGGGCGCTGCTGTCAATCGGAGAGAGGAAAGTAGCCCGCGAGTTGCTTCGCGGCAAAAAGACCAAACGGCGAAGCTGCACGAAAGAGAAGTGTCGCTCCGCGAGTGGGGTTGAGCCGCGATGGGACTCGCGGGCTACTTTGCGCTTATTTTTCGGCTGGTAATAGGGCGCAGGATACGGGATATGCGTCCGGTATGCTGAATATCCATCGACTCATCCAATCACCGCTCGATTGCAACGTGAGCCATGCGGCTTTGTGGAACCGTGCGTATCGTGCGCTGGGGCCGACGGTGCCGCTGGCGATTGCGCTGGAGAGGCCGGATGGGACGGTGTCGCGGTTTGAGTTTGCGACGCTGCCGCATTCGGCGGGGAATGCGGCGCTGAATCTCCGGTATGTGGAGCGGCTGGTGAAGTTTTTGTTGTGGTCGCGGGGGGCGTCGCGGGTGGTGATCGGGGGGGTGCCGGCGCTGGGGGTGGAGCTGAAGGGGATGTTTTCGGCGGGGGGTGCGCGGGCGTTTGATGCGGAGTTTTCAGCGAAAATCTATGGCTCGTTTGTGGTGGAGTCGGGGGCGTTTAATGCGGTGCCGGAGGGGCGGGAATCGGCGGTGCCGCTGGGGCGCAATTTGGACGGGTGCCGCATTGGGTTTGACCTCGGGGGGTCGGACCGGAAGTGCGCGGCGGTAATTGACGGAGAGGTGGTTTTTTCCGAAGAGATCGCGTGGGATCCTTACTTCGAGAGCGACCCGCAGTATCACTATGATGGGATCGCGGACACGCTGCGGCGGGCGGCGGCGCATTTGCCGAGAGTGGATGCGATCGGGGGGAGCGCGGCGGGGGTGTATGTGAATAATGAGGTGCGGGCGGCGTCGTTGTTTCGCGGGGTGTCGGGGGAGGATTTCGAGCGGAGGATTCGGCGCATCTTTTTCGATCTGCAGCGGGAGTGGGGCGGGGTGCCGTTTGAGGTGGCGAATGATGGGGAAGTGACGGCGCTGGCGGCGTCGATGAGCTTCGGCGAGAATCGGGTGCTGGGTGTGAGCATGGGGACGAGTGTTGCGGCGGGGTATGTGACGGCGGATGGCTCGATCACGCCGTGGTTGAACGAGCTGGCGTTTGCGCCGTGCGACTATCGGGGGGATGGGCCGGTGGATGAGTGGAGCGGGGATCGGGGATGCGGGGTGCAGTTCTTTTGCCAGCAAGGCGTGGCGCGACTTGCTCCGGCGGCGGGGCTGATTTTCCCGAGCGAGATGAAGTTCGCGGAGCGGCTGGTGGAGGTGCAGCATTTGATGGCGGCGGGGGATGCGCGGGCGCGGCAGATTTACGAGAGCATCGGGGTGTGCTTTGGGTATGCGATCGGGCATTACGCGGAGTTTTACGACATCGGGACGTTGCTGATCTTGGGCCGGGTGACGAGCGGTGAGGGGGGCAATTTACTGCTGGAGAAAGCGGGCGAAGTCTTGCGCGCAGAGTTCCCGGAGCTGGCAGAGCGCATCAAGCTGCGGACGCCGGATGAGAAGGACAAAAGGCACGGGCAGGCCGTGGCGGCGGCGAGTCTGCCGAGGCTGAAGGGCTAGAGGGCGGAAGCTGGCTAGAAGCAGCGACCTCGGAGTTCGCGGAAGGCGGCACCGAGGAAGTCGATGGAGCGCGATGGGGTGAGGGTTTCTTCGGTTTCGCCGCCGAGGCTGATGGCGAGTTCGCTGGCGCGTCCGCAGAGCCATGCGCCGAGGCGGGCGGCGTCGTAGGGGCGCACACGCTGGCCGAGGAGTGCGGCGATGACTCCGCTGAGGACGTCGCCATTTCCGCCGGTGGCCATGCCGGGTGTGCCGGTGGTGTTCATGCTGAAGGGCATGCCGGTCTGGCCGACGATGGTGCGTGCGCCTTTGAGGAGGAGGGTGCAGGGGTGGCGCTGGGTAAAGGCTTTGACGGTGTCGCGGCGGCTGCGCTTGGCGGAGTCGGGGTCGAGCCGTGCCATTTCGCCGGGGTGCGGGGTGAGGATGCGTTCGCCGGCGCAGGTGTTGAGGATGGTGGGCTTGGTGGCGATGGCGTTGATGGCGTCTGCATCGACGACCATGGGGAGCGGGCATTTTTCGACGAGGTTGTAGAGCTCTCCGCTGCGGCCATTTCCCACGCCGGGGCCGACGACGGCGACGTCGTGGTTTTTCTGGAGGGCCGAGAGGATCGCTTGCTGAGGAGCGAGCATGACCTCGGGCGGGAGCTTGGGGGCGATGGCATTGATGAGTTCCGGCGGGACGTAAAGTGTGACCAAGCCCGCGCCGGCCCGCAGTGCGCCGGTAGCGCAAAGGACTGCGGCGCCCATGTACGCGGTGGAGCCGGCGACGATGCCGATTTTCCCGTACTCGCCCTTATGCGTGTCGAACCCTCGCCGCATGAGGAGGGGCGCAAGCTCGGTGGAGGTCGCGAGCGCGGCCACGCTGCTGACTCCGCCGAGGCGGCTATTCAGCTCGCGGAGCGGGAGCACGCAGAGCCGCCCGACGTAGGCGGTGGCGGCGTCTGCGATGAGGCCCTGCTTGGGGAATCCGATCGTCAACGTCGTGTCGGCGACGATGCAGCCGGGGTCGGGTGTGCCGGTATCGCCGTCGAGGCCGGTGGGTAAATCGATCGCGAAAACGCGGGCGTCCGCAGTCTGGCGGAGGTGGTTCACGGCGCGAGTGAGGGCGGCGACGGGCTCCCGCAACTCGCCTTTTGCGCCGATGCCGAGGAGCCCATCGAGGACGATGAGAGGCCTGCCCGTAGTGCGCAGAAGTGCGCCCGCGTGGTCGCGGCGACAGCCCACGGCTTCGGAAAACTTATCGGCGACGAGGGGCGTCCACTCCTTTTCGTTAAATGCCGGGACGAGCCGGACATCCCACCCGCTCGCTGCCAGATGCCGGGCAGCGACGAGCGCGTCGCCCCCATTGTTGCCCTTGCCAAAGACGGCGAGGCAGACGCCGGGAGTCTGGAAAAACTGGCGCACGGCTTGCGCAATCAGCGCACCCGCTTCCTCCATGAGCACTTCAGGAAGAACGCCAGCGGCAAAGGCCTTCTCCTCGATGGCCTTCATGGCTGCGGTGCTGAGTATCATGGCGAGGCTGTCTGCAAGGTGCGTGCCCAGTTTAGCGATAAATACTGCGGATTCCCGCCGCGATGCTCTCCGCCAAACGCTGGCGGTAGCTGGAGCTCTGAATGTTGCGGGCTTCCCCACGGTTGGTGAGGAACCCAAGCTCGCACAATACCGCAGGCACACGGGTGCCCCGCAGTACGCGAAAGCTCCTGCTACGGACGCTGCGGTCGATTTCGCCCGTGGCGCGGACCACGCGACTGTGAATGCTCTGCGCCAGCCGAAGACTCGCGCTGCCGGATGAGTAGTATGTCTCGATCCCGTGCGCGTCGGGGTTGTCCGCTCCATTAAAATGAATGCTCACGAACACGCCGCGCCCGGCGTAGCGATTCGCGATGGCGCACCGCTCGTCGAGGTCCACGAATGTGTCGTCGCTGCGCGTCATCACCGTTTTGTATCCCGAGCGCCGGAGCACAGAATCGAGCCGCCGCGCGACATCGAGAGCGTAGCCCTTTTCCTCGATCTTCTGTCCAGGCATCCCGCCCCGGTCGTGTCCTCCGTGTCCAGCGTCGATGATGACCGTCGGCGCACTGACCGCGACGCTTGCAAAAAAGAATAGGACGTAGAGACGGCGGAGGAAAGAGAGCACGTTCATGGAGAGCCAATATCCATACCGGAGAGGAAAAGGGAACCGGGGATTTCCAAAAGATCGCCGTGACCCTACTGCAACGCGATCTTCACCGTTGTAACGTAGCCAACGCCTCCCTGTGTAGCGACACTCCGGCCTACAAACACAACGAATATGAAAACAACACGGAATGGATTTACTCTCGTAGAGCTTTTGGTGGTCATCACGATCGTCGGAGTCCTCGCCGCACTCGTCGCCGCGGGGCTCAGCAAGGCGAAAATGCGGGGCTATCAGACTGCATCGGTCAATAATCTGCGCCAGTGGGGCATCGCTCTCACGGCATCACTTTCAGACTACGACAATCGCCTCCCTTCCACCGGCATGACTGGAGACGCCGTGGATATTATGGACCAAGATGCTTGGTTCAACCGCTTGCCCGGCTACATGCAGGAAGTCCCCCTCTCCAATCCCCTCGCGATCAGCCTCACACCGAAGTACGGGCAAAAATCCGTCTGGGTGAACCCCGCCATTCCCTACGATGAATTCGTTCGCTACTCCAACCCACCCGTAAATCGCCTCTTCTCCTATGCGATGAACGGCTGGCTCTCCACCACCGCCGAGCCCACCATGTCAAAACTCCGCATCGAGTCCATGACTTCCACCGTCTTCATGGGCGAGCAAGGCGACGACAAATCCGAACTGCACCCCGAGAGCCTTCGCGCTTACATCGGCCCCGGCGATGTCGTGAGTAGCAGAGAAAACGCAGCACACTTTCTGTTCTGCGACGGGAGGGTGGAACTCATCAAGCGCGAGACGTTCGACCCGCGTTTTGTCGCGAGCGGGCACAGCCCTATCGACACCGCGCTTCTGAATCCTGGCTTTTCCTACGTCCCCGTCGTTGGAGCCGTTGCGGAGTGACGCGGCTTACCCGGCTTACTCCGGCTTGATCACGCCCTTCTTCACCAGCTTCGCCAGCTTCGGCCCGATGACGACGGAGCAGTAAGGATTCCGGTCCTTGTTCAGGTTGAAATAATTCTGGTGATACGCCTCCGCCGAATAGAACTCCTTCAGCCCAGCGATCTCCGTCACGATCGTCTTATTCCACTCCGCCTTCGCGCGCACCGCCGCTGCATCCGCCGCCTTTTTCTGCTCCTCGTTTGCGAAATAGATCACCGAGCGGTACTGCGGCCCGTGGTCGGCACCTTGCTGGTTTGGCGTCGTCGGGTCGTGCGCGACAAAGAACACATCCAGCACCGTATCGAGCTTCACCACCGCCGGATCGAAGTCCACGCGCACCACCTCGGCATGGCCGGTGTCCTTCGCGCACACCTGCTCGTAAGTCGGATTCTTCACATGCCCGCCCGAGTAGCCCGACACGACTTTCTTCACCCCCGGGAGCCGCTGGAACACAGCCTCCACGCACCAGAAGCATCCGCCTCCGACGACGATAGACTCAGTGGCGGCGGGCTTGGCGGGTTCGGCGGATTGAAGGCTCATAAGTGGAAAAAGGACGGCGGCGAGAATGAATTGGCTACGTTTCACACGGGTATGTTTAGCGCGTATCGCGCGAAGTGCAAACCTGCATTCCGAACTGGCGCACGCTGAGGCGCAATTCTCAGTGACGCGGGTGGAGCGGATGTTTTAGTGTCTCCGATCTTCCGTATGTCATTCTCTATCGAGCACACCGATCCTATTAACTCACAAATCCTCGCCACGTCTGAGGACAAGATTCAGGGCTTCGTCCGCGAGCCCTTCGCCGAGATCGCGGAGAAGAGCGGTGTGCCGCTGGAGACTGTGCTTGAGCGGATCAAAGGGATGCTCACCGCCGGGACGATCCGCCGCGTGCGCCAGACGCTCGTGGCCAGCAACCTCGCCGAGGGCGCTCTCGTCGCCTGGCAGGTGTCGGAGGATAAACTCAACGATGCGTTCGACTGGATGTTCAAAAACGACCCGTTCAGCGGCCACGTCGTCGTCCGCAGCACGGACCAGCAAACGACGGGCAGCGTGTATCGCCTGTGGACGACGCTGAAAGTGCCCGTGGGCGCAGACATGGCGGCACACTGCGAAGTGTTGATGCGCCATACCGGCTGCACGAAATACAAGCTCATGCCGGCGAAGGGCATCTTCGCGCTGGGCGTCGGCCATGTGCGCCGCAAGACCATCGAGCCGGGCGACAAGGCGGACGATTTGGCAAAGATGATCCGCGTGGGCATCGTGAATCTCACCGCGCAAGAGTGGGATGTGTTGCTCGCCTTAAAGCGCGAGCTGACGCTCGACGAAATCCGGCTCGGCCTGTGGACGCAGCGCGCGGCAGAAGCGGGCGTGGATTTGGAGACGTTTTGCCGCGTGGCGGAAGACCTCAATTCACGGCAAGTCATCGGGCGCTTCAGCACGTTCTTGGAGCATGTGAAGCCGACCGCATCGGGACAGCGGGTGACGAAATTCAACGCTCTCTTCCACTGGCGCGTGCCGAAAGGGATGGAGGTCGTAGCAGGCGGCGAAGTCGGGCGGCACCCCATCCTCACGCACTGCTACTGGCGCGAGGGAGGCGAAGATTTTGCCAACGTCAACATCATGGCCGTCTGCCACGGCACGGAGAAGGAGCGCGTGCTGGCGCATAAGGCCGCCATCGACGCGCACCTCGTCTCAGCGGGCATCCCGTGCGACTACACAAACGTCTTCTGGGGCGGGCGCAGCGAGATCAAGCCGAGCGAGATTTCGCCCAAGGTCCACGCGGAGTGGATGGGGCGAATGGGTTAGCCATCCACCCCCGTAAATCATCTCCCCGCGACGCGCTGAAATAGCTCCTTCAGCCGTGGCAGGCACACGTCATTGCTGTAACGTTCCTCGACGGTGGCGCGGCCAACTTCTCCGAGGGCGCGGTAATCTTGCGGCGCGTCGAGCACTTTGAGGGATTCGCGGAGGAGGCTGGCCTCATCGGAGAATCCAGCGAGGAGGCCGTTTTCGCCGTGGGTGATGACTTCGCGGACGGGCGGCGTGTCGCTGGCGAGGACGGTGCAGCCGCAGGCCAGCGCGTTGATGAGCGACCAACTGAGGACGAAGGGCACGGTGAGGTAAATGTGGAGGTCGGAGAGACTGAGGACGTTGATGAGTTCGGCCGAGGGCAGGAGACCTGGGAAGATGAAGCGCGAGGAGTCGAAGCCTCCTTGCGCGAGGATTTGCTCTTTGAGCGTCATGCCGCCGGTGTGGACGGTGTCGTTGCCGTAACAGACGCGGTCTTGGCCTACGATAATGAAGACCGTGTCCCTTCGCTCGGCAGCGATCTTTTTCGCCACGCGCATGAAGATATCGAATCCGCGCATGGCCTCGAAGCCTCGGGAGACGTAGGTGACGACGCGCGCTCCGTCCGGGATGAGCTTGCCGGCAACGCTGCGCTTGGGCTGCGATTGCCGGACCCATACACTAGTGTCTATGCCGTCGAAAGCGGTCGCGATTTTTGGAATATACTCTTGGGGAAATTGCGAGCGTTGCCACTCGGTGGGCGAGTATCCGGCTGTGCATGTGTTCAGGTCTAGGAGAAGCATCGCGTTCCGCGCACGCGCTCGGAGCATGGCGAGGTCGGTGGGCGGGAACTCGGGGCGGAAGTCCATGTCGGTGCCGCGCGGGTGGTAGAACCACTCGAAGTAGTTGATGATGGGGCAGTCGTACAGCTCGGGGAGAAATGCAGTGCTGCCAAAGCCACTGTGGCCGACGACGAGGTCGGGCCGGATGTCCGGCAGTCGCTTGAGCGCATGGTGGACGCCTTGAGAATGAGCGACGTAGTTCTCAAACGAGCGGGAGCAAAAGTGCGTCTCTTCCCGCGCGCCACCGAGAGGTTTGTAGTGGATGCGCTTGAGCCCGCCGAATTGCGCGTTGGGTAGCTCGGAGATATAGGTTGCCTTCCATCTGTGTTTTTCCACAAGCCACTGTGCGACGTGGCCAAACTGAGCGGGGAAGTTTTTGTGGACGAAAAGGACGTGCATGGGCTGGGCACGCTGCCGCGCGTGAACCTTGCGTTTACTTGCCGTCGGGGACTACGAGCGCTTGGAGAATGGGTTCGTTATCATCCATGAATGCGTCGCGATAAAGCTTCCCATCGATGACATCGGAATGTGTGTCAGCACGTCCGTAGGTGCTCTTTTGGTTTAGCGTCTGGCCAGATTCATTGGTCACGAAGAACCCCTTGCCGGGCACCGTCACGATGCAGGAAAGTCCGCCGGTGCGATTATTGCCCGAAGGATTAAGCTCCAGTTCATCCCACGGAACTGCGAGGTTGCCGAGGAGCTTCATGCTCTCCGTTTCAAAGACAGCGATGACACGATCTGCTCCCCGCGTGATGAATGCCCGGTCGCCGTCGAACCCAATATCCATGGGATGATCGAGATCCATTTGCTCCACGTTCTTTCCGTCTTTGCTCACGCGATAGACACGCGCCCCTTCAAAGTCGGCGACCCAAAGGCGGCCTTTGGAGTCCACCTCAGCACCGCGCAGTCCTTGCGCAAATTTCAGGAAAATCTCACCGGCCTCTCCGAAGCTGGCACTAGGCGTTGCAGAGACGACAACGCCGTCTTTTTCGGCAAGGACCCAGCGGCGAACACGCCCGATCTGGCGCTCCACGCCGTAGAGGAAAAGTTCGTTGCCGTCGCGCACCGTCGCGATGCCTTCGCACAACGCGGTTTGGACGCTGAGTTGGATCTGCGAAAGGTTGGCGTCATAAATGAAAATCTCGCCGCCGCTCGCGATGAAGACCCGCCCTTTGTCATCGGTAGTGATCGCCTTCCCCTGAGGCCCGGAAAGCACGCGCGTAGTCGCGCGAGCGAAGTCGTCAGAGATGCCGATGGCTATCTTTCGGACCTCACCCTGTCCGTTACTGGCGTGGTTATATCCCGTGTAGAGGAATTTACCGTCGGGTGAGATGGCGAGACCCCGGTTTTGGCGCGGCCATGATGTCTGCGGCTTGCCATAGACGGTCTCGCTGTTGTCGATCAGATATTGGACGGTCCACTTGTAGGTGTCCCCAGCATGTGCAGGCAAAATTACAGACGCAAAGCCGAGCAAGGTCGTGGTCACGTGGCGGAAGAAGCGGCTAAACGCGGAAGTCTTTAGGTGCATCGAAAGATTTTGATTTATGGTGCTGTGGGTAAAGAAGCGCGCTTGAAATGCCGGGGAACCAATCTTTTGTCAACGTTCCAAGAAGGAACAAAACAGCCAGTTTTCGCCCGTACAACCGCTCCGAAATCATCGCCAGATCCTCCGCCAGAACCCAACCCGGAGTGTCGGGTGACCCGCCGCGAGCGCGGGCGGCGCATCTACCGGGGCGTGCTGGACGAGGAGTTCGGCAAGCCGGGTGGCGTTGGTCTTCACGGTGAATTTCTCCCGCGCACGCTGCGCAGCCCGCGCGCCAAATTTGACAGCAAGCTCGGGGTCGGCGAGCAGTTTCGCCAACGCGCTGGCAAAGGCGGGCACGTCGTGCTCATCTGTGAGGAAGCCCGTTTCGCCTTCATCCACCATCTCGGGGACGCCCGCGATTTTCGTGGAGACGACGGGCAAGCCGATTGCCATGGCCTCCATGATCACGGTGGGGAGATTGTCGCTACCGCCGTCTTTTTCCTTTTGGCAAGCGAGGGCGAAGACGCGGGCAGTGGCGAGGCGTTCGCGGACTTCGACTTGGGATTTTGGGCCAAGGAGCTTCACGCAATCGCCAAGGTTGAGCTGGGCGATTTGCTCGGTGAGGGCGGCTTCCAGCTCTCCGCCGCCGATGATCTCGCACTCGAACGCGACGCCTTTTTTGCGCAGCAAATCGCACGCGGCGATGAGGTCGGGGAAGCCTTTCTTTTCCACATAGCGCCCGACGCTGACAATGCGTGGGATGCCCTCTGTGGGGCGCGCGGCGGGCAGGTCGCCCATGCGGATACCATTGAAGACGCGGAAGATTTTCCCGTGCGAGCCTGGGTGCTTTTTCTCCATCCACTTGCGGCTGTAGTCCGTCTCGGTGACGACGAACTTCGCATCGCGCACGAGAATCGCATTCGTGGTGGGGAGGTCGTTGTCGCAGAAAATATCGTTCGCGTGGCCGGTGAAGCTGTAGGTGATGCCAAAGAGCTTACACAGCCACCACGCCGTCCGCGCCGCCAGTCCGCCGAAGTGCGCGTGGACGTGCCGGATACCCGCTGCTTCGAGGATCGGCCCGAGCCACGCAGCCTCGAACATGCGCTGCGAATCCGTATCGCTGCGATACTTTGGGATGGCGCGGTGGAGCTTGGAATGGAGTCGGCCCAGCTCGCGGTCCTTATCAATCTTCGTCCGAATCTCGGCTCCTTCCGGTAGGTAAAAGACGGGCGCTTTCATCGCGACGGCCATCTCCGCCGGGTCGTCGGGACGGCGGATCGAAACGACGAACGGCTTCATCCCCAACTCCTCCATTTCCTCAATTTCCCGGTACACAAACGTCTGAACGAACGACGGCAGTCGCTCGCAGAGATATGCGAAAGTGAAGCCGCTCTCGGCATTCGGGAACTGCGCCTGCACCACGCTGCTCGGCGAGGAGACGGTATCGTCGGCGGCAATGTCCGGGTGCTTCGGCGGCTCTGCGGCGCTGAAGCGGACGGAGGTGCGCAGCTTGTTACTTTCCGGCTTCTTTCGCTTCATCGTAAAAGCCCTCCAGTTTTTCGATCGCTCTCACCTGCGAGAAATCCTCCTGCACCGATTGCGCTGCCGCCGCGCCCATCCGCGTCCACATCGCCGGATCGCCCGCGAGGCGAAGCAGCGCGCTGGCGAGCGCTTCGTCATCACGCTCATCCACGAGAAATCCCGTCGCGCCATCACTGACCGCTTCCGGGATTCCGCCGTGCAGCGTGGCTGCGACGGGCAGGCCAGTCGCCATCGCTTCGAGCATGGAGTTCGGCACTCCCTCTTGGTTCAGGTCTTCCGTCATCTCGCTCGGGTGGAGGAAAATGTGCGACGCCGCGTAAAGCTGCGCCAGCCCTGCTTGGTCGAGAAAGCCGCGCAGTTCCACCGAACTGCCAAGCTCCAACTCGGCGACCATCCGCTCGATTTCACCACGCAACGGCCCGTCGCCCGCGAGGATGAACTTCGCCGCCGGGAACCGCTCGCGAAATCGCGCAAACGCCCGCAGCGAAGTGCGGATGCCCTTCTTCGCGATCCATCGGCACGCCTGCACGAGTTGCCACGCGCCATCCGCAGGCACAGGTCGCTGGAGAAAAGGGAACGCCTCCAGCGGGATGCCCGTTCTATTTAGGCGCAGCCGATCGCGCGGCGCACCCATCGCCGCCAGACGGTCCATCAGCGAATGCGAGCGCGCCAGCAGCAGCGGCGCAGTTTGCAGCAACTCGCGCATCGCGTCATCATAGCCGGGCTGGTCCGGGCGCGGCTGGATGTCCATGCCGTGAAACGACACCACGCACGGCTTCTCCCACTCTTTGATGAACGGCAGCAAGTGGACGCCGGTGTGTCCGAAGTAAATGTGCATCACGTCCGCCGGGCGACGCTCCATCAGCTTGATGACCTCTTGCAGCTCGCCGCGATAGTACACCGCTGGCACGCGCTGCACGTATTTTAGCCAAAAGCGCTTCACGAAATTCTTCCGCGCACGGGGAATCAGCTCGATGTCGGAAAACGGAAACTGCTCCTCGCACTTCCGCTCCCGCGTAAGGACAAAAGTCTGCCATCTCCGCAAGCCCGACACCTGCCGGTAGATGTGGCGCATCTCCGGTTTCAGGAATGTGGTGCAGTAGCTGGCGACGACGGACACAGGTCGTTTAGATGTGTTGGATCACATCGCTCGCCGCGTAGCGCACCTTCGCCAGCGTCGCGTATTTATCATCTTCTTTGCGATAGCCAGCCGCGCACGCCACGACGGTGCGGTAATCGGAATCGGTGAGGCCGAGGATGCGGTCATATTCTGGCGGCGCGATGCCCTCCATCGGGCACGCATCCACGGCAATCACGGCGCAGCTCGCCATGAACTGCCCGATGGCGATGTAAGTCTGCCGCACCGCCCATTCCCCCAGCCAGCCTTGCTTCGCGGCATTTGCGACGAAGCCCGTCATCACCCCGCGATACCCGGCGAGGTCTTCCACTTTCCCGCCGCGAGCGGCCACCGTGCTGGCGAGAAACCGGTCCACTTCCGCATCGTCCATCGTTTTCCGCGCAGCAAAGACGACAAGGTGCGAGCAGCCCGTCGGCTGCGGCTGGTTCCACGAAACCTCCTTGAGCTGCGCCTTCACTTCCGGGTCCGTGACCACGATAAATTTCCACGGCTGCAACCCAAACGAAGACGGCGTGAGCACGAGCGACTCCTCCAGCGCTGCCCACACATCGGCGGGAATCTTGCGCGACGAGTCGAAGGATTTTGTGGCGTAGCGCCAGCGAAGTGATGCGATGAGTTCGGATGGTGTCATACGTCGCTGATACGTGCGGCCTATCGCGCCAGACGAGGTTAAAATTGAGGAATGACGTGCGCACATTCCTCGCCGTAGTCTCGCCCCATGCTTCCCGGCTCCCGATATGAACTGCTGCGCTCGCGTGTGATTGCTCGCGAGGCGTCCGATTTTGCCCGCACGCTGCCCGAGCACGAGTTGCAGTCGCTGTGGTTCTCCGGCGCGTTCGGGCGGGACTTTGCGACGACCGATGGCCGCCGCGTTCACATCATCCAATTTGGCATCTGGAACCACGAGGCGGGCCCCGATTTCGCCGAGGCCGCCATCTCCATAGACGGCGGGCCTGCGCAGCGCGGGCACATCGAGCTCGACCCGGATGCGCGCGATTGGGAGCGGCACGGGCACGCCACGAATCCCGAATACGACGGCGTCGTGCTCCACGCCTTTTTCGAGCGCGGCGAGGCCGACGCCTTCACCCGCACGAGCAAGCACCGGAGCATCCCGCAAATCCGCCTCAGCCTTGCCGCCATCGACGACCCACCCACCCCGCAGCCCGAGGCCAAACCGGGGCGCTGCGTCGGCCCGCTGCGCAATCTGCCCGAGGAAAAAGTGCGCGACGTTCTCCGCGACGCCGCCCTTTTCCGAATGAGGCGAAAAGGCGCGGCCCTCCTCCGCGTCGAGGAAATCCACGGGCCGGACGAGATGCTCTTCCAAGCTCTCGCCGGCACGCTCGGCTACAAATCCAACAAACTCCCCTTCACCCTCCTCGCCCAGCGCCTCCCGCTCAAATTCCTGCGCGCCGCGAAGGACGACGCCCCTGCCCTGCTCTTCGGCGTCGCCGGCTTTCTCGACCAAAAGGACCTCGCACCTTTCGACTCTCCGACGCGCATCTACCTCCGCAGCCTGTGGGAGAAGTGGTGGCCGCGCCGCGCCGAGTTCGAGCGCCTCACCGTCCCGCGCCCGCTGTGGAAAATGAGCGGCCAGCGCCCTATGAACCATCCCCAGCGTCGCCTCGCCGCCCTCGCGCAACTCATCGCCCAATGGCCCCGCGTCCGCGCGCTCCGCGCCGCTTGCCTGCCCAAAACGATCACCGAATTCTGCGCCGAACTCACCGACCCCTACTGGGACCACCACTACACCGTCACCTCCAAGCCCGCCGCCAAACGAATGGCCCTCATCGGCGAGACCCGCGCCACCGAGATGCTCGTGAACGTCTTCTTCCCCATCACCCTCACCGCGCATCCCGAACGCTGGGCCGAGTTCAGCCAACTCCCCGCGAGCCTTACAAACTCCCGCGTAGAAGTTGCCGCCCTCCGGCTCTTCGGCGACAGCCCACTCGGACAAGAGTTGTTGAAAAAAGCCGCCTTTCAGCAAGGGTTACTTCAAGTGTACGAAGACTTCTGCCAACGCGACGCCAGCGACTGCCAACGCTGCCTCTTCCCCGAGCAGCTCGCCGGGTGGTAAGAACGGTATCCCGAACGCCGCTTTCGAAGAAAAAGGCCCGATTCCATAACAAAAGGCGTTCATTGTCGTGAGTGGGAGACTCATTGGAGCAAGCTGGAGACTCATTGTCACGAGAGGAGCGCTCGTTATAGCGAGCGGGAGACTCGTTGGCACAAGTGGAACGCTCGTTGGCACAAGTGGAACGCTCGTTGGCACAAGTGGAACGCTCGTTGGCACAAGTGGAACGCTCGTTGGCACAAGTGGAACGCTCGTTGGCACGAGTGGGACGTTCGGTGGAGCGAGCGGGATGTTCGTTTTGACGAGCGGGACGTTCCTTGTAGCGAGGGGAGCGTTCGTTGGAGCGAGCGGGAGACTCGTTGGAACGAGGAGGACGTTCAGAGATTAGGGCGAAATCCCCAAGCCCTGTTTCACTCGTTCGGGTCGAAACGCTTGACCATTCGCACGACCGGGAGCGTGAGACTGGCGGATAGCGGAGCCTCATAACGCTCGGCGACGGAGTATCCGAACGATGCGTAGAGTGGCTCGCCTGCAAGTGTGGCGACGAGAACGGCGTCGCGGAAGCCAGCGGCACAGATTGCCGCTTCGCAGGCGGAAAGGATGGAACGCCCGATGCCGCGACGCGCCCAATCGGGATGAACGAAGAACGCTCGGATGCGAGCGGGGTCATGCGCGGGGTCGAGCACCGCATCCTCTGCGGCTCTGGCGCGGTCGCCGCCAAAGACCGAGCGCCGCCGACTCCATCCCCCACAACCGACAATCTGGCCCGCATGTTCTGCGATGAAGTAGGTGCCGTCGGCGATAAGCTGGCGGTCCACGCCGAAGACGGGGCCAAGCGCCGCCTCCATCTGCGCGGGCGAATAGAACGGTGCCTGCAAAGAGCGCACGGAAAGCGGGATGAGAACTTCCAAAGTCTGGATGTCATCCTCTCGCGCAAGGCGGATGGAAAATGACGTGTTCACTTTGGACTCTACCGCTCCCAATCAGTATCCCCGCGCAGATCCTTGCGAGGCTAGGACTTCGCCGTTGTATTTGGCAGCTCCAGCGTTGATCGGGTTGCCCATTTGGCGGTCGTTGAGGAGCGGGGCGTCGATCTCTTGCTCGATGGTGGAGAGGCTTTCGTAGAAGAAGTGGCCGGCGCTGAGCGCGGGTGAGTAATAGGTGCGCAGGCATCGGCTACAACCGCTCCATCATCCAGATCGCCAAAATTGACTCCGAAATCGCAATGGCCGAGTTCATCCGCCAAAGCGAAAGCCACTTGCAGGAAATCGCCCGCGCCTACTGGAGCCTCTACGCAGCCCGAGTCACCTATCTCCAAAAGCTTAAACTTCTCGATGAAACCGGCAAGCTCGCCGACGAGATCAAAGCCCGCGTCAAACTCGACGCCCAAAGCAGCCAACTTTTCCGCGCCCAAAGCGCCCTCGCCGGACGCAAATCCGACCTCATCCGCTCCGAGGCCGCCATCCGCAACGCCCAAGACCGCCTCCGCAGCCTCACCAACGACCCCGACCTTCTCCGCAACGCCGACGTAGAGCTGATTCCCCACGATCACCTCGTGCTCAACGGCGACATGGTCGATGCCCAAAGCGCCGCCCGAGTCGCCCTCGAAACACGTCCCGAAATCAACCAAGCCTTCATGCAACTCCGCGCCGCTACGCTCCGCGCCGAGATGACCAAAAAAGAGCTTCTCCCCGAGCTAAACCTCGTCCTCAAAGGAGCCCTCGGCGGCCTCGACGACGGCAACTACGGCTCCGCATGGTCCCGCCAATACAACACCGGCGGCCCCGGCTACGGAGTCGGCCTCGTCTTTAACTACCCCATCGAAAACAACGCCGCCAAAGCCCGCCACGAACGCCGCCTCATCGAGCTTCGCCAACAGATTAACCAGCTCAAAACTACCGTGGACAGCGTCATGCTCGAAGTCCAAATCAGCGCCCGCGAAGTCGGCACCAGCTACCGCGAAGCCCTCGCAAAGTATTCTGCCGTAAAAGCCTACGCCGAAGACATCGCCACCCTCGAAGCCCGCCGCACCATCCAGCCATTCTCCGACCCCGCCATCGCCGCCATCATGGGCCCCGAAGCCACCAAGACGGCCCAAGCCACCCAAACGACCGACTACATTGACCGGATGCTCGACGCTCAAGATCGCCGCGCCAACGCCGAAGAAGAGTTCATCCGCTCCGCCGCCAACTACCAAGTCTCCCTCGTCAACATGCAGCGCGCCAAAGGAAAACTCCTCCGCTTTGAAGGCATCCAAGTCGTCCGCGACCAAGAAAACGGCCTGCCACTCCTCTATCTCCAAAAAGGAATGAGCGGCAGCAAAGAGTCGAAAAAGATCATCACCAGCGAGTAAGGCACAACCCCGCCGCCCGCCACGAAACAAAGGCCAAGCAATCCGCTTGGCCTTTGTCGTGCCCGCCCACTAAATGCGTTTGTGGACTATCTCCTGACTTAAACTTGACCAATTATTGACTTGCAATCGCCGCGCAACTTGACTTATTTTAGACTTAAACTTGACTTTAATTCTTCGTCAATCCAGTCTAGCGAGCATGAGCTGGCTTCCATTTTTCAATATCACGCCGCTGCTTCTCAATCGCGTCGAGAGGATTGCTGGCCTGCGCACCCGCATCATGGATGCGGCGATTGAGGTGGCTTGGATTCCGGCTCTGCAAAAGGACAGCCGGACGCGGAATGCTCACTCTTCGACTGCCATCGAGGGGAACCCCCTGACGCTCGCCGAAGTCCGGGCGGTGGAGGAGGGCGGAGAGATTCCCGATTCCGAGACGCGCTCGAAACGTGAGGTGGTGAACTACTTTGCCGCGCTCCGTTTTATCGAAAAGCAGATGGGCGTGAAAAAGGTCACGCACGAGCATCTTTTCCAGCTCCACAAAATCATGGCCGACAAAGTGATGGACCAAGGCGAGGCCGGGCACTACCGGACGATTCGCGTGCGCGTGGGCGACCATGTCCCGCCGCTCCCGGAGGATGTCTCTGGGCTGATGTGGGAGCTGCTGGAGTGGTGGAATGAACGCGCGGCGGACCTGTCGCCGGTGCTCACTTCGGCGGTCCTGCACTATCGCTTCGAGGAGATTCATCCGTTTGCCGATGGCAACGGGCGGGTCGGTCGCGCACTGGCGCTGTGGGAGCTGTATCGGAGCGGGTTTGATTCGCATCACATCTTCTCGGTGGATGAATTTTACTGGGAAGATCGCCCACGTTACTACGCCTCGCTGGCTGCCGTGGAGAAATCCGGCGGCGAGCTGACTGCCTGGCTGGAATACTCCGCCGAAGGGCTCCTAGCCACGCTGGAGCGCGTGTGGCTGCGCATCCAAGACCTCGCCGCCGCATCGCAAGGCCACAAGTTGATTCTGCGCCCCAAGCAGGAAAAACTCCTGCAACTCCTGCGCGAGCGCGGGCCGATGATTCCGGCGGCAGTGTGGAAAGCACTGCGCATCACCAAGCAAGGCGCGCTGGACCTCCTCAATCCGCTGATGGAAGCCGGTGTCGTCGTCCGAGAAGGCACGCGGAAGCACGGGCATTACCGCCTGAAATAGGGCGGTAATGTTCCGGCGCTACGCCACGTTCACGATGCTCGCCTTGCCCGTCTTTTGGCAGTGCATCACCTCGTCGTAAATCCACGCATACGTCTTCTCCAAGCCCGCACGCAGCTTGATGTTTGGCTCCCAGCCGAATGCTTTTTGAATGAGCGTGTTGTCCGAGTTCCGGCCATTCACGCCCTTCGGCGCGTCCAGCTTGTAGCGGCGCTTGAGCTGGATTCCGGCGATGCTTTCCACCGTATCCACGAGTTGATTGATGCTCACTTTCTCCGAGCTGCCGATGTTGATCGGCTCAATGAAATCGCTGCGCGTGAGCATCTGTGTCCCGTGCAAACAGTCGTCAATATACATGAACGACCGCGTCTGCGACCCATCGCCCCAAATCTCGATGTCCAGATTCCCGCTCAACTTCGCACCGATCACCTTCCGGCAAATCGCCGCCGGAGCTTTCTCGCGCCCGCCGTCGTAAGTCCCATTGGGCCCATACACATTGTGGTAGCGCGCCACGCGGCATTGGATGCCGAAGTCCTCGCGGAAATGGCGGCACATCCGCTCGCTGAACAGTTTCTCCCAGCCATAGCCATCCTCCGGCAGCGCGGGGTAAGCGTCGCCTTCCGCCAGCGCCGTGATGTTCGGGTCTTTCTGCAAATCGCCATTATAAACACACGCCGACGATGCGTAGAAAAACCGCTCCACGCCGCCGCACTTTTTCGCTGCCATGAGCAGGTGCGTATTGATCAGCACGCTGAGCATACAGAGCCCTTTGTTCAGCTCGATAAAGCCCATCCCGCCCATGTCTGCCGCGAGATTATACACCCAGTCGCAGCCGGCCACCGCCTTCTCGCACGCGTCCTTTTCCCCGAGGTCGAGGTGGAAGTTCTCCACGTCATCGAACTTCTGGTACCACTGGTCGAACGGCTTAATATCAACCGCACGGATCGACTTCACGCCTTGACGGCGAAGGTCAGCTACAAGGTGTCCGCCGATAAAACCACCGGCACCACAGACGAGGACTTTGTTCATATTTTTGAGTGTAATTTGGGTTTGGGAAAAGGGCGGGAACTCTCTTCATGAAAGCAACTTTGGCAAGTGGAGATTTGCCGCAGACGCACAGCTTTCCCGTTGCCGCACTGACACAGAACGTGTTCCCTCCGCGCGCATGAAATCTCTTCCGGTCCTTTTTCTCGCTGTTGCGTCCGCTTTTTCCGCGCTCGCGGATGATACTCTCGATGCTGGGTTGATGCGGATGCCCGCTGTCTCGGAAAAGAATATCGCCTTCGTTTATGCGGGCGACATCTGGGTCGCGCCGAAGGAAGGCGGGACGGCGCAGCGGCTTTCGTCTCCGCGAGGTGCCGAGTCTTGGCCGCGCTTTTCGCCGAGCGGGCGCGAGGTGGCGTTCTCGGGGAACTACGAGGGCAACGAAGATATTTACGTCATGCCGATCTCCGGCGGCGAGCCGCGCCGCGTGACGTATCATGGCGGGGCGGAGCGCATGATTGCTTGGTGGCCGGATGGGAAGTCGCTCCTCTTCGCCTCGCACCGCGAGAGCTTCACCGAGCGCGTCGGGCAGTTTTTCAAAATAGACGCGCATGGCGGAAAGGCCGAGCGCCTCGCGATTCCGTATGGTGAACTCGCCGCGATTTCGCCCGACGGCAAGACCGTCGCCTACACGATGACCGACACCGACCGCGCTTCGTGGAAGCGGTATCGCGGCGGCATGGCCCCGGATGTTTGGCTCTTCAACCTGGAGACGAGCACCGCCGAAAACGTCACCGCCAACGACGCCTGCGACTCCGCCCCCATGTGGGCCAGCGCCACGAAACTCTACTTCCTCTCCGACCGCGACGCCGCCAAGCGCGCGAACCTCTGGTGCTACGACACCGCCGCGAAAACGCTCCGCCAAGTCACCACCTATAAAGACTACGACGTGCGCTTCCCGAGCATCGGGCCAAAGGAAATCGTCTTTGAAAACGGCGGCGCGCTCGTCCTGCTCGACCTCGCTACCGAGAAGACCCGCGAAGTGAAAGTGGACGTCATCACCGACAAAGCCACGCTCCGCCCGCGCCTCGAAAACGTCAGCACTCGCGTGGCCAACGCCTCCATTTCCCCGCAGGGAAAGCGCGTGCTCTTTGAGGCTCGCGGCGACATTTTCTCGGCCCCGGCGGAGAACGGCGTCATTCGCAACATCACCGAGACGCAGGGCATCGCCGAGCGCTATCCCGCGTGGTCGCCGGATGGGAAATGGATCGCCTACTTCTCCGACCGCAGCGGCGAATACGAACTCACCCTCCTGCCCGCAGACGGCAAGGGCGCGGAGAAGCAAATCACCACCCTCGGCCCCGGCTGGCGCTACCAGCCCTATTGGTCGCCGGACTCCAAGAAGCTCGTGTTCATCGACAGCGCCATGAAGATTTGGCTCCACGACATCGACGCGCAGACGACCACGCAAGTCGCCCAGCAAAAGTGGATGTATCACGGCGACCTAGACCGGTTCCGCGTGAGCTGGAGCAGCGATAGCCGCTGGGTCGCCTACGCCGGAGACACGGCAGGCCAGCAATCCGCCATCGTCCTCTACGACGTGAAAGCGAAGAAGAACAACGTGGTAACGAGCGCCTTCTACGACGACGATCTCCCCGTCTTCGACCCCGCCGGGAACTACCTCTTCTACCGCAGCAAGCGCACCTTCCAAGCGCACTACAGCGACTTCGACAACACTTGGGCGTACGTCAATTCACACAACATCATCTGCGTCCCCCTGCGCAAAGACATGCCCTCCCCGCTCGCCCCGAAGAACGACGAAGAGCCCTTCAAAAAAGACGAGCCCAAGAAGGACGCACCAAAGTCCACCGACCCGGATAAAAAGCCCGAGGAGCCGAAGAAAGTCGCCGCTCCCGAGGAAAAGAAGCCCGACGAGAAAAAGGCGGACAGCACTATCGCTGGCACATGGACCGGCACAGTGAAATCACCCGACGGCGAAGGACCCATCACGCTCAAGCTCGAAGCCAACGGCAACACCATCACCGGCACTTTCACCGCCCCTAAACTCAGCGGCATTTTCACCGGCACGTTCGACCCCGAGAAGAAAACACTCACCGGCACCGCCAAGCCCGACAAGGGCGACGCCGTCCAACTCGAAGCCACCCTCGACGGCGACACCCTCACCGGCGTCACCAAAGTCGGCGACCAAAGCATCCCGTGGAAAGCCACCCGCGAAAAAGCCGTCGTCATCGCCGCCGCAAAGCCCGAGGAGAAAAAGCCCGAATCCAAAGACCTCAAAATTGACCTCGATGGCTTCGAAGCCCGCGCCATCGTCCTCCCCGTCGGCAGCGGCAGCATCGATCAACTCGGCGCGCTCCCCGGCAAAGTCCTCTTCCGCTGGCCACCGCGCAAAGGCGGCAGCGGACGCACCGCCCCACTCAGCGTCTATGACCTCGACTCCCGCTCCGAGGCACAAATTATAGACGACATCGGCGGCTACGAGATTTCCGGCGACGGCAAAAAACTCCTCGTCGCACGCGGCGGCGCATGGAGCATCACCGGCACAGGCGCAGGCGCAGGCGTCGGCAAAGGCGTCGCCGCCACCCTCGAAATGACCGTCGATCCCATCACCGAGTGGAAGCAAATGTTCGACGACGCATGGCGCATCGAGCGCGACTTCTTCTACGACCCACACCTCCACATGGTCGCATGGCAGCAAATGCGCGAACGCTACGGCAAAATGATCGCCAGTTGCGTCACCCGCCACGACGTCAACTACGTCCTCGGCGAACTCCTTGGCGAACTCAACAGCTCCCACACCTACCGCAGCGGCGGCGACATCGACGGCGGCCTCTCCCGCTCCGTCGGCTACCTCGGCTGCGACTACGAACTCAAAGACGGCGCATACCGCATCAGCAAAATCCTCGACGTCGCCCCGTGGGATACCGGCGTCCGCTCCCCCCTGCGCGGCCCCGGCATCACCATCAAAGAAGGCGACTACCTCCTCGCCGTCAACGGGCGCAAAATAGACCCCACCCAAGAACTCTACGCCGCATTCCAAGGCCTCGCCGATAAAGCCGTCATCCTCAGCATCAGCGACAAACCCAAACTCGAAGGCGCGAAAGAACTCCTCATCCAAACCATCGGCACCGAAGCCCCCCTCCGCCACTACGCATGGATCGAGCAAAACCGCCACCGCGTCGAAGAAGCCACCGGCGGAAAAGTCGGCTACATCTACGTCAAAAACACCGGCATCGACGGCCAGACCGAGCTCTACCGCCAATGGCGCGCACAAACCCACAAACAAGGCCTCATCATCGACGAACGCTGGAACGCCGGCGGCCAAATCCCCGACCGCTTCATCGAACTCCTCAACCGCCCCACCACCGCCCACTGGGGCGTCCGCGACGGCCAAGACTGGACCACCCCCTTCGTCCCCGTCCCACAGGCCAAAGTCATGATGGCAAACCGCTGGAGCGGCTCCGGAGGCGACTGCTTCCCCTGGCTCTTCCAGCAAAAACACCTCGGCCCCGTCATCGGCACCCGCACCTGGGGCGGCCTCATCGGCATGACCGGCTGCCCACCCCTCATCGACGGCGGCGCAGTCACCGTCCCCACCTTCAGCATCTACGACAACGCCGGAAAATGGATCATCGAAGGCCACGGCGTGGACCCCGACATCGCCGTAATAGACGACCCCGCACTATTGGCAAAAGGCACAGACCCCCAGCTCGAACGCTCCATCACCGAAATCAAAGCCATCCTCGAAAAAACGCCCGTCGTAGCACCGAAAAAGCCCACCTACCAAGACCGGACGAAGTAGCTGATTTTCCTCTTACCCGCCTCACTCCCAGCGGATGTCGTCGAGGTAGAAAATGATAGGCTGGCCGGATGCGGCGAGCGTCCAGACGAAGCCCGTCTTGATGCGCGTGAGGTCGCCGGTCGTGGGGATTTCAAAGTGCTGCCAGTCCTTGCTCAGCGTCACGGCTTCTATCGCGCCTTTGCCGGTGTCGTAGAATTTTTTCTCCTTCGCGATGATGCCGAATTTGAACGCCACTTTCTCCCCGCCGCTCTCGCCGCGCGCCCAAAAAGAAATCTTCTTCGCGCCGGTGAAATCGTAGCCGCCGCCTTGGTCGCCCCAGTCGCCCGCCGGGCTCTGCCACACGACGCCGCCCCAGCCTTTGTCGCTGGCAAACTCGCACCGCATCGCCGTCTTCCCGGTGTGCGGCTGCGTCGTGCTCGCGGGGTCGATGCGGATGGATTTTGCGTCGCCCATCCAGCCTGCGGGGACAAATGTGGGCGCGTCTTCGGGCTCGGCATAGACGGTGAGTGGGAGCGCTGCTTTGCGGCCCGGCGCGAGTTTTACCTCGCCTCGCACACGGAGCGGGACGTTCGCCACAGCGCCGCCGCCGTGGGTGTCGCGCACGAATGCGAAGAGCCGATAGAGCCCGGCGTCGGCTGGTGCTTTGATGTCGGCGGAAGTCGCGTCGGACTTCACGATGGCCTCGGGCAAAGCAGGCGGCGCGGACTCTTTATCGCCGCCGCTGCCGTATTCGCCGGGGTCGCGCTGGAGCATCCACTCGACCTTCAGCGCGTCGCGCTCGGGGTCCGTGGCGGCGAGCTTCGCGTGGAGCGTCGCGCCGGGTTCGACGGGAGTTTCTACGCCGTCGAGGGTGAGGGAGTTCAGCTCTGGGCAACGGTTTGCGGGCGGCTTGCCCGTCCAGAGTTCGTGCATCACATCCACCGCGCCGAGCCGTGTGCCGTCGGCGAGCGCCATGCTGAACCACGTCGCGGTGACTTCCTGTTTTTGGCCCCACAAGAAAGCGTAGGAGCCGAGGCAGACGCCCGGCTGGCCGAGCACGGCAGCCTCATACACGCGCTTGTAAACGGCGGCTTTCTCCGTGCTGGTTTGCTCGTTGTAAGCACCGACGGCGTTCTTTTTGATCTCCCAAATCCCCGCCGGGCCATACTCGGTGACGAGGTAGGGCTTCGTGCCGCCGAGCTTGCGGTAGCGGTCGCCGAGCGAGGGTGCGCCGCCGTAGGAGTTCAGCCCGATGATGTCGATCTCGGGGCAGAGCTTGTGGATGTTTTGCACTTTGTCGCCGCCGATTTCCGCGATGACGGTCATCGTCGGGTGCGCGGGGTCGAGCTGATGCACCATGACGGAGAGGCTGTTGATTGCCGTCCACACCGCGCCGTTTTTTCCCTCGCCGTCTTCCATCTCATTGCCGAGCGCCCAGCATAGAAGCGCGGGGTGGTCCTTGTGCTTCAGCACGGTCTCGCGGATGTGCTCGCGCTGCTTCACGAGGCTCGCCGCGTCGCTCCAGTCAAAGCCCTGGCGCACCTGCCCGAGCCAAATGCCCGCCGTCACCGTGAGCCCAAGCTTGTGCGCCGCATCGAGTGTCTTGCCGAGATTGTCGTCGCCCCACAGCCGCACAGAATTACCGCCCGCCGCCGCCAGCGAGGCCAGCGATTTTTCATCCCCGCCGCCGCCCTTTACGAAGTAAGGCTGCCCATCGCGGAGCAGGGAAAATTTCCCCGCTTTCTCCACGACACGCACCTCCGCGTGGGCTGAAACGACGGCGGCAAAAAGCACGAGAGCAGGTAAGAATCGCATCGCGCGATAAAGCGGGAGCGTATGGGCGGTGGCAAGCGCAGTTCGTTAAGGGTTGAGAGACTGTGCAGCCTCTCGACGGAGCACGAGTGCCGCGTTGGTGGATGTGATTAAAAGTGGAATGCAATGGGATTGGCACCCATAGGGCGAAAGCCCTCAAGGAGGGGGAACGTCCCGTTCCCCTGATGCGCGAAGCGCCTCTCTTAAACGGTGAGCAACTCGGGAACCACTTCGTGGTCCAGGGGAACGGGACGTTCCCCCTCCTTGGCGCTGAGCTCGTGCTTTACGCGGACGGGGGTCGAAGTTGGGACGTTAGTGAAACTCTGCGCTCGTCAGGTATTTCAGCAAGTCGGCTTCGAGTGCGGCGGCGGTGTCGAAGCCGTAGATTTTGGCGAGACTTTCGGCGTCGGGCATTTGGTTGGAGGTGCTGATGCGTTGGGCGAGTTTGTTGTAGGCGGAGAGGCGGGGGAGGGAGCTTTGGAGGTAGCGGGAGAAGCCGTAGGTGAGGGCGATTCCTTTTTCGTCGGCGGAGGCGGCTTCCATGCCGTAGAGGAGTTCGAGGGTGGGTTTCACGTCGCCTTTGCGGATGAGTTTTTTGAGTTCGCTGGCCCAGTTGCGACTGTCTTTGAAGCCGCCGGCGGTGCTTGCGTCGTTGCCGGAGATGCTGCGGGCGCTGATGAGGTTGGTCTCGGATTTTCCGGTGAGGCCGATTTCTTTGTAGTAGCTGTGGCCGGTGGAGACGGAGAACCAGCCTTTTGCGCCGAAGCTGGTGACGCCACCTGCTTGGACGTCGAGGAGGTCGCCGGCGAGGCAGTGGACGAAGAAGGGTACCCAGACGCCTTTGATGGCTTCGGTGCGTTTGCCGTCGGCGGAGGTTTTGCGGTAGCCGCGGAAGACGCGGGCGTGCTGGAGGAGGCCGTTGTCGCGGGCGATTTCTACGGGGAGCGTCATGGCCCCGGAAGCGCTTTTGGGCCATGTGCCCCGGACGCGGTTTGCGTTTTCGTCGCTGCCCGCTTTGGCGAGGAGTTCTGCGTACCAGGCACCGATGGAGTCGTAGGTGGTGTCGTCGGGGGCGATGAAGATGCCCATTTTGTCGGTGCGGAACTTCTGCATGAAGGTTGCGTGGAAGCAGGCGGCGTCCACCCACATGCGCTCGGCGAGTTCGCCCATGTCGTCGGCAGCGGCGCCTTTCATATACATGACTTTGAAGTGGGCGGTTTCGAGGATGTCGAAGGTGGCAGCGGGAATGGCGAGGGTGCCCGCTTTTTTGAAGGTCTTCTGGTCCACTTTGGCGAGCTTGGCGGGGACGGGGAGGGCGATGGCTTGTGTGGTGGCGAAACCCGCTTTTGCGTCGGGCGCGAATTCTTTGACGTAGTCGTTGTCGCCGATACTGAGCCACGTTTTGTCGAGCTGCACTTGGCGCGAATCTTTGTCGAGGATGACGACGGCGTTGCCGACGGTTTTGACGAGTGTGCCTTCGATGGTGCGACCATCCATGACGACCCACGTTCGCGGTTCAAGCGCGTGTGCGGTGCTCAGAATGGAAACGAGTGCGAGTAACAGTCCGGGAGCTTTTTTCATAAGTGGGCGGAGTAAATGACTGCGCTCGGCGGCTGTCCAACATTTTTCCCCGAGTGCTTGCACAGACTGCCGTGCGTCACTACACGATTCGCCATCCAAACTATGAAACTCCAGGCCACTATTCTCGCAGCGCTCGCATTCGGCGCATTCACGATCACTCCAGCCGCGGCGCAGCAGGCGGCGGCATTTCGCAGATTCCAGACTCGCGATGGGAAGACGTTTTATGCTGCGGTGACGGCGAAGACGGACGCGGGCGTATCGCTGCGGCTGCAAAACGGGCAGCCCGCGAATTTGCTCATCCGCGACCTCAGCCCGCCGGACCAGCAGTTCGTGCGGAAGTGGACGAAGTTTAAGGACGAGCTGCTGAACAACGCGGCCTTCGCGAAGCTCACGGTGAAGGAGCTGCTGGAGCTTCGCGGCTACCAGTCGTTCGAGTTCGAGATTCAGGGCAACCACATTTTTGTGGATGGCGAGATGAACGGCAAGAAGCTGAAAATGATGGTCGATACGGGCGCGCAAACGTCGCTCATCCATCTCGAAGCAGCCAAGACGGCGGGGCTCGAAATCGGGCCGATGGACCAAGAAATCTTCGGCGTGGGTGGCAAGGCGATGGCGGCGGTGAGCAAGTTCACTCAGCTCAAGCTCGGCGACGCCATCATCGAAAACCGCCGCGTCCTCGCCACCGACATGAGCCGCGTGGGCGGCGGGCAGCAGTTCGACGCGATCTTTGGCGCAGACTACCTCCGCGAGCTGGATGCCGTCATCAGCTACCGCGAAGGCCGCATGTTTTTGAAGCCTGAGAACATCAAGTCCGCCGTGGTGAAACCCGCCGGCCCGGTGCCCAACCCAGCGATGGCCGAGTTCAAGCGATGGACCACTTCGGATAACAAACAGTTCGTCGCCGCGCTGCACGACAAGAACGAGACGCAGGCGTTTTTCCGCCTGCAAAATGGGCAAGTGACTCCGCTCCCCATCGAGCGCCTCGCCGATGCCGACAAAGATGTCGTCGCCAAGTGGGACAAGCTCCGCGACCAGCTCTCCAAGAACCCCGAATGGCGCACGCTCACCACGAAAGAGCTGCTCGAACTCCGCAGTTACCAGTCCTTTGAATACCGGCTCGACGGCAACCACATCCTCGTGGACGGCATGGTGAACACGGTCAAAGCCACCTTCCTTATTGATACCGGCGCGCACGGCGGCGTCTTCCACATCCCCTTTGCGAAAAGCGCGGGAATCGAGATCGGCCCGATGAACCGCGTCATCTCCGGCATCGGCGGCGACGCCCCAGCAGCAGACGCCAAAGTGGCGATGATGAAAATGGGCGACGCCGTGATCACCAACCGCGTCCTCATGGCCGCCGACTTGGAAAAAGACCGTCCATCCTACGGCGGCAAGAGCAACCACGATGCGATCTTCGGGGCCGACTTCCTCCGGCAGCTCGACGGCGTCATCAACTACAAAGAAGGCCGCATTTTCCTAAAGCCCGACCAATCCGACAAACCCGACGAAGCGCCGAAAGAGGCCAGGCCCGCTGAGGTAAAGCCAGCTGAGGTAAAGCCAGCTGATGTAAAGCCTGCGCCTGCGAAGTAGATTCTACCCGAAATGTTCCACCCGCAGCAACCGTGGCTCGCCGATGACGCAGGCTAGGGCTTGGATTCGGGTGATGGCTTCGCGGACTTGGGAGTGGGTGGCGTCGTGGAGCATGAGGATAAGCTCGGCTTGTTCGCCGTCGCTCTCGGGTTGGATCATGGAGCTGATTCCGATGTTCGCGGTGCCCAGCAGGCCGGCGACTTGGGCTAGGACGCCGGGTTTGTCGTCCACGGGGACGCGGAGGTAATACTGGCAGGTGATTTGGTCGAGCGGCTTGCAGTCGCCGTAGAGGCCGTGGGGCATGAAGCCGCAGTCGCGCCGCTTTACGTCGAGCGCCGCGGCGGCTTCGGCGAGGTCGGCGATGACGGCGCTGGCGGTGGCGTCTTGGCCTGCGCCGCGTCCGTAGAAAAGCGTTTCGCCGACGACGTCGCCGTGGACGCAGAGGGCGTTGAATACGCCGTTGACGCTGGCGAGCACGTGTTTCTCGGGGACGAGTGTGGGGTGGACTCGGACTTCGATTTCCGCGCCGGCGTCGGCTTTGATGATGCCGAGGAGCTTGATGCGGTAGCCGAGTTTTTTGGCAAAGCAGATGTCGCGGGCGGTGACTTGCTCGATGCCTTCGACGAAGACTTTGCTCGGGCAAATCCAAGTCCCATAGGCGAGGGAGGCGAGGATGATGGCCTTGTGCGCGGCGTCCCAGCCGTTCACGTCGAGCGTCGGGTCGGACTCGGCGTAACCCTGCGCCTGCGCCTCAGCGAGGGCGGCGGCGTAGTCGAGCCCGGCCTCGGTCATGCGCGTGAGGATGTAGTTCGTCGTGCCGTTGATGATGCCGTGGACGCTCTTGATGTGGTTGCCCACGAAGCTCTCGCGCACGGCTTTGATAATCGGGATTCCGCCCGCCACCGCGGCCTCGAAGAAGACGGGGATTTGCTTCTCGCGGGCTAAATCGAAGATCTCTTTTCCGTGCTCAGCGAGCAGCGCTTTGTTGCCGGTGACGACGATTTTCCCCAGCTCGATTGCGCGGAGAATGAGCGCGCGCGCTTCGTCGATTCCGCCCATCAGCTCGACGACGATTTGCACGGCGGGGTCTTCCACCACGTCTTGCCAGCGCGTGGTGAAAAGGGACGCTGGTGCTGCGACGCCACGGTCTTTGCCGAGGTCGCGAACGGCGGCGCGTTTCACCACGAGTTCCACGCCGAGGCGCTCCGAGAGAAGTGCGCGGTTGCGCTCCAGGTGCTTGAATACGCCTGCGCCGACGGTGCCGAAGCCCGCGAGTCCGATGCCGATTTGTTTCATGGCTTACGATTTCTTCGCGGTGCTTTGGATATACACTTCGCGCAGGAGCTTGAAGTCCACATCCACGGGCGATTGCGTCATGAGGTCGCAGCCGCGGTTGTTCTTTGGAAATGCGATCACGTCACGGATGCTGTCGGCTCCCGCGATGAGCATCACGAGGCGGTCCAAGCCGAGCGCCAGCCCGCCGTGCGGCGGCGCGCCGAAACTGAACGCCTTCAATATGTGGCCGAACTTCACTTGCTGCTGCTCGGCATTGACGCCGAGCACTTCGAACAGCTTCGCCTGCAAATCACGCTCGTGAATACGGATGCTCCCGCCGCCGAGTTCCACGCCATTCAGCACGACATCGTAGGCGACGGCGCGGACCTTTGCGTAGTCCCCAGCTTCCATCGCGGGCACGTCTTCCGCCTTTGGGCGGGTGAACGGATGATGCACAGCAACCCAGTGATTATCCTCCGGCGAAAACGCCAGCAGCGGGAAATCCACGACCCACAGAAAGTTCAGCTTGTCGGCGTTTGCTTTGATGAGCCCGAGCAACTCCGCACAGCGCATCCGCACCCGGCCCAGCACTTCGCAGACGGGCTCCAGCTTTGCATCTGCGCCGAAAAAGAGCACGTCGCCCGCTTGGAAATCCATCCGTTGAGCGAGCGCCGCCTTCTCCGCGTCGCTGAAGAACTTCACGATTGGCGACTCCCATTCGCCGCCCACCGTCCACTTCACATACGCCAGACCTTTCGCGCCGCACTCCACCTTCACCCACTCCTCCCATTTCTTGAGCTGCTCCTTGCTCAGCAACGCCGCCGCGCCCTTCGCATTGATTGCCTTAATCGTCCCGCCGCCGCTCGCCACCGATGCGAAAACCTTGAACGCCGACGCCGTGAAAATGTCCGTCAGCTCCGTCAGCTCCAAGCCGAACCGCGTGTCCGGCTTATCGCTGCCAAAGCGCGTCATCGCCTCGCTATACGGCATCCGGGGAAAAGGGGTCGGGATGTCCACGCCCACACTTTCCTTGAAAATGCGCGTCAACAACCCCTCCACCAGCGTCTGAATATCCTCCTCCCCCACAAACGACGCCTCGATGTCGATCTGCGTGAACTCCGGCTGCCGGTCCGCCCGCAAATCCTCATCGCGGAAGCAGCGCGCGATTTGAAAATACTTCTCCAGCCCCGCCACTTGCAGCAATTGCTTGTACTGCTGCGGAGCCTGCGGCAGCGCGTAAAACGTCCCCGGATTCAACCGCGACGGCACGAGGAAATCCCGCGCCCCTTCCGGCGTCGGGTTCGACAAAATGGGCGTCTCGATTTCCAAAAACCCGCCCTCATCCAGAAAGTCCCGCGTCGCCTTCACCACACGATGCCGCAGCTTCAGATTGCGCTGCATGTGCGCCGTGCGCAGGTCGAGATACCGATACTCCATGCGCAAATCCTCATTCACCTTCGGGTCATCCAGCGGGAACGGCGGCACCTCCGCCTTATTCAGCACCCGCAGCTCCGTAGCAATCAGCTCCACAGCCCCCGTCGCCAGCTTCGCATTCTCCGTCCCTGGCAACCGCGCCGCCACCGTGCCCGTCACCTGAATCACATCCTCCGCCCGCAGCTTGTGGCTGGCATCGAGGCCCGCCTGCCCGTCCTCCGAGCGGAACACAATTTGCGTCACTCCCTCGCGGTCGCGCAAATCCACAAAGATCACACCGCCTTGATCCCGCTTGGTATTTACCCAGCCAGCGAGGGTCACGGTTTGTCCGACAGATTCAGCGCGCAGGCTGTGGCAAGAAGTAGTGCGATACATAAAAAGAAAGGGCGCGGAGGATATTCACGGAAGGCCGCTTGGCTAGAGCGGAGTGTGAGGAAATTTTGCATTAAAATAGAACTGCAATCAGGCAGAAGGATGTCAGCTTTTGAAATGCAAACAATCACCGCCAGTCCGCACCCACGCCGTAGTTTATGAAACACACACTTCTCGCAATCCTCCTCGCCGCAGCCTCGCTCTTCGCTGGCGAACCGTGGCCCGGTGTCCCATACACGGAGGTCCGCGCATTTGCGTGGGATGGGAAGATCGAAACGCAGCGACTCATTGGGGACGACTTCACGTTTGTTGAGGGCGTCATCGACAAAGAAGGAGCCGTGCTCAGTGCCAACCAAATCAAGCGCCTCCTCACAGCGCAGGCGCGGCGTTACAAGGAACGGTCATTCGCGGCATGTTACAGCCCCCATAACGCATTCGTCTTCTACAACGCGGAGAAAAAGCCGGTCGCCTTTCTGGAAATCTGTTTCGATTGTCTCGGCAACCGCTCCAACCCCGCCGACGAAAAGTCCGACCCCGATTTCGTGGCACTCGGGAAGATTTGTGAAGAACTCAAGCTGCCGTTTGGTCACCACAACACTTTGGCATCACTCCAGAAAAAAGTCCGATGGTTGGGTCAATCAGACGAGGACGAGCCAGCGCGTAAGAAAAAGTGAGCCGCCCACTACAACGGGAGTGACTAAATGAGGAACAGCGAGTGAAGCGCAATCGTAGCGGGGCCGTCTCGGCCCCGAGCGCCAAAGGCGCTTGCGGTACTGCGATACTGCGCGTCGCGATGGGGCCGGGACGGCCCCTCTACTATCGCGTATGGGCTATCACAAGGAGGGGGAACGTCCCGTTCCCCTGAACCACGAAGTGGTTCCCGAGCGGCTCGCAGTTTATGAGCGGCGCTTCGCGCCGCAGGGGAACGGGACGTTCCCCCTCCTTGTGGGCTTTCGCCCTTTTGGTGCCGATCCCTTTGCATTCCACTTTTACTCACACCCCGCAAAACCGAAGCGTTGCCTTTCTCGCGGCGCTGGAATCAACTCCCCGCCATGCTGCTCGTCATAGATAACTACGACTCTTTCACCTACAACCTCGTCCAATACTTCGGCGAGCTGGGGGCCGAGGTGCTCGTGAAGCGGAACGACGAGATCACGCTCGACGCAATCGCCACGCTCAAGCCCGAGCGCATCTGCATTTCGCCCGGCCCCTGCACGCCGAACGAGGCGGGCATTTCGTGCGATGTGATTCGCCGGTTTGGGCCGTCGGTTCCGCTGCTGGGCGTGTGTCTGGGGCATCAAAGCATCGGCCATGTGTTCGGCGGCGAGGTCTTGCGCGCGGGGCGACTGATGCACGGGAAGACGTCGCCCATTTTGCACAACGGGACGGGTATTTTCGCCGGTCTGCCGTCGCCGTTTGAGGCCACGCGGTATCACTCGCTCTTGGTGAAAAGGGAGACGTTCCCCGCGTGCTTGGAGATCACCGCCGAGACGAAGGAGGGCGAGATCATGGGCTTGCGGCACCGCGAGCTGCCGATCCACGGCGTGCAGTTCCACCCGGAGAGCATCCTCACGCTGGAGGGGAAGCGGCTGCTGTCGAACTTTCTGGCGATGTAGCCTCTTTCACCACGCCGCGCGCCAGCCCGACGAGCAAATTGCACGCTTCGCGGCAGAGCAGGGGGAATGCGGCGCGCTGGTGTTTTTCCGGCGGGAGGCTGGTGATGGGTTGGGCGGGCGCGATGCGCCACAGCATCGTCTTTAAGCAGCGTGAGCACTGCCGCCCGATGAGCGCCTGCGCTTGCTCGTCGGTGAGTTTTTGCGTGATGCGATACATGCCCGTCTGCCGTGCGAGCGTGTCGCGGAGGTCGGTGGGCGTGAGTTCGCCGCGCGCGTCCGCAGTCCACAGGCCGAGCATCGCGGGGTAAAAGTAGTCGAGCGCACGGACGACTTCGGCGACGGTGGAAAGGACGATCCGCCAGCCGTGGCGAAGGTCGTTCGTGGTCTTGATGGGCCGGAACGCGCCCGCGTCGTCGAGGGTTGCGAGGGTGCGCGCGTCTTGCCAGCGGGTGAAGGTTTGTAGCTCGCCCGCGTCGTCGGCGTGGCGGAGTTCCCAGCCTTCGCCGCTGCGGGTGATGGCGATTTGCCCGATGGTGCGTCCGCCGTTTTCCAGCCAGCGGGTGAATGCTGTGAGGGTGTTCATTTTACGGAATCGAACGCGGCGACTTGGTCGAGGATCACTTCCGCAAAGCCGTGCTCCGTGCCGATGGAGCTGGCGTAGAAAAGCGTGCGCCCTCGGAGCGAATACGGATTGCCCGCGAAGACGCTCACGCCGCCCGCGCTGGCCGCTCCCGGCGACTCGCTGGCGATGCCGAGCAGCACGGGGATGTCCTCGTAGCTGTGCAGCCCATCGGCGATGAAAAACGGGACGACGACGACGTTGGGCTGCGACGCCAGCGTGGCCCAATCGGCGATGAGCGGCGGCTCTTCCATATACGCGCTCTGCACTTCGCCGTAGAGCCCCATCGCGGCGATGCGCTCGACTTCGCGCTTGGCGGCGAGGGCGGAGTTGTCGTTCAAGTTCGTGCCGTGTCCTACGATGAAAAGCGTCGTCTTTTCCGGCGGCACGCCGGGCGCAATAGCGGCGGCGCGAGCGAGCAGCAGCTCGGTCATTTTCCCGTGGCTGCCGACGGGCTCGCAGTATTTCACCGTGTGCCTGCCGATGCGCGTCACTGGGCCATCGAGCCCGAGTTCGCGGGGGATGACGGTGCGGGTGAAGTAGCCTTCGCTGATGAAGTTCGGCACGACGTAAACGTCCTCACTTTCCACGCAGTCGAGCACTTGCCGGAGGCTCGGCTCCTCCTTCCAAAACGCGCAATGCACCTCGCCGAAGATGCCTCGCTGGATGATGGACTCCGCGTGGTCAAACGTGGGCGCGCTGGAGTCTGGGTTGAGCGTTGAGCCGTGGCCGACGATGATAAGTGCGCTGTCCGGTTTGCTGATCATGAGGCCCGATTCGCTACGCGGTCAGGGCTGCCGTGTCGATGAGGGAAGAAAGTTGAGGCCACATCAGTTCCTCGGGCGCGGCAGATACGCGCCACACGAGTCGCGGACGATCAGGCGCGGGGCGAGCGTGATTTGGCGGGCTGGGATGGTCGGGTCGGCGAGACGCTCCGTCATGGCGAGGAAGGCGGCGATGGCGATTTCGCGACAGGGCTGCTGCATCGTCGTCAACGCGGGGGAGACAAGCTGCGCGAACTTCACATCGTCCAGCCCGACCACGCGAACCTCGTTCGGGACGTTCACTTTTAGCTGCGCCAAAGAACGCAACAGCAAAGCAGCAGTGTGGTCGTTCGCGCAGATGAATGCGTCGGGGCGATTGGGCACTAGGAGGCTGCGGACGAATTTCACGTCACCCGGATCGCCTTCGCGCACCCAGTCGTCCGGGCAGGCGATCCGGTGCTGCGCAAGCGCCTCGCGCGCTCCGGCGATACGGGCTTGCACGGTCGGTGCTGAAAGCGGGCGACTGACAAATTGAAGACGGCGGCATCCGAGCTTGATGAGGTGTTCGGCGAGTTGCCAGCCAGCGGCGATGTTATCCACCCCGACGACATCGAAGTCGTGTCGCCGAGGGAACGCCGCGAAATCGCGGTCGAGCAGGATGACCTGAATGCCTGCATCCCGCAGCATGACGGCCATGTCGCGGTTCGCAGCCTCCTGCTCCGGCAGCAACTCGTAGGGTGCGAAGAAAACACCACTCACCCGCCGCTCAATATAGTGGCGGCAAAGTTCGCGCGCGTGCTGAAGGCTCCCGTCGGCATCAAGGCGCGGCTGGCCCGAGCCACCCCAAACGAGGCTGTAGTCGTTCACCCGAGCGAGGCCCGCGATTTCGCCGCAGATGAGCTGAAAAATCTCGGTGTTGCCGAGGTCTGGGATGAGGAGCGCAAGCAATCGGCCCGTCGCATTAGTCGCAGGTCGCGCGTAGGTCCCCGAGCCCGCCCGCCTCGTGATGAGCCCCTCCGTCTCCAGCGCGCGGAACGCCTGCCCGACGGTCGGGCGCGATACACCGAACCGCTTCACAAGCTGAGCCTCGCTCGGCAATCGCCCTTCCGCTCCGTATTTCCCCGATGCAATTTCAGCGCGGAGCTCGCGGGCGATTTCGGCGTGTTTTGTTTGTTTGGCTTTCATGAGAATCAGTCCGAGCAAACGCGCAGCCGGGCACCTACGCCCTACTTCGCCCCGCGCTTCTCCCGGCCCCGGAAGCGGAAGAAAATCGGCAGCCCAGTGAACGGCGCGACCTCGCGAATCTTCGCCTCCAAAAAGCGGCGGTAGCTCTCGTCGAGCAGTGCGGAGTTGTTCACGAAGAAGACGAACTCTGGCACCGGGATGGCGCAAGTCTGCGGCTTCTCCGGCATGGTCGCGTAGATGATTTTAAAGCGTTTGCCTTTCCGGATCGCGGCAGGCTGCTGGGTAAATGCGGCTTCCATGAGGCGATTGAGCGGCCCCGTGGCGACGCGCTGGCGGGAGGCTTCTTGCACTTTATCGAACATCGTGAAAAGGCGGCGGATGTCCTCGCCGGTCTTCGCGCTCAGCAAGACGGTGGGCGCGTAGGGCAAGAAGAATAGCTCGCTCGTGATGGTCTGGATGAACTGCTCCACTTTGTCCTTCCCGTCGAGTCGGTCCTTGATGAGGTCCATCTTGTTCACGGCGATGACGCATGGCTTCCCCGCCTGCTGGATCAAGCTCGCGATCTTCTTGTCCTGCGAAGTCACGCCCATCTCAGCGTCGATCACGATGCAGCAAAGGTCCGCGCGCTTCACGCTCGTCTCGCTGCGCATGACGCTGAAAACTTCCACCGAATTGTTCACCTTTCCGCGCGAGCGGATGCCGGCGGTGTCGATGAGGACGTAGTTCTTTCCCCGGCGGGTGTACTCCACGTCCACGGCATCCCGCGTCGTTCCGCTGATAGGCGAGACCATCGTGCGGTCCGCGCCGAGGATGGCATTGGTGAGCGAAGATTTGCCGACGTTTGGCCTGCCGATGATGGTGATCTTCAAGGGCGGTTCTTCCTTCGGGGTATCGACAAATTCCGGCAACCGGCTCTCCAGCTCCTCGATGAGCTGGCCGATGCCGTGGTTGTGCTCGGCGCTGATGCTGAGGATGCACTCGAAGCCCAACTCCTCGAACTCACCGGCCAGCGACCCGTGCTTCGCGTGGTCGATTTTATTCACCGCGATGACGATCGGCTTACGCGCTTTGCGAAGTTGCTTCGCGAGCATCTCATCCACAGCGGTCAAGCCATCCTGCCCATCCACGACGAGCAACAGCACATCGCTCGTCGCGATGGCGATGTCCGCCTCGGTCTGCACCTGCTCTTTGAAAGAAGCGTCAACATCCGCCCCGATACCGCCCGTATCGAAAATGGCGAAAGGCGCTTTACCGAGGCGGCATTCCGCACGGATGCGGTCGCGGGTGACGCCGGGTTGATCGTGGACGATGGCGATTTTGCGCCCGGCGAGGCGGTTAAAAAGAGCGGACTTCCCGACATTTGGGCGTCCAACGATGGCTACAGTGCGTGACATTCCGCAGAGTGTCGGGGCGGGGAGAGAGGGTGTCGAGAGATTCCCTCCGACGTGGCGGGTCAGTGGGCTTTGCTTCGGATGAAGCGGACAATCTCCGCAGCGGGCAATTTGTCGGGGCGGGTGAGGGCGAGGACGATGCGGATGTGGCTTTCGCCGGGGACGGTGACGATGCGGTTTTCGACGCTGCGAGCGTCGAGGAGTGCGTGGAAATGCTGGGACTGCCTGCGGAGGGGAGCGCTGTCGCCTTCGGCGTAGAGGAGGAGAAAGGGCGGCGCGTGTCGGGTGGCGTAGGTGGCCGGTGAGGCGGTGCGTCGCCAGTCAGGGTTCGCTCCGTTTTCCGCGAAGCGCTGGGCGTAGAAAGCGGGGAGGTTGCCGAGGCGATAGGTCTCAGCATCGGTCATATCGTAGCCAGCACCGCTGATGCAGATGGCTCCTGCGAGCGGGAGTCCAGAGCGGGGGCGGAGCGCGACGTTTGCGGCGAGCTGGGCCCCGGCGGAATGCCCGCCGATGAAAACTCGCGCAGGGTCGCCTCCGTATGCGGCGATCGATTTCTGCACCCACGCGAGGGCGCGGGTGGCGTCGCGGAGTTGTTCGCGCCAAGTGACGCCGGGGAGGAGCCGGTAATTGATGACGGCAACGCCGATGCCGCGGGCGGCGTAGAAGCGCCCGATGTTGCCGTAGAGGTCTTCGCCACCAGCCGTGAGCGATTTATCGCCCGAGTCCCAACTGCCGCCGTGGATGAAAATGAAAACGGGCCAGCCTTTGCCCGCCGGGCGGAAGAGATCAAGGCGGTGCTTCGGGTCGTGAGAGCCGGACACGTAGGGGAGGTCCTGGGCGATCTGAGCTTCGGGTAGCGGGGCGCGACGGTAGAGGGCTTTTACGCCGACGCGCTCGACGACGGAACACCCGGTGAAGAGCGCGCAGAACAATAGGATCAGGATTCGCATGGCCCGAGTCGTTAGCGGATGGGCCTGAGCGATCCAATCCCGTTCACGGCGCGCTAACGCTCCGATAAAACCTCCAGCGCCCGAAGCGTGGCGGCTGTGCGGCCTTCGACGCCGATCTTCTCGAAGATATGGTTCGTGTGCTTTTTCACCGTGCCGAGGCTGATGCCGCAGATGGTGGCGATGTCGCCGTTACTTTTTCCCTGCGCCATCCAGAGCAGCACTTCCGCCTCTCGCGGCGAGATGCCAAGCCTCTCCAGCGGAGCCGCATCGTCGAAGCGTGGCTGAAACGTCTGTTGCTGAACATGCCGCTGCAACCGAGCTTGGACGGCGTCGAGCAGATCCTCCCGCTCGACGGGCTTTGGCAAGTAGTCGTCGGCCCCGAGCGCCATGCCAACGCGAAGGTCGGGCATGCCGCCTTTCGCCGTGAGGAAGATGAAGGGCAGCGACGCCATAGCGGCATCTGCGCGAATTTGGGCGAGCACTTCGTAGCCATCGATTCCGGGCATCATGATGTCGCAGAGGACGAGGTCCGGTTTTTCTCCCCGCGCTTGCTGGAGGCCCGCGATCCCGTCCTCGGCTACGAGCACCCGGTAGCCTTCGAGCGTGAGAATCTGCGCGATGTTTCGCCGCAGACTGGCGTTATCTTCGATGAGTAAAATGGTGGTCATTGCGTGGAAATGGTCACTTCTACCGTCGTGCCTCGGCCCTCAGCGCTCTCGATGTGCAGCGCGCCGCCGTGCAGCTCCGCACAGCGGCGCGCGATGGCGAGACCGAGACCAGTGCCAGGAATATCGCCGACATTTTTGCAGCGGTGAAAGGGATCGCAGACTCGCGGGATTTCCGTCGCCGGCATTCCAATGCCCTCATCGCGAACGGTGAAAATGAGACGCTCCTTTTCCGCCACGACACTGAGCGAAACGGCCTTGCCTCGCGGCGAATACTTCACAGCGTTGGAGAGGAGATTTTCCAAAATACTACCGAGCACCGCTGCGTCCACCGTCGCCTCGCCCGCCGGTGCCGAGACCGAGATCGCCGCACCCGCAGCCGTCGCCGAGACCTTGCGCACGACGCCGTGGCAGAACTCCACGAGGTCCACCGAGTGCCGAGTGCAAGCGAACTTGCCGGACTCGATTCGCCCGAGCAGCAACACGCCCTCCACCATCTCCGTCATCAGCCGCGTGTTATCTTTGATCTCTGCGAGCACCTCGCTCCGGCGCTCCGGCGTGAGGCGATCGGCATAGCGATCTAGTAGCTCGGCACCGGAGAGGATGATCCCGAGCGGCGTGCGAAATTCGTGCGACACACTCTGCGTGAAAAACCGCTGCTGGCTCGCCACTTCCTGCTCCGCCGCAAGTGCGGCACGCAATTTTGCCGAGCGCCCTGCGAGCGACGCCAGCACCAACAGCGGGACCGCGCTAAGCCCGACCGCGATGAACGTGAACCAGGGTGGCGGCGCACCATATTGCAGGCTAAAGCGGGCACCCCGAGCGATTTCCGCTGTCCACGCAGCACCGAGGATGCGGACCTCTACACGACGCGTTTCCGCGCGCACTGGTTCGTCCCCGACAAGTGGCGTGGCGCGGAGAACCTCATCCCGAATTAGCTGCGCAGAAATGTCGCGGCACGACAAATTGAGATCGATCCAAGCTACAATGCAGCCACGCGGCGCGCTCTCCTTCTCAATGCCGGACAAAGGGAGTAACAGGATCATCCATCGCTGCGCCGTCACACAGCCGGCCACGGGACTTCTGTCGGTCTGCGGGACTTTCAGCGCAGCGACTACACCCGGAATCGCCGTGAGGTCGTCGCCGATTTGGACTACCGGCACACGCTCCGCGCTCTTCCAGCGGACGATCAATTTGCCATCCACCCACTCCGCGTAGCCCATCGCCAGTAAAGGCGGCATCTTTTCCATCCACGGGAATGTGGGATTCATTTTCCCTTTTCGCAACGAGTCATCGTCAAGCGCAGCCGCCCTGATTCGGACCTCTCTGGGGATGTAAGCGTCCCTCTCGAACATATCCCGCAGATGCCTCCCTAGCACGTCTGCCGTAGTCTCAAACACCCGCTCGTCCTTCTGACGCGCATCGCGATACGTGACCACGGCGAGCCACGCCGGGACTAACGCGACTAGGAGCGTCAACCCAGCGAGCAAGCGGGGTTGCGCAATCCAGCGGCACCATCTCATGGGCTCCATTCTATACACCTTTCGCACCATGCCAATACCACTAAAGTGGTATTCGCCAGTGCATCACGAACGCCGCTTTGCCCTCCGTGTACGCTTGGGCTCAGCGTCGGCGGAAATCTCGACGAGCGTGCCGGCCGGGACAGCTTCATAGAGTTCGATGATGTCGTCATTTCCCATACGCACGCAACCGTGGCTGGCAGGAGTGCCGAGCAGGGATTCGGCATTCGTGCCATGGATATATATGTAGCGCGATTTCGTGTTCACATTCTCGGGATCGAGCCCATCCAGCCAAAGGATACGGGTCTGAACGTGGTCAGCGTCGTCTTTGTCGCTGCCAAACTTTCCGGTGGGCACACGGCTCTTAAAGATCATGCCCGCCGGGGCAGAGTCGCCGTGCTTTTCCGCGATGCGGAAATCGCCGGTTGGGGTCTTGTTCGAGCCGGGCTCCGAGCCCAAACCGAAGCTCGACGTAGAACATGCGTAGCGCCGCAGGAGAGCCCCGGCGGCGTCGATGAGGTCGAGTGTTTGACTTGGAACGTGGACAAAGATTCTCACGGTCCCCGTTCTATGAGGGAAGCACAGAAGTTGCTAGCCCGTTGCTATGGATTTCTTCAAAATGGGGTATCAACGAATTATGAAAGCACCGTACTACTGCCTACTAGCGATCCTCCTTATTTGCACGATCACCTGTGCGCACGCGGAAGAGCAAAACGGCCTCTCGGTTTCAATCACGCGAAAGACCGTGGATCGTAACTCGTCACGCGGTCCTCGCGCGGAGACGACCAAGGTCGTACAGGGGCTTAAAGCAGAGGTGAAAAACGTTCGTTTGAGGCCACTGCCGGCCGGTGAGGTGCGCTGGACGATCCTCGTTCGCAGACACTCAGACGAGATGATGAGATACCAAGGCTCTGAGCCGCTCAAGGCACTCAAGAATTCAGAAACGACCGAGGTGATGTTTGGAGATTTCAACTCCCTCGGCATCCGCGGCTACGAGGGAATCGCCAAGGATAAACTCGAGTATCAACTCGTCATTCTCCACCAAGGGAAAGAAACCTATCGGTTTGCCACGGCGCCGAATTTCGCAGCTCTGGTAAAAGAATCTACGCTAGGAAAACGGCAACGCGGCGAAGAGGACGAGGCTCCGCCAAAGCTGGCGGAAGTGGATCCGAAGAAAATGCCCATGGAGCCCAAGAAAGTCACCGAGCCCGAGAAGAAGGCGACGCTGCCAACTCCTGAAACGAAAAAAGTCGTTCCTCCAGTTGAACCCGCCCCGGCCGTGCGCCCGCCGGTGGATTTCTTCAATCTCGGCGGCAAATAGTGCGCGGCGGATCGCCGCAAACAAACCACGGCGGGATTGGTTATCCCGGCAGTGTTTTCATTTCGCTCAATCTCAGTCGCTGCAATCGGTATATCCCTACCGCTGGTCTCTCACGCCGCGACCCCGGAGGAGGGGCTGGCTTTTTTCGAGAAAAGGATCCGGCCCATCTTCGCCGAGCACTGCTATGAGTGCCACAACCCCGATGAGGGAAAGACAAAGGGCGGGCTCAATCTCGCGCTCCGCGAAGGCTGGGTGAAGGGCGGAGAATCGGGGACTGCCATTGTGCCGGGGAAGCCGGACGATAGCTTACTCATCACGGCGGTGCGGTATTGGAACAAGGATTTGCAGATGCCGCCAAAAGTGCAGCTCAAGCCCGAGGAGGTGAACGACCTCATCGAGTGGGTCAAACTCGGTGCGCCGGACCCACGCGCTGGAGCGCAAGTGGCAGCGGTGAAAAAGAGCGGGATTGATTTCGAGAAAGGGCGGCAGCATTGGGCGTTTCAGCCCGTGCGCGAACAGGCGGTGCCGGCGGTGCGCGATGCCGCGTGGCCACGCAATGAAGTGGACGCTTTCACGCTGGCGAAAATGGACGCTGCGGGCGTGAAGCCCGCGCCGGATGCCGACCGGAGGACGCTGATTCGCCGCGCGACATTCGATTTAACAGGCCTGCCGCCGACGCAGGAAGAGGTATCCGCTTTCCTCGCTGACTCCTCGCCGGATGCGTTCGCAAATGTGGTGGAGCGGCTGCTCGCTTCGCCGCGCTACGGTGAGCGGTGGGGGCGGCACTGGCTGGACGTGGCGCGCTATGCGGATACGTGCGGCAATGCGTCGGACTATCCCGTTCCGCAGGTTTACAAATACCGCGACTACGTCATCGCGGCGTTCAATGACGACAAGCCGTTCGACCGATTTGTAAGGGAGCAGATCGCGGGGGACTTGATGCCGGAGCCGCAGGTCATCGCGACGGGATTCATCGCCAGCGCGCGGCATTTTTCCGGCGGGCCGGGCGAACCGCATCTGACTATCGAGGATGCCATCGAGAACACAGGCCGCGCCTTCCTCGGCCTGTCGCTGAGCTGCGCGCGGTGCCACGACCACAAGTTCGACCCCATCGCGAACACCGACTATTACGCGCTCTACGGCGTCTTCAGCAGCAGCGTGTTTTCGTTCCCCGGCGGCGAAGGGCGAGCGCGCCCGGAGAACCTCGTGCCGCTCCTCCCGAAGGCGGAACTCGAAGCTGCCAACAAAGCGTGGCAGCAGAAAATCGCCGCGCTGGAAGCCGAAGCAAAGACTCACGACGCAGCGAAGGTCGCCGCCGAGAAAGAGCCGGAGTCACCCGAGCGAAAAGTCAAAGTGGATGCCGCAGCGAAAGCCGCCGGTGCATTGCGCGAGCAGCGCCGTATTCTCAAGGACACGCCGCCCTACGAAACCGCCTACGCCGTCGGCGAAGGCACGCCCGCAGACGCACGCCTCCAAGTGCGTGGCGACCCGAAGCGGCTCGGCGATCCAGTGCCCCGCCGCTTCCCCACCATCCTCGGCGGTTCATCGCTCGCAGAGCAAGGCAGCGGGCGGCTCGCCCTCGCCAACGCGCTGGCCGATGCGAGCAATCCCCTCACCGCTCGTGTGCTAGTGAACCGACTTTGGCAGCATCACTTCGGGCGCGGCCTCGTGGGGACGCCCAACGAGTTTGGCACACGCGGGCAAGCGCCCACACACCCCGAGCTACTCGATTTTCTCGCCCGCAAATTTATCACGAGCGGCTGGTCCATCAAAGCCATGCACCGCACCATCCTTCTCTCCCGCACTTGGCAACTCGCCGCGCACAACCCCGACACCACCGACCCGGAGAACAAGCTCTGGAGCCGCGCCGAGCGTCGCAGACTCGACGCCGAGGCCATCCGCGATTCGCTCCTCTTTGTCAGCGGCACGCTCGATCTTTCGCCCGGCGGCGCGCATCCGTTCCCGCCCGTCCATACATGGGGCTTCACGCAGCACGTCCAATTTTTCGCGAACTACGACACGAAGAAGCGCACCGTGTATCAAATGCAGCAGCGCCTCCGAAAGCACCCGTTCCTCGCGCTGTTCGACGGCGCAGACCCGAATAGCAGCACCGCTGTCCGCCAAGAGAGCACCACGCCGCTCCAGTCGCTGTTCATCATGAACGACGCCTTCATCCACGAACGCGCTGCCGAGTTTGGCGGGCGCATCGCCGCCATCTCCAGCGACGAGCCGCAGCGCATCACCGCCGCGTTTCAGACTCTTTACGCCCGCCCGCCGCAGCCTGATGAACTGCAAATCGCAGCCGACTACCTCGCTCGTTTCCCGGCGAGGGAAAAAGCGTGGCAAAGCCTCAGCCGCGCATTGCTCGGGGCGAACGAATTTATCTACCTCGACTGATTCACCTCCCCAGTCGCCAACGGCCAGCCCATTTGCCAATGAGGTCTTCGGGGCGCGTCACGAGGTAATCATAGCCGCCGGGATTGTGTGCGCGCATCGCTTCGTACGTCTCGTAAGTGCGACCATCGGTCTTGCCGACGAAGATGGGTCGCTGCGTCTTCAGATCGTAGAACCGCGCCCACTGGCGCTGTTCCTCCGCTTGGAAAGTCTTCGCCCCCGCAAACCATGCGACTGCGGCCTCGATGGCTTTGCTGCGTTCTGGCGTCTTCGGCAGGCGCATTAAATAGCGCACCACTTCCACGCTCTCGCCGCCGCTCAGCGACGCGGGCTCAAAAAGCCGGGCGTGAGCTGGTGCTAGGGACAACGGCTCGTGCTGCGCACACCACACGGTCGAGCGGACTTGCATCCGCAGCAGGCACTCGTTGCCGCGCTCGATGGCAGCGCGGGCACGTTCGCGGCGCGCTTCGTCCTTAAAGAACCCAAACCCGTCGTTGCCCTGCACAACGCGGTCGAGCAACTCAAGCACATGGAGCATCGCGGAATCGTTGAGGGTGATGAAGTCGTGGTAGCCGCCTTCGAGCGGATAGTTTTGCGGCCAGCCGCCATTGGGATACTGCGCCTCCAGCAAGTAATCCACGCCACGCTCAATGGCGCTTAGAATCTCCTGCGAGGGCTCCGCGTTGTAGGCGCTGGAGAGGAACTGGAGCTCGTCCGTCGTCCCACGATTGTCGAAAGTCCCCGCGTAATGCCACGGGCTCTCTTGCGAGGTCCACTGCATCCCAGGCTCGCGCGGCCCCTTGTCGAAGTTGACGGATTTCGACCATCCACCGCACGGGAGCTGGAAGCTCATCATGCTCTTCGCGAGCCGAGTTTTCTCCGGGGTGACGTAACGCGCCGCGCCCGAGGGTGCGCGCGTTGGCAGTTCGAGGCCGGCAGCCTTCACCTCCGCCTCCAACGCCGCGACGTGGCGAGCGCGCCATGCGTCCGAGCGGGTGAAATAGGCACGCCATGCGTCAGCATCCGCCACTCTCTCCAACTGCGGTGCGTAACGCTCCATGGCCGTATTCGCGGTTCGGGGAGCGGGGCGCGCATACTTAGCGAGGTCGCGCATCGCGAGGACGGTGTATTTTTCCTCCGCGAGAAATTTCAAATAGCGCTCGAAGAGCTCCGGCGAAGTCGTCACCTGCGGATGCGCGTCGTCTGGGACGCCGTGAATCGTTAGCACGACGATCTTCCCGCCGGTTGCTTGCCGCAGTGCTGCCAAGACGCGCTGGGCCGCATTTTCATTCGTTCCCGTGGTGGAGAAACTGGGGATCAAAAGTGGGTCGTCCACTGCTGGGTCATAAGGACGCGAATCGCCGCCGCGCGCAAATTTATAGCCGCGCTCGCGGAGTGTCCGCAGCGCCACCGGTGTGTGGGCATAGGCCGGATATGCAAACGTCGTGGGCTTCGGCACGCTGAGCTCAGCGCACTTGCGCTCCACGTAGGCGAGTTCTTGGTCCAGCTCGCCGGGAGCCATGCCATTCACATGCTTGTGCGAGCGCGTGTGGCTCGCCACCTCGAAGCCATCCGCGTGCAACTGCGCCATCTGCTCCCAGCTCATGTATTTCGACTTGTCGTCGAAGTCCGGCTGGAACTCGCAGACGAAGAACGTCGCGGGAAAGCCATACTTTTTCAGCAGCGGCGCGACGACTGTGGAGTGGGAAAGCACCCCGTCGTCGAACGTGAGCACGACTGTCTTTTCGGGCACCGGTAATAGACCCTCGGCAAATGCAGACGTGCAGAAGAGGAAGAGAATGATGGAAAGGAAGCGAGCCATGGAGACGACTCCAGCCGGATACAGCGTGGTTGTCACCGGGCAAATCGGCATTGTGTTCCACACGCGGCTTCCGTAACGCTGCACGCGCATGTTTCGCCGACTGGCGCCCGTCTATTCCATCTTCGTCATCCTCGCAGGGCTCACGCTCATTCGTGAAGCTGCGGTAGGCCCGTTCGCGCGGTGGGAGCGCGTGTGGCACGAGTGGCTCCAGCAGCATGTGACGCCCTCCACTACGCCTGGGCCGGTGACACTTGTGGAAATCAACAGCGACACTTTGCAAAAGCACCCGTGGCCGTGGGGACCGGATGATTTCTCCCTGTTCTTCCACGCAGGGATGGCTTTCGAGCCGCCAGTCATTATTGTGGACTCGGCACTGGATTTCGAGCGCGGTGCTTTCTCAGGACGCGAGCGACAGCCGCTCTACGAAAAGATGCTCCTGGATCACATCCACCGCGCGCCAAAGCTCGTCCTCGGCGGGCGGCTCGGCTGGTCGCAAGACGCGCAGTCCATGCCCGACGTGCAGGCCACGACGACCGTGCGACGGGTAAAGGGCGACATCAGCGCCGTGCCCGAGTTTACCGTCGTAGAGGCGTGGGCGCGCGAAGAATACCGCCTCTCGTCTTCGCCCGGCTGGGTGAATCTCCCCGAAGTCACGCCGCCCGGTGCCCGGTGCCCGCTCGTCCTGCGCTATCGCGGGCAAGTCGTCCCGACGCTCGTTTTGCAGACGCTCATCTTGTGGGAAAAGATCACGCCCGATGAAGTCGAAGTCGTCCTCGGGTCGCACATCGCCGTGGGCGAAAATGTCCGCATCCCCATCGACGACAGCGGTCGCATGGCCGTCAATCTCCGCGCCCCTTTTCGGCGCGCTGCGTTCGACGATTTCATCCTCACCCGGCAACAACTCGACTCCGGGGCCGAGCCGCAACTTTCTCCCGGCATGTTCAAAAACAAGGCTCTCTTCCTCGCCCGCACCGACCCCGGCGCACCGGGCCTCGCCTTGCAAAACGGAGTGAAAGTCCCCGCAGGCGAAGTCTTCGCCGCCGCCCTCGCCACCGTGAATGCGAAGGCGTGGGTCCACCGCGTCGGCGCGTGGTTCGACTGGGCGCTCGTCATCTCCATCGCCGTCGCGAGCATGTGGTTCCAGCGGCTGAACTGGTGGATGGCCCTGCTCGCGTGCCTCGGCTTCCTCGGCATCTACCTCGGCATCGCGGTCTGGTGCGTGGGCTCAAAGCTCACCCTGCTGCCCGGCATCCTCGCCTTCGGCCTCGCCGACCTTCTCCTGCTCCTCCGCTTTGCCATCCCCAAAAAACTGCGCGCCATCCTATCTTAAAAAACACATGAAACTTACCAATCTCACCGGAGCCATCGAAATCGGCGCCAACTGCTACCTCCTCGAAGCCGCCGGCAAACGCCTCCTCCTCGACACCGGCTACCACCCAAAACGCGAAGGCACCGAAGGGCTCCCACGCTTTGAACTCGTGAAAGACGGCACCGTGGACGCCATCCTCATGTCCCACGCCCACCAAGACCACATCGGCTCCCTCCCCGTCGCCATGCGCCGCCACCCCGACGCCCCCGTGCTCATGACCGAGGCCACGCGCAACATCGGCGAGACAATGCTGCACAACTCCGTCAACGTCATGCTCGCCGAGAAAAACGAACACGACACCCCCGGCTACCCGCTCTTCACTCATCGCGAAATCGACGGCGGAATGCGCCGCTGGAAAACCCTCCCGCTCCACACCCGGTTCGATGTTGCGGGCGAGCGTGTGAGCCCGACTGAAAACTGCCCCTTCACCATGGAGTTCTTCGACGCCGGCCACATCCTCGGCTCCGTCGGCACCGTCATTCGCGCCGAAGGGAAAACGATCTTTTACAGCGGCGACGTGCAGTTTACCGACCAGAACATCTCCCGCGCCGCCAGCTTCCCCGACTTTGCCGACGAGCCCTGCGACGTCATGATCATGGAGAGCACGCGCGGCGACAGTCCCTCGCCCGCAGGCTTCACCCGCGAGGGAGAAATGGACCGCCTCGCCGCCGACATTCGCCGCGTCTTTGAGCGCGGCGGCTGCGTCCTCGTCCCGCTTTTTGCCCTCGGCAAAACGCAGGAGTTTCTCGCGATGGTCCACGCCCTCCGCCGCGCCGGGAAGCTCCCCAACTGCCCCATCTACATCGGCGGCCTCGGGGCGAAACTCACCGAAGCCTACGACAAACTCGCCAGCAGAACCCCGCGCCAAGTCCCCGACCTCTGCCTCATGGACGACCTCGCGCCATTCGTCATCGGCGGGGCAAACGCCCACGAGATCCAAGTCCGTCCACGCCGCATCTTCGCACTCAGCAGCGGCATGATGATGGAGAAAACTCTCTCCAACACCGTCGCCCGCAAATTCTTCAGCCAGCCGGAAAACGCCATCTTCTTCATCGGCTACGCCGACCCGGAATCGCCCGCGGGCAAACTCCGCGCCGCCAAGACCGGTGACATCATCTCCCTCGCCCCGGAGCATGCCCCGGAGCCCATCCAATGCGAAGTCGGCACCTTCACTTTCAGCGCCCACGCCGCCCGCGAGACCATCGTGGACTACATCAAAAAGGTGAAACCCAAGAAGCTCATCCTCGTCCACGGCGACCCCGGCGCGATCGGCTGGCTCACCGGCACCATCCGCGCCGAACTGCCCGAGACAGAAATCGTCCTCCCCATCCCCGGCGCATCCTTCGAACTCTAGCGCTTGCCTCCGGCACGCCGTTCGCTACATCGCCCGAACAATGAAAATCCTAGTCACCGGCGGAGCCGGATACATCGGCAGCATCTGCGTCGAACAACTCATCAACGTCGGCCACACCGTGACCGTCTTCGACAACCTCACCGAAGGCCACCGTCTCGCCGTGGACCCACGCGCCACGCTCATCGTCGGCGACCTCCAGCAGCGGTGCGACATTGAGGACGCTCTCGAAAAGACACGCCCCGAAGCCGTCATGCACTTCGCCGCCAACGCCCTCGTCGGCGAAAGCATGACGAACCCCTCGAAGTATTTCCGCAACAACGTCTATGGCGGCATCAACCTCCTCGACGCCATGCACGCCGTCGGCTGCAAGCGCTTCGTCTTCTCCAGCACATGCGCCACCTTCGGCATCCCCGAGCGGATGCCGATCGATGAGACACTCCCGCAAAAGCCCATCAATCCTTACGGAGAGAGCAAGCTCATGTTCGAGCAAGTCCTCCGCTGGTACAGCGAAATCCACGAGCTGAAATACGTCGCCCTCCGCTACTTCAACGCCGCCGGTGCCAGCGCCACCTACGGCGAAGACCACCGCATCGAGACCCACCTCATCCCGAACGTGCTGAAAGTCGCCCTCGGGCAAAAAGAGCACGTCGAGATCTACGGCACCGACTACCCCACGCCCGACGGCACCTGCATCCGCGACTACATCCACATCCTCGACCTCGCCCAAGCCCACATGCTCGCCCTCGCCGCCCCCGTCAGCGCGAAATACAACCTCGGCACAGGCGGGGGCACCAGCGTCCGCGAGGTGATCGCCACCTGCGAAGCCATCACCGGCAAAAAAATTCCCGTCATCGAAAAACCGCGCCGCCCCGGCGACCCGCCGCGCCTCATCGCAGGCAGCGACAAAGTCCGCGCCGAACTCGGCTGGGCACCCCAATACCAAGCCATCGACAAAATCATCGCTCCCGCTTGGGCTTGGCACCTTAAGCACCCGCACGGCTACGGGGACTAATCCCGAACGCCGCGATTGCGGGCGAACGACCCGGACTCATACGAGCACCACGAGCGTTCGTTCCGTTACCTTGTTCGTCCAAGGTGGCATGACGAGCGTTCGTTGCGTCACCTTGTCCGTCCAAGGTAGCATGACGAGCGTTCGTTGCGTTACCTTGTCCGTCCAAGGTGACACAATGAGGACTATTGCTCACTCATTCTTGAGAGACATGGTCAAAAATAGCCATCTTTTCACCACCCGGCGCAACCCAACCGCCAGAAAGCACGAAAGTAGCGGGGCCGTCCCGGTCACTGCGCGACGCTTGGGGCCGGGACGGCCCCACTACTTTCGCACCTCAGCTCGCACCTTGAGCGCTCAAATGCGCCGTTCGGGTTTAGCTGCCGAAGACTTCGGCTTTTGAGAAGAGGGAGATGAAGGGGAAGCCGAGAGCGGTAAATTTTTCGCGTCCACCGGATTCGCGGTCCACGAGGCATGCGACGAGGTCTATGATGCCGCCTTCGGCTTGGATGGCTTCGATGGCTTGGAGGGTGGATTTTCCGCTGGTGATGACGTCATCGACGACGACGACGTGGTCGCCTTTTTGGAAGTTGCCTTCCACGCGGCGGCCTTGGCCGTGGTCTTTGGCTTGTTTGCGGACGCAGAAAACTTTGAGCCCGGCGGGGCCGTCCACTTTCCACGATGCGATGCCGATGGCCATGGCGACGGGGTCTGCGCCCATGGTGAGGCCGCCGACGGCGGTGGGCTTGAGGGGGCCGAGGGCGGTGCGGATTTGGGCGTAGAGGAGTTGGCCGAGGAGGGCGGCGGCTTCGGGGTTCATGGTGGTGATGCGGCAGTCCACGTAGATGTTGCTTTTTGCGCCGGAGGCGAGGGTGAAGTCGCCGTGGAAGACGGAGTCGCGTTTTAGGAGTTCGAGGAGGCGGTTGCGGGCTGTATCGGTGTCGCTCATGTGGCCGGTGGGTATCTGCGGGGAACGCGGAGGTGTCAACGCCGGGGTGGTGGGGCGAGGAAATTGAGCGGCATGGTGCGCTTTTTCTGAAGGGCGCCAGCGCCTCGGACGGCTGGGAGGATGAATTCAAACTCGGTCCATTCTTCGTCGGAACGAAGAAGGGCGAGGTCGCCAAACATGGCGACGGCAAGTTCGCGGGCGATGGCGAGGCCCAGGCCGTGGCCGGCGACATCCTCGTTGCCGTCGCCGCGAGAGAAGCGGTCGAAGATGAAGGGCTGGCGGTCGGGGTGGATGGGGTTGCCGGTGTTGGAGACGATGATGCGCGCCCATTTGCCGTAGCGAAATGCGCGGATGTAGATCATGCCGCCATTGTAGTTGTACTTTACTGCGTTCTCGATGAGGTTGAGGAGGACTTGCTCGACGCGGGAGGGGTCTGCGATGGCGAGCAGGGTCTCAGGGCACTCGAATTGGACGGTGACGCCTCGGCGTTCTGCGAGGAGTTCGCCGTCTTCGACGCAGCCTTCGATGAGGCTGCGGATGTCGGTCTCGATGGTGCGGATTTCGAGGGCTCCAGCGTCGGCGCGAGCGAGGAGCATGAGGCCCTCGGCGAGGGACGAGAGGCGGCGGGTTTGGTGGAGGAGGTCGTTGAGTCCAGTGCTGTGGGCTTCGGTGAGGCCTTGGGTTTTAAGGAGGTCTTCGATGGTCATCCGCATGACGGTGACGGGGGTTTTGAGCTGGTGGGAGGCGTCTGCGGAGAAACGGATGGCGAGTTTGTAGGCGGATTCGAGGCGGTCGAATGTGCGGTTGAGGACTTCGGTGAGGGCGCGGAGTTCGTCCTCGGGGATGGGGATGGGGATGCGGCGCTCGAATTCTTCGGCGGTGATGCTTTGGGCGGCGTCGATGATTTCTTGGACGGGCGCGAGGGCGCGGCGGGCGACCCAGATGCCGCCTGCGAGGCTGAGGAGGATGATGCTGGGGAGAGCGATGGCGGCGGACCAGAAGATGCGCTTCATGGTGGCATCGTAGGTTCCAAGTGGCGTGGCGATGATGAGCTTCATGCGGGGGCTTCTGTAGTGGCCGAGGCGGAGGTTGCGCCCGTTCAGCGTAAAGTCGGCAAACCGGCCTTCTACGGGGGCGACGGCGTCGAGCGAGTATTCGTGGAGTTGGGCGGAGCGGTAGGCGAGGTGGCCTTCGGCGTCGAACACTTCGATGAGGCGATTAGCCACGGAGTCGGGGAGCATCTCGGCGGTGACGGTGATACCGCCGTCGCTTCGCCGGAGGGCTTTGCGTTCGAGCTCCCAGAGCGTCTCGCGGCCTTCGCGGTCCATGCGCTGATGGACGACGTCGAGCATTTCCGCCTGAAGAAAAAGGAACATGCTGACGAATGCGACGGCGATAGTGCCGCCAGCGACGAGGGCACAAGCGAGGGCGACCTTTGCCCGGAGTGGCCAATAGCGCCACCGCAGCCGGGCCAACTTCATGCCGCCGTGGCAACAGCGGCGTCAACGGATGCTTCCTGCATCATGTAGCCGATGTTGCGGATCGTCTGAATGAGCTTCACGGGGAAGTCCTCGTCCACTTTCCGCCGGAGGCGCTGGATATAGACGTCCACGGCGTTTGTCTCGTCATCGAGGGCGCTCTTCCAGACGTGTTCGCAAAGCTCCGCACGAGTGAACGCACGCCCCGGATTGTGCATGAGGAAGTTGAGCAGTCCGTATTCGCGGATGGAGAGGTAAAGCTTCGTGCCACCGCGGAAAACGTCGCGCGTGGTCTCGTTTAAGACGAGGTCCGCCATGCGGAGAATGGGCGACTTTTGCGCGCCAGCGCGGCGTGTGAGTGCGTGGACGCGGGCGATGAGTTCTTCCATGGCGAAGGGCTTTGGCAGGTAGTCGTCTGCGCCCTCGTCGAGCCCTTGGATGCGGTCATCCTTGCTGCCGCGCGCCGTTAAAATGAGCACGGGCGTGGAAATGCTGCGTTCCCGGACGGCTCGGAGAATCTCGATGCCATCGACGCCAGGAAGCGCGAGATCGAGGATGATGATGTCGTACGGTTTTGTGGTCGCAGCGGTGAGCCCTTCGTCCCCACGGAGGATGGATACGACCTCGTGGCCGACCTCGGTGAGAGCTTTGGTTACGAACTGTGCGATCTTCTTTTCGTCTTCGATGAGTAGGATGTTCATGGGCGGTTGATCAGTTGTGACAAGTGCAAGCTGGCATGGCGCAGTGAGTTTGACGAGAGAAGAAGGGAACTGTTCACCCAATTCACAACAAATTAACCCGAGCGGCGCAATTGACTCGGGACTTTTTGCGCTTGTCGCTTTTTTACGGCACCCACGTGGTTACGACTCCGGTCGTTTTGTCGGTGAAGGTCGCGAGAATCGCGAAGCCGCCGATGAAGTTCGTGGAGCCACCTTGGCCGATGGCTCCGAGGACGGGGCCGAGGACGGTGAAGGTCTTCACAGTTTTATCGCCGCCCGCGAAGGAGACGCTTTGGCCGTTGCGGAACGCGAGTTGCAGAAGGCCGGTGGAGTCTTCGACCCAGAGGCCGGTGTCGTTGGCTTTGGAGATTGCTCCTTTTACGGTGCCTTTGAGGGTGGCGACAAATGCGGCTCCGTCGTTGGCCCACGCGAGGGACTTGAAGGTTGCGAAGTTCGCGTTGGCTACATCGGGCGCGAGAGAGCCTTCGCGGGCAAGCGGCTCGATGACGGTCCCGGCGGCGTTGTGACGCCAGATGCCTATGTCGTTTGCGGCAGCGACTCCGCCGAGATTCGCCTTGAGAGTGCCGATGAAGCCGACGCGGTTGGCGTCGCCGCTCACGGGGTCGGAGAACTTGGTGAAGTAGGAGTTCGCGATGTTCGGGGCAGGGTTGGATTCTTGCATGACTCTGGAGATCGTTCCTGCGGCGCTGACGCGAATAAGGACGATGTCGCTGGTTGCGGATGCGTTGCCGGTGTTCGGGATGAGTTGAGCGAGGACGCTGACGCCACCATCGTCAGCGAGGACAGGGAGTCCGAAGGATTTGATCTGCGAGCCTGCAAGCTGAGAAAGGCTGAAGCCGGTGCGGAGAAGCACGGTCTTCGACCCATCGCTGTTGAAGCGCATGATCGCCGAGGACTTATCTACAAATCCGACTCGTGCGACGACCGCACCACCGTTGTTAAAGCCGCGGCGCTGGCCGAGTGTCGTCTTCTCCGACGGGCCGAAGATGGCGAGGGTTTTGACGACGCGACTGACGCCGCCGATGTTGGGTGTCGTGTTTGCGATGGTGGCACCCTCGTAAGTTACAGGCTCGATGTCGCCCATAGCGGTCTCGCGCCAGATGCCGGAGTCGAATCCGCTTGGGGCACCTTTGAATTTTGCGACGAAAATGAGCCGTCCATCATCGGGAAGCGCGATGTCTCCGAACGATACAAAAGTGATGCCGCTGACGGGGCTCTGGAGGTTGGGGAACAGAAGCGGGGCGACGGCCATTTTGCCCTGCGCAACGCGCCGAATATCGCCACTGCTGGAACGCACCCAGATGCCGTCCGCAGTGCCAGCGGGCGCTTTGTTGAGGCTGCCCTTGAAGCCGACGTCGCCACCTGCATTGACCACGGGAGCGCTGATTTTTCCAAAGGTGAGCGTGCTTCCCGGTGCGGTGGTGACTCCGAGGCGGACGACGGGCACTGGCGGGTTGCCAAAGAAGAGGGCGCTGACCTTTTTACGGTCGGGCGTGGTTTCCGTCCCGATAAATGCGACACGGCCATCGGCGCTGACGCCGGGCTGACTTGCGGTGGAGAGGAGGGTGCCATCGGGCTCGCCGCTGACGGTGCCATTTTTCGCCGCAAGGCCGAAGGAGATGGGGTGAGCGAGGCGGACGGTGGCGGTGCCGTTGACGGTGCCGCCGTTACCATCCGAGATGGTGTAGGTGAATGTGTCGGAGAGAGTGAATCCTGCGCCGATGGTGTAGGTGACGCTGTTACCGTTTTGGGTCACGGTGCCGTATGCGCCGTTCTGCACACTGGTGAGGCTGAGGGTGTTGCCGTCCGGGTCGGTGTCGTTGCTGACAATATTCGTCTCGACTCCGGCGACGACGATATCGGTGACGGCGACGGGGTCGTCGTTCACGGCGGCGAGGTTGATGGATACGGTGGCCGGCGTGGAGTCGAGGAGACCGTCGCGCGATTTGAAGGTGAACGAGTCGGTGCCGTTATAGTTCCGCAAGGGGGTGTAGGTGATGTTCGGCGGCGTGCCAGACAGCGTGCCGTGGCTGGGCGAAGTGACGATGGTGTAGGTGAGCGTGTCGCCGGAGTTCACATCGGTGCCCGCGAGGACGATGGCTTTGGCGATGTCTTCTGTGGCTTCGACGGTTTGTGGCGTGGCGACGGGGGCTTCGTTCACGGTCAGAGTGGCGACATTGCTGGTGACGGGCGTGGTGCCGTTGGAGACGACGACATAGTAGCTGCCAGAATTGCCCGCGTTAAGGGTGGCAAATGAAAGCGTCGCGGCGGTCTCGCCATCAATAGGCGCGTCGTTTTTGAACCACTGGTAAGTGTATGCGCCGGGGATGCCCGTAACGACCGTGAAGGCGGCGGTGCCGCCGATATTGATGCGCTGATCGGCCAGCGGCGTGGGAATGGTCGCGGTGGGGAGATTCGTGGTGAAAGTGAGCGCGGTGCCCGTCATGGCGAACGTCCCATCGAGGCCACTACGGAGGTTGATAAAAGAGAAGTCGCCCGCGACGAAGGACGTGCTGCCGAAGTTCGCGAAGGTGTAGGTGCGCCCGCCTTCACCAGTGCCGCCGAAGTCGAACTCGTAAGGCGCTCCACCTTGCGGGTCTTTATGAAATTTGCCGCTGCCGAGCGCGAGCGTGTCGGACTGGTTGCCCGTGCCGAGGTCCATACGCATGTTGCCGGTGCGCCAGTAAAGCGCGGCGGCTGTTAGCGTGCCGACGCCGTTATTTCCGGGCTCTACGCTGCCGCCATTGAGGAGGATGGTGCCGACCGACCCTGCGCCTGCCAGCGTGGCGTTGCCGCTGACGATCGAAGTGCCGCCAGACGGCGTGCTGCCGGTGACGAGGAGGCGGCCTTCCATGATTTGTGTGTGGCCGAGGAAGGTGTTCGTAGCGGTCAGTTCGAGAGTGCCTGCACCGGATTTTAGCAGGTCGTTTTGGACGGTGCCGGAGATGACGCCGGAGATGCGCGCCCAGTCGGTGCTGGAATTCGTATTTTCCAGCACATGGATTTCGCGAGCGTTGTAGTTGAGCGACGAGATGTCATTCGTATTCGCCAGCGAGGTGAGGTTGATCGGGTTGGTAAAATCAACCATTGCTGTGCCAGTCGGCGAGTTCAGGGTAAGGGAATGGCCGGAGCGGACGAATCCGAGGTCTTCCCAGAAGATCGCACTGCCGCTGTTGAGCGTGACGGTGACGTTGGCCCCGAGGGCAGCGAAGCCGCCGCTGCCACGGTCATCGGGGTCGGAAGTTGCAGGTAAGATGGTGCCGCTCCAGTTCACTTTGCCAGCGCCGGCTCCGGTGTTTCTTGCGAATGTGCCGCCGCCTTGGATTTCGAGGACGCCGCCCCGGAAGCGGATTTCGCCACCGGGCAAACTGCTGCCGGGCGTCGCGCGCAGGGTGCCGCCGTTGATCGAGGTGGTCGCGGTGAGGCCGACGTTAGCGGCATTGCTAAGGACGAGCACGCCTTGGCCAGATTTTACGAGCGCTTGCGTGCTGGCAGCGACGCTGGCTTCCACGCTGAGCGTCGCTTTTTCCACGTGGAAAAAGCGCGTCGCTGTGCCGCTAATCCCGCCGCCGCCCGTGGAGCGAATAGTGAAGTCATTATTGCCGGAAAGCAGGATGGCCGTGGTGTTGAGGTGGCCGCTGCCAGCGATGTTTAGCGACTGCCCGGATGCGGTGGGCGCGAGCTTCACCGAGTTCACGTCGAATGACGCAGCGCCGCTGGGAGTGGCTTGGGTGCTAGTCACGCGGGCGTTGTCCACCGCAGTGAGCGCGGCACTCCACGCGACAGTGCTCACGGGAGCTATGCCGTCCACCGTATGTGTCGCAAAGTCCACCGTCGGGGTCACGCTGGCGGTCCCGCTTGCAGGGCCCGTGACCGTCGCCCAGCCGACGGATGCCGTCCCGACGGTCGTATTCAGTAGCTCATTACGAAGCGGGACGGGGGTCGTGCCGTTCAGCAAAAACTTCGGTCCAAAACCACCCTGCCCGAGCAGGACGTATTGAGGGGTCGAATTATCATTCGTGGCGGAGAAATTGACCGTCGCAAACTGCGAGATCACATTCTGTTCGCGGGAGTAGTTTTGGAACGTCAGCGCGGTATCGGCACTGCCGCCCGCTCGGTGAATGATTTGGAGATTGAGGTGCCCTGAGCGCGGGTTGGACTGCGTCGTCCCAGCAGCGCCAAGCTGAAGACGCCCGGTGAGTTCGTTCGTGCCAGCACTGTTACCAGAGAGGATGAATGTGCCGCCGCCGACGGGCTGGAGTGTCGTGCTCGCGCCCGGTAGGTCGCCCGTGGCGTTGCGGATGCGGTTGTCGTTGTTGGTGAATTCGTTCTCTAGGCGAATCGTCCCGCCGTTCAGAGTCACCGAGCCGATGGTCTGGGTGCCGAGCGATGCGTTGTTGTCCAAAATGAGCGTCGAACCACGCCCGATCAACACGTCTTCATCAATACTGATGAGGCCGGAGAGCGTCTGCGTCGCCGTGCCGCGGACGATGAGTTCGCCGTTGTGCGAGCCCGTCCCGATCGGTGGGCTAAGCCTCAACGAGCCCGCGTAGTCACCGTCGGTGAACGCTGTAATGATGAGGCTCTCGCTGTCGGGATTGTTTGTGTTCACCGTGGAGAGGACGGTCCGAATATCGCCAAACGAGCCGCTGATCGTGCCGCACCGAATCTCGCTCGCGCACGAGAACACCGCGCTCGCACCGTTCATAACGATGGGGTTAGAGCGGATCGCCGTGCGCCCCGATTGCTCATTGTTGTTAAAGCGGACGGTTCCCGCGTTGATTTCCAGGGTCCCCAGCCACGTATTATCCGACGGGCCGAGAATCGGATCCACCGCAGTAAAAGGCGTGCCGAAACGGAACGTACTCGTCCCATTCTTCACGATGTTAGCGATGCCGGTCACTTTTCCGTTCGCGGTGTTCAGGCCAGCCCCGCTCCCCGAGACGGTGAACGTTCCGTCCAGTTCAAATGGCGTCGTAAACGCCACAGCGCCTGCGCCACTTTGCACCAACTCCGGCGCACTGCCGACGAATGCCAGCGCAGTGCCCTTAATCGTGTGCGCGTTGCCCGAAACCGATGCTAAATTCGTTGCGGTTAGATTGATCCGGTTTACCTGAAACGGAGTCGCCGCGATGTTATTGGTGGTCGTGTAGAGGCTGAACCCGACATCGCCCGCGAACGACAGGATATCTGTCGGGTTTGTCCCTGTCGGCGCAGTCCCGCCCACCCACGCGCTGTTGACGCTCCAGAAATTGGTCGTCCCGCCCCATGAAAAGCTGGCAGCTTGAACAGACGGGCTCGTGAGAGCCGTCAAAGCCGAGACTGAAGTGGCGAGAATGAGACGAGTAAGGGTGAAACGTGTGCGCATTAGAGTGATAATAAAGTAAGCAAGCCTACACGAACGGGGCTGTTATGTCGAGTTTGAGTTGTCATATTTTTGTGACATACCGGCAAGGAGCCACAAACCGCGAACTACTTCCGTGTCGGAAATTGCGCACCGGTTTCCTTCAGCCATCGGTCGAGTTTTGCGCGGAGGTCTTTCGCCTTTCCCACGTTCTTCGTCGCGAGATCTTCCTTTTCCTCTGGGTCAGAGGCGAGGTTGTACACTTCGTCTCGCTCGTCCTCGTAAAAGTGGACCAACCGGAAGTCACCTTCCCGAATCGCCGAATAAGGCGTCGCACCGCCGGGATGATAGTGCGGATAATGCCAGAACAACGGACGCTCGGCGAACTTGCCGCCGCCCAGCACAGGCATCAGCGAAACCCCGTCAAATGCCCGTTTTTCCAGCCCCGCAGCCTCAGCCAGCGTCGCCGGGATGTCAGGGGTGATGGCCGGGATGTCCGTCTCCGTGCCCGCTTTCGTGACGCCGGGCCAGCGGACGATCAGCGGCACGCGCACGCCGCCTTCGTAGGCGCTGCCTTTCCCCGCTCGGACGCCGAGATTGTCCGTCACTTTCCCCAGCTCCAGCCCGCCATTATCGCCGGTGAAAATGAGCACCGTTTTTTCCGACAACCCGAGTTTTTCCAGCTCCGCACGGATGCGCCCCACGCTGTCGTCCACGGCCTTGATCATCGCGGCGTAGGCGGGTTTGCCCTGCGGATTTTCCTTCAGAGCAAATCGCGCAATGTCCTCTTTTTTTCCACCCAGCGGCGTGTGGACGGCGAAGTGCGGGAGGTAAACAAAGAACGGTTTATCGGCATTCGTGGAAATAAATTTTATCGCCTCCGAAGTGCATCGCTCCGTGAGCTCCTCGCCCACGGGGCCATCGGGGAGATTCGGGTTTTTGTAAGGCGACAAATAGGAGTCTGGCTGGCCCTTGTGATTGTCGGCGATTGCTACGTCGAAGCCGTGTGCCGCTGGGCCACCGGGCGAGAGGTGCCATTTCCCGATGGCGCAAGTCGCATAGCCCGCGCCCCGCAGCCCGCTGGCCACCGTCCACTCGTCCGTCGGCAGTGCCTTTACCCAGTCAGGAATCTGGAGCGGAGCATTCGGCCGGACGTGCCCGGCGATCCAATCCGTGATGTGCAGTCGCGCGGGATACTTTCCCGTGAGCATCGCCGCGCGCGTAGGCGAGCAGACGGTGCATGCGCTATACGCCGTGCGGAAGCGCAGGCCGTCCTTCGCGAGCTGGTCGATATGCGGAGTTTCGTAAAATTTCGAGCCGTAGCAGCCGATGTCCGTCGCCCCGAGATCGTCAATCAAAAAGACGACGAAGTTCGGCTTGTCGGCAGCCAGCGAAACGGAAAGGAATGTCAGGAGAGCGAGTAAATAGCGCACAGCGTCAGCGATAAAGCCCTCACCCCACGCGCTTGCAAGCCGCGACTTGCGCAGAGTTCCAGGGCGCCTTTGCCAAAATCATCGCCAGCCCGCAAAACCCAGTGACGCCAGAAAAAATGAGCCCAGCCCCGGCGACCGGTATGAGGAAGCGAACGAGAGGGACCCAATGCGATAGCACCCATGCTCCGAGCACCACGCTCCCGATGGTGATACGCACTTGGCGCTCGAGCGGTATCCCCGGCTTCCCGCCGCCCGAGACGGCCAGCCCGGCGGCGACGCAAGCATCTGTGCCGCCTTCGACTACGCAGACATTCGCGATGCCCTTCGCGCGGAATTTTTCCGCCGCTTTGCCAGCACGCATTCCACTTTTGCAGAGGATATAAATCGTGTGGTCGGCTTGCAAGTTGAGGTCTGCGGCGACTTTCGTAGGGTCGAGGTCATCCAACGGGCAAAGGCGTGCGCTTTCAACATGGACGGCCGCGAACTCGGCAGGCGTGCGGACATCCACAACGTGTGGCGCTTTGCGGTCTCGAATCAGTAGGCCGAAGTCGGCGGCGGAAATAGTATTACTCATGCCGGAAGTATGGCAGCCGAGTCGCTGCGTGGAAATAGGCATTTATCCGAGGACTAGGCTGCCCGCGAATCGAGTGGCGCGGCCAGCGCTACTCCCCGAAATGTAACTAAATTGAAGCAAATTGCAAACGCTTGACGTGGAGACATTTAATCGATATTTTATATTCGTAAGATGTTATTTCGCTGGGGAAAATATAACAATTTTTGCATACTTGGGAATCTGGTCCCATTTCCGCTTCAAATGGACCTTCATCTCAACTGAGTTCGCCAATGCGATTCAGCAAATACTTTATACGATTATGGCAATGAACATTCTTCGGGCGAAATGCTCAACCGCTTCGGCAAAGCCTGCCATTCTCTCCGCTCAGATTCGCCCCGCAGTGGGCCCAGAATCTCTGGAGCCGCGCATCACTTTCTCCACGGACATCGGCCTCGGCTCTTTGTCGGCTGCCGGGGTGTTGGCGCTGGCTTTGACGGGGGATGCAGATGCTTTTCAAGTCGTCCATGTAGGCGCCGGCATCGGCGGGGAAGTGGTGAAAGTGAAGAACCTTGCCAGCGGGCTAGAGCAAACGTTTAGCGGGGTAAAATCGATCCTCGCGGATGGTGGCGCGGGGGATGATTTGCTGGATTTTTCGTCGGGCAGTCTTTCGTCGCAAGTGACGTTTGCGGGCGGAGATGGGCTGGATACGATTGTGGGGCCGGCGGGAGATACGACTTGGGTGATTGATGGCGAAAACGCGGGCTCGGCGGGGGCAAATATCCATTTTCTGCAAGTGGAAAATGCGACGGGTGCGGCGGATAATCAGGACCGGTTTGTTTTTGAGCAGACGGGGTCGTTGGCGGGGACGGTTTCGGGCGGCTCAGGGGGCTACGATACCGTAGTGCTGAATGGCTTTTATAGCAAAGTGGGCTACGAGGCGACGGGGGCGCAATCGGGGAATTTGCGATTGGATGCGCAGCGCGTGGCGTTTGCGGGGATGGAGCCGATTACGATTACGAATGTGACGCCTGAAGTGACTGTCGAGGGGACGGCGCTGGCGGACCAACTGACGCTGCGGAAGGACACTTCGGGGCGGATGATCTTGGAGGGAAATATCGAGAGCATCAATTTCCCAAATCCGACGAAGGAGCTGATTGTCAAAGGGCTGCTGGGCAATGACACGATCACGATTGCGTCGCTGGACCCGGCGTTTAGCGGGAAACTTTCGGTGTATGGCGAGGAGGCCAATTCATTGGTGACGCTGTCGGATTTGTTTAACTCGGACACGGTGATTTTTAGCGGCGACATCGCGACGAAAGGTGGGAATTTGACAGTGCTGGCGCACAACATTGAGGTGAAGCCGGGCGTGACGATTTCGACGGAGGGCGCGACGCCGACGGCGAAGAAAGGCGACATTGATTTCCGGGCGCGGACGGTGACGATTTCAGACCTTCAGACTTACTCACCCATCGTCATTGATCCGCGTCAGTCCACGTCCATTTTGATCGGTGCGGGAGCGAAGCTGATTGGCGGCGATATTTCGCTGAACTCGCAGGCGGAAGATCGTCCGCTTTCGGATATTTTGGGGCTGAATCGGGTGATAAACCAGTTCGCGCTCGGGCCAGTGCAGAGCTACATCGCGGACATTCTCGCGCTGCCGGTGAAGGTGCTGGTGAAGGGTTCGCAGTCGTCCATTGATATCAAGGCGGGCGCGGAGATTCGCGAGGCGGGCTCGGTGGGAATTACGTCGTCCGCGATCTCGGATAGCACGGGCAAGGCGGCGAGCATCCTTTTTAGCATCGGCTACGCACAGGCGCTGGCGACTTCGACGGTGGATGTGGGCGCAAATGTCATCATCACGGCGGGGACTTCGGTGAATATCACGTCCGAGGCAAACGCGAAGGCGGAGCTGGAAACAGAGACGGCGCGCGACTTGCCGCTGCCGCTGCCGGGCGTGGCGGAGTTTGCCGTCTCGCTGGCGGTGACGCGGGCGGAATCGGTATCGCATACGACGGTGGCTGCGGGGGCGAGCGTGACGGCGGGGACGATTGTGAATATCCGCGCGCTGGGCGAGGTGGAGTCTGCGGCGAGTTCGTCGGCGGGCATGTTCACGAGCGGCAAGGCGGGCCTTTCGTTTAGCGCGGAGTTTTCCAAAGCGGACATCGTGACGACGGTGAACGGCAGCGTGACGGGTACGCAGACGGGCATCGGCACGGCGGGCATCGGCACGGCGGGCGGCAGCGGGAATGTAGTAGATTTGGAGTTCGACCCGACGGAAACGGACCCGACGAAACCGGGCTACATTGATTTCGCAAACAACCTGATTTTCGTCGGGCAAAACGCGCTCGAATCCGAGGACACGGTCGTTTATCACAATCGCGGCGGCAACAGCATCGGCGGGCTGACGGACGGCGTGACGTATTTCATCATCAAGCCGGAGGACAACCTCGCCACGCTCAACGTGGACGAGTCGAGCGGCTACATCCAGCTCGCCACGACGGAGAAGGAAGCGATTCAAAAAAGCGCGCTGAGTCTGCATCCGGGGCTGCCCGCGACTTCCATCGAGACGACAGGCTTCAAAGGGACGGATGTGGATGCGGCGAAGGGCGAATTTACCATCCATGGGATCGGCAGAGCGTTCGGCGAAGCGCAGTCGGTGACTTACCACCAGAACACGCCGAACGAGCTGGTGGACCCTGAGATTCCGGGGCTCGTGGACGGGCAGACCTATTACGTCATTCCCGAGACGAGTGAGACGAATCTCGACGGGAACAGCAATTTTGTCCGCAGCCAGACCTTCAAGCTGGCGCTCACGCCCGCTCAGGCGAAAGCGGGCATCGCTGTGGACATCGGCGGCCTCTCGTCCACGTCGGGCCAGAACTATCGCTTCACGGCGAATCACGTTCTGGAGTCTGGGTTCTCGAACTTCGGAATCACCTCCGCGCTTTCTGCCACCGACAACGCGGAATCCGGCGCGGGCATGGGGACGGATCACGTCCCGAACGAAGACGCGGATTCTACGTTTGATTTCCAGTCCACGCTCTTTGACCGGCTGCTCACCGGGCTGACGAAAAAATACGCCGACAACGCGAGCAGCAGCGGCAGCGAGGCGGGCGGGCTCACCGTGGCTGGCGCACTGTCGTTCACGTTTGCGGACCACGACGTTCACACGAACATCGGCAGCACTGCCGTGCTGAAATCGAACGCCGACATGGATGTGGCGGCGACGATCACCGAGGTCTTCCAGCTCAACGCCGAGAGCGTGACACAGCCCACACCGGGTGGCCCGCCGAACAGCGTCAGCGTCGCCGCCCTCGTGGGGCTCTACGAAAATACGGCGCAGACCGTCGTGGAATCCGGCGCGAAGCTCGACGCGCTGCGCACGATGCGCATCACGTCCGAAGTGACGTATCCATTTGTCACGCGGCCCGACGAATTTCTCCCGACTTCCATCGGCGAAATCACAGACCGACTCGTGAAAGACGGCCCCAGCGCCGTGACCGATTATCTCGACGGCTCGCTCGGGCTTAAAACGAAGCTCTTTAATACATGGGCGCGGAGCACGGCGAAGTCCGACCAAGTCTCCGTCGCGGGTTCGGTGAACTTCACCAAGCTCGACAACATCTCCGAGACGACCGTGAAATCCGGCGCGCGGCTAAACCAAGACGCGGCGTTCCAAAGCGCGGGGAACCGGCAAGCCGTGGACATCGAAGCGGTGACGCAGCTCCAGATTTTGAACGTCACGGGCGTGTTCGAGTTTGGCTTCCCGACGGTGGAAGATGTGCTCGGGAAAAAGTTCTCAGCGACCGTTTCGCCAGTCGGCTCATCGGGCGAGCGGGGCGGTTTTGGCGGCGCGCTTTTCATCAGCCTTCTCGACAATAAAACGCACGCGACCGTCGAGAGCGGCGTGCTCATTCAAACGTCGGATGGCGGCAAACTCGTCGTCAAAGCGGAAGAGCTGATCTTCGAGTTTAGCGGCACGCAAGCAGGCGGAAGCGCGGGGAAACTCGCGGTGGGTGGCAGCTTCGCCTACATGCAGCAGAGCAGCGACACGCTGGCGCTCATCAACTCCGGCGCGGGCATCACGGGCGGCGAAGTGCAAGTGGAGGCGAACGGCTCCGAGACGCAGATCAACTGGGTCGGCGGCATCGTAAAAGGCAAGGCCATCGGCGTCGGTGCGTCCGTCGCGATCAACAAAATCGGTCGCAACACCCGCGCTATCGTCGGCGACTTTGACGCGGCGCTGAACCCGCTGCTCGTCCCGACTGCGCCGAAGGTGAATTTCACCATCAACGGCGACGTATCCGTGAAGGCCGGGAACAAAGGTTCGCTGTGGGCATTTGGCGTCGCGGGAGCCGTGGTGAGCAGCGCACCGCAAACGCCGACGCCGGAAGAAGAGCGCGCAAACGCCGAGCGCGAGGCGCGGCAGGACGATGCGCTGAAATCGAACAGCAACAACATCGGCCTGATGTTCGACGACGACTACGCGCCGCCGCCGCCCGCTGGTCAGCCTCCGGCAAAAAACGCCACGACAGGCGTGGGCATCGCCGCCGCCGTGGGATTCAGCTTTATCACCGACGACGTTCGCGCCGCTGCGGTGAACGCGACCATCACGGCGAACAGCCTCAAGATCGAAGCGGAAAACGCCATCGGCCTCGCCGGAGCGTTCAGCCTCAGCAATCTGGACGCAAAGACGTTCGCATTTGTCCACGACTCGACGCTGACGCTAAACGCGGCCAGCGGCAAAGCCCTGACCGTGAGCGCCAAGCGCACGGGTAATCTTTTCTCCCTCGCCGCAGGCGCCGGAGGAGCCGTGGCGAACGACGCGCAGAGCGGAATCTCCGTCGCGGGCTCGGTGTCGGTGAATAAGATGACCGGCGCGACCGAAACCTCCGTGGAAAACACGCTGGCGACGGCCAACGGCGGCACGGATATTTCGGCCAGCGATAGCTCTGTCATCACGTCCATCGGTGGCGGATTTGCGCTGTCGTTTGCGCGCGGCAATACCGGCGCGGCGACGGCAATTTCCGCAGGCGTTGCGGGCGCGGTGAATTATATCACCTCTACTATAGAGGCGCGCATCTCGGGCTCGCGGGTGCAGGGAACGGGCGATGTTTCGGTCGCCGCAGTCGGCTCGGAGAAGATCAACGCGTATTAGCTGGCGGGCGCAGTTTCGGGCAGCAGCGGGCTCGGCGGCGGCGGTCTGGCAGGCGCGGGCGGCGGCGCGGGCTCGCTGAACGTCGTGCGCGCAACGGTGCGCGCGGCGATTGATACCGTCAGCACCGTCAGCACGACGACGGGCAGTATCAGCGTGGCCGCGACAGATTCCGCGACCATCGTGGCGGACTCCGGCGGCTTCGCAATCGCAGCGGCGGAGTCGGCAGGCGGCGGGAGTTTTTCGCTTTCGATTGGCGCGTCGTTTTCCGTGAACTCGATCCGCGCGAACGTCTATGCCGACGTGGCAAGTTCGACCATTGATGCCAATCAGGCGCTCACGGTCGCAGCCGAGGCACATTCCTCGATTCGCGCGGTTACGATTACCGGCGCAGTCAGCGCGGGCCTTGCATCTGGCCCTTCCGTGAACCTCAGCGGCGCGGGCGCAGTCGCGGTCAATAGCATCACCGACGAAGTCATCGCAGCCGTTCGCGCGGGCAGTAATGCCCGGGCTCGCGGCGGACTTTTGAGCGTCACCGCGCTGGACAATACGAAGATCAATACGGACGGCGGCGCAGTCGCGCTTTCCTTCGCGGCCTCGGCGGGCACGAGCTTGGCGGGCGCTATCGGTGCGTCGCTGGCTTTTAACGACATCGCGAATACGGCGCGTGCGATGGTGGATTTTGCGACCGTGAATGCCGACGCCGGGCTTCTCGTTTCCGGGCGCTCCACCTCGCGCATCGAGTCGGCGACATTCGGCCTCGCTGGCTCGCTGGCGGGCGGCTCGAACGGCGGTTTCGCGCTCTCCGGCGCGGGCGCGGCTTCGACGAATTTCATCCACGGCACCATCGAGGGACTCGTGAAAAGCGGCAGCACCGTGACGGCGGGCGGCACGGGCGCAGTCGTGAACGCGCTGGACGATTCCACCATCAACACCAGCTCCGGCGCGATAGCGGTCGCAGCGGCGGTAGCGCAAAACGGAGCCTCGCTTGCGATTGGCGTCTCGGCATCGTACAACACGATCGACAACGAAGTGAACGCGGGCGTGGACGGCTCGACTTTCACCGTCACCGGCGCGACGGGAAAACTCACGCTGGCTGCGGAAGTCGGCGCGTCACCAGCCGTCGGCGAAGAAGCAATCGCCAGCATCGCCGCGAAAGCGCGAGCGGCGACTATCGCGGCGGCGGGCGGCGGGAATAACGGTGTGGCACTCAGCGGCGGCGGTGCAGTCGCGCACAACGTCATCCTCTCCGACACGCATTCCTATTTCTCAAACAGCACGATTTCCGCGACGGACGACATCGCGCTTTCGGCGAAGAGCAAATCGCGCATCGAGGCCACGCTCGACACGCTCGCCGTCGCGCTCGCGGAGGGCGGCACTGGCGCGGGCGGCGCGGCGATTGGCGCATCGGTGGCGAGAAACTATATCGGTTACAAGTCCGACGGCTCGGCGGAAACTTCCGAGACAGACGCCTACCTTTTCCACTCCAGCCTGGGCACCACTGGCGCGCTCGCGCTGACGGCGCTGGCCGATCAGCGAATCAACACCAAGGTCGTCGCGGGCGCAGTCGCCGTGGCCGGCGGCGGCAGCGGCGGTGCGGCGGGCGCGGGCTCTGGCTCTAGCGCGGTGAACAAAATCGCGGGGCAGACTCGCGCTTACGTGGACGGCACGGGAGCAGCCGATGTCCACGCGAAGAGCCTCACGATTTCTGCGAAAGACACGGCGCAAATCACGTCGGATGTGCGCGCGGCAGCGATTGCCGTTTCATTCGCGCCGGACGCCAGCGTGTCGCTCGCTATCGGCGTCGCACTTTCGGAAAACAGCATCGCGGACCAAATCGCGGCATCGATCAAAAACGCGGCAAATTTAAGCACTTCGCTCGGAGCCATCACGCTTACGGCGAAAGAAGAAGCGACCATCACGGCGAAGTCCGTAGCCGCTGCGGCTGCGGGTTCCTTTTCGCTCGCGGGCCTCGCGTTGAGCGGCGGTGCGGCTACGGCGAACAACACGATCTCCGGCTCCACCACGGCGTCCATCGAAGGCTCCGCCCTCGTGAACTCGAAGACTGGCGTGAGCCTCGCGGCGAGCAATACGGCCACGATGAGCGCGACCATTGACGGCAATTCGCTGGCGGGCGGGCTTGTCGGCATCGCCATCGGCGTCGCCGTGACGAATAATACGGTGAACGACACCGTCACCGCGTCCATCGTCGGCTCGACTGTCACCGCGCAGAGCGGCGACATCGCAGTGAATGCGAACGCAAATACGAACATCACCAGCGAGACGTTTGTGTCCGCACTTTCCGCCAGCATCGGCGCGGCGGGCGCTGGGGCAAAATCGAACGTGCTCATTGATGGAATCGTGGACGCCAACGTGAGCGGCGGCACACTTACGGCGACGGGAAATGTAACGATTGGCGCGCAGGGCATCGCCACGGCGAACCCGCAGACAAAGGGATTGGCGGGCGGATTGGCGGCGGTCGCTGTCATGGATTCCGACGCAAATATCCGGGGCACGACGCGGGCTTACGCGGGCGGCGCGACGACGATTACGGCGGGCGGCGCGATGGGACTTTCCATCACGGCTACGGACATCAGCGTGACCAATCCTAAGACCACCGTGGTCGGTGTCGGTGGCGTGACGGGCGCGGGCATCAGCGCGAAGAGCACCGCCTCGCGCACGACGGAAGCCTACATCGCGAATGGCGCGAATATCGTGGCGGGACTCAAGCCCGTGAGCCTCTCGGCGACTTCCACCTCGACGGTGAAAGGCGAGACACTTGGCGCTTCGGTCGCGGGCGTCGCAGTTTCGGCGCTCATCATTGATTCGACGGTGAACGGAACGACGCGCGCCTTCGTCGGCGACGCGGCGCACATCGCGGCGGGCGAGCTTTCTGTTTTGGCGACAGCCACAAATACCGTGTCCACTCCGGCGACGGTTTTCGGCCTCGGTTTGGCGACAGGCTCGGGCGTGAAGGCGACGGCGAAGGACTTGAGCAAGACGCTGGCAAACATCGGGCCAGAGATTCACGTGGGCGGCACGGCGACGGCGGCGCAAGTCACCCTGGCGACGGGCAACGCGGTGATTCGGGCGACGACGGTTTCCACGGTTTCCTCGAATGTGGATGCGCTGAATCTCGGCCTCGCGGCGACGGTGAGTTCGACGAATGCCACGGCGCTCAGTGCGCCGGAGACGCAGGCATTTCTGGGCTATCAGGCGACGCTTACTTCGACGGCTGGGCTGGCGACCGTGGAGGCACTCTCCACAAACACGGCGACGGCGCGCAGCAGCAATGACGGCGGCTCAGCGCTGAACGTGAGCGTGAGCAAATTGCAGGCGGATGCGAACGGTATCACGAAGGCGCAATCGCTCGGCGAAGTGACCGCTGGCGGCACGATTTTGGTGAATGCGCGCGGGACGAGCGTGAGCACAGCGGGCTAGGATTCTGTGGGCGTCGGCATCATTGCGATTGGCGTTTCCGATGTGGACGCGAACGCGCGTCCGACGATTACGGCAGTGGGCGGCGGCGTGATGAAGGCGACGGGAAATATCACGATCCAAGCGCTCTCGGGCAGCGGCGCGGATGGGGCATCGAGCAGCGGCGGCGGCGGTGCGGTAAATGTCAGCACGCTGAACGCGACTGCGCTCATCGCTCCGGCGGTGGCGACTTCTGTGGAGGCAAATGCGGTGATTGCGGCGGGCGGAAATCTCATCGTGACAGCAAGCCACGGCGTGCTTGGCTCGGTGAGCGGCACGGCGGCGGCGACGGCGACGGTGAACATAGACCTCGCGAATCCTGCGCTCACTTTCAACATAGACCACGCGCTCGGCAGCATGGGGATTTCGATCCTGAACGAAGGCGGGACGGGCAACGTGACGCTGACCGGGCTCGTCAATAATCCAGTCGGTGCGACGACGATCAATGCGGTTGGCGGCAGCGTGCTGAGCACGACGGGAATCGTGCGGACGGCGACCTTTAACTCGGACGCACTGAACATCGGCTCGGCGACGAATCGGCTAAATCTCGAACTCGTGCGGACCACGAATCTCACGCCCGGCGCGGTTCTGAAATCGGCGGGCGATGTGTATCTCGATGTCACGGGACGGCTGCGCGATTTGAGCGAAGCGACGGCGGGGAATGCCACGTTCACGCTCGACTCCATCACGGCGCTCGGGACGGTGGATGTGAAGCTGGAGGCGGCGAAGAAAGAGGCGACGACGACTTGGACGGCGGGCGCGCTGTCGGTGAGTCTCGCGGGCGGCGCGGCGCAAAGTTTTACGTCCCACTTCCGGCCCGACGCGGCGGTAGCCACGACTGTCGGCGGCGGAATCGTCCCGACTGCGGCACCGGCGACGCCGTTTGCGGCGACTTATAGTTTTGGCGCGATTAGCAGCGGCAGCATCACGCTTGCGGCGGCGGATTCTACGGTCGCGGCGACGGTGGTGAATATTACGGCGGCGACTAATTTGACCGACGCGGGAATGGGCGGCGCGAGCGCGCTGACGAATGGAGCCATCATCATTAACGAAACGTCGGGCGACTTGCGCATCGGCTCGCTGACTTCCACGGCGGGCGACGTGACGGCTTCGGCGGCGGTGGGCATTTTCGATAAGAACGGCGTGGATGGAACGACGCCGTATGTCACCGGGAAAAAAATCACACTCACGGCGGGAACAGGCGGCATCGGCACCGGGACGAACATGCTGGAGATCAATTCCACGACGCTTGTGGATGCCTCGGCGGACCTCTCTATTTACCTGAAGGAAACGGCGGGCACGCTGAATCTCGGCGGCGTGGTTTCGCGGCTCGCGGATGTGAGTTTGCGGACGGTGAACGGAGGCATCCTCGACGCGCAGAACGACGCGCGGGCGGATGTGCAGGGGCGGAACATTGACCTGATCGTGTTTGGTGGACCCATCGGCACGACGGCGAACAGCGTCGAAATCAACGGTGCGGGAACCGGGCAAGTGCAGGATGCGCTGCTCCAGCTCAGTGCAAACATCCCGGCGCTCGGGCGGCTCGTGGCGACTGCGGATAGCAGCATGTTTATCGCTGAAGTGATCGGCGGGATGAATGTGCTTCAGGCAACGACGACCTCGGGCTCGATCCGGCTTTCGGCGAATGACTCTGCGGGGCGCAGCGTGATCGTGGGTGGCCAGCAAGTCGTTGTGAATAATGAAGACGTGAACTTCATCACGACGAGCCGCGTCTCTGCGCCGGCGGGCGTGACGGTGATTGCTGGCGACGGCGTTTATGTCGCTCCGGATGCGCAGATTAGCAGCGCGGCGACGGTGCTGATCCGCGTGGATGCGCGAGTGAATCCTTTGGAAATGGACCCGGATATTGCCGACGGCGGAACGCTGAATATCGCGGGCGATGTGATCGCGCCGCTGGTGACGATTGAGGGCGGCGCGGGCATTGACTTCCTCCAGCTCACGAACCCGAACGGCATCAATGCGACGGGCGTGACGGAGGTCTTCGGGCTTGGCGCGGACGACCGCTTTTTCGTGAACGCGGTTGCGGGCACGACGACGCTGAAAGGCGGCGACGGCGCGGACCGCTTCTACACATCGAGCGGCGCAAACAAGGCGCTCTTCACGCTCAACGGCGTGTATGACGACGATGCAGTGAAGCCTTACGACGTGCTCACCGGCACGCTCACAAAGCTCGGCGGACTGAGCATCGAAACTGGCGCGGGTACGGCCAATACGCAGGACGGCGTTTATTTTAGCTCGGACGCCAGCACGGCGAACCTCACGGGCGCGCTTGTGGGTAATACGATTGTCGGCCTCGGCATCACCGGAGCCATCACCTACACGGCGGCTCCCGGCGCGACGGGTGCGGTGCTTTTTGTGAAGCTCGGGCGCGGCGACGACACGCTGGTGGTGAAAGACCTCGCGGCAAATATCTGGGCGAATATCTACGGCGGCGACGGCGCGGATACGCTCAGCGCGGGCAACGACACGAACGCGGTCACGGGCATCAGCGGCATCGTGAGTTTCGAGGGACAAGGTGGCGTGGATACGCTGCTCGTGCGCGGCAACGGAGTTGCGGCGGCGGCGGGGCTTTTGACGGAGGTCAATGTGACTGGACTGGGCATGGGCACGAACCAGCAGGTCGCCATTCACAACACGGAATTTGGCGCGGACTACACGGTGACGGCCCCGAGTTTCCCCGGCGCGATCTATTACGCGAAGCGGAACCTGCTCACGGGTGTGACGACGAGCACGGTGGAGAATGTGAACGTCCAACTCGGCACGGGGAACGACGTGTTTGCGGTGGATGGAACGAACGACTTTTCTAAAGTGACGATCCTTGGCGGCGATGGCGCGGATACGATCACCGTGGGCTCCACGGCGGACGGGCTGCATCGCACGACGATCCGGCGCGTGGAGTTTGTCGCTGGCAAGTTGCACCTCGATGGTCAGGGCGGCGCGGATACGATCACCGTGGATACCGGCGGCATCGGGACGGGCATCGTCGGCTCTTACGTGGGCAACGAAGTGCGCGGGCTGAACATGCCCACGACGGGCGGCATTATTTTTGACGCGCCGGACGACATCAATGTGATCCTCGGGGTCGGGAACGACACGTTCTTTGTGCCATCCACGGCGGCGGGGCTGACGGTGCAAATCCTGACGGGCGATGGATTCGACAAGACGTATCTCGGCACTGTGGAAGGCGCGCTGACGGCGGGGACGCTCGATAATTTTGCAGGCACGATCATCGTGAACAGCGGCGGTCCGCAGGCGGACGACATCCTTTATATCAACGACCAAAGCACGACGACGGCACCTTCCCCATCACCGCCCTCCGCGTCGAACTCAGCGCCGGAACCGGCGACACGATCGCCTCGACCATCCCCGCCCAATTCGACAACTTCACCCTCGCCCGCCCCTGAGTAATCGGGTCACTTCCCGATGCAATAAACGGCCTTGCTGCTGCGCAGGAAAATCTTTCCGTCGCTCAGTGCAGGCGAGGCGTAGGTGGGCTCGCCGAGCTCACTCGTCGCCACCACGGCGAAGTTCTCCGCTGGCTTCACCACGCGGCACATGCCGTCGTCGTTGAGAAAATAGACGAGCCCGCCCGCGCTCACGAGCGAGGCGTGCGTGCGGCCAAACCGCTCGTTCCACACGATGTCGCCCGTCTTCGCGTCGAATGCGTGGGCGAAGCCGAGGTCGTCGTTCAGTAAGAGCCAGTCGCCCTCGATGATGGGCGAGGGCACATACGCCGCGCCTTTCTTTTGCTTGTGGTGCCACGCGAGTTGCCCCTCCTGCACCTGCCCGTTCACCGACGCCGGGATCGCCAGCGTGTGGTACGTGGGGAAGCCCGCCGTGAGGTAAAAGTGCGCCGTCTTTTCGCTATAAACGGGCGACGCCACGAACTGCTCCGTCGGCCCGTCGTAGTTCCACAGCAGCTTGCCGGTATCCGGGTTGTAGCTTGTGAAACACTTGCTGCCGGAGAGCACCATCTGCGTGCGCCCCGCCGTCTCGCGGATGAGCGGCGCGCAGTAGCTCCGCGTCTTATTGGGCCGCTCGATGCGCCACAGCTCACGCCCATCGTCCCGCGCCAGAGCGACGATGTAGCCATCCCCATCGTGGTCGCAATTCACGATCACCTTGTCTTTGAAAAGGACCGGCGTGGCGCAAAAGCCATGCACGCTGGTGAAGACGCCGGGGCGCTTTTCCCACAGCTTCTTGCCGTCGAAATCATACGCCGCCACGACAGCCTTATCGCCATCGAGAAACGTGCAAAACACCCGCTCGCCATCGCACGCGGGAGTGCTGCTGGCGTGGCTGTTCTCGCGGTGCAGCCGCTCGAAGGGCGACGTGAGCACGACTTGCTGCCAGAGGATTTTCCCGGAGGTGCGGTCCATACAAATGAGCACGCGCTCGTTCTTCTCGGCAATGGCCGCGACCGTGAAGAGCCTCCCCTTTTGCACGACGACGGAGGCGTGCCCTTCGCCCGGTAGCTCCGTGCGCCAGAGGACGTTTTCCGTCTGGCTCCACTTCGTCGGGAACGTCGTCTCTGTGCTGCGCCCATCAAGCGCCGGCCCTCGCCATTGCGGCCAATCGGCAGCAGTCGCGGCGACGGTGAGAGCGAGAAGGAAGAGTCTTGAGAAGTGCATGACGCGGGTCGTATAGACGCCGCTCATCGACCCGGCAAGATCGGGGAAACAATGCGCGATGCCGCTTGCCGGAGCGCGGCTGGACTGGGATAGGGAATGGATGTTCGTTTTCGCAACCACGCTCGACAGTTTCCTGGATTGGCTCCGTGAGGACTCGCTCGGGTGGTCCCTGCTCGGGTGGTCTGCCACAGCGCTTTTCTTCGCGCGCTTTGCGCTCCAGTGGTGGAAATCGGAGAAGGCCAAGCGCGTCGTCATGCCCGTCTCCTTCTGGCGCTTCAGCCTCGTCGGCGCGCTGCTGAATTTGCCCTACTGCATTCACCTTTGGCGCGAGCCGCTGATCGTGGGAGCCATTGTTTCGCTCGTCGTCGCAACAGGGAATCTTGAGCTGGCGCTTCACCAAGGCAAACCGCGTGCGCCGTTCTGGAAGATCGCGCCCTATCTGGTGCCCGTGTTCTTCGCCGTCTGCGTCGCCCGGCAGCTCTGGCACGACGCCTGGAGCTGGGAGACGTTTGGCTACGCGGGCGAGATTCTCTTTTCTTCCCGCTTCCTCATGCAGTGGATCGCCTCGGAGAAAAAAGGCACAATCACCGTCCCCGGCTACTTCTGGTATCTCAGCCTTGCCGGCGGCACCGTGCGGATGTTCTACGCCATCCACATTTGGAAAATGCCCCTGCTCATCCCCACCATCGTCTCCGTCCTCATGTCCGCGCGCAACGCGTGGCTGCACCACAAGGGGAGAGACAAGGCTGCTGCGTAATTACGTAGCCGCTCTCGCCAGCGTGGCCGTCGTGCTTTTCCCCGGCACAAGCGGCAGGATGCGGATGGCTGCGCCTACCTCCTCCAGTGCACTGCGTTCGCCGGGGTCGAGGCTGGCGACGGTGTAGTCGCCCCCTTTTGCATAAATGTGCGGGCGAATCTCGCGGACGACCTCGGTCACTCGTTCGGTGTGAAAGAGGACGACGAAATCCACACACTCCAGCGCAGCCAACACCTCCGCGCGGTCGTCTTCGCTATTGATGGGCCGCGTCGGCCCCTTCAGCGCGCGCACGCTGGCGTCGCCATTCACCGCCACCACCAGCGCATCCCCCAGCGCCCGCGCTTCGCGCAAGTAGCGGACGTGGCCTACGTGGAGCAGGTCGAAGCAGCCGTTGGTGAACACGAGAGACTTTCCAGTTGCGCCAAGCTGCTCGCGAATAGCGGAGAGCTGCGCTGCCGTTTTTAATTTTGCGAGCGACATGAGGGCGCACGCTGGCTGTGTGCAGGCCTCGGGGCAAGCCCACAAAGCGCTAGGCAAACGGGACGGTGAGAATCTTCACGGGTTCACCGTCGCCTTGATGCGAAGGAACTGCTTGCCTGCGCTATAAGGCGACGCGGCCCGCCATGTCTGTGTGAGTGTGCCGTCGCCGTTGTCTATGCTGCCAACGAGGACGACGCTCGGAGTCGTGCCCCACACGCCGAGGGTTTCACTGGTTTCGACGATGGTCGCGAGATCGGCGGCGGGGCGTTGGCGGAATGAAATGGCGAGATAGGTCTGCCCACCGTCCGTAATGAGCTGGCCTGCGGGGAGCGCGTTGGTGTTGCGCGCGAGTGGGTTGAGCGAGAGGGCGTATTCGAGGGCGTTGGGGATGCCGTCGCCATCGTCGTCGCCGCTGGCGGCGAGCGTATCGCCGTAGGCATTACGCCATTGGGAGAAGGTCATTTGTGCGGCGGTTCGTCCGGGGCTGCCGCCGTTGTCTGCGCTGGCGATCCAGTTGGTTGAATCGCTGTGATTGGTATTGGGCGTCGGAGTTCTCAAAACGAGCGAAGGGCCATTGCCGTCTGGGGATCCAGGCCAAGGCGTGGCGTCGTCATAGAGCATGGTAAAGAGCGTCGTCGTAAGGTTGTTTGCGGTGAGCGTGAGAGCGATAGTTTCTCCGCCGTTGCCGAGGCCCGTGCCGAGCGCGAAGGTCCCGGCGACTGCGCGGCCAGTGCCGTAGCGCGCCTCAAATGCGGCGATGTTTTTCACCACAATGCAACGCGCGCCGACTGCGAGCGTGTAGCCGGTGGGGAAATCGAAAAGCACGCCGTCAGCAAGGTGCGCGCCGGTGAAATCTACCGTCGTCGGGCCGACGTTCATCAGCTCGATAAATTCGAAATCATCGGGGTCCGAGCTTATCGCGAGTTCGCTCGCGCGAGTCGGCGGAGCAGGATGATAGTGCAACTCACTAAAGACGACATTCGCGGCGCTCGCCGGTTGTGAGCCGACGGTAAAGTATGCGCTATTCATTCCGCTCCATTCCCCGCCAGAGGTGCGGGCCCGGATATTCACAGCGCCCGAGTTATTCAGCGTGACGCCGGTGGCGGAGTTTGATCTCAGCAGCTCCACTCGGGCGTCGAAGCTGAGGTCGTCTTCGGTCACGGACGATTTGTGGACCTCGATGGCAAGTGTGTTGGTGCCTTCGACGAGGTTCGCGAGCGGGAGGTTCATTTCATAGAAAAGCGTGCTCTCGTCCGCACCAGTTACGTCGTTTAGAGCGAGCGTGCCGTAGCTGATGGGGGTCGTGGGCATGTTGCTGCGCCCGATTTCTGCGCCGTTGACGTGGATGACTGCGCCATCGTCGCGAAGGACGAAGACTTTCGCAGAGAGTAATGAAGTCTTGTTCGTGACGGTGAACGTCTTCCGGAAATACGTCGTCGTATTTTTCTGCACGCCTGCAGTGATGGTGTCCGCATCGACGAAAGGCACGACGGTCGCTTCGTCGCCGTCGCCGTAGCCGAGCTGGCCCGCCCCGCTGGCCCAGCTCGTGTCGTTGAAGCCAGTATTTTTCCATGTGGAAGCAGGGGCGCTGGTGGATACGAGATACTTCCAGGTCGAATTGGCGGTGATGGGATTCTCGGGGGTCGCCCCGCTATTATAAATCAGTGCGCTGGCGGATGGCGTGCCGGTCGCGCTCATCGGGTCGGTGCCGTCGAGCGTGTAGTAGATGAGCGACTCGGTGCTGTTGAACGTAAGCTGGTAGCCCGCCGGGACTATGCCGCCGTTTTGGCTGAACGTCGCTTGGTTGATGCTCGGGTAGAGCGACACATTGCGAAAACGGGTGACGTCTATGGGATGGATCGCATCCCAGTATCCAGTGCCCGCCGTGTTCATGTAATTCATGTTGTTCAGCCACGTCGTCTCGCGCTTTTTCGCGCCCTCGCCGTTCGCGTCACCCCAGCGCGCGCTCTCGGCGACGATGGCCTTATCAATGCGCGTCTGGATCGCGGCCCAGCGTGCTTTCTGCCCCGTGGGCGAGAGTGGGCCGTTGTTAAAAAGGAGCGCGTGAATCCGCTCACGGAACTGTGTCTTGAACGGCTCGGCTCGGCGGAACTTGTCGTAGATTTTTGCCGGACCAAATGTGTAGCCGCTATCCAACGATGGGTCGCCCACCGACGAAAACGGCGCATTGCTCCCTCGCCCGCTGAGACGTGTCAGCGAGTCGTTCGAGATTTCCTGATCCCAAGCGACGAAGTGAAAGCCGTCGCTCAACGCACCGCGCCGTCGGCCCACCCAGTAGTTGTGGTCCGGCCAGTCTTCCGCGCCTGCGGCGATGTGGGCGATCATGTAATCTCGGAACGACGGCCAGTGGATGTAGATCGGGTAGGCGAGGTTGCGAGTGCCATCAGGATTATTGCCGATCAGTTTCTGGCAGCGGACGGCGTCGGTGATGCCTGTGTCGTTCACGATAGCGACCATTGCGTTCCACGCCGTCGCGTCCCCGTCGTTCACCTCCTGAAAGTCTTTGAGAACATCCCACTCCGATTCATCACCGCCATAGGTGCTGGCGAAGAATGCGGCGTTGGGGCGCTCGGATAAATTGTAGAGACCCCAGTAAAGTCCATTGATGTAGAGCTGCGCGTAAACTCCCCGGCAATTCGGATGCCCAAGGTCGTTCATTACATCGCGCATATACTGGTCGCGCATGTAGGTCGCCTTGTCGTTATTCCACCGCTGCTCGCCATCGGAAATATCACCGTCCACCACGGGCATCGAGTCCGTGGAGCAGGCTCGGAGGAGCAGTTGGTCAAAGGACTTCACGCCCCCGCCAAAGACGTTCTCTTTCAGCCGCGGATAGCCGTAGTCGCCACGAAAGCTGAGCCGTAGCGGGTGCTTCGGAGTGAAGCCGTGGCCGCGGCTGGAGTTGCCGTGAGGCTTCACCCCTGCTTGCGCGTGCCAGCCGGGAGAGCCGTCCGCATTGATCCACTCGATGCTCACCTTTCGTTCGGCGGCAGTGCCGCGTTGTGACGTATCGTAATAAATCCCGAGCGGTGCCGTGCTGCTGAAGAGCGACGCGATGGGCGAGATCATGCTGATCGTCGGCAGCGATACCAATCCTTCGGTCACGCTGTAGCCGGGCAGCGTCGAATTTACAACGCTCGCATCCATCCCGTAGTCAGCCGTGCGCCCTGCCCAGCTCACCGGATAACCCGCCTGTGTGTTCGACTGTGTGAGGACTTGCGGCGTGAAAATGTAGGTGTGCGAATCGACATTGGTGGAGCGCAGACCCGACGCTGTTTTGTAAGCCATCGCACGGATGTATTTCGTGCTCGAAACTGGGATCGTCACCGACGGTGCGGTCGTCGCATTTGGTGCTGGAACTTGTGTGCCATTGGTCGGGGAAGGGTCGGTGCCGTCGAGGGTGTAGGCGATGGTCGCGCCGAGCGTCGTGCAGGAAAGCGCCACGTTTTGGGCCGTGGTGTACAGGCCGCGCTTCGGCAGGAAATTCGTATCTCCGACAAAGCCGAGAAAACCAGTGTTGTTCGCCGTTCCGGGCGTCGGCGGGTCCATGTAAATACCCGTGCCATACGAGAGCGTCGCACCACTCAGTTCCGCATTCAGCAAGAACTCCGTGCTCCCTACGGTGTCGTTCATCGCATGGATGGCGAGCACATGGTTGCCGTTCGCGAGCAGTCCGACATTCGCCGTGATGTCTATGGTCTCCAAGGTCTGTGCGTCGCCCATCGATCGGTCGCTGGTAGCAGTGGAATTCCACGTCGGCGATGCGGGCGCGTTGCGGCGGGCGACTTCCACGCCGTCAATGTAGGCCACAAAGCCATCGTCGTAGCGCACCTTCAGCGTCGCTTGGTTAAAAGGCGTGGGCCGGTTCACCGTAAAGGGCACGCGCAGATACGCCGAAGCGTTCACATTCCGCATCGCGGTCTGCGTGTTTGTGGTGATGAACGGCACGAACCCCGCGAGCGTGTCCGGCGCGGTTCCGCTTGCGAGCGTCGCGATAGCCGCCGCGCTCAGCGTCTCGCTCCAGACCGAGACGTCGTCAATTTCCCCCTCGTGGTATTGCGAAGCTCCCGCATCGTTGGAAAACCCGATGTTGATCTTCTTCTGCCAGTTAAAATCCGACTGCGCCTTGGTCCCCGACGCCACTTGCAGTCCGTCCACATAGATGCGCTGTCCGCTGATCGACGCGCCGAACGTGTGAACCACATGGTGCCATTGGTTGTCCGCATAGTTCTTCCCCGTCGAAGCAATCGTCTCCGTGTTCCAAGTGCGCACAACGATATTCCCAGCCGTGAGATACACATGTCGGTCGTGCCCACCCGCGCCCAAGTCGCCATCTACCACTGCAAAAAGCCCCGTCGTCGCCTGCGTCGTGCGAAACCAGAACGAGCAAGAGTAGGCGCTTTCCGACACATCGAGGTCCGCCGAGACATACGTATTCGAAGCGCGCGTAAAGTGCAGCGACTTCCCCTCCCCAATCGCGCCTGGGAACGACGTGTTGTAGGTTGCTCCGATGATGGACGCCACCGGCCCCGTCGCGATGCTGTTCGCCGCCGTATCATCGAACGTCCAATACGCAATCGGCAGCCCCGCGCCCGTCCCATTCACCTGATAGCCGATGCGCGCCGTCGCCGCCGTCCAGCTCGCATCATTAAACGCCTGCGCCGTCCAAGTCGCCCCGAGTGTCCCGCTCGTCGGAACAAAAAACTTCCCCGCCGAAGTCGCCACCACCAAGTCCTGCGAATCCACCACCGTCCCCTCGCCAAAACTAATGTCCGCGCGCTGCGCCGGGTAGCCATTAAAGACCGAGGGATTCGTCCCATCCGGCTTGCGCAGCGCCAAGTAACCGCCCGCCGCATTCGACAGCGCGAAGTTCGTGTGCAACTCCGCCGCCGGGTTGCGCCGATCTTTCTCCGAGGCGAAAATGACGCGCCGCTCGCCAGCAGCCAGCGTCATACTCGGCAGCGGCCAGCGGAACGGCTGCTGGTCATCATCAGTCAAAAACCACCCCGCCAGACTCACCGCTGCCACGCCGTTATTATACAGCTCGATCCAGTCCGAACTCTCGCCATCCACATCCAGAAGGTGTCCATCGTTTTCCGCGACAAATTCCGAGATAATCACTTCCCCGTGAAGAAGCGAAGCCGCCGCAAAAAGCGCAGCCGCAATATGTCTGAGTGATTTCATGGAAAGAGCGCACGACCTGCCGGGAATGCGCCGAACTACTAGCTCCGACGACGACGACTTGCAAGTAATGAGAGCCCGCCGAGGAAGAAGATGGCGCTGCCAGGCTCGGGAATGACGGTGAGTACGATGTCGTTATTCGTGTCCGCAAGGCTGAGAGTGCCGACGAGGTCGCCGACAATGGTGCCGCTGAGGTTTGCACCGAGGGCACCGAAGAGGTCTTGAGTGCTATCGAATAGCGTGTAGGTGCCGGGGCCAAATCCCGCACTTTCGGTGAACGTGAAGTCGTCAAACTCCAGCACCCCGGTGCCGATGCCGAGTTGCCCGGTGGTGACGTTCACTCGGTCGCTCGTGCTGCCTAGTTCGAAGACGAGTGCGTGCGTATTTGTGGCGAAGACGGCGTCGCTAAAATCGAGCGTGCTGCCGGTGACGGTCAGCGTGCCGGGGCTGGTGCCGGGCGAGAGTTTGCCGGTTCCAGTGATGTAGAGATCGCCGCCGATGGTGCCGGTTCCGCCGAGCGTGCCGCCGCTTTGGACTTCTACGAGGCTGCCGCTGAGGCTGCCTGTGAGAAGTAATGTGCCCCCTTGGACGAGGATGGGGCCACCGGTGGGTGTGCTGGTGCCGCTGAGTTCCAAGGTGCCGCTTCCGACTTTGGTGAGTGCTCCGCTGCCGCTGATGTCGCCCGCGAAGACGGTGCTGGTCGCACCGCCTACGGTGAGTGCGCCTCCGTTGAGCGCGATGCTGGTTCCTGCGACGCCGCTGAGAGATGCGACGGTTTGGGTGACGCCGTTTAAGTCGAGCGTCGCGCCGGATGTGGTGAGGGAAAGTGCGGTGGTGGTGGGCAGGATGTTGGCGTTGCCGCCTTTCCATTTGCGGTTCAGGTAGGCTTCGACTTCTCCGCGTTCCTGCGAGGTGAGCACGCTGGTGAAGACGAGGAGTTCGCCGATGTCGCCGTTGGAGTTTTCGGTCGAAGCGCCGCCGAGGGAAAGGCCGTTAGGCCCTTGGAGCGCTCCGGTGCCGCTGCCGAGCTGGGCTCCATTTCCGTAGAAATAGGAGGAGCCTCCGGTGGCGGTGGTGCCGGTGTAGATATGGCTGAGGGTATCCACGCCCGCATTGGCGGTGCTCGCGGTGGGTAGAGTGCGAAGAGTTCAGCAAAAAGAAAGCGGGTCATGGTAAGGAAGGGAGCGATCAAGCAACCCAAACCTAAAAAACAACCATGACCCATAAAAAGAATAAGAAGACCGTGAGTGAACTCAAAGCAATAATTGGCCAGGACGA
>CANIWM010000016.1 GCA_947471505.1 Chthoniobacteraceae bacterium | reverse complement strand
GCAAAGTGGCGGCCTGCACACCGACAGTCGCTCCATGCCGCTGAATAACCTCACCGCCGGAACGATGTATCAAATCGAAGCCCGCGTCATCGGCGGCAGCACCGGCTACAGCGATTGGAGCGACCCGACCAACCACATGAGCCTGTAGGCGCAACCGCGTAAAAAAGCAGTCCCCGACTTCGGCCGGCCCAAGCGCCCGCAAGGCGTTTGCGTTGGCGGAGTCGGGGACGCTCTCTCCGCCAAATTGAGGGAAACTGGGTCTGGCGATGAAAAAGAAAATAATCCACAATCAATGCCCGCAAATTTTTCATTTTTTGCCTGATTCCGTTCCCCGTAAATCGACCCCATCACTTTGATCGCTCTGGAACGCTGTGTTTATCAGCTTTCATGTCACCTGACCCCGTTTCGCGCTTTCCCTCTTACCTAAGTGCCATTCCACACTGACACCATTTCCTCGCTTGTGCGATGCGGGATTGCTCAGGCTCTTCTTCGCGCGATAGTCAGCGTTATGAAATCCAGTCTTTTGGCTCTCGGGATTGCAGCGTTGTTTACCGTGGCGGCTCACGCTGACAGCGCGGAAGACGCTGCGAAGCTACTCGTCGGTGCTCCCGCGTGGAAGGCGGGCGAGGCGCGTGCAAAGGAGTTTTCCAGAGTGTTTGGCGCGGCATGTGCAAAAGCAGGAACCGCCGACGTGCCAGCGCTCACAAAGATATATGAAGATTCGCTTGCGGCCCCGCTCGGCGATCTTCGCGATGCGGTCTTTCACGCGGTCGCGGATGCGTGGACTCGCGCTGAACTCGCAAAGCTCGCGGCCGAGAAACGCGAACCAGTGAACGTCGAACTGGCTAAAAGTAGACGAAATATCCTTGAGCCGCCGCTTCGAGCCGACCTCATTGATACTGGGTTTTTGCACAGCTCGCTGCACGAATACCGCCAGAGTCCGGCGGAACTGCTGCCCGTTGAGCGAGTCGAGAAATCGTTCGATGCGGAGGTCGTGAGTTTCTTGCGAGGCACGCTTCAAGAACCTGTCGCGAAATTCGCACGCTACACCTACTCGGCTTACGATGCTGGCGGGAGCCACGCGACGCGGCTGAACCGCGTGACGTTCATGGCTCTGCTGCGCGAGCGTGACTTGCGCGGCGCTCTTTCCGTAATCCGGGAGGATACCGAAACTTGGTGGCAACTCCGCGAACGCAATGCTGCGGAATATGACTGGCGAGCGGAGTTCATGCGCTTGTGCGGGGTGGACTGGGAGGCTGTGTACGTCGGCAACATCGTGAATGAATGGGTTTACTTTAGGAGCCGCCAGGTCGTGAATGGGGCATGGTTCGGTGTGACTCCATCGTTGGAGTGGCTGTGTGCGAATGGCTCGCCTCGGGGCATTGAGATGCTGCTTGAGACTTACCGACGCAGCAGGGTGCCGGAACAAATCGCACCTTCCCTCGCGGCGTTGATTCCGCCGGGCGAAAACGGACGTCCATCAACGCTACTTCGCCGCCTCGGGCCGCCGCTGGAGCCACGAGAGACGGATGCAATTCTCACGACGCTCGGCGCGAGTCTCACCCCGACGACCTCTGAAAGACATGCGGCGGCGGTGCTCAAAGAATTTCACAGGCTCAAGCGCCGCGAGGTCATTCCGTCGGCGGAGCGTCTGCTGGAGCATTGGTCGGACGACACGCGCAAACTCGCCCACACGGCAATCACCGCACTCGGCGGCAAGCCAGCGGAACTCAAGCTGCGCGGGCCGGTGAAGTTTGAACTGTTGGTGAACGGCAAACCGTTCGCCACGCTCGCCGAAACGAGTCACCTCATGAGCGACAGTGCAGCGTTCGATGCGAGTGGCATCGCACAACTCAAACGCGAACGGTTTGCGCGACCGGAGGCGGCGGGTGCGCCATTTCGTGTGATGCTGCGACCGGGATTCATGTATCAAGAGCGTGGGGCTTTCACAGAGTTCCTCGGCAATCCCGAGACGACCCCCATTGCCACTGCCTTTGCCACGCAGCCGATTCGCATGGATGAAATCAATCGTATCGAAATGACTGTCGCTCCGCTGCGAGTGCGGGTTTTGCATCCTCGCGGCGACAAGGCGCTGGCGGGAGCCGTGCGATTTGCTCTCATCCCTCAGGACAAGGAACGATACGTCGGTGGCTTCTCGCGCCCCGCTGCGCACCATTATGAATTCTCCGTGCAGACCGGTGGCTACACGCTCCAACTCCGCGCACCCGGCGCGTCACCGTGGAAGTCCGATGTCTTTCAAGTCGGCGCGAATGGAGCGGACATCAATGCAACGCTGCCAGTTGGCAGCGACGTGCATTTTCGCATCACTGCCGCCGGGTGGAAAAATCACTGGTTTTCCTGGGGCATCGAGCCGGACTTCGAGCACGATCCGAATGAGCACATCAATCCCGCCACTGGCGAGGCAGTCGCGCGTTTCGTAAAGCCCGGCGACTACAAATTGCGCGTCCTGTCCCATGCCGAGGCCAATCGGAGGAGGATTCCGAGCAGCGACGACATCCGACTGCCAGGCGATCCCGCGCCGTTTGACGGTAAGACCATTGAATTCACCGTCCGCGCCGACAGCCCAGCGGTGATTGATCTGGGCAAAATCGAATTACCCACGGTGCCGCCGCGATGATGGCAATTGCTGAGGAAATGGTGTCAGTGTGGGGGTAGGTGCCATGAAAGCTGATAAACACAGCGTTCCAGAGCGAACAAAGTGACGGGGGCGATCTGGTAGAGTGGTGGTGCTACGCGCACCAAAAAACAAGACACGACGGCCCTCATCACTCAAATCACAACACCCTCGAAGACCGCCATCGGGATCGACTTCCACAAGCGATACAGCGTGTATCACGTCTTGGACGAGGTGGGGAAGGATGTCGCAAAGGGGCGCATCAAGCACATGACGCCGGACGAGTTCGGCAAGCTCGTGAAGCGGCGACCGGGGTGCCGCGTTGCATTTGAGGCGACGATGAATTGCCTTCGGCCATGCAGAATGCACTACGCGATTCAAAGGGACGCTTGCGCGTTACGCGTCGGCACTGGCTTTTGGAGCTGCTCGAAGCGCATTTGCCAGCGGAGGACATCGTGATGGCGAACCCGTTCAAGACGTGCATCATCGCGGAGGCGCAGGTGAGCCCCGCTCCTTTCGCGCTATTCGTTCACCACATCGATCACTTTGCGCAGGCGCGCAAAGTTCCGCTTTTGCGGGGTGAAGACGAGGCGGGGGAGGTCCGCGATTTCTGGCTCGCCGCGTTCTTCGGGGAGGGCGGCGGAGTTTTCAAAACCGCCGACTAGGAGCACGTCGGCGAATTGCTTGTTCATGTCGGCGAGCTTGGTGGCGGGGAGCGGTTTTTGCAGGCGCATGATGATGCGGGGGCCGAGCCAGCGGTAGCTGTGGAAGTTGCTGTAGAAGTGGAGGACGTGCTCGACGGCTTCGTCCACGGTGCAGAAGTGGAGGAAGTTGAAGTCGTCCTTGGAGATGAGGCCGAGGCGGAGGAGGTGGTTGTGGAGGAAGTCGAGGACGGTCTTCCAGTAGCAGCCGCCGGGTGCATCCACGAGGACGAGGGGGAAGATGCGGGCTTTCCCCGTCTGCATGAGCGTGAGCGCCTCGAAGCCTTCGTCCATCGTGCCGAAGCCGCCGGGGAAGAGGGCGATGGCGTGGCTTTCTTTTACGAAGTTGAGCTTGCGGGTGAAGAAGTAGTTGAAGTTCACGAGCTTCTTGTCGCCGTCGATGGTGTCGTTGGCGGACTGCTCGAAGGGGAGCTTGATGTTGAGCCCGAACGACCGCTCGCGCCCAGCGCCGCGATGGGCTGCGCCCATGATGCCGTCGCCGCCGCCGGTGATGACCATCCAGCCTCGCTCGCGCATTTTGCGCCCAAACTCCTCCGCGGCGAGGGACTCGGGCGCGTCATGAGGTGTCCGCGCGCTGCCGAAGACGGAGACCTTCCGCTCCATGCGATACGGGGCGAAGACGCGGCTGGCCCAGCGCATTTCTTTGAGGGCGCGGTTGATCATTTTCAAATCGGCGACGGTGGTCTGGTCGCGCGCCATTTTGAGCGCGGTGACGACGAGTTCTTCGATGAGGTCTTTCGGTTTATCCCCGCCCATGTCTGCGACGATTGAGCGGATGCGGGCGTCAAGCGCGGGGTCGCCGACGGTGGCGGGCGACTTGGTGCGCGGAGTGGAATCGGCGGTGATGGTTCTCATGAATCCCAGCACCATTGCCGGAGCGGGGCGTGCGGGAAAAGCATGAAGTGTGTGTTTTGCATTCACAAACCGGGCGAATCGCAGGACGCTCGCGCCGCTATGTCGCCCAAAGTCAAATACCTGCTCGCCACCGCACTCGTGCTGACCGCTTGGATCGTCGGCTTTATGATGGGCGGTGCGTTTCGCGGGCAACCGGGGAATGCGCAAGGCGGCACGGCTGGCGCGCACAACGAAGCGACCGAGCAGGCGCTCCGCCGAGAAGCAGCCAAGCGCGTGGGGACGGTGGAGGCCACCGACGGCGAGCAAACCAAACGCGAGCCGTGGGACCGCGCGCGACTGGAGGCTGCTGCAAAAGGGCTGATGCGGGAGGGAAGTATCGCGACGATTTTTCGCCGGGCGATTTTGCTCATGGACCAGCTCGGGCCGGAGGACTTCCCGCTCGTGATGGAACTCGGCGATGGGAAGAAGGAGTTCGGCGATTTAGCAGAAATCATCGGGGTATTCTGCACCGCACGCTGGGCGGAACTGGACCCAAAGGCGGCGGCGGAATACATGGTGAAAAAGGAGAAGCTGGGCGGATGGATCGATATTGATGGGCACCTCCTCTGGAACGTCTGGGGCAGCAAAGACCCAGCGGCAGCGGTCGCGTTTGCCAAAGGGATGAAGGACTCCAGCAATCGTGACAGCGCGCTGAAAGTCATCGTGCAGACAATGGCGCGGATGGACCCGGATGGCGCGCTCGATTTTGCCAAACTGCACGCGCCGGAGATGCTGGCGAAAGGAGAGTTCTCCCGAGAGCTGAGCGAAAACGCGCTGGCCTCGCGGCCTGAGGATATGGCCCGCCGGCTCGCGAGTATTCCGGGGAGCGAGCAGGCGACGACCACCGCGATCCGGGAGGCGTCCATCCGCTGGGCGGCTACCAATCGCGCCGCCGCGCTGGACTGGGCGCAGAGTCTCTCGGAGCCGGCCGTGCGGGATTCCGCGCTGGCGGGCGTGTATCAACAGTGGTTCCACGACAAGCCCCAAGAAGCCGCAGCAGCCGCACTGGCAGAGGCGCGCTACGGTGGCGACTTGGACGCCGTAGCTACGGTCGGGGCGAGCGAATGGTCGCTGGATGATTGGCAGGGAGCCGCCGGATGGGCGGAGAAATTACCCACAGAAAAAGAGCGCACCACCGCATACGGCGCACTCGGCGAACGGCTCGGGCGCGATAAACCACAAGCGGGCGCGCAATGGATGGAGGCGCTGCCAGAAGGCCCAGCAAAGGACGAGGCCATCGCACGCTACGTCGTCCAAGTTGAGAGCAAAGACGGCGCAGGTGCGATGGCGTGGGCGCTGACGATTTCAGACGAAAAGAAGCGGCAGGAGACCTCGCGGCGTGTGGTGAAGTCGTGGTTTGCGCGCTCCCCGGCATCCGCCTTCGAGTGGCTCCAGAGCAGCGACACCATCACGCCGGAGCAGCGGGGGGAGCTGTTGGGGAAGTAGGGTTCGCTTCACCGACCAGCGAGGAAAACATCAGACTTGCTTGACGCTTCGCCGCGCACGGCGAGGATGCGCGGCCAATGCGATTTCAGACTTTATACGAAGGCCGTCACTTTCTCGTCCCCTCGTTCCTTGGTGGTGCGTTCTTCTGGTGGCTTGCGGGCGACTGGTGGGCTTGGACCATTCCGGCGGTGTTGTTCACGCTCGTCTTTATGTTCTGCGCGAACTTCTTTCGCGACCCGGAGCGCCGTATCGCGCCGGGCGATGACATCGTCGTGGCGGGTGCCGATGGGGTGATCGATGCCATTGAAGTCGTGGAGGAAAACGAAGTCATTCACGGCCCGGCGCTGCGGGTGAGCATCTTTTTGAATGTCTTTTCCGTTCACGTAAATCGCGCGCCCATCGCCGGGCGCATCACGTATCGCAAGCACCACCCCGGCGACTATCTGGATGCCCGTCACCCTTACTGCCACCAGCGCAACGAAGCGCTGACGTGGGCCATCACAGGCGCGAAGGCGACGCTCGTCGTCCGGCAGATAACCGGGGCCATCGCGCGGCGCATCGTGCCGTGGAGCAGGGAAGGGGATGCGGTGGAAAAAGGGCATCGCTTCGGCATGATTCGCTTTGGGTCGCGGACGGATATTTACCTCCCGCTGAACACCGAGGTGCTCGTCGCGCTTGGCGATGAAGTGGAGGGCGGCTCCAGCGTGCTGGCGCGGCTTCGCGATGAAGTTTATATCCCGGCGGCTTCCGCTGTTTTGCTGTGAAAGACGACGGCTCTCCGAAGATTTACCTCCTGCCGAATTTGATGACGGCCGGGAACCTCGTGTGCGGGTTCCTCGCGACGCTCAATATCTTGCAGGGCGCGCTTGCGATGAAGGCGGTCGAGGTCGCCGGGACGGCGCAGTTGGATTTGGGCGAGAGCTTCTTCATCCGCGCGATTTGGTACATCCTCGCGGCGTGCGTTTTCGACCTACTAGATGGGCGGCTCGCTCGTTTGGGCGGGACGGATTCGCCGTTTGGCCGGGAGTTTGATTCGCTGGCGGATGTGGTGAGCTTTGGCGTCGCCCCGGCGCTGCTGGTGAGCCGCGTGCTGCTGCGCGACTACGACCCAATCGGCGGGATTATCGCCTGCGTGTATCTCGTCTCCGGGGCGATGCGGCTGGCGCGGTTTAATTGCATCGCCGCCGCCAATGTCACGAGCGCGAGCAAGGATTTCAAAGGCATCCCCATCCCTGCTGCGGCAGGGCTCATCGCGAGCGTCACGCTCTTCATGATGTGGCTCACGGACAACAAAGTGGAGCACTGGGTGATGAGGTGGGTGCTGCCGCCTTTGTTGCTCTTTTTGTCCTGGATGATGTTTAGCTCGTTCACGTATCCGAGCTTCAAGAACATCAACTGGCGCACCACGCGCAGTATGCCGAAGCTGCTCGGCATTGTCGTTGTCATCCTGCTGACGGTGACTTTTTACCAGTGGATGCCAGCGGCGATTTTTCTCACGTATCTACTCTACGGATTCCTCCGCCCATTCCTCTCCCGAAAAATGAAAGCGTCCATCGAGGAAGTTCCCGAAGATGAAGACGAAGACGAGCAACCCGAATCTCCATAGCCAAAAGACCAAATGCCACGCGCCAAAAAAACTCCTACCGACGAGACACCCGCCACGAAACCCGCAGCGAAAAAACGCGCCAAGAAAGCCTCAGGCATCACCGCCGCCGAGTTGGACGCGTTTGTAGGGATCGTGCCGCGAAAACCCGAGCCGAAAGGCAAGCCGACCGTCGGCATTAAAGTGGCGATTCGCGGGCGCAATGGAGCGGGTTACGGCGAAGTGATGGAAGTCGGCGAGACAACGGCGAAGCTGCGCTTTTGCACGGACACCGTGAACTTCGTGGAAGTGGAAGTGCCCATCGAACAACTCGTCCACGGCCAACTGCCGAACCAGACGCGCGTGTTCCATAAAGCGGACGGCGTCGTGCGCTTTGGGCGCGTGATGGCGACGAAGCAAACGAGCGGCCCCATACGATCTTACCTCGTCCATTTTCCCGGCGGGAAAGAGCTGCCGGAAATGCAGGAGACGGATTTCAGCGTGCGCTCGTATCTCGCGGGTGATGATCCTTCCACGGTGCTCGCAGAATTGGCGCAGGAGACGCCGTTCTTTTTTCAGCAGCGTTCGGATTTACTCAGCGCGCTGCTCAAGCAGAACCAGCTCTCGCACGGGCTGCCGGGCTTGCTTTCCTCGAAGGTCGAAGTGCTCCAGCACCAAGCCGAAGTCGCCGATCGCGTGCTGCACGATCCGGTGATTCGCTACTTGCTGGCGGACGAAGTGGGGCTCGGCAAAACTATCGAGGCCGGGATGATTATGCGGCAAATCCGGCTCGATGCGCCGGACGCACGCATCGCCGTCATCGCGCCGGATGCGCTGACGCGGCAATGGCGCGAGGAGCTGGATTCGCGGTTCGGGCTGGATGATGTGGAGCTGTTCCCGCACTCCGCGATGGAGAGCGACGAAGAGCTGCTGGAGGAAAAGTGGGACGTTCTCGTGATTGATGAAGCGCACCGCGTCGTCGCCCGCCAAGGCGTAAAAGAATCGCCCGTGACGCTCGGCGCGATGAAGCTGGCGCACGCCGCGAAGCATCTGCTGCTGCTCTCCGCCACGCCCGTCTTGCACCACGATGCCGACTTGCTCGCACTGCTGGAGCTGCTCGACCCGGAAAACTACAACTCCAGCAAACTCGCCTCGTTCAAAGAGCGCACGGCGAAGCGTGTGGAGCTGGGGCGCGCGTTCCTCGCGCTGCGAAGCGCCACCGTCCCCGCGCTCGTGAAGCTGCATTCCAACAAGCTCGCCGCCCTTTTGCCGGAGGACGAGCGGGTGAAAGAACTCGTCGCCTCGCTAACGCAAGAAGGCACGGATGCGAAGGCCGTTCAGCACGAGCTGCATCTCCACATCAGCGAGACGTATCGCATCCACCGCCGCATGTTGCGCACGCGCCGCCGCTGGCTCTCGGGCTCGCAAAAGCGGTTCGTCCGCGATGTGCAAGAGACGGTGGAAATCGAGCTCGACGAAGAGCCCCACGGCAATCTCTGGGCCGCGCTCGACGCATGGCGCGAGGCCGCCAGCGAGCGCATCGAAGTCGGCGACAAACTGCGCGCCACCGCCGCCGCCGAGTATGTGCGCCTCTCGGAGGCCATCGCCGCCGAGCCGGAGAAGCTCTCCGATTTAGTAAAAGAGGTGGTGAAATCCACGAAGGCACCCAAGGACGAAGTGAAGCTCCTCGCCGCGCTCGTGGACGATAAAGCCGCATGGGCCATGGGCGAGGCACGCCTTGACCTCGTCGCCGAGTCGCTCCGCCGCCGCGCGCACAAGGACGGCAAAGAAGGGAAATACGTCGTCTTTTGCCCCACCGCCCGACTCTGCTCGGACCTCGGCAAGCGGCTCGTGCCGCTCTTCGGCAGTGAAGGCGTGAAGCTGGCGAGCACGTCTGCGGTCCGTTCGCAAGTGGGCGAGCTATTCTCGGACTTTGCAGGCGACCCGCTGGCCCGCGTGCTCATCACCGATGCGACGGGCGAGGAAGGGTTCAACCTCCAGTTTGCAAAAGCCGTGTTCTTCCACGACCTCCCGTGGGCTCCGATGCGGCTGGAGCAGCGGCTCGGACGGCTCGACCGCATTGACCGCGTCGGCCACATCCCGTGCGTCGTGTTCACCACCGGCGAGGACGACAGCATCGCGCTCGATGAGACATGGCGCATGGTGCTCGCGGAAGGCTTCGGCCTTTACCGCGCCAGTATCTCCGACCTCCAGCATCTCGTGGATACCGAGCTGCCACGCCTGCGCGAAACGGTCTTCGCGGGTGGGCCGCAAGCACTGCTCGACGCGATTCCTGCGCTCGCAGAAGCCGTCACGAAAGAACGCTCCAGCATCGAAGAGCAAGACGTGATTGATGGAATGCACAGCCTCAGCCCGCAGTCGCAGCTCTCGCTCGATCTCGACGCTGCGGACAATGCGGCAGAGGGTTTCGGCACTGCGTTCAGCGGCTATCTCCAGCGCAATCTCGGCCTCGAAGAACGATGGGACGAGGACACGAACTCCTTCATGTACCGCATGAAACGTGACAGCAACCCGCTCATTCCCGCAGACAAGCTCGAAGGTCTCGCGTCCATGTTTGCCACGAAGTTTTCCGTGCATCGTAGCGTCGTCATCGAAGACCTCACGCTCGACTTCCTCCGCCCCGGCCATCCCGCCGTGGATGGCTGCCGCGACCTGCTGGCATGGGATGATCGCGGACGTGCCTGGGCCATGTGGCGCGCGGTCCCCGGCGTGAAAACCCCGAAGCTCATCTTCCGCAATTTCGTCCGCGTCTCCGTGGACCTCAAGGCTGTAGAAAAGGCCCTCGCCGACGTGGAATGGGACAGCGTCCGGCGCGGCGGCCTGCTGCGGCTCGTGCGAGGATGGTTCCCGGAGCAGAGCGTGGAGTTCTGGTGCGACGACGTGGGCAACGACCCGCCATCCAAAGTCATCGAGCCCTGCAAAAAGGGGTATCATTTCAAAGCCGACCGCAACATGGGCAAAGAACGCGCCGAGCACCTCCGCGAAAAGTTCGGCGAAGAAGACTGGCGCAAAGCCTGCCACACTGCCGGGAAGCGCGCCCTCGTCGCCGTGAAAAAGGGCGCCGAACTTGTCACTGCCAAAGAGAAAGCTACGAAGGAAGCCGCAGAACATTTCGCCATGCTCCGCGCCCGCCTCGGAGCCCGTGCGCAAGCAGGCATCGACTCGGCCAAGCAAGCCGCTGCGGAGGTGAAGCTAGAGGAAACCATCGCCGGATTGGTGAATGAAATCCTCGCTAATCCCGTTGTCACCTTGGACACGATGGGCGTCTATATCCTCAGTGAAAAGCCGTGGTGGGACGACCCAGATTGGGATCCCGAACTCGCCGCCCGCGCTGGGAAAAAATCGGGCTAAAAGCAGCCTGCCCGCCTTGGTTCAAGCGGAGCGTATTCCCTTTATCGGCTCCTCGGAGGTCATCATTGCTGGTGATCGGCTGCGCCTTTATGCCAGAGCGAGCCTGTGCGCGTGAGTCTTTTGCAATTCCCGCTGTGTTGTTTTATTCACTGTGGGAAGTTTCCTTCATCTGAAGCTCAACAGCATGCATGCGTTGGGATGCTGCGAGATGCAAAAGTGCGTTCACTTTGAAGCCCCTGCATGGAACTTTGATGCGACAGCGGAAAGCCATAGCGAGAGGGGTTTCCGGTGTGATGAATCGCATTCATCCAAAGCTGCTAAAACTCTCCAGACCGTTTTCTTGCGTGGCACGCGAGTTGGCATGGCCGTGGCTAAAGGGGCGGCGTGCCTTGAATGGCGCATATAAAACAACCAACAACTAATGAACATACTCAAAACGACCATCCTTCTCGCAGCCGCTTGCGCGCTGACGAGTTCACAAACATTCGCCGGAACACCAGCAACTCCGATGGCCGCACCCGCGAAATCGCGAGTCAGCGGCACATTGAGCCTGACGGTGGACACACACTTCATCTCCTACGGCGCCGACACTTGGGCCGGGGGCACGAGCTTCAGCAACGCGCTCTTTCACCCGCAGCTTGAAATCGGCGTCCAGATGTCCGAGGAACTGAAGCTCATCTTCGGCTCTTGGTGGGATGTGAACGATAAAGCTGTCAGCTCCATCGGCGGCAAAGTGCAGGAAGTGGACCTCTGGGCGGGCTTTGCCTACACTGCGGGGAAAGTCACCTACACCATGCTCTATCAAGAGTGGATGTATGCCGGGGCATCCGAGCGTATCGTTGACCTCAAGGTCGGCTACGATACTTTCCTCAAACCGACGCTCACGCTTCATGGACGCGTGGATGGCAACGGCGGGCAGGAAGAAGGCGTGGTCGGAGTTCTCAGCGGCTCGTATGATTTCGCAGCAGGTCCGGTGAACTTCTCGATTCCCGGCGCGGTGGCGGTCGTGACCGATGGCTACCATGGCGGCGATGCTGGTTTTGCCTACGCTTCACTCGGGCTCCAGGGCTCGATTGCACTGAAAGGCGCGTTTGACGGCACGACGCTTTCGGCAGGCGTGACCTACTACCACACGGAGGACAGCGTGCTCCCCGGCAACGTGGATTCGGACTTCGTCACGGGCAACATCGGCGTCTCGTTCAGCTTCTAACTTTTGGTCAGGAAAACGCACCCTTGTGGCGCGGTTTGGTCATAAGGCTCCCCCGGTGGTGTGGTGACTGCCGGGGGAGCGATTGGCTGACTTGATTTCCAACAACAATCCAACAACACATGTTTCAATCTCTTAAAAAATCCATCCTCGCAGCAGGCATCGCAACGGTCGCAGTGCTCTCGGTGCAGGCGCAGGATACCGTAAAGGTCGGCATCCTTCACTCGCTCTCGGGAACGATGGCGATTTCAGAGACTTCGCTTCGCGATGTGCTCCTATTCACGTTCGACGAAATCAACGCCAAGGGCGGTGTCGCGGGCAAGAAAATCGAACCCGTCGTAGTGGACGGCGCATCGAACTGGCCGCTCTTCGCCGAGAAGGCAAAGCAGCTTCTCGAGCAGGACAAGTGCGCGGTGGTTTTCGGCTGCTGGACATCCGTGTCCCGCAAGTCCGTGCTGCCGGTCTTTGAAAAGAACAACGGCCTCCTTTTCTACCCCGTACAGTACGAGGGCGAAGAGGAATCGAAGAATGTCTTCTACACCGCAGAAGCGGTGAATCAGCAGGCGACGCCATCGATCGACTACTTGCTGGCACAGGGAAAAAAGAAGTTCTACCTGCTCGGCAGCGACTACGTTTATCCGCAGACCACGAACTTGGTTTTGCTCGAATATTTGCTGAGCAAAGGCGTGCCGATTGAGAACATCGGCGGCGGGTTCAAAAAGGACGAATCCGGCAAGGTCATCTCGGCGGGAAAATACACGCCGTTCGGCCACACCGATTACCAGCAGATCATCGCGGAAATTAAGCAGTTCTCGGCAGGCGGGAAGGCTTGCGTAGTCAGCACGCTCAACGGCGACACAAACGTGCCGTTCTTCAAAGAATACGCCGCTGCCGGTCTCACCGCAGAGAAGTGCCCGGTGGTTTCGTTCTCGATTTCCGAGGATGAATTCCGCGCTCTTCCCGCGAAGCAACTCGTGGGTCAACTCGGTTGCTGGACTTACTTCCAGAGCATCAAGTCACCCGCGAACAAGGCGTTCGTGGACAACTTCCAAGGATGGCTGAAACAGACAACGGTGGACGGCGTGAAGAAAGAAGGCCGCGTGACTTGCTCGCCAATGGTGCTGAGCTACGACGGTGTTTATCTCTGGAAAGCCGCCGTCGAAAAGGCAGGCAGCTTCGAGGTGGACAAGGTCCGTGAGGCGTTGCAAAGCGGACTCTCATTCAACGGCCCGGGCGGCAAGGTGACTTCGCAAAAGAACATGCACCTTACGAAGAACGTCTTCATCGGCGAAACGAAAGCTGACGGACAGTTCAAGATCCTCAAGCAATACGACGGCGTGTTTGGTGAACCCTGGTTGAAGGGCACCTTCAAGCCAAAGGTCGCGACTAAATAGCGGCAGCGACCGCGCACCGATTTGTGCCGGAACGATCGAAACGGGGCGGGCTCTGCGCATTGTGTGCCGCAGGGCTCGCCCAATTCGGCAACCAAGACCCAACTGCAAATGATCAAACTCATTTTCGCCGTGCTGCTTTCATGGCTGCTCGGCGCTTCCATTTATGCCGCAACTCCGCGGGAAATCATCGCGAAGGCGCTCCTCATTGAGGACTCCGAAGAGCAGGCAAAGCTGGTGACCTCGCTCGGGGACTCCGACCCGCAGGAAGTCATCGCACTGCTCACGTTGTGGAAGGAAGGCGGGATATTTCTCAACGTGGACGCTGCGGGAGCGAAGGTTCCGGTGACGCTCGACGAAGAGAAAGACGGAGAGGGAAAGCAATTAGCCCATCGCTTTGATACGGGCGCTGCGGTCGGAAAGCTTCTCGCGTCGGATCTCAATGCCGCAGAAACCGACTCGGCGCTGCGGCTTGCGATGAAGAGCGTTCTCGACATGGCGCAACTCTCTTCGCCGGACGCGAAGAAACGCCAGGAGGCAGTGGAAACCATGGGAAGCGAGCAAGACCCTGAGCGGCTTCCAGCATTGCTGGCGCGGCAGACCCGCGAAACCGATTCCCGCGTGAAGCGAGCGATTCGCGAGGCCATCGCATTGATTCAACTGAAGGACGAAAACGATGCTGTGAAGATTGCCGCGTGCAACGAACTCGGCGCAATCCGCTCCATCCCCAGCCAGGATGCGCTGAAGGCAATCGTGGCTGAAGCTACCGCTGAATCAAAAACGAATCTCGCGAACGCAGCACAACTGGCGCTGAATGAAATCGCGAAGCATGTAACTTTTGTAAACACCGCCGGCACCGCATTCCGAGGGCTCTCCTTGGGAAGCATCCTGCTCGTTGTCGCGATCGGACTCGCGATCACATTTGGGCTGATGGGTGTCATCAATATGGCGCACGGGGAAATGATCGCCATCGGGGCATACACGACATACGTGGTGCAGTGCGTGTTCGGTCCCGGCTTGGAACTGTCACCGTTCGGCATCCACATCGCACTTCCCGGAATGAACGCGACCGGCACGCTCTACAACTGCTACTTCGTCCTCGCGCTGCCCCTCAGCTTTCTTACGGCCGCACTCGCAGGCATCGCACTGGAGCGCGGCATCATCCGCTTTCTCTACCGCCGCCCGCTGGAATCGCTCCTCGCGACCTGGGGTGTCTCGCTCGTTTTGCAGCAACTCTTCCGACTCACCTTTGGCGCAAACAACGTGCAGGTATCTTCGCCAAGCTGGCTCAGCGGAAACTGGACGGTGAACGACGTGCTGTTCGGCTGGAACCGTGTGTTCGTAATCGTTTTCGCCGTGGCCATCGTTTTCGGAGTCACGATGCTTTTGAAGAAAACACCGCTCGGCCTGCTCATTCGGGCGGTGATGCAAAATCGTCAGATGGCCGCCTGCATGGGTGTCCGCACGGAGCGGGTAAACATGCTCACCTTCGCGCTGGGCAGCGGCCTCGCGGGGCTCGCGGGCGCGTTCATCAGCCAAATCGGCAACGTCGGTCCATCGCTCGGGCAGCTCTACATTGTGGACTGCTTCATGACGGTGGTAGTCGGCGGCGTGGGTAATTTAATTGGAACCGTGATCAGCGCGCTCGGCATCGGTATGCTCGACCAATCACTCCAGCAAATTCTCGGCAACCCTGTGCTCGGAAAAATCCTCGTGCTCCTCGGAATCATCCTCTTCCTCCAATGGAAGCCCGCCGGACTGTTCGTGACAAAAAGCCGGAGCCTCGAAAACTGATGAAATCCAATCGAAACAAGATCGAGCTCATCATTGTCGCAATCGCTGCCGTCATCCTCATCGTCCTCCTGCCTGCGCTGAATGCCGCAGGAGTCGTGAGTAACTTCACGATGAGCGTATGGGGCAAATACCTCTGCTACGCGATCCTCGCCATCTCCGTGGATTTATTGTGGGGCTACACGGGACTTTTGAGCTTGGGCCAGTCGCTCTTTTTCGCGCTCGGCGGATACATGATGGGAATGCATCTGATGCGGATGATCGGCGACCTTGGCCAATACAAGAAGCCGATCCCGGACTTCCTCGTATTCCTAGGCTGGGAGCAGCTTCCCGCCTTTTGGGTGCCATTCTCCAGCCTCGTGTTTTCGATGCTCATGGTCATCGCTCTGCCGGCAATCGTGGCGACAGGATTCGGCTATCTAGCCTTCCGCTCGCGGATCAAAGGTGTCTATTTTTCCATCCTCACGCAGGCTTTGACCTACGGCGCAGCGCTGATGTTTTTCCGCAACGACATGCTGCTCGGCGGGAACAACGGCTTTACCGATTTCAAGTTCCTGCTGGGTGCAGACGTGCGGGCGGCTGGAACTCAGCGCGGACTGTTTATAGCCACTGCGATCGTGCTCATCGCCGTCTATGGCTTTTGCCGATGGCTCACCACGACGAAGTTCGGCCTCGTGCAACGCGCAGTGCGCGACAGCGAAACGCGTGTGCTCTTCAGCGGCTACGCGGCGGCGAACTACAAGCTCTTCGTATTTGTAATTTGCGCGATCATCGCAGGAGTCGCAGGCGCACTTTACGTTCCGCAAGTCGGCATCATCAATCCCAGCGAAATGCAAACGGACAAGTCGCTGGAAATCATCGTGTGGGTCGCCGTCGGTGGGCGCGGCACTCTGCTGGGACCGGTCGTCGGAGCCGTCGTCATCAACGCGCTGAAATCCTGGGCGACCCGCGCCTATCCGGATCTTTGGCTCCTCATGCTCGGAGGGCTTTTCATCCTCGTCGTGCTCTTTATGCCAAAAGGAATCGTAGGACTGCCCGCACAAATCCGCGGCCTGCTGAAGCGGAAACAGACTCCGTCAGCCCTCGCAACCGATACCGCAGCCGCGACACCATGAGCCGAAAACAATTCATCATTTCCGCAGAGGGCGTGAATAAGTCATTCGACGGATTCCAGGCTATCCGCGAGCTCACCTTCTATATGGACGTCGGCGAGCTTCGCACCGTCATCGGCCCCAACGGCGCGGGGAAAACCACATTCCTCGATCTCATCACCGGTCGGACAAAACCAGACGAGGGAAAAATCGATTTCATGGATGCCCATGACCTTACACGAATGAGCGAGTATGAGATCTACCGACTCGGCATCGGCAGGAAATTCCAGACGCCGACCGTCTATACCGATCACACTGTTCACGAAAACCTTGTCCTCTCGCTGGAAGGCAGCCGCGGCGTCTTCCGCTCGCTCTTTTCAAGGCTCAACAGCACCGAGCGTGACCGCATCGAAGACATTTTGAAAACCATCAACCTCTCCGCCCACAGCCAGCGCAAAGCTGGAGCGCTCGCGCATGGCCAAAAGCAGTGGCTGGAAATCGGGATGCTGCTCGCGCAAAACGCACGCCTCCTTCTCGTCGATGAGCCCGCCGCCGGAATGACCGACGAGGAGACCGCGAAGACCGGCGACCTCCTGCTCAGCCTCGCGGGGGACAAGCACAGCATCCTGGTCATCGAACACGACATGACATTTGTCCGGCAGATTTCGCAGGGGCGGAAAGTCACCGTGCTCCATCAAGGCCACGTCCTTTGCGAAGGTCCGGTCGATGAAGTGCAGAACGACGAGCGAGTCCTCGAAGTCTATCTCGGACGGAAAGCGAGGGCCGCGTAACCATGCTCACCGTATCCAATCTCAACGTCTCTATCAGCGGCAGCCAGATTCTCCGCGGAGTCAACTTCACCGTCCCGCCGAACAGCGTCTTTTGTCTCATGGGGCGCAACGGTGTCGGCAAAACCACCACCCTCAAAAGCATCGTCGGACTTCAGTCATCCGACAGCGGCTCCATCACACTCGGCGGTCAGGATGTCACCCGCGAACGAGCCGAACACCGCGCCCGTGCCGGGATGGGCTACGTGCCGCAAGGACGCGACATTTTTCCTCACCTCACCGTGGAAGAGAACCTCGACATCGGCCTGAAAGCGCAGGGAAAAAGCGCAGGACGAAAAGAGAAGTTTGCCCGCATCTTCGCGCTCTTTCCAATTCTGAAGGACTTCCTGCCCCGCAAGGGTGGAATGCTCTCCGGCGGCCAGCAGCAGCAACTCGCCATCGCCCGCGCACTGCTCACCGATCCGAAAATCCTCATCCTCGATGAACCGACCGAGGGCATTCAGCCCAACATCATCGACCAAATCGGCGACACGATCAAAATGCTCCGGGCGGAGGGAAAAATGAGCATCCTTCTCGTCGAACAATACCTCGATTTCTGCCGTGAACTCGCAGATTGCTTTGCCATCATGGATCGCGGAGTCGTCGTAGCAGCGGGCCCTGTCGCCGAACTCACCGACGCCGTGGTCCGCAGCCATCTCACCGTATAACTCATGCCCGACCTCATTCACCTCGCTGTCAACGGCACGCTCATGCGCGGTCTTGAACTCAACCCGAACATGCTCGCAGTCGGTGCTGAGTTCATCCGTGAGGATCAGACCGTCCCGGACTACCGTATCTATTCCATCGGCGATCGGCACCCCGGCATGGTGCGAGTCGCCGAGGGCGGTGTCGCGGTAGCGGTCGAGGTATGGGCGGTGCCACCCGCAGGGCTTGCCAGCATTCTTTTGAAAGAGCCCGCCGGTCTAAGCATTGGCAAAGTCCAACTCGCCAACGGGGATGAAATTCTCGGCGTCCTCGCAGAACCGATTCTCTGCGTGGGCCAGCGTGAAATTAGCGAATACGGCGGCTGGCGCGCCTACTGCGCTTCTCGCTAATTCTCGACAATCACGAGCAGAGTCTGGCCCGGCTCAACGGTTCGCCCCTTGGTGCTCAGCACCCGGGAAACGACACCTGCACAAGGTGCAATGATCGCCGTCTCCATCTTCATGCTCTCCAAGATGAGAAGCTTTTCTCCTTCCGCGACCGATGCACCCTCTTCCACAAGAACCGCCCATACGCTTCCGGGCAGGTGTGCGGATACTGCGCGGGAACCTGCAGGGAGCGTGACTTCTTCGGGCGGAAGATCGGGCTCTGTAGCGGCCTCCGCGAGATTCTGTCCGGCGGCTTCCCAACGCCCGCGCTCTGCGGCAAAAGCAGCGCGTTGTGTTTCGCGGAACGCGGCAATGCTTTCTGATTCACGCTCCAGAAAGGCGCGGTAATCGTGCATCCCGAAGGTGGTTTCCTCGACGCGCACTTTGAATTGTCCTCGCAGGAAATCTGCGCGCATTTCCAGCAGCTCTTCGGCACTCACAGGATAGAACCGGACTTGATCAAAAAAGCGGAGCAGCCACGGTTTTCCGGCCTCAAAATTCTCGGTCGTGCGCCACGAGTTCCAGCACTGCACGGTGCGCCCGACGAACTGATAGCCGCCCGGACCTTCCATTCCGTAGATGCACATATATGCGCCGCCGATGCCGACCGCGTTCTCCGGTGTCCACGTTCGCGCAGGATTGTATTTCGTGGTTACGAGACGGTGCCTCGGATCAAGCGGCGTGGCCACGGGGGCGCCCAGATAGACGTCGCCGAGGCCGAGCACGAGATAACTCGCGTCAAATACGATGCGCTTTACTTCGTCGAGATCCGCGAGGCCGTTGATGCGGCGAATGAACTCCAGATTGCTCGGGCACCACGGAGCGTCGGCACGGACGCTTTGCATGTATTTTTCGATCGCGAGTCGCGTCGCCGGATCGTCCCATGACAGCGGCAGATGCACGATCCTCGATGGCACTTCGATTTGGTCGGTATCAGGCAATTCGGTCTCCGCCTTCTTCAAAAGGCCCATCAATTCAGCGAGCGGCAGTATCCGCGAATCGTAGTGAATTTGCAGTGAACGAATTCCCGGGGTAAGATCGATGACACCATGGACGGCCCGGGCTTCCAGCCATTGCATGAGCGCGTGAACCCGGAAGCGCAGTGCTAGGTCGAGCACGAGCGGGCCATACTCCACCAGCAGATATTTGTCTCCCGCGCGTCGGTAACAGATGTCGCGTTGCGAATCGCGATACTCGACGGCTGGCTCCAACATGGTCGAGTGTGATGAAGCCTGCTGCGGTGCTAGCGCAGCTATGGCGCTATCCTGCTCAAGTTCGCGAGCGTTGGCCTCGGCGAGAGTGATGCGCCGAAAGCGCACGGTGTCCCCTGCTTTCAATTGCCCCATTTTCCAAAGTTCCGCCTGCACGATCACTGCCGGACAAACAAATCCCCCGAGGCTCGGCCCATCCGGACCGAGAATAATCGGCATGTCGCCCGTGAAGTCCACCGCCCCCACCGCGTATGCGTTGTCATGGATGTTTGAGGGATGCAGACCAGCCTCACCGCCGTCAGAGCGCGCCCACTTTGGCTTCGGGCCTATGAGGCGCACGCCGGTAGGATTCGAGTTGTAGTGAACCTTCCACGCCGTGCTGAAGAACATCTCGATGTCTTCGTCCGTGAAAAAATCCGGCGCGCCGTGCGGCCCGTAGAGCACCCCGATTTCCCACGCGTTCGTGTATTCAGGCACCAGAGCGGACGGAAGCGCGGCAGGAATATCCGTCAAAGCATCCCGGAAGTGCAGAACATCGCCGGGGCGAATTGCCCGACCGCCGTGACCGCCAAATTTCCCCAGTGTAAACGTTGAGCGACTGCCAAGGAACTCCGGCACTTGAAACCCGCCGGCGACCGCAAGATAGCAGCGGGCACCGGGCCCGCTCAGTGCCTTCACCCGCAGTGTGGCCCCCGCCCCTACCGCAACCGACTGCCAGCGCGGAACGGGAACGCCATCGAGCTCGGCAGAGAACTCCGCACCGCAAAGCGCAATACTCGTCGCGGCGTTGAAGCGTAACGTGGGGCCTGTCATGACGACTTCGAGCGTGGCAGCGTCCGACTCATTGCCGAGCAGTCGATTCGCGAGGCGATGCGCGAGCGGGTCCATGGGGCCGGACGGCGGAACGCCCACCGCCCAATAGCCGGTCCGACCGGGGTAATCCTGCACCGTCGTCTGTGCGCCTGCTTCCAAAACATCCACAGTGCATGCAGCCACATTGAGCGTCCCGAGGAAGCGCGTGGTCACAGTGCCCGCACGGAACTCAGGCGTGGCGATAACGGAGCGCAGATACGCGAGATTCGTCTCGATGCCGTCGAACGCGCTTGCTGCAAGAGCCTCGCCAAGCTTCGCCATTGCTTCAACGCGAGTGCCGGCATGGACGATGATCTTCGCCAGCATCGGGTCGTAGAATGGCGTGACCTCCGTGCCGCGCTCGATCCAAGTCTCACATCGCGTGTCCGGCAAATTGACGCCCGTAAGCAGACCGCAACTCGGCTGGAAATTCTTCGCCGGGTCTTCCGCGTAAATGCGGACCTGAATGCTGTGACCACGCGGCGCGTCCGTGTAATCATCAAGAAACTGAGTCTCTCCCGCCGCAAGCCGAACCATCCACTCCACGAGGTCCACGCCGCAAACTTCTTCGGTGACGCCGTGCTCGACCTGCAAACGCGTATTCACCTCGAGGAAATAAAACTGCCCGCTGTCGGAATCGAACACGAACTCCACCGTGCCAGCCGACCGATACTTCACAAGACCACCGAGCTTCACCGCCGCCGAAAAGAGCCCCGCTCGCTGAGCATCACTCAATCCGGGTGCGGGTGTCTCTTCGATCACCTTCTGATTGCGCCGTTGCGCAGAACAATCGCGCTCGCCCAGCGCAAGAACCCGACCATTTCCATCGCCGAAAATCTGCACTTCGATGTGCCGCGCGTTCGCGACGAACTTTTCGAGAAAGATGCCGGATTCTTTGAAATTGCTGCGACTCAGCCGCTCGACCGTTGCAAACGCTTCAGCCAAATCCGCTTCGCTCCAGCAGACTTTCATCCCGATGCCGCCGCCGCCCGCAGTGCTCTTTAGCATCACCGGAAAGCCAATCCGCGCCGCCTCGACCGCTGCTGCGTTCACATCGGCCAGCAATCCCGTGCCGGGCAAAAGCGGCACACCAGCACGCTCCGCCAAATCCCGCGCGGTGTGCTTTAATCCAAACACGCGCATTTGCTCCGGCGTTGGCCCGACGAATGCGAGCCCCGCAGCCTCGCACGACTCCGCGAAATCGGCGTTCTCGCTTAAAAACCCGTAACCCGGATGCACCGCCTGCGCACCGGTCTCCCGGGCGGCGGCGAGAATCCTATCCACGCGCAGATAGCTCTCCGTGACCGGCGGCGGACCGAGCAACACTGCCTCATCGGCATCGCGGACATGGAGCGAATCCGCGTCGGCTTCCGAATACACGGCGACCGCTCCCACGTTCATTCGGTGAAGCGTGCGAGTGATGCGGCGTGAGATTGCTCCGCGATTTGCGATGAGGATTTTTGTGAACATCAGTCCCAGATAAGTAGCCGCACGGGCGTTGGATTGTAGGCGTTGCAGGGGTTGTTGAGTTGGGGACAATTTGAGATCAGGCAGAGCACGTCCATTTCGGCGCGCATCTCGACATAGCGCCCCGGAGCCGAGACCCCGTCGGCAAATGTCAGGCCACCGTCGGGTGTTACCGGGACGTTCATGAAAAAGTTGATGTTATGCGTGATGTCGCGCGTGCCCCACGTGGGCCTGGCGCGGCGAAGTCCCAGCAGGAAGCTATCTCGGCACGCGTGCATGTGCCGTTTTTCGAGTGCGTAGCGAACCATGTTGCTCTCACACGCGCAGGCTCCGCCGAGCGTGTCGTGCTGGCCACAGGTATCGGCTGTAATGGTGAGCAATGTGTTCCCCCGTGTGGACACGAGGCGCGTTCCCGTCGTGAGATACAAAGCGCCCTGCGCGCGGATGGTGTCCTGCACGCTGTATCGGTCTGCGGGGTCATGCGCATTGTAGAACAACGTATCGGCCGCCTGATTTCCCTCCAAATCCACGATGCGAATCGTCTGTCCACGCAACACCTCACGCGCCCAAGGTTCGCCGGCAGGAAGGATGAAATCGTAAACGGCCTCCGCGGGGTCGAGTGTACTTTCGGTCAACGTACTCATAAAAAATAACGTTCAGTGATGATGAAACCTCTCTCGTTTTCCGGACAGGACCGACGGCAGGGGTCGTCAGGTCCCGGCGGCGGCGAGGTATAAACAATGAGCTTCACAGGCTTCGGCGCGTAAACCGGCGACGGGTCCAGAGGATGCACGCAGGTATTGAGCACCACGAGCGTGTTCATTTCTGACCGCAAATCCACGCTGGCTCCAGGATGTGAATTGCCCCCGGCGAGACGGAGACGTCCGTCCTCTCTGGCTGTCACCTTCTGGAAAAAGTTCACATTCATCGCGAGGTCACGCTCGCCGAGACCGTATTTCCCGAGTTCGGTGACGAACCGCTCGTGGCCGTTGCGATACCAATCATTGCGAGCGATTTGATAACTGCGCTCGCCGTATTTCGCGGCGATATCTGCGGCGCTCGTGCAACCCGCAAGAGGATCGTGCCAGCCACAAGTGTCGCCGGTGATGGATACGAGAATGCGCCCCATGTCCGAATAGATGCAGTGCCCGGCGGTGAGCCGAGCGGTGTGCTGGCATTTCAACGTATCGGGCAAATTAACCCGCTCGGAAGGCAGCTCGAAGTTGTAGAATAGTGCCGACACGTTCGCGCCGCCTTCGGTGTCCACAATGCGAAGCGTCGTGCCGCGCTTGAGCACATGGGACCAACTCGCGCCGGGCTGCACGATTTCTTCGAAACGGATGAGTAAAGGATCTGGCATAGGTCAGTAAATCGGCGGGAGAATGGTGGATGTCACATTGAGGTTTCCGTGTTTCACGCCCTTGCACGCGATGAGCGCATCCGCGATCTGCCGCAGGCGGCGTCCGGGGCCTTGCACGAGGAGGACTTCCAAGCTGTGGTGATTCTCCAGATGCACGTGCTGGGATGAGATGATCTCCTTCAAATAGCGGTGCTGGAGCTTCATCAACCGGCTTTGCAGACCGGGCTTTGTGTGGTCGTAAATCAGCGTAATGGTGCCAGCCATAATCTGCCGTCCGAGTTGCTCCGCATCGCGGACAAGGTGCTCGCTGATGATCTTGGACAGCGCCTGCGAGCGATTCGCGAACCCACGCGCTTCGACCATCGCGTCGAGCTCGTCAAACAACGAGACTGGCAGCGAGATGGTCACACGAGCGGCGGTTGGAGTTTTTGCTTTGCGAGACATTCCTTGAATTCCGGGGAGTGTATTTCACACATCGTCACAGCACGTCAAATGCCTTCTCGTTTGCGTATGACGTTTTCTTTGAAAGCTCATACCTGCGAGTTTTGAGACTGGCGTTTTTCCTGTCTGTTTTTTGCCAGCCTGTGTCTAATTGAACACAACTCACGAAGGTGCAGCTTTTGTCCGGAAAGGCCGAGATGCCCACCAGTAAATGAATCGCGAACTTAATTGCGCAAGCGGCACGCGATGGCACGGACCATGCAAATGGGCACCGGACATCGCACGCCGATTGTCATCCAACAAACAACAAAACCGACATGTTTATCCGCTCACTACTCGCTTCCGCTCTCGCATTCGCAGCCACGCTTCACGCCGCTCCGTTGAAAATCGCCTATTCAGACTGGCCGGGCTTTACGATTCTCGAAGTGGCGAAACAAAAAGGATGGTTTAAGGAGGAAGGCGTGGATGTGGAGCTTTTGTGGTTCGACTATCTACCCTCGCTCGACGCGTTTGCTGCGGGAAAAGTGGACGGAGTCACCGTCGTGGCGACGGACGCTCTTGTCTCGGGAGCCAACGGTGCCAAAAGCAAGTTCATCGCGCTTCTGGATTACAGCGACGGCAATGACATGATCATCGGCAAGCCGGGCATCGATTCCATCAAGGCGCTGAAAGGACAGAAAGTCGGACTCGAGTTAACGCTCGTCGAGCACATGCTTTTACTAAAGGCGCTCGAGATGAACGGAATGAAGCAGTCCGACGTGGAGTTGGTAAACACCTCCACAAACGACACGCCGCAGACACTCGCGAGCGGCAAGGTCGGAGCAGTCGGCGCGTGGTATCCGGTTTCCGGACAAGCATTGAAGCAAGTGCCCGGCTCGAAGAAGCTTTTCAGCAGCGCGGATGCGAAAGGACTCATCTATGACGTTCTCGCCGTAAGCCCCACGAGTCTGGCCAAGAACAAGACCGAGTGGGAGAGGGTCGTGAAGGTCTACTACAAGTGCGTGGACTACATCAAAGACCCGGCGACAAGGGATGAAGCCGTGAAAATCATGGCGGCAAAGGTCGGCGCGAAACCCGAGGAATACGCAGAGAACATTCCCGGCACCCACTTCCTTACGCTCACCGAGGCCAAGGCTGCGCTGAAGAAGGGCGACGGGCTCGATTCCATCTACGGCTCCATGGCGGTCGGCAACAAATTCAACCTCGATAACAAAGTCTATAAGGTCTCGCAGAAAGCCGAGAACTACGTCGCGCCAAGCATCATCATGGGGCTCAAGTAGCACACGATGGCGGCGAACGATTGGCTGGGATTGAAACATGAACTGCCGCCTCGGCGGCGGTTCGTGCTTCTCGTGCTGTCGTTCGCAGCCCCGCTCATTTTGTGGTGTCTGGTGAGCTATGTTCCGTGGCTCTGGCATCCGCTCGTGCGCATCAGCGATCCCGGTGAAGTGGAATACTTCACAGAGGATATGGATATTCCACGGGAGGATTTCGCACGGGAGTTGGAGAATGCACGTCAGACCGGAGCCGCACTACCAGTCGGTGAACGCGTCAATCCCGTCTATTTACCCGCACCGCACGCTGTCGTGCGGTCATTTTACACCGCCTTCATCACACCGCCGCGACTGCCGGGAGAACCATGGCTGCACGAGAGTTTGGGTCACAGTATCCGCACCATCTCCTGGGCGTTTTTCCTGTCATCGCTCATAGGCGTTCCGTTGGGAATCCTCTGCGGGGCATTTCGCTTCTTCTCGCGCATTCACGAGCCGTTCATTGAGTTTTTCCGTTACCTGCCCGCGCCCGCATTTGGCGCGTTGCGCGTGGCCATCCTTGGAATCGATGACGGCCCCAAGGTGGCGATCATCTTCATCGGCACATTTTTTCAGCAGGTTCTGGTCATTGCCAATACGGTGCGCAAAGCGGACCCGGCGCTCATTGAAGCTGCGCAAACTCTCGGCGCGAGCCGCTGGATGCTGGTCCGTCGGGTGATCATCCCAGCGACCATCACGGACATCTACACGGACATGCGGATTCTCCTCGGCTGGGCGTGGACCTACCTCATCGTCGCGGAGGTCGTCGGCACTATGTCGGGCATCACGTATTTCATCAGCCAGCAGGCGCGTTACCGGAACTTCGACAACGTTTATGCCGCCATCGCAATGATCGGCATCATCGGCTTCACCTCCGACATCGCGCTCGCATGGCTGGGGCGCGTGATTTTCCCGTGGAAACGAACGAACAAACGCCCAAATCGCTTCGTCGCATGGTGCGCTCGGTGGGTTGGGAAAGTCGGGAGCGGCCCGGCTCCGGAGGCGGCATCATGACGGCGCTTCCAATCGTCCCGGATTATCGCGCGCAATCACCGGCGGTCCGCGATCGGTTTCAGCGCATTCTCGAACGGCCGGTCATTCTTTCGGTCCGCAATCTCACAAAAAGCTATGTCGCCGAGGATGGCACGCGCACGGTCTTCAGCGGCCTGTCTCTCGATATCCGGCGAAGGGAGTTCATCACGGTGATTGGTCCTTCGGGTTGTGGAAAATCCACATTCATCCGCATCATCGCCGGCCTCGACGAGGCAACATCGGGCGAAGTTCTCCTGGACGGAAAGGCTGTCGCCGGCCCCGGACCGGATCGCGGGATGGTCTTCCAAGGCTACACGCTTTTCCCATGGCTCACGGTTCGTCAGAACGTGATGTTTGGTCTGGAGATGCGCGGGAAAGCGCGGGTCACCGCCGAGAGCGAGGCGCGCGAATGGCTCGATATGGTGGGACTCGGAAAGTTCGAGCAGTCCTACCCGCACGAGCTATCCGGCGGCATGAAGCAACGCGTCGCAATCGCCCGTGCGCTGGCGAACGAGCCGCGTATTCTCATCATGGACGAGCCGTTTGGCGCCCTCGATTCGCTCACGCGATGCAAGATGCAGGGCTATCTTCTGCAAATCTGGAAGCAGGTCGATGTGACCATTCTTTTCATCACTCACGATCTCGACGAAGCAGTGCTCCTTTCCGACCGAATCCTCGTGATGGGCACAAATCCAGGCCGCGTTGTCGAGTTCATCGAGAACCCAGTCCCTCGCCCGCGCACTTCCGCGCAAATGATCGCACCGGAATTCATCGCGATGAAACATCGTCTGGATGAACTCATTCACCCTCCGGCGGAGATCGGCGAAGAGGAAAAGCTCCCGATGATCCGCCTGACACAGGCCGGCGAAGACATCGAATAGCGCAAGATTCGCTTCACACACTTCAAACCAGCAATCAACAATCAGCCAATGAAAACGAAACTGCTCATCACACTCCTGCTCCTCCCGGCACTCGCCCACGCGCATCCCGGTCACGCGGGCCACGAAGGCGACATCGGATGGGGCCTCGCGCATCCATTCACGGGATTCGATCATCTCCTCGCGGCGCTCGCGCTCGGACTTTGGGCCGGGCTCCACGACAAAACTTCGCGCTGGCTTCCGGTCGCGGCGTTCATCGGCGCGAATGCGGTTGGAATGCTCGGCGGACTATTGACTGGCACATTCACCGGTATCGAAACTGCGCTCGCCGTGACGGTGGTTTTATTTTCTGCATCGCTCGCCGGAGGATTCCGCGCGAGCGCTCCGCTCGCGTGCGGATTAGCCGCCGCCTGCGCGCTGATTCACGGTTGGGCGCACGGTTCCGAAGCTCCGAGCTCCGCGAACATGGCCGCTTATTGCGGCGGTGTGCTGGCTGGAACTTTGGCAATTTGCGGAGTCGGTATGGGAATGGCGCGACTGCTCCGCGAGCGGCACATCCTTGTCGCCCGTGGAATCGGCGCGGTATCCACGATCATCGCAGCAGGAATGTTGCTCCGCTCGCTGTAGCCCATGCATCTCGCACCTCGCGAAACCGAAAAGCTGCTCATCGTCGTCGCAGCCGATCTCGCCCGCCGCCGTCAGGCCCGCGGACTGAAGCTGAACTACCCGGAGTCCATCGCGATTATTTCATACGAAATCATGGAGGGCGCTCGTGATGGCCGCTCGGTGAGCGATTTGATGAGCTACGGAACCACCATCCTTAAACGCTCGGATGTGATGGAAGGCATCGCCGAAATGATTCACGAAGTGCAAGTCGAGGCAACATTCCCAGATGGAACAAAGCTCGTCACCGTCCACCATTCGATTCGCTGAATATGATACCCGGAGAAATCATCGTCGCTGAAGCCCCATTGCCAGCAAACGTCGGCCTCGACACTCAAGTCATCCGCGTTGCCAACACCGGAGACCGACCCGTTCAAATCGGAAGTCACTTTCATTTCTTCGAAGTGAACGAATCGCTTGCATTCGACCGCGCCGCAGCGCGCGGTTTCCGGCTGAACATCCCGGCGGGGACGGCCGTGCGCTTTGAGCCCGGCGACACTCGGGATGTCGAGCTGGTAGCACTCTCCGGCGAGCGCGAGGTCTTCGGACTTAACGCAAAAGTGAACGGAAAACTCGGATGAACCACCAAGACACGAAGACACCAAGGGAAGGACCGGGAGAAGAATGGGATGCCATGGCAAAGGTGGTTGTGGATGCGGCGTTCAGGGTTCACTCCGAGCTTGGTCCGGGATTGCTTGAGAGTGTTTATGAAGTCTGTCTCGCCCATGAATTGGGAAAACGAGGATTGCAGGTCGAAAGACAAGTCCTGCTGCCGGTGGTGTATGACGGTGTGAAAATCGAGGCGGGGCTACGCATTGATTTGCTCGTGGATGGCAAGCTGATCGTCGAACTGAAGGCGGTGGAGAACCTACTGCCAGTCCATAAAGCGCAGGTGCTCACCTATCTGAAATTGAGCAGGCGTCGTCTTGCCCTGCTAATCAATTTCAATGTGCCGCTCATTCAAGACGGCATCAAACGCATCGCGTTATGATGAACCACCAAGGTACAAAGACAACAAGTTCTTGCTTTCATCGTCACCCTTCCTTGGTGCCTTCGTGCCTTGGTGGTTCAATTTTTCCACCATGCCACTGACACTCTCCCGCCGCCAATACGCCGACATGTTCGGCCCGACCGTCGGGGATCGCGTGCGACTCGCCGACACGGAGCTGTTCATCGAAGTCGAGCGCGACCTCATTGCCGAGAACGGCGGCTACGGCAACGAAGTGAAGTTTGGCGGCGGCAAAGTCATCCGCGATGGAATGGGTCAGTCGCCGACCGCACTCGATGCTGATTGCCTCGACCTCGTCATCACGAACGCGCTCATCCTCGACGCTAAAGTCGGAGTCGTAAAGGCGGACATCGGCATCAAAGGCGGCCGCATAGTCGGAATTGGTCATGCAGGAAATCCGGGCATTCAGCCGGGAATCACCATGACCATCGGCGCTGCGACCGAAGTCATCGCGGGCGAAGGCTGCATCATCACCGCAGGCGGGATCGACACGCACATCCACTTCATCTGCCCGCAGCAGATCGAACACGCGCTCGCGAGCGGCGTGACGACAATGATCGGCGGAGGCACCGGTCCTTCGCACGGAACGTACGCAACGACCTGCACGCCGGGGGCCTGGAACATTCACCGGATGCTGGAAGCGGCTGACGAGTATCCGATGAACATCGGATTTCTCGGAAAAGGAAACTGCGCAACACCCGAACCGCTCCGCGAGCAAGTGCGGGCGGGCGTCATCGGGTTGAAGCTGCACGAAGATTGGGGCACAACTCCCGCCGCTATCGACTGCTGTCTCGGCGTCGCCGATGAGTTCGACGTGCAGGTCGCGATTCACACCGACACGCTGAACGAAGCGGGTTTTCTCGAAGCCACGCTCGCGGCTTTCAAAGGCAGGACGATTCACACATTTCACAGCGAGGGAGCCGGCGGCGGTCACGCGCCGGACATCATCCGCGTCTGCGGCGAACTGAATGTCCTCCCGTCATCCACGAACCCGACGCGGCCTTTCACGGTGAACACCATAGCCGAGCATCTCGACATGTTGATGGTGTGTCATCATCTCGATTCCAAGATTCCGGAGGACGTCGCGTTTGCAGAAAGCCGGATTCGCCCCGAGACCATCGCGGCCGAAGACATGTTGCACGACATGGGCGCGATTTCGATCATGTCGAGCGACTCGCAAGCCATGGGACGCGTCGGCGAAGTCATCACGCGCACATGGCAGACCGCGCACAAGATGAAGGTGCAATTTGGCGCGCTGGAATCCACGCGCCCGGCCGACAACTTCCGCGCACTCCGCTACGTCGCGAAATACACCATCAACCCCGCAATCGCCCACGGCATCGCGCACGAAGTCGGGAGCATCGAGCCCGGCAAGCTCGCCGACCTAGTTGTCTGGAAGCCTGCATTCTTGGGAGTGAAGCCGGAAGTGATTCTCAAAGGCGGCCTCATCGCCATGGCAAACATGGGCGACCCGAACGCGAGCATCCCCACGCCGCAACCGATGTTCTACCGCCCGCAATTCGCGGCACACGGTCGCGCGAAGTATTCTACGAGCGTCACATTTGTGAGCAGCTCCGCGCTCGAAAATGGCACATTGAATCACCTCGCGCTTGCGAAGCGACTGGTCGCCGTAAGAGGCACGCGAGCCGTCACCAAAAAGGACCTGATCTGGAACGATGCAACCCCGCACATCGAAGTGGATCCGGAAACCTACACGGTGAAAGCCGATGGCCGCATCCTCACCTGCGAGCCTGCGAGCGTGCTGCCGATGGCGCAGCGCTACTTTCTGTTTTAGGCGCAATGATTCTTATCCATTCCGCCCTGAACCCGATTCCTCAATTGCCCATAATGATGCTCCGCGCGGATCGTCTCACGCTCGCGAAGCGCCGCTGGCGCTCGGTTGCAGAGGACGGCGTGGAGTTTGGCTTCGACCTCGCCAGTCCGCTCGCCCATGGCGATGCGTTCTATGCGAGCGATACAGCGCTTTACACCATCGAGCAAAAGCCCGAACCCGTCCTCGAAATCGCACTGATCCCCAAGCCCGCTGCAGTTGCCCGACTCGGTTGGACCATTGGAAACCTGCACTTTCCAATTCAGGTCACCGAAGATGTGGTGCGCGTCCCCGATGATTCCGCACTGCGCGCACTCTTCGGGCGACAAGGCATCCCGTTCACAGTGGCCGAACAGGTATTCATCCCGTTTGCGAAGGCGCACAGTCATGAGTCCTGACCCGCTGTCCTGGCTGCCAGCCCTGCTTCAGACGAACGACACGCTCTTTCCCACCGGAGCGTATGCGCACTCGCTCGGCTTCGAAGAATTCGCCCGCCTCACATCGACGCGGAACGAAGCAGGACTGCGCGATTTCGTGCTGCGCCATTTGCTACCTGCGCTCTCGGCATTTGAACTTCCTTACCTGCGCGTCGCTTTTGAAGCCCCGGACTTGGCTGCGTTGTGCGAAATCGATTTTGAAATATCTGCATCAAAGCTCGCGCGAGAGACCCGCGACGCCAGCACGCAAATCGGGAGACGCCGTCTCGCCGCCCTGCGTGCAGTGAATGAGCATCCTTCCTACCGCGAGTTTGCCCATGCAATCAGCTCCGAAGAAGCGCACGGAAACCATCTCGTCGTCTGCGCACTGCAAGCCCGCGCGGAAGGATTCCCACTGGAGGCCGCGCTTGCCGCTTACTTTTACCAAACTGTTTCAGGCGTGTGCGGAGCAGCGTTGAAGCTCATTCGTATTGGACAGGAGGGCTGCCAGCGGGTGCTGCGCGACGCGTTGTCGCAGGCCGCCATTACGATTCGCGATTCACTGGAAATCGAGCGCGACGATGCAGGATACTTCGACCCGCTGCTGGAAATCGCTTCGATGCGACACGAGTTCGCGAACGAACGACTTTTCATTTCATGAACCAAAGACCAGTAAAAATCGGAATCGGCGGGCCCGTGGGCTCGGGGAAAACCATATGTGTCCTTCGGCTCTGCCAGTGGTTGCAGGAGGAACTCTCGATGGCCGTAGTCACGAACGACATCTACACGCGCGAAGATGCAGAGTTCCTGACCCGCAACAACGCGCTGCCCGCCGACCGCATCCTTGGAGTCGAGACCGGCGGCTGCCCGCACACGGCTATTCGCGATGATACATCAATGAACGTTGCGGCCATCGAGGAACTGGAGCGCCGCCATCCCGACGCGAAACTCATCCTCGTCGAGAGCGGCGGAGACAATCTTTCCGCGACATTTTCACCGGAGTTGGTGGATGCATTCATCTACGTCATCGATGTCGCACAAGGTGACAAAATCCCCCGAAAAGGAGGCCCGGCAATTCGCAACAGCGATCTGCTGCTCATCAATAAAATCGAGCTCGCCCCTTACGTCGGCGCAGACCTCGACGTGATGGCGCGCGACGCGAAGATCCAGCGTGGCGAGCGGCCGTTCATCTTCATGGATCTGCGCTCTGGAACCGGCAAAGACGAGTTGCTCGCATGGCTGCGTCGCGAGGTGCTGTTTGTGTGAGCGGGCTCCACGGACATCTCGATCTACTCGCAGGCACCGATGAAGCCGGGCACACCGTGCTCCGGCGGCAATCCTTCGCTGCGCCCGTCCATATCTCCAAGCCGCACCGCGACGAGGGCTGGCTCGTCGTGAACATGGCCAGCCCATCCCCCGGCCTGCTTTCTGGCGACCGCGTGAACGTGAACGTGGAAGTGGAAAGCGGCGCGCGCCTTCTCCTCACCGCTCCCAGCGCAAACCGCATCCATACGATGGCCGAAGGATTTGCCGAAGTATCACAGCGATTCACGGTGAATGCCGGAGGCTCCCTGGACGTCTGGCCCGAGTATCTCATCCCGCAAAAAGACTCCGCATATCGCCAGAGAACCCGAATTGAGATCGAAAAAGGAGGCACTTTACTATGGACCGAGTCCATCGCCCCCGGCCGCACCGCCCACGGAGAAGTCTTTGCATTTCGCGACCTGCGCATCGCCACGGACATCACGCATGGCGCACGTCTCCTCGTCCGCGAACGCTACCATATCGGCAGCGCGCACCCCTCCATCGCGGCTCTTCGCCGGATTTTCCCGGAGGGATATTACGCCAGCATTGTCTGTATCGCTCCTGGGCTGGAGGCGCTCGATTCCGCAGTCTCCGATAGCGCGTGGGTGGGCGTCACGCGCCTCTCCGCGGGAGCTTTTGCGGTGAAAGTCCTCGCGCCCGACAGCCCGACTCTCCGCAGCACCGTCGCGATAATGCGTGCCCGACTCCAGCGCGCGGCCGCCATCGTCTCGCCGAGCCTGCGGAGAGTGACGGGGGAAGTGCCGACTTGAACTGAGCTAAGATTCAATCCCGTACCGCGCCCGTCACCATTTCCAGTACGCGACGGAGTCCGTCGTCGCCGCCGAGGCTGCCCTCATTGAATGGGGTGCGGGGAATGGGCTGCCATGCGTCGCGGTCGTGACTGGGCTCGGGTTGCGGAATCTTCGTGAAAGTGGGGTCGTATTGGCCGTCTTTGCCGCCCATTTTATAGATGACCACATCGAGCGATGGGACGACGAAGATTCCGAAGCCGCCCGCGCCGCTTTTGTAAAACGCATCGCGCGGCGCTCCGGCGACGTGGCCGTCGGTGTTGTGCTCGAACTGGAGCGAAAACGGCGTGTGCTTGTTGAAAGGCGACGGTTGGTTGCAGAGCGCGACGTAGCTCTCGGGGACGAGCTGCTTTTTCTCCCAGCGCCCCTTTTTCAAAAGACAGTAGCCGAAGCGCAGCGCGTCCGTGGCGTGGAGCGCGGTGCTGCCTGCGCCGTTTGCGTGCGGCATGAGGAAGTCGCCGCGCTGGATGCAATATCCCCACGGGCCCCAGCCCATCGGCTTTGCGAGGCGTTCGCCGATGTAGGCGTCCAGCTCCATGCCGGTGACGTGGCGGAGGGCGATGGAGGCGATGTGCGGCGACGGCGAGGAGTAGGAATAGCCCGCGCCGACATCGCACCACAGCGGAACGTCGAGCGAGGAGGCGTCGAGGTCTCGGATGTTTTGTCCGGGGACGGGCTTGAGCTGCGTGACGGTGTTGCCGACGACGCCCGTCGGCGCTCCACCCTCGCCCCAATAGCCCGCGCTCATGCAGAGCAAATGGCCGAGCGTAATGTCGGCCTTGCGTGGGTCGTCGAGCGGGAGGGCTTCCGGCAGATACTTTTCTGTGAAGACTTTCGTGGCGAGGCCGTCCGGGATTTTGTCGCGAAACTCATCGAGCATCACGCCGCACGCGATGCTGGTGAACGCCTTGCCGGTGGACGCCATATCGGGGTTCACCGAGCGGCTGGCGCGGCCCACGTATCGCTCGAAGACCAAGTATCCATGCCGCACCACGAGCAGCCCGGCATTCTGGCTGCACCGCTGGGTGAAGTCCCAAGTGCGCTCCAGCTTCACGAGGTCCATCCCGGCTTTATCGCGGATTTCCTCCGCCGTCGTGAGCGTCCGCCAACCGCCCGCGCTATCCGGCGGAGGGAAGTAGTCGTCGGCTACGGCGGCGGTGGCGAGGATGGCTAGGATGACGAGTGTTCTCATTGCGGCAAGATTGCGGGCGGAAACCGGGGCGTCGAGCGAGTTGTGACAGCCTACAGAGTTGTCTCCCTATGCCAGCAATTCCGGAATCAGCTTCCCCTCAACGTTGGTGAGGCGGCGCTGGATGCCGTTGTGCTCGAAGGCGAGGCGCTCGTAGTCGAGGCCGAGCAGATGGAGGATGGTGGCGTTGAAGTGGTAGAGAGGGTGGATGTTTTCGATGGCCTTTTGCCCGAGGTCGTCCGTGCGTCCGTGGCTCACGCCGGGCTTCACGCCTGCGCCGGTGAGCCAGCAGGTGAAGCCGTCAGGGTTGTGATCCCGGCCTTTTGCGCCTTTTTGGAAGAACGGCATGCGGCCGAATTCGGTGCACCACACGACGAGCGTGTCTTCGAGCAAACCGCGCTGTTTCAGATCGCGGATGAGCGCGGCGGCTGGTTGGTCGAGGATCTCGGCGTGGACGTCGTACTGTTCCTTGAGTGCATTGTGACCGTCCCAATTGAGCTTCCCGCCGCTCGCGTATGCGCCGTTGAAAAGCTGCACGAAGCGCACGCCTTTCTCGATGAGCCTGCGTGCGAGGATGCAGTTCTTTGCGAACGCGGCTTTGTCCGGATTCTGTGCGTCGTCCGCGCCATACATTTTTAAAATGTGCGCGGGCTCGGTGCTGAGGTCGTTGATCTCCGGCACGCTCAGTTGCATCCGCGCGGCGAGTTCGTAGCTGGCGATGCGCGCGGCGAGTTTGCCGTCGCCGGGATTTGCTTCGAGATGGCGGGCGTTCATGCGTTGCAAAAGGGAGCGCGCAGCGCGGTCGGCATCGCCGGAGACTCCGGGCGCTGTGAGATGGCGAACGGGATTCTTCGAGGACATCGTTGTGCCCTGAAACGCAGCGGGCAAAAAGCCGGGGCCCCAATTGTTCGCTCCGTTCTGCGGAACTCCGCGCGGATCGGGAATCGCCACATACGACGGGAGTTCCTGACTCTCGCTGCCGAGCGCATACGTCACCCACGAGCCGAGCGACGGGAATCCATCGAGCACAAATCCGGTCGAGAGAAAATTCTCCGCCGGTCCGTGCGTGTTCGATTTGCTGGTCAGCGAATGCACGAACGCAATGTCGTCGGTCAGCTCCGCGAGATGCGGAATCATGTCGCTCACCCATTTGCCCGTCCTGCCGCGTTGGCGGAATTCGTACTGCGGCCGCGCGAGATTTCCCGCCGGACCTTGAAACGTCACGGCAGGTCCGCCGGGCAGCGGTCTATCGTCCCAGTTGATGAGCTCCGGCTTATAATCCCACGTCTCCAACTGGCTCACCGCCCCCGCGCAAAAAATGACGACCACATTCTTCGCCTTCGCCGGAAAATGCGGCTGCCGTGGTGCATACGGCCTTGTCGGGTCGATGATCGGCCTAAGGATCTCTGACGCGAGAAGACCATCGAGCCCGAGGAGATTCGTCAGCGCGATCGATCCGAGCGCCGTGGCACTGTTGGAGAGAAACTGGCGGCGGTCGAGCAAAGCGCGACCTGCGATGGAAAGATGTTCGGCGTGGTGTTTCATGGGACAAACAGAAACTCGTTGCTGTTGAAGATTGCCCGGCAGAGGACGGAGAGGCCGTGTTGTCGGACGACGGGTTCGGCGTCGGAAAGCTCGCCGGCACTGGCGTCGCGGGTGAATGCGATCTGATAGACGCGGTTGATTTGTTTTACGAGGTCGTCGCCAGTTTCTTTTTTCACGCGGGCTGCGAAGGCTTCGGAAACTTGCAGCGTGAATCGGCTGTTGAAGAGGTTGAGCGCCTGAATGGGCGTGGTGCTGGCGCGGCGGATGGCGGTGCTCTGGCCGGCGTCGGGACAGTCGAATGCGCCGAAGACGACCTCGGGCTCGCGGCGGACTTTGTGCGCGTAAATCATGCGACGCTGGTTTTCGGGCGTGAGGGTTTCAACGGGATTGAATCCGCTCAGCCCGCCGCGTTGGTTGAAGAGGTCGAAGCCGCGGCCATACATCGTGAGGTTGAGCTGTCCGCTGACGGCGAGCATGGAGTCGCGGAGAGTTTCGGCTTCGACGCGGCGGACGGGGAAGCACCAGAGCAGGCGGACGTCGGCGTCTATCGAGAGCGGAGAGCGGCCTGCGGATTGCGGAGAGAGCGCTGCTGCCGAACTCTCCGATTTCCGATCTCCGCTTTCCGCAATCGCTCCGCTTTGCCGATATGTCTCCGACATCACGATCAGCCGGTGCATGTGCTTCACGCTCCAGCCGCTCCGCATGAATTCCGCGGCGAGCCAGTCGAGCAATTCAGGGTGCGTGGGTTTCATTCCATTGTGCCCGAAGTCGCTCGGCGTTTCTACGAGTCCGGTGCCGAAGTGACCCTGCCAGATTCGGTTTACCATCACTCGTGCTGTCAGTGGGTTTTTCGGGCTGGCAATCCAGTCGGCAAGCGCTTTGCGGCGCTCCTGCTCAGGCGTGGCTTTCGGCAGCGTGAGCACTCCAAACGCGCTGAGCACGGCGGGCAGCACTTCGTTTTTCGGCTGCTCGGGATCGCCGCGGCTGAGCAGCCGGATGTCCTCCGGTTCGGTGAATATCCCGCCGAAGACAACCGGACCTCGCGCCAGCTCGGCTTTGCGTTTCTCGAACCGGGAAAACTCGGCGACCGCCCCTTTCAAACCGCCGCCTTCTTCGAGCACGAGCACATCCGCCGTGATGCCCGTGCCGGTCTTTCCGCCGCGCAAAATAATCCGGCTTTCGCGCAGAAGTTCCTGCACTCCCGCGTCGCGCAATCCGCTCCACAGCGGGGTCTTCTCGGAGTCGCCTTCGGTGATATTTGCGAAGCGAAATTGGTCGGCGTTTCCGATCTCGGTCTGGTCGTCGCGCGTCGCGAGATTGCCATCGCGGTCGAGCACGTAACGGGCATCGCGCGTGTGCACTCCGCTGCCATGCACGCCCCACGAGAGCCACACGCGGAACCGTCCCTCGACGCCGGGATTCCACGTGAAGGTGTCAGTATCCGGCACGTTGTCCCACCACGTGTAACGACCGCGGCTGATGTTCGGAACCCAGTCCGGGCCGCCTTCATCGTCGCGGTAGCCGCGCCCTTTGCCGGCGGGGTTGTCGCCGTGGCCGTTCTTCTTTTTCAGCGATGTCGTGCGTGCGGAATCTTCATCGTCGATGAATATGACGCGCCCCGTCCCGGCGTTTGGTTTCTGTGAATCGAGCTCCGCCAGTTCCTTCTTTCTGAGCTCCCCCGAAAGCCGATCGCGAACCGGCCGTTCGCCGTATTGAACGCCCGCGAAGAACGCTTGCATCGCGTAATAATCCTTCGCCGTAATCGGATCAAATTTGTGATCGTGACACCGTGCGCATCCGACACTCAGACCGAGGAACGTCTGTCCTACGTTGTTCACGATTTCATCCAGCGAATCCTGGCGGGCCAGCCGCATGGACGGCGCGTCTTTGCCGATTTGGTCCGGCAACAACGCCGAAGCCGTGACGAGAAATCCCGTCGCCGCGTCCTCTCCCATGGCATCGCCGACAATCTGCTCTTTGATGAAGCGGTCGTACGGTGTGTCGTTATTAAACGCGCGGATGACATAGTCGCGATACGGCCACGCGTTCGGACGTTCGGTGTTCACTTCAAATCCGTGCGTATCGGCGAAACGCACGACGTCGAGCCAATGCTGCGCCCAGCGTTCGCCATAGCGCGGCGAAGCGAGGAAGTCGTCCACGAGGCGTTGCAATGACGAACCATCGCGACACTGCTCGACAAAGGCAGAGACTTGCTCCGGCGTGGGCGGAAGACCGGTGAGATCGAAAGCGATGCGTCGTATCAGTGCGACCGGATCAGCGGGTGGCGAACGGTGCAGGCCGTTCTCTGCGAGCTTCGCGTCGATGAACGAATCAATGGAAATTGGCAGATGCTTCAGCCGCATCATTTCGGCGGGATCCGAAACCACTTTAAAGCTCCAGTGGTCGCGCTTGTCCGCAAGCTGGACGCGATCCACGCCATCCGGCCAAACCGCGCCTTCGTTGATCCAGCGCGTCAACGTATCGATCTCCGCCGCCGAGAGCCGTGCACCTTTCGGCGGCATCACTTCTTCCTCGTCCTTCGTGCTGACGAGATGAATGAGCGGACTCTTCTTCGCGTCGCCCGGAACGATGTCGGGACCCTTGTCATCGCCGCCCTTCATCGCCGCCGCCTTCACATCCAGCCGAAAGCCGGACTTCTGCTTTTTGTCCCCGTGGCACTCCACACAGTGCTTCTCAAAAACCGGCCGCACATCGCGCACAAAGTCCACCGGTGCAGCAGCAGCGCACGCGCCGAGGGAGAGCGATAATACGAGCGTGTAGCTTCCGGGACTGGATTTCATCGCTTGTAGATTGTCAGTGGATTTGCACGTTTCCCAGCATCAACTCTGACCGGACTCACGCGAGGATTGCTTTGATGACGTGGCCATGCACGTCGGTGAGGCGGCGCTGCACGCCGTTGTTGTAGAAGCTCAGTTGCGTGTGGTTCAGCCCGAGCAGGTGCAGCGCGGTGGCGTGGAGGTCGTAGCAGTAGGCGGGGTCCACGGCGGCTTTGAACCCAAGTTCATCGGTCTCGCCAAAAGCGGTGCCGCCTTTGATCCCGCCGCCGGCCATCCACGCGGTGAATGCGCCGGGATTGTGGTCGCGGCCTTTGCCTTGCGCGGCGGGCTGGCGGCCAAATTCGCTCGTGCAAATGACGAGTGTGCTGTCGAGCAGACCGCGTGATTTCAGGTCGGCGAGCAGCGCGGCGGCACCGGTGTCGAGGATGGGTCCCCAGTAGCCGTGGTCGCGCACGATGTCCTCGTGACTGTCCCAGTTCGGGCGGATTTTCTTGGCCGTGGTGTTCTCCGCGCCGCAGTAGATTTGCACAAAGCGCACACCTCGTTCTACGAGTCGGCGGGCGAGTAGGCATTGGCGGCCAAACGGGCCGATGTCTTCGTGTTCGAGGCTGTAGAGCTGTTTGGTGCCGTCCGATTCGCCGCGCAGGTCGGTGGCCTCTGGAGCGCTGAGTTGCAGGCGGGCGGCGAGTTCGTAGGCGGCGATGCGGGCTTCGAGTTCCGTGTTTCCCGTGCGTTCGGCAGCGTGTGCGCGGTTCAATGTTTGCAAAAAGTCGCGGCTCGATTGCTCCGCCGCGCCGGTGAGCTGGGCGAAGTCTTTTGGCGGAAATAGATCGGCGATGGGCGGCTGCGCGGGGTCGGTGTTCAGCGTGGTGCCTTGATGGATCGCAGGGAGAAAACCCGCGCCCCAATTGATGACGCCTCCGGGCGGGAGTCCGCGCGAATCGGGCAGCACGACGAACGCGGGCAAGTCCTCGCTCACGCTGCCGAGCCCATACGTGACCCACGCGCCCATGCTCGGAAAGCCCGGCAAAATGAAGCCGCTGTTCGCCATGAACATCGCGGGGCCGTGGAGCGCGGATTTGCTCTGCATGGAGTGGATGAATGCGATCTCGTCCACGCGCTGCGCGAGTTTCGGAAAGAGGTCGCTCATCCAGCGTCCGCACTGTCCGTGCTGGCGAAAGGGCCAATAGCTGCCCTGGCAGTTGCCGGGCTTCGACGCGAAGAACTGCACTTTTCCATCGGTATCGAATGGCTTGCCCTGACGCTTCGCCAACTCCGGCTTGTAGTCCCACGAATCCACGTGACTGAGCCCGCCGGGGCAGAAGATTTGGATGACGGCCTTCGCCTTCGCGGGATGATGCGCGGCTCTGGCTGCGAGTGGATTCGTCGCGGCCTGCGCTTCGTTCATCATGGCCGAGAGCGCGACCCCTCCGAGTCCGCCGCCGAGTTCCCAAAGGAAGTCGCGGCGGGTGACGGAGCGCTTTTGCTGATGGCAGGGAAAGGCGGAGTTCATGGGTTAATCGAGGTAGATGAATTCGTTCGCATTGATGAGCATCCGGCAGAGGGCGAAGAGACCCTGCTCGGTGACAAGCGGCGTGGCGGCTTGCAGTTCGGCGGCGGTGGCATCGCGCTGAAAGGCGAGGGCGAATGCGCGGCGGATGGCGGCTTCGGGGGAGGTGGTTTCGGTTTCGATGCGCGCGGTCATGTGGCGGGCGATCCGCAGCATGAAGTCGTTGTTTGACATCGTTAGCGCCTGGAGCGCGGTGGTGGTTTGCGAGCGCGCGGGCGTGAGATTTGCCGGGTCGGGGCAGTCGAGCGTGGACATGAACCGGTGCGGCGTGGTGCGCACGATGAAGCGGTAGATGCTGCGCCGCCAATGCTCGGGTTTGTCGGGCGTGATGTAGTCGTAGATGGGTGCGTAGGCCTCGGTGTAATTGAAATCGCGATAGCCCGGACCGCCGCGTTCGAGGTTCAGTTTCGCGCTCACCGCGAGCACGGCGTCGCGGAGCGACTCGGCATCGAGACGGCGTGGGTTTTGCCGCCAGAGGAGACGGTTGGCGGAGTCCAAAGTAGTTGCCGCTTTAGGTGCATCATTTCGGCTAGAGCCGAAGCCACTTTGCTGCCGATACGCCGCGCTCGTGACAATGAGCTTGTGCATGTGCTTGAGCGACCATCCGCTTTTCAAAAACTCGCCCGCGAGCCAGTCGAGTAGCTCCGGGTGCGAAGGCTTGTCGCCGCCGAGTCCGAAGTCGCTCGGCGTGGTCACGAGTCCTTGGCCGAAGTGGTGATGCCACAGCCGGTTCACGAGCACCCGGCGCGTGAGCGGATTGTCGGGATGCGTGATCCACTCGGTGAGCGCACGCCGGCGCTGACCTTCCGGCGAGGCATTTTCGCCGAGAGAGACGGGCGCATGCTTTGCCCACGTGAAAGCGGCGGGCGCGACTTCCGCGCCTTCGTCCTCGGGATTGCCGCGACGCTGCACTTTGATGACGGGCGGCTTCGCGTCGGGAACGATCGCATAGACTTTCGCAGGCGCAGGAAGCGCTTTGATTTCGCCCTCAAGTTTTTGCGCTACTGCATGGAGTTTTTTCAACTCAGCGGCATCGGCCTCGGTGATGGGTGTCTCGGCGACTGAGGGAACGAGTTTTGGGTCGCCGATAAAGAGGAGGTCGTGGCTGATGCCGTCGCCGCCGTCGGTCGCGATGAGCGTGAGCGTTTTCGCCGTCGCGGGGACTTCGACGTCGAGCGCGGCAGTCTCGTCTTTGCGCAGCTTGAGCTTCTGGAATTTCAACTCGTCATCCATAAAGACCGTGAAGTCGGCGCGGGTATCAGCAGCTTCTTTCGCGGCTCCGAAGCCGACGAGTCCGGTGAGTCGCATGGCTGCGACGCCGCTTTGCTCGCGCAGCTTCGCGAGGTCGAACGTGATGCCGCTGTTTGTGTGCATGGCGAGCATCGTGTGGCCTTTTGCGGCGAAATCCGTGTCGCCCAGCTTGGTGCTGCGCTGCGCGTTCAGCGGGCGGTTTGCGACGGTGTCCCAAAAATGGCCGCTGGTCGCGGGAATGGGTGCCGGGCCATCGGGGACGAAAACGGATAAGACCGCTCCGATGGATGGGACCGGCAGCTTTTTGTTGGTAGGCATGTCGCGATGATAGTCCTGCTTCGCCTTGGTGATTGCCCCCGTGCGCATGTCGATGCCGGAGTCCTCGGGAATGAGCTTGGCGAGTTCGAGACCTTCGCCAGCCAGTCTCGCGATTTGTGCACGCGTTTGTGCGAGTTCTTTACCGCGCCGGTCTTTCTCATCCGCGAGTCGCCGTGATTCCGTCGCGCTCACTTCGCGCTCGCCGCGCTTCACGCCTGAAAATACCGACCAAAGGCTGTAGTATTCCTGCTGCGTGATGGGATCGAGTTTGTGGTCGTGGCAGCGCGCGCAGTTGATGGTGATGCCCATCGTGGACGTGATGACCTGCGTGACCATGTCGTCGAGATCGCCCGCGCGTGCGGCCCGTTTCAGCATGTCACTCTGCGTCTCCACATTGCCCACAAAATCCCACGGCCCCGCCGCGAGAAAACCGGTGGCAATGACCGACTGCGCGTCATCCGGCGCAAATACATCGCCAGCGATCTGCTCGCGGATGAACCGGTCGTAAGGCTTGTCCGCATTGAGCGAATCGATGACGTAGTCCCGATAGCGCCATGCGTTGGGACGAAGCTGGTCGCGCTCAAAGCCGTGCGTGTCGGCGTAGTGCGCGATATCGAGCCAGTGCCGCGCCCAGCGCTCGCCGTAGTGCGGCGAGGCGAGCAGCTCATCCACCAGCTTCTCGTAAGCCTTCGGGTCATCGTCGCGGACAAATTGCTCCACGCGCTCCGGTGCCGGCGGCAGCCCAATGAGATCGAACGACAGACGTCGAATGAGCGTGCGTCGGTCTGCTTCGGGCGACATCGCCAATCCTTTTGCGGAAAGCGACGCATTGATGAAAGTGTCGATGAAAAGCTGTTCGGGCTTCAAGCCGAACGATTCGGCTAAAGCCGAAGCCACTTTGACTGGCTGCACCGACCAATGCTGCGCGCGCTTGTCAGCAGCCGCAGTGCGGTCCGCATCGCCCTCCGGCCAGACTGCACCGCCTTCAATCCACACCTTCACCGCTGCGATTTGGGCAGCAGAAAGCGGCTCGCCCTTCGGCGGCATGCGCTCGTCGTCATCGCTGCTCGTGATTCGCTGAAAAAGCGGCGACGCGTCCGCTTTTCCCGGCACAATGGCCGGCCCATCGTGCCCGCCTTTGAACGCGAACGTCTTCGCATCCAGCCGCAATTCGCCCTTCTGCTTTTTCTCGCCGTGGCACTCGGTGCAGTGCTTTTGCAGCAGCGGCCGGATTTCCTTTTCGAAATCGGAGGACGCGGCTGTGCTCACAGCGGCGAAGAGTATGAATGCAGAGCGGTTCATTCTCTGTGCAATCTCCCGAACCCTTTCCGTTTAGGCGAAATCATCGTGCCGGGCGCTCGGCGAGATACTCACGCGCGGCTGCAGCGAGGTTTGCGCCGACGGCACGATAGCCGGTGGTGCGTGGTCGATATGACCGACAGCATCAAGAGCGCGACTTCAATATCCGATGTTTGCAGGCAGTACAGTCGGCCAGAAAAGACCTGACGCAAACGCCCGGACCACGCCATGGTCTTCCCGCAACTCTACATGACTACCAAACGCTTTCTGCCCGTCGGCCTCATGGCCGCGATGCTTCTCGCCGCGCCTTTGCAGGCGGCCGCTCCGCTTGTTTTCAACGCCACCCCGCCGACGAACGACCTGCAAGGCTCGCTCTCCGCGCAGGTGCTTTTTGCCCAGAGCCAAATCCTCCCGGCGCGACCGCGTGAGGGCGATCGCCAGCCGCACCTCACCGGCTTGCGCAAAAGCCTGCTGCTCGTTCGCCCGCTGAAGGCCGACGACAAAACGCCCGTCTCGGTCGTCGTCCGCGATGCGCAGGGCAAGCCGCTTGGCACGCTCAATCTCAACCCGCCAAAGCTCCTGCCAAAGACCGCCTACCACGTGGACAACGCGCCGGAGGGCGGGGTCGATTTCACGCCGTCCGCGGGAACCACGGGCGCGGTGCGCGGACGCGATTTGCAAAAGCTCAGCGACAAGACCGCGGCCTTCCTCCTCGCCGAACTAAAGCAACACGCCGTCGTCGAGATCGAAACGGCGGACGGCAGTTGGGTGCGCGACATTTACCTCCCGCAAGACAAGGCGCTCGACGGCAAAATGGTCTGCACAAAATCCAGCGCGGGCTATGGCTCGACGATTTACTACAGCGGCCGCACTGCGGGCATGTCGCGCGGACAGACGCTGCAGTTCAAATGCGTAGGCGGGCAGTGGTTCCGCGACGGCGACCTCGAAAACAACGCGCTCACCTACTCCACCGACGCGTGGAGCGGCGTGCTCCCGGCGGAAGCCATCGTCCCCGGCTTCTCGCTCCATATCCGCCAAGGCGCACTCACCGGCGATCTCACCGGAGTAAAAGTCGGCGCGCCCAGCCAGCTCCTCATCCACACCATCGACGTCGGCATGCTCACCACGCCGCGCGACGCCTTCGCTTTTGCGAAAGACCCCGAGGCGCATCGCGAATATTTCCAGACCGTCCCGACCAGCCGCCTCACCGTCGCGCAATACGCCCCGCTCTCGCTCAGCGAAGTCATGATGCCCACCGGAACTTTGCTCAAAGACCTCGATGAAAGCGAAGGCGGCTGGCACACCGGCAACATGCGCCAGAGCATCGGCAAAGAGCTCATCTCCCACGGCATCGACAACGCAAACTACGGCCTGCACAGCACCGCTGGTCGCGGCGAGAGCAGCCACCCGTACGTCGCGGCCCAACTCGCCGCGCACAACAATCGCGGCAAATACTCAAACGGCATCCAAGTCCACGGCGGCTCGGGCGGCGGCGGCATTGTCACCCTCGACAGCTCCATCGGCAACGAACTCAGCCACGAAGTCGGGCACAACTACGGCCTCGGCCACTACGTCGATGGCTTCAAAGGCTCCGTCCACCGCAGCGCCGGCGAGATCAACTCCACGTGGGGCTGGGACGCCGACAAAAACCGCTTCATCCCGAACTTCGCACCGACCCGCGGCGGAAAAGACACGACCCTCGACAAACAATCGCAGCCCCCGTTCGACGGACGCACCTTCGGCCTCGACGCCATGGCCGGCGGCGCACCCCACTCAGGCTTCAACCGCTTCACCCTCTACACCCCAAACAGCGCCGCCATCATCCAGCGATTCCTCGAAAGCAAAGCCATCTTCGACCCCGCATCGCCCACCGGCTTCAGCAAATGGAACGACGCCACCTCGCGCATGGAGCCCTATCATCACCGCATCGAAGTCGGCAGCGAAACAAACGCCCCCATCAAAGACCTCAGCGAAGCCAGCCTCGCCGCGCTACTCGCCGAGCACGACCGCGTGACCGTCGCCATGGGCGATGGCAACTGGACCCGCGACATCCCGCTCCCCGCCGCATCACCCGCAAACCGCAGCCGCGCCGTCTCCATCGACCACACCGCCGGCTACTCCAGCACGCTCCTCGTCAACGGCGAAAAAGTGAGCGTCCCGCGCGGGTTCAAAAAAACCTACGTCTCCGACGGCGCGCGCTGGAACGAAGGCGCCGCCCCCGACCGCGCCCTCGACCGCAAGCCGCAGCAGTTCGGCGTCCCCGTCGTCACGCTCATCGGCTACTACGATCCCGCCGGGCAAAAGCAGACCTACATCTACCCCGCCCTGCACGGCGCATACGGCTTTTGCTACGCCGACGACAGCGCATCCGTGAACGAAACCGATTGCCAACTCATCGTCGAGACCCGCACCGGCGTCCTCCGCTACCGCCTCGCCAGCCAGCGACTCGGCGGCGTGTATATGAACAAATTCCACGTCAACATCCCCGCCGCCAGCCAGCCCCGCAGCGTCACCATCGTCAGCCGTGGCAAAGTGCTCGATAAAGAAACCATCACCCCCGTGACCGAAAAGCTCACCGTGACCGTGAATGGAATCCCGCAGCAGCCCAAGCCCGCAGCCCCCGCCGCTGCGCGCTGAAAATCGCAGCCTGCGAGCCTAAGCGAGCCAAGGAGCGGCGGCATTCCTGCCGCCGTCAACACAGCGCGAGGCGCCCAATTAAACAAATCCGTTGCCAGATATGCTTGTGGATTCCCATTCAGGTAGAACCGGCTATGGAGAGATCCAAAATTTAGTTCCATGCATCTCAAATTCCAGTTAGCCCAGAGAATCTCCGGCTACGCAAAAAATGATGCGTTCCCGAACCGGGTTCCTCAGTGTTCATTCTTGCCGGGGTTACCGCCTTGCCGCCTGGCGCCGGAAGCGGGCGTGATTTGAGTTCTTGGTCGAGAGGAAGAAGCAGTCACGAGGAAACTCGTGTGCCTGGAGCGAGGAAAGCGGACAGGCTTCTTATTTTGGCAGGCTTTCTCTTCATTGAGTTCCATACTCCTTGTGATTTGTTGTAAATCGACGTCCTTTTGTGGAATGGGGGAATGGGGTCAGAACGGCGACGTGTCCGCTTTTCCCGGCACGATAGTCGGCCCATCGTGCCCACCCTTGAGCGCAAATCCCTTCGCCTCCAGCCGTAATTCACTCTTCTGCTTTTTCTCGCCGTGGCATTCGACGCAGTGCTTTTGCAACAGCGGCCGGATTTCCTTCTCGAAATCGGCGGACCCAGCAGTGCACACCGCAGCGAAGAGTATGAATGCAAAGCGGTTAATTTTTTACTGGAGTCTGCCGGACTTGTTTCCTTTGGGCAATTTCCGTGCGTGAGCACGGTCGCCGAAACTGATGAGGTGATGGTGCATATTTTATCGGTGATTTCCATCGCGCCTTTTGCCAAGACTCCGTGCGAATGCCGAATTTCCAAAATATCGCTGCCTATAAGTTTGCTACGCTGACGGAACTGAAGCCGCTGCGTGCGCGGCTTCAGGGGCTCTGTAAGGCGCGCGGGCTGCGTGGGACGATATTGCTGAGCCCGGAGGGGATCAACTTGTTCGTCGCTGGCTTGGCGGCGGATGTGGATGCGCTGCTTTCCGAGCTGCGCAGTATTCCGGGCTTGGAGGCGCTGGAGCCCAAGTTTAGCGAGACGGACCATCAGCCGTTCAATCGGATGCTCGTGCGGCTCAAAAAGGAGATCATCGCTTTCGGCGTGGAGGGTATCGAGCCGGGCAAGCGCACTTCGCCGAAGCTCGCGGCGAAGGAGCTGAAGCGGTGGCTCGACGAGGGCCGCGCCGTCACGCTTCTCGACACGCGCAACGACTACGAAGTGCGGCTCGGCACCTTCCGCAATGCTCTGCCCATCGGCGTGGACACGTTCCGTGAGTTCCCCGAGGCGGTGGCGAAATTGCCCGCCGAGCTGAAGGAGACGCCTATCGTGATGTTCTGCACGGGCGGCATCCGGTGCGAAAAAGCGGGGCCGTTTATGGAGCGCGAGGGCTTCAAAAATATCTACCAGCTCGACGGCGGCATCCTCAAATACTTCGAGGAATGCGGCGGGGCGCACTACGACGGGGAGTGCTTCGTTTTCGACCAGCGCGTCGGCGTGGACCCGAGTTTGAGCGAGACGGACTCCACGCGCTGCTTCGCCTGCCAATCGCCGCTCAGTGCCGAGGAGCAGGCGGACTCGCGCTACGTGCCCGGCAAGTCGTGCCCGTATTGCTTCCAGACGCCGGAGCAGCAGTGCGCCGTCGCCATCGCCGGACGCATGGCTGCTATCGCCCGCGCTTTTTCCCCGCTGCCGGGCAGTGTGCCGCACGACAATTTCAAGCCCGTGAACATCCCGCGCGATTGCGATGGCTTCACGCTGCTCGCGGCGCTTTCGCACTGCGTGAAAGCGATGAGCGAGGAGCAATGGGTGGCGCGGTTTGCCGCCGAGCGCGTGCTTGATCTAGATACGCACGAGCCCGTGAAGCCCGAGCGCATCGTCCGTGCAGGCGAGCGGTTTGTGCATAAAATCGAGCAAGTCATCGAGCCCGACGTAAGCGCCGACGTGACTATCCTCTACGAAGATGAAGCGCTCATCGTGCTGAACAAACCCGCCCCGCTGCCCATGCATGCGGGCGGGCGCTTCTTCCGTAACACGCTCCAGCACTTACTCAACGAAGTGTATGCGCCGCAGAAACCGAACCCCGGCCACCGGCTCGATGCGAACACCACGGGCATCGTCCTGTTCACGCGCACGCGCCATTTCGCCAGCCTGCTCCAGCCGCAGTTCACGCGTGGCGAAGTCCGCAAGACCTACATCGCCCGCGTCCAAGGGCACCCGACGGCGGACGAGTTTGTGTGCGATGCGCGCATCACCGATGAGCCCGGTGCGATGGGGACTCGCTCGGTGGACGAGTTGGACGGAATAGACGCCAAGACGGAGTTCACGGTAAAATGCCGCTTGCCCGACGGCACCGCGCTCATCGAGGCCCGCCCGCTCACGGGTCGCACGAACCAAATCCGCGTCCATCTTTGGCACCTCGGGTTTCCCATCTGCGGTGATGCTGCGTATCTGCCCGGCGGCAAGCTCGGCACGCAGCAGACGCTCGCCCTCGGCCAGCCGCCGCTCTGCCTCCACGCCGCGCGCATCGCATTCACGCATCCGTTGACGGGGGAGGGGACTGAGTTTTCTGCTCCAGAGCCCGAGTGGGCGGTGATATAGCGGGCGGATACAGGGGTGTGTTGGATGGGTAAAATGGGGCATTTCTCGTCCAAGAGATGGCACCCCCTGTTCACGGCGTGGCATTCCCTGTTCACGGCGCGGGACATCCCGGACGGTTGGCGCGTCGATTAGTAGAGGCCGACTTGTCGGTAGAGCGGCAGGTCTCCACAATATAATGTGCTTTTTGCTCAAAATAGGAGTTGAGCCACCGTGCCCCCCCGCTACACTCGCCGCCACTTCATTTTACCCAACTATTTTATGTCCGAACAAACGACCGACCACACCATTAAGAAGGTAGAGAAAGACTACGGCGCAAACGACCTGCGTACCATGAAAGGACTCGAAGCAGTGCGCGAGAAGCCCGGCATGTACATCGGCGGTACGGATGAGCGGGCGCTGCATCACTGCATCAATGAGGTGCTCGATAATTCCGTGGACGAGTTTTTGGCCGGCCATTGCACGCATATCGACGTGGCGATTCACACGGACGGGTCGATTTCCATCAAGGACAACGGGCGTGGAATCCCTGTGGATATCAATAAGGATTCCGGGCTTCCAGGCGTGGAAGTCGCGCTGACGGTATTGCACACGGGCGGCAAATATGGGCAGGGAAATTACGAGTATTCCGGCGGCACGCACGGCGTCGGCGCGAAGTGCGTGAATGCGGTTTCGGAGTGGTTCAAAGTGGAGGTCTATCGTGATGGAAAGGTTCACGCGATCGGTTTTGAGCGGGGGAAGACGACGAAGAAACTGGAGGTCGTCGGCGAGCTGAAAAGCAAGAAGACCACGGGAACAAAAATCACGTTCATGCCGGACGCGCAGATTTTCAAAGAGACGATCGAATACAAGACAGAGCGCATCCGCCATCGTCTGCATGAGCTCGCCTACATCAATGCGCCGCTCATTTTCAACTTCATCGACGAGCGCGTGGAAGGGATGCACCCGGAGATGATCCAGCACGTTCGCGGCATTGAGGAATTCGTGGAATCGCTCTCGCAGAACAAAGAGAAAGTGATTCCGAAGCCGATCATGATCAAAGGCGGACGCGACAAGATCCTCGCGGAGATCGTGCTCGTGTATGTGGACACGTACAACGACCAGCTTTTGTGCTTCACCAACGCCATCCCAAATGCGGACGGCGGGACGCACAGCAGCGGCTTCCGCGGCTCGCTCACCCGCGCGGTGAACCAATACGCGAAGAGCAACAATTTGCTGAAAGACAAAGACCCGGCAATCTCGGGTCCCGACGTGCTGGAAGGCATTGCGGCGGTTGTTTCCATCAAGCATCCCGACCCGAAGTTCGAGAGCCAGACAAAGGTGAAACTCATCTCGCCCGAGGTGGAGAGCATCGTGGGCTCGGCGACTTACGAGGGGCTGATGCTGCATTTCGACCAGAACCCGAACATAGCAAAGCGCATCATCGACAAATGCCTCATGGCCGCCCGCGCCCGCGAGGCTGCACGCAAGGCCCGCGAGACCGTGCGCAAATCGGCGCTCACCGGCGGCGGACTGCCCGGCAAACTCGCCGACTGCTCCGAGCGCGATCCGGAGCTCACCGAGCTCTACGTGGTCGAGGGTGACTCCGCAGGTGGCTCCGCGAAACAGGGGCGCGATCGGCGTTATCAGGCGATCCTGCCCATCAAAGGAAAGATCATCAACGTCGAGAAAGCGCGCTTGGACAAAGTGCTGCAAAACACGGAGATCCAGACGCTCATCACCGCCATCGGCACGGGCATCGGCAGCAACACAGGCTCCGGCGATCAGGAATGGACGTTCAAAATGGAGAAGCTCCGGTACGGCCGCATCATCATCATGACCGATGCCGACGTTGACGGTTCGCACATTCGCACGCTGCTGCTGACGTTCTTCTATCGCCAGATGCCCGAGCTCGTGCGCGCCGGAAAAATCTACATCGCCTGCCCGCCGCTCTATAAGATCACCCGCAAAAAGCGCGAGCAGTACGTGGACGACGACGCCGCGTTGAACAAAATGCTCATCCAGCTCGGAGCCGAGGAAGTGAAACTCAAGAACCTCGCCGACGGACGCGAAGTGCCCGTCGCCGCGCTGAAAGAGCTGCTCACATTGCTCGACCGTCTCTCCCGTTTTGCCGACGCCATGCGCCGCCACGGAGCCGATTTCGAGGAGTATCTCAACGCCCGCAACGCCGCCGGAAAGCTGCCCGAGTATCTCGTCCGCGTCCGCGAAGGCAACGTGGACACCACGCAGTTTTTCACCGACCACACAGCCGTGCGCGCATTCCACGAAAGCGATCCGGAGCTCGGACTCTTCGAGCCCGAACCCGAGCCTATCCTCGACCTCACGAATCCCGACGGTACACCCGTCGTCCCCGCCGAAGCCGCCGCGCCCACCGCGAAGCGCGCAAAAAAGGAAGAAGGCCCACGCCGCCGCGCCCGACTCGTGGAACTCTACGAGACGCCTGCCATCGAAAAGTTCATCAGCGAACTCGCGAAGAAGGGACTCAAAATCGAGCAATACAGCAACAGCGACAAACCGATCTTCGAGCTCACCGAAGGCGAAGGCGAGAAAGCCATCAAGCACCAGCTCTTCGCTATCCCTGAAATCCTCAACAAGGTTCTCGAGATCGGCAAACGCGGCCTGAGCATCAGCCGGTTCAAAGGACTCGGCGAGATGAACGCCAAAGAGCTCTTCGAGACCACCATGAACCCGGAAAAACGCCGCATGATGAAAGTGGACCTCAACGAAGACAACGCCGTCGAAGCCGACAAAATGTTCACCATCCTCATGGGCGACATCGTCGAGCCGCGCAGGCAGTTCATCGAAGATAACGCTCTCAACGCACGCCTCGACGTTTAATTAAAAGAAAGGGACGAAAGGCTCCAAGAGCCCGTCCCGAATGAAGCCGAATAGATCTCCGATCGCATGTATCACCAAAACGAAAAAGTAATTCCAATCAATGTTGCCGACGAGATGTCGAAGTCGTTTCTCGACTACTCGATGTCCGTCATTATTTCCCGCGCGCTGCCGGATGCGCGCGATGGGCTGAAGCCTTCTCAGCGGCGTATCCTTTTTGCCATGTCGGAGCTCGGCGTGGGGCCGACCCGCAAGCCGCTGAAGTGCGCGAAGATCGTCGGTGAGACGATGGGCAACTACCATCCGCACGGCGACCAGGCGATTTACCCGACGCTCGTCCATATGGCCCAGCCTTGGGCGATGCGCGAGATGCTCATCGAAGGACAGGGAAACTTCGGAAGCGTCGAAGGCGACCCGCCGGCGTCCATGCGTTACACCGAGGCCCGCTTGCAGCACCTCGGCGCGGCGCTGATGGACGACATGGAGAAGGACACCGTCAACTTCGTCCCGAACTACGACGAGACGCGGCAGGAGCCAACGGTACTCCCGGCGGCGTTCCCGAATCTGCTCGTAAACGGCGGCACCGGCATCGCGGTCGGTATGGCCACGAACATGCCGCCGCACAATCTCACAGAGGTCATCGACGGCGTGTGTGCCCAGATTGACGACCCGGAAATCACCATCGATGGGCTCATGGCTTATGTAAAAGGACCGGACTTCCCGACGGGTTGCGAGATTCTTGGTTCGATAGGCATCAAGTCGTATTTTCACACCGGCAAAGGCTCGGTGCGGGTGCGTGGGAAAATCGGCGTCGCCGAGCTGAAGGGCGGGCGCGAGCAGCTCATCATTTCGGAGATTCCGTATAACGTGAACCGCGCGACGCTTGTGTCACGCATCGCGGATTTGGTGAACGAGAAAATCATCACCGACATCAGTGCCATCCGCGATGAGTCGGACGAAAACACGCGCGTCGTCATTGACCTCAAGCGTGACGCAAATCCGAAGGTGGTCATCAACAATCTCTTCAAGCACACCGCGCTGGAGTCGTCGTTCTCGGCATCGATGCTCGCCATCGATCACGGCAAGCCAAAGCTGCTCACGCTCAAGGACGCGATCACGTGCTTTATCGAGCATCGCCGCGAAGTCGTACTGCGCCGCACACGCTTCCTCCTTCGCGAAGCAGAACATCTCGCCGAGCGCCTCGAAGCGCTGCTCATCGCGCTCAACAACCTCGATGATTTCATCAAAATCATCCGCGATTCCCGCGACCGCGACGATGCGCGCACGAAGCTCATGGCGCTTTCGTGGACGCGGAAGAGCGTCGAACAAATCGGTATTCTCATCCGCGACGAAGGCAAGCTCACTGCCGGCGAATACAAGTTCAACGAGCGCCAGACCAACGCCATTCTCGACCTTCGCCTCTACCAGTTGACTGGTCTGGAGCGCGAAGCGATCAAGACGGAATACGATGCGCTCATCGAGACGATCAAAGACCTGCTCGACATCCTAGCGAAAGAGTCGCGCGTCATGACGATCATCAAGAAGGAACTTCGCGTCATCAAAGACAAATACGGCAATCCGCGCAAAACGCAGATCGTGCCGGATGAAGGCGAGATCAACATTGAAGACCTCATCGCGAACGAAGGCTGCATCATCACGATCACGCACGCGGGCTTTATCAAACGCACCGCAGTTTCCGCATACCGCGCACAGCGTCGCGGTGGAAAAGGTGTGAAAGGAATGGTCACCCGCGACGGCGCGACCGAGGAGGATGATGACGATTTCGTGGAGCATCTCTTCACCGCTACCACGCACGACTACCTCGTCTTTTTCACCAAGAGCGGGCGCTGCTACGTGGAGCGCGTGTATGAGATTCAGGAAGGCTCGCGCGCCTCGAAAGGCCGGAGCATCGCGAACTTGCTGGAGCTTCGGCAGGACGAAAAAATCGCGGCAACCATCCGCATTCAAGGCCAAAAGACGGACGAAGAAACGTGGTCGGAGAACCTGTTCATCTGCTTCGCCACGCAGAGCGGCATCGTGAAAAAGACGAACCTCAGCGAGTTCAAAAACATCCGCAAAGGCGGCATCATCGCGATCAACATCGAGAAGGACGACCTGCTCATTGATTGCAAACTCACGAACGGAACGAACGAAATGGTGCTCATCACGAAGGAAGGAATGAGCATTCGGTTCAACGAAGAAGAGATGCGCGACCAAGGCCGCAACAGCATCGGCGTGTGGGGCATCCGGCCCGACAAGGGTGATTGCGTCGTCGCTGCCGCCATCGTGGATAACGCGTGCACGCTCCTCGTCGCAGGGGCGAACGGCATCGGCAAGCGGACACCGTTTGAAGACTACCGCGTCCAGTCGCGAGGCGGAAAAGGCATCATCACGATGAAGACCGGAGATAAAACCGGCATTGTGGTCGGAGCGCTCACCGTGCACGAAAATGACGAACTGATGCTCATCACCAACAAAGGCCAAATGGTTCGCACGCGGGTCAAAGAAGTCCGCGAAACGGGGCGCAACACGATGGGCGTGATCCTCATCAACCTCAAAGGAGCAGAGAAGCTCATAGGCATTGCACCCGTCGTTGCGGATGAGGAAAGCGACGAAAACTATACCGTCGTCTCAGGAGAATAATATGGTCCCGATCACTGATCTCAACACACGTCCACCACGCAGCGCCAAAGCTCGCCTCGGCGGGTACGCGCTATTGCCACGGATGCTCGACAAATGCCGCGCGGAGCTTAATGGCACCGCAAGTTCGTTCCACTACGCATGTCCGAACGACCAGCGCGTGCTGAAGTTTATGGGTATCGATCCCGTTGCGCTCAAAGCGGAAGTTGCCAAAGGGCTCGGCGATGGTGATGTGCTGGCGTGGATTGAGGCGCACCAAAGCAACAGACTCACGCAGGTTGAAATCGAAGCGTGGAGCGACGCGAACGACAAACGAAAGCCCGACGGAGGCGATCGCGAGTTTTTTGACAAATATCTCGCGGAGTGTGGGCCGAATCGGACGGACATCATTTACTGGAGCGACCTCCTAGACCTCGACGATTACGTCTCATACGGCGGAAAGGCCTAATGCGATGGACCGCTTTTGCGGAGCAAGTGGCCTCGCCTGCATGAGTCGAGTCGGGCGTTCCGTCCGGTGTTCAGGCAAATCAAATAGGGCGACTTGCCGGATGAAAGGCACGCGCCGTAGCTTCCGTCTGCCATGAGTAATGTTCCGCCAACTATCCCAAGTCGGATCGCGGAAATCTCGCGGCGCAGTGGGCGTGTCGCGTTGCGAGGTTGGCGGCGGTTGCTTGGGCGTTCGGGGCAATCGGAGGCGAAGAGTTTTTTGCCGCTACTCGTGCAAGTGTTGGCAGGGTTTTCAAAGCAGGACGGCGTAGTGATGGAGAAGGAAGTGGATTCCGCGCTTGGCTTTCTACGCAACGATTACCCTGAGACCGTTTATTCCGATCTCACACGCCAATTTCGCGACGCACTCGGCCAGCAGCAGGATTTGTCGGCGATGGCGGAGCGACTGCGCAACGAGTTGCAGCCAGAGCGTAAGGTCATGCTGGGCGTGCAACTTTACGACATCATCGCTCGCGCTGGGAAGCAGCAGGCGCAGATGGATGCATTTCAAGCGTTCACCGAGAGGCTCGGGACGGCGGCAGAGACGCAGCACATCGTCCATCAACTCAATCTTTCCGGCACGGGCGAGGTTGCGCCTGCAGCTTCGAGCGATTCACCGCTCGAAATCCTCAGCTTTGGGCGCGATGCTAATGCTGATGTGACGCTCAAGGGACTGCACGAAAACGACCGCCTTCTCGCGTTTCGATACCACGATCTGATCCTGCTGAAAAACAACAGCCGTCACCCTGTTTTCGTGCGCGGCAGACCGCTGGAGCCAGGCTCATTTTGCCGAATCTATGCAGGTCAGCGTGTCATCCTCGACGAGCAAGTGCTCACCTTCCAAGACCTCTCGTATTACTTTAACGCGAAGAAGAACATCGCCGTCACGCAGGTCTATCTTGAGTTGAACGATAGCGACGAAGTGCAGATCGCTCGGGCTCGGAGTCGCGACAGCATTTTGGAGGTGCGCTTCGGACTGAAGGTTCAAGTCCGCGCGCTGAAAAACATGGACGCGATGTTTAACAACGTCGCGCTCCGCCAAGGTACACTGCTGAACGGCAATCTCGAAGACCGCATCATTTTCCACAACGACTCAGAGTTGGTCCTGTCCGATCTCCGCCGTCGCGCGCGGGCTCTGGGCGGGCGATTTCAGCTCAAGAGCTACAAGAGCGTCTATCACGTTTCGAATCAAACACAGCGGCTGCAAGTCGATGACATCCTGCTGTCCCCTGGGACGTCTGGCGCGGTGCTGCTGAAGATATTGTGCGACTACGAGAATCGGGTCGGCCAACTCGAAGTCATCGAAGCATACCGCGACATTACCGTGGGGGAACGCACCGTTCCCGTCGGCGGAAAGTGCGACCTGAAAGATGGCGACATCATCCGTATCGACGCAGGGCAAGGGCTGCGGTGCGACTTCAGCGAGCGCATCATTGAAGAGGAGCGCAATATCGTTTCCAGCATCGAATTGCACGACCTCACGTGCCATTTCGGGGACAAGGTAAAGGCGCTCGACGGTATCACCTTCACGCTCAACCGTGGCGATATTGTCTGCGTGATGGGAGGCAGCGGTTCGGGAAAAAGCACACTCCTTCGAGCTATCGCAGGACGCCTCCCGCCCACGCGCGGCACCGTTCTGCTCAACGGCCAATCGCTGTACGACGACCTCGACGACTTTAAGCGATTCATCGCATTCATCCCGCAAGATGATGCATTTGACGACCACCTCACCGTCGAGGAAAACCTCCGCTACGCAGCCAGTATCCGTTCACCGCACCTCAGCAAGCGGGATCGCGAACGCCGGGTGGACGGGCGTCTCGTGGAACTCGGGCTCGCCGAGCGCCGCGATGTCATCGTCGGCTCCGCCGAAAAAAAGACGCTGTCCGGTGGCGAACGGAAGCGACTGAACATCGGCCTCGACATGATCTCCAGCGCCGACGTGTTCCTGTTTGACGAGCCCACAAGCGGCCTCAGTAGCAAGGACAGCGAGCATGTTATCGAGATCATCCGTGGCCTAGCGCACAACAAGATCGTGCTCGTCGTCATCCACCAGCCAAGCCAGCGGCTCTTTCAGATGTTTAATAAAGCGGTGCTTCTCGACCGTGGCGGCAAGATGGTTTTCCACGGCAGTCCGTCTCAGATGCTCGATTACTTCGGCGAGGCTGCGATCCATGAAAAAGGCATCTCGGCGGAAATCGTTGCCAGCGAAGGTCGTCGCCCCGAGTTCGCGTTCGACATCATTGAGACGCCCCTGCACGACCTCAGCGGCGACGAGATTTTGGAGGAGGCCACCAACGGTCAACTCATCCCGGCGCGCCGTTTCTCGCCGGACTTCTGGCGTGACCGATACGAGACCCATCGGCTCTATCAGGACATGCGGCAGATTTCGCTGAAGCAGCAATCTACCAACGCCACGCCCACGGCAACCGAGCCTGCAAAAAAGCCCGTTGCTCCGCCGTTGATCAAGGTCCGCGCTCGCGAAGAGTGGCTGCAATTTACCACGCTCCTGCGTCGCGCCTTCCTCTCGAAGCTTCGCAATTTGGCCAGCCTGTTTGTCACGCTGCTCGCTCCGCCCTCGCTGGCATTCGTTGTCGGCTGGGCGCTCTACTTTACCGATAAAAAGGATGTGCCCGAGGGAGGTTACGTCTTCGCCCACGCATTTCACATCCCGACATACATCTTCATCTCGCTGCTTGTCGCCCTCTTCCTAGCGCTGATGAACAGCGTCGAGGACATCATCCGCGATCGCGTCATCCTCCAGCGTGAGCGGAATCTGAACGTTAGTATCGGCTATTACGTGCTGGCGAAATTCCTGACCCTTTGCGTCTTTTCCGCGTTCCAGTGTGCGCTGTTTGTCTTCGTCGGGAACTGGATTCTCGAAGTGCGCGGAATGTTCCACGTCTATTTCCTGTGGACATTTTTTACCGCCGTCAGCGGTATCTCGCTCGGCCTGCTTGTTTCCGCCGTCGTGCCCAATTCGAAGACTGCTGCGATGCTCGTCCCTCTCATCCTCATTCCGCAGCTAATCTTTGGCGGTGCGCTCATCAAGTACGATGAAATGAACCGAGACCCTGACTTGCTGTATTCGTTTAACCGAATCTTCAACGCCACGAAGTCGCCGGACGACGCTGAGACAGAAAAGAAACTGCGCGTCCCATTCATCAGTCGCCTCGTCGCTACTCACTATAGTTACGAGTCGCTTGTCGTCGCGCAGGCGAAGCTGAATCCGCTTACGATTCGGCAGACCCGGCTTAATGAAATGATCCGCGCCTTAGCTAAGAATCCAAATACCACACCGGCGGAAAACGACAGGCTCGCAGACCTCAAAGAAACGCTCGCTCAGCTCTCCGGGCTCGAAGCTGGCTCTGCACGGGAAATTGATCGCCGACTTGGGCGAATCGACGAAATCATCGACGGAAGCGCTCCGACGCTCCGCGATTTCCGGACGAAAGTGTATCTCACGAGCGCTGACCAACTTTATAACAACACTAAGATCAACGACATGGTCTCCAAAGCCGAGAGCGAGCAAAACGACTATCGCCGCGACTACCGGCTCAATGTGTTCTTTAGCCCGGAAAAGCACCATTTTTACTGGTTTGCCGACAAAGACCTCGGCTGGACATCCAGCGTCTATTTTCGCAACGCGCTGATCCTCCTTAGCACATCTGCAGGAATGCTCGTCCTGCTTGGTTCCATCCTCCGCCGGCAACTGAACCGCACGGCGACGTAGCCTCTTTATCCGCCAATGCGCCGGAGTTGGATACCGTCGAAGCTATCGCCGGTGAACATATCTGCGACGATGATGAGATGCTCGCCGGGTTTCGCGAGGCCGCGTTCGAGAAGCACTTTCTCCGCTGCATTGACTGTCTCCGCTGGCGTCTCGGAAAAATCGAGCTGATGCGCAGTGAGTCCCCGCAGAAGGGAGAGCCGACGGCATTGCTCCCACGTCGGAGTGAAGGCGTGGATGGGCGCTTTTTTCGGGCGAAGGCCCGCGACATATCCCGCAAGGGTGCCGCGTCGCGTAAAAACGACGAGCTTTGCTTCAGGGAAGGTGTTCGCGAGTGTCACCGCTGCATTCGCTGTTTTTTCGCGGTCGTTATCGAGTACTGATTTTTGTGCGAAGCCGAGGCCGCCGCTGAGCTCGATGCGCCGTGCGATTCTATCCAGCACGGCGACAGCCTCCACTGGGTAATTCCCGACGCTCGTCTCGCCGCTGAGCATGATGGCATCAGCTTCCTCAAAGACTGCATTGGCAACGTCTGTCACCTCCGCACGTGTCGGCACGGGGTTGGCGATCATACTCTCTAGCATCTGCGTTGCGACGATCACCGGGCGGCCTTGAATGATGCATCGGCGCACGATCCGGCGTTGGATGATTGGGAGGTCTTCCATCGGGCACTCCACGCCGAGGTCGCCGCGCGCGACCATCACTGCGTCGGCCACTTCGATGATTCCTTCAAGGTTCCCCACCGCGAGTTGGTCCTCGATTTTTGCGACGATCTTCGCCGTGCTGCCATGCGTCAGGAGGACGCTGCGGAGTTGCTCCACGTCTTGAGGGAACCGGCAAAAACTGAGCGCCACAAAGTCCACGCGCATCGCCGCCGCCAGCGCGACATCGGCGAGGTCTTTTTCCGTTAATGCGGGCAGTTTTACGTGAACGCCGGGCAGATTGATATGGCGACGAGATCCCATCTCGCCGGGCGTCAGCACCTCGCACCGTAGCGCGCCTTCCGTCTTCGAAAGAACGCGCATGTGGATGAGGCCGTTATCTACAATCACTAAATTGCCGACGTCCAGATCCTCCGCGAGATGATCGTAATTCACCCCCACGCTCATCGTTTCCGTCGCCGCCGTTCCGCGTACCGTGAACTCGAAAATATCTCCGCGCTTCAGTGTGAGTTTCGCAGGGACGTCGCCCGTGCGAATCGCCGGTCCTTGCGTATCCAGCAAGATGCCCACGACCACGCCCGACTCTTCAGCGATTTGGCGGATGCGAGGCACGAGTGCCCGGACGGTCTCGTGCTTTGCGTGACTCATGTTGATGCGGAAGACCGATACTCCCGCCGCGATGAGCGAGCGGAGCACTTCTGGTGATTCGGTGGCCGGGCCCAGCGTCACCACGATCTTTGTCTTACGCATCGGGTATTCTATTTAGCCGAGAATCTTATTCCACTTATCGAGGTTCGTTTTTTGCGCTGCGAACAGATCGTCCGTCGAATCTAGGACCTCGATGCTTTTGATTTTATCGCCTTGCGCAATCGTATCCACGACGTTTTGGCCCTTCGTTACGTTGCCGAAAACGGAGTGCTTGCCGTCGAGATGGGGCGTCGGTCCGTGGGTGATGAAAAACTGGCTGCCATTCGTGCCGGGGCCCGCATTCGCCATCGAGAAAACTCCAGCGGTTGAGTGCCGTAGTGAGCGGTCGAATTCGTCGCCGAACTTGTAGCCTGGACCGCCTGCGCCTGTGCCTGTCGGGTCGCCGCCCTGAATCATGAAGTTGGCGATGACGCGGTGAAACTTGATTCCATTGTAATAACCGCGCTTGGCGAGGTTGAGGAAATTGGCAGCCGTCATAGGGACTTTGCTCGCGTAGAGCGTTCCTTCGATGCTGCCTTTGTCTGTATTGATGATGATGCGAATGTCTTCCATATAGGCGAGCACCGTGTCGGCTCGACGAGCCAGAATCAAGACTTCGTAAGCTCCGTGGGGTAAAAATCTCACGCTCCCCGGTGACATCGGGTGTGATTATAAGTAGGACAGAACCAGCGAACGTGAACCGAGGCCGAAGAAAAGAATCCAGTTCAATCCCAAGAATCCTGAAAATCCTGTCTTCACAAGAGAGGACAGGATTTTACGATTTTGTGGATTAAACAAGATTTTGCCCGTCAGCCTTCTGCGGCACTTATAATCACACACGGGCACATCAGATAGGGAAGGCCGACCGAGCAGAGAGTGCGGGGGCCTTTTTTTGCTCCCAGCGAATGGCAGCGCGCGATACACCGATACCGTATGCGTTCATTTATCTATCTACTCGCCGCCTCGTCCGCTCTCGCACTTGAAATCCGCGTTGCGCCGGATGGTCCGATTTCTTCGCTCGCCGCCGCTCGCGATGCTGTCCGCGCGGCGCGGGAAAAGGGCGATGCTTCTCCGGCTCGCGTGGTGGTTTCCGATGGCGTCTATTCGCTCACGGCGGCCGTTGTTTTCGAGCCCCGCGATGGTGGCGTGAGCTACGAGGCTGCGCCGGGAGCGAGGCCGGTTTTTTCCGGCGGGAAGAAGATTGGCGACTGGAAGAAGGACGGCGCGCTTTGGACGACGAAGACAGACCTGCGGTTCGAGGCGCTTTGGATCAACGGTGAGCGCGCCCAGCGGGCCCGGACGCCGAACAAGGGTTTCATTCAGGCGATGGGGCAGCCGACTTCGCCGGTTGTCGCGAGCACCGGCGAGGCCGGGCACACGCTGCTCGCCGTCGCGCCGGAGTTTGCCGCGCCGCTCGCTGCGCTGAAGGGCGATGAGGCGACCGATGTGAATGTGCTCGTATATTTCAACTGGGACATGAACCGGCATCGCCTCGCCGCGGCGAATTCGGACGGCACGTTGCAGTTCACCGGACCGTTGCGCGGGCCGTTTTTCTCGCTCGCGCCGTTTCACAATATGCGGCTGGAAAACTACCGCGCGGCGCTCGACGAAAAAGGCGAGTGGTTCCTCGCACGCGACGGCACGCTTAGCTACATGGGCGACGAGCCGAAGGAAGCCGTCGCGCCCGTCGCGCCGCAGTGGCTCATCATCCGCGGCGATGCAAAGGCGGACAAGCTGGTGAAAGGTCTCACGTTCCGCGGACTCGCTTTTCAGCATCAAGGATGGACGCTGCCCAAGGGCGGCGCGTTCTTTGGCCAGGCGGAAAACAGCCTCATCTCCGCCATCGAAGCCGACGGCGTGCGCGACGTTCTTTTTGAAGACTGCGAGTTCGCCCACACGCTCACGACCGCCGCTTGGTTCCGCCGCGGATGCAGCGAAATCACGCTGCGCAAGTGTCACATCCACGACCTCGGCGCAGGCGGCGTGAAGATCGGCGACCCGGCGATTTCGCAAGTCGGGCCGGAGCACACGCATCATGTGCTCGTGGAAAATACGATCATCTCCGGCGGCGGACGGCACTTTCCCGGCGGCATCGGTGCGACGATTTTCCACGCGAGCGACACGACCCTGCGGAACTGCGACATCGGCGATTTTTACTACAGCGCCGTGAGCATCGGCTGGACGTGGGGCTACAAGCAAACGGCCTGCGCGCGCAACGTCGTGGAGAGCTGCCGACTGCATCATCTCGGCTGGGGGGAGATGTCGGACCTCGCCGCAGTTTACACGCTCGGACCGCAGCCGGGGACGGTCATTCGCGATTGCTGGGTCCATGACATCGGCTGCCTCAGCTACGGCGGATGGGGCCTTTACAACGACGAGGGCAGCACCGGCATCGTGTGGGAAAACAACCTCGTCCACGACACGCAGGACGGCGGCTACCACCAGCACTACGGGCGCGGAAATATCATCCGCAACAACATCTTCGCCAACCAACGCGAGGTTCAAATCCGCCGCAGCAAGCCCGAGGATTTTCTCGCGTTCACCTTCGAGCAAAACATCGTCGTTTTCAAAGAAGGCCGGCTCTTTGGTCACGTGGACAAAAATTGGTTCGATGGCCGCGTCGCCGTGAACCGCAACCTTTACTGGAAGACTGGCGGCAAGCCGTTCGACTTCGCCGGGAAGACGTGGGACGACTGGCGTTTCTGGGGCCACGACGCCGAGAGCCTCATCGCCGACCCGCTTTTCACCGACAGCGATAAAGGCGACTACACGCTGCGCGCCGGATCGCCCGCGGAGAAGATTGGATTCAAGCCGTTCGACTGGCGTAAAGCCGGCGTGACCGGTGATGCCGCGTGGAAGGCCATCGCAGCGCGACCGCTCCCGCCGATGGTCTATGGCGCAAAGCCAAAAGCCCCGCCGCTGAAACTGACGGACGGATTTGAAACGACCGCAATCGGCGGCAAGCCCACGCAAGCCAGCGGCGGATATAAGAAAGGCGACATCATCCGCGTCGTCGGCGAAGGTGCGGCGACCGGTCAGCGGTGCCTGCAATTGACCGACGGACCGGACATCGAACCCGCGTTCGATCCGCATTTTTACTATCACCCCGGCCACGACCAAGGCACGACGCGCGTCGCATTCAGCATCAAGCTGGAGCCCGGATATCACCTCGTCCACGAATGGCGCGAAGACCGCTCCGACGGCGGTAAAGCCTACCAAAGCGGGCCGATGCTCGATTTCGACAAAGGCGCGGTTTCCATCCCCGGACGCAAGCTCGCCGACATCCCGGCGAACGTCTGGGTGCGCATCGAGATCACCGCAAAAGTGGGCGAAGACCGCGACAACACCTACACGCTCACCATCACCGAAGCTGGCAAGCCGACGCAGCGCTTCGAGAAACTCCCGTTCGTCAACAATACGAGCGCGCGCCTCGACTGGCTGGGATTCATCGGCGCTGGAACAGCGGTGGCGAAGGCGTGGATTGACGATGTGGAGATTGGGAATGAGTAAGTGATCAGCACAGCGGTCACACTCTCCACCGAACAATAGTTGGGGCGTTCTTCGACGCTGGGTTGTCGCAGGACTTCCGGTGTTCGTTGATCGAGTTGCTCATTTTTGCAGGGGCTTTTTGATCCGCTCGCTCTCGATGCGGGGGACGCTCTCCGAGTGGTGCCGTTTGAGTATGTATTAGCTTTGTAGAGAAGGCGCTATTCTCTGTATTTTGTATGATGGTGCAAGATGTGCATAAGTTGTGATTTGTGATTCGTTCGCAAGATTTTCTTTCATGAGGCGAGAGCCGTTTGAGTGGAAAAACAAGTGAACCGGGGCTTGACAGCGAGCCTGAGATTTGGATAACAAGGGTTTGATATAAATATGAAAGTTAATTCAAAACAGCACGCCGCTCTGAAAATAGCCGCCGGAGCCCGTAACATCACAAGCCAAATCCACGCAAATGTCTGAAGGCACTATTAAACGCATCACGGACAAGGGATTTGGATTCATTGAGAGTGCTTCGAAGGTGGACCTGTTTTTTCATCACACCTCGGTGGAGGGCGTGACTTTTGACCAACTGACGGTGGGGCAAAAAGTAAGTTATAAAGAGGGTCAGGGACCAAAGGGTCCGCGCGCGGAGAACGTGAAGCCTGTATAGCTGGCTGCCGCCTCTTTAGCAACTAAGAGGCTGTGAAAAAGTCCAAGTGCTAGTAAATTAGCACTTGTGCGATCTGGGAAGGTCTGATGCAAAGCTGTGGATGGCAAAATCGAACCATACACGAGCGACTTAAAAGACAACGAATGGGAACGCCTACGGCGACTCCTGCCCGGCACGAAAGCGCTTGTGTAACCCGCGCGCTACCCCCGGCGGCACATGCTTAACGCAATCTTCTACATCACCCAAAGCGGGTGCCCGTGGCGCTTGATGCCGCATGAGTTCCCGCACTGGCGCTTAGTCGCCAAGTGGCAGAATGAGGGCGTATGGGAGAAGCTCAACGCCGCTCTGCGCGACCGCGTGCGCACGAAGGCCGAAAAAAAAGCACCCACGGCAGCGGCCCTCGATAGCCAGAGCGTTAAAACTGCTGGCCAGCGCGCAGAGCGTGGGTTTGATGCGGGAACGAATGTCTTTGGGGCGAAAATGGCACTTTTTGGTAGATAGTCTCGGGCTGTTGCTCGCCGTCTTTGTCCACTCCGCAGCTATCCAAGATTGCGGCGGCGCAAAGACCCTGCTTTTGACAGCGTGGTGGTTGGCTGGCTGCGCTTCATCTGGGCCGACGGCGGCTTCACGCTCCAGCCCAAGCGTTGAGTCGTCGAGCGCACCTTCGCTTGGCTCAGCCGCTACCGCCGCCTTGCCCGAGATTGGGAGGTCAAAACGTCCCACTCTACCGCCTTCATTCCGCCTTCATTTATGGTGCTGCCTGCCGCCTCATGGCTCGCAGACTCGGAAAATCCTCCCTCGACTGACTTTTTTCACAGCGTCTCAATCTCTTTGTGTGAGACGTCCGTTCGCTCCCCCGATTTTGGCGTGAAACAAATCTTCGAGCTACTCTCCATCGTCCTCCGTCTTGGCGTTGCTGTTGTCAGTCGCCGCCGATGCCGGACATGCGGTCGAGGTAGAGCGTCTGTATAAAGCGCGGGGAAAGTCGCGATTCGGGTGAGGGAATCACAGGCGAATTTGTCCCAAGAACTCGTGCGTATGGTATTACACTACGAACATGGACGACATACCCGCTGAAGACCGGACGAAGGAACTGGTGCTGCTGATGACGCAGAACCAGCGGCGCATTTTCGCGTATATCTATACGCTCGTCCCAGACCGGCATGCGGCGGAGGATATCCTTCAGGAGACGTCGCTAATCATTTGCGAGAAATTCCACACCTTTCGCCCCGGTTCGGACTTTGTGGCGTGGGCGAATCAGATTGCTTGGTGGCAAGCGCGGGCGGCGCGGACGAAGTTTGCGCGTTCGAAGGTGGTGTTCGATGATACCGTGCTCGAAGCGGTGGCGCACACGCATTCCGAGCTGGCTCCGGAGCAGGATGCCCGGCACGAGGCGCTGGCAAATTGCATCAAAAAACTGCCGACCCGCGATCGCGAGTTGGTGATGACGCGCTACGAGCCCGGCAGTAGCGTGGATGAAGCGGCGCAACGGAGTGGGCGCTCGCTCGTTGCCGCCTACAAAGCGCTTACTCGGCTCCGCAAAGTCTTGCACGATTGCGTGCTCAACCAAATGTCCAAATCCACATCATGAACGACCTTGAACGCGTAGAACTCAATGAACTGTGCAGCGCGCTGGTGGATGGCCAGCTTACGGAGCCACAGCACACACGGCTCCAAAAGATGCTTCTCGATAGCGCGGAGGCGCGTCGTTTCTACGTCCGCTCGATGGAGCTTTCTGCGAGCCTGTACAGCTACGCGAGCGAGATGCAGAGCGAGCCTGCGGAGCCGCGCAATATCATCCGCCCGACGTTCTGGCGGCGCTGGAGTGTGCCGCTTGCTGCGGCGGCAGTGGTGACGATTGGCGTTTGGATCGGCCGTTCGCTTCTGCCCGAGACGCTGACGCCGGGCGACGACGAGCGTGAGTTTATCGCCCGCATTTCCGGTTCGAAAGATCCGCTGTGGGTGGGCGCGGTCGCTTTCCAAAATGGCGATGAACTTCACCGTGGGCAGCGGCTGGAGCTCACGTCGGGCTTTGCCGAGATTACGTTCGACTCTGGCGCGCTGCTCGTCGTCGAGGGGCCCGCGAGTGTGGACCTCGATTCGGCGTGGCAGGCGACGCTGCGGCGCGGGACGATCAAGGCGAATATCCCGCAGGAAGCGATTGGCTTCAAAGTATCCAATGCCTCTGTGGATGTCGTGGACCTCGGCACGGAGTTTAGCATGACGGCGGAGGACGATGGCACGGCGGAGGTGTTTGTTTTGAACGGCCAAGTGGAAGTCGAACCGCGCTCCACCGATGCGTCGCCTGCGAAGAAAATCCTGATGAAAGAGAAGCAGTCGCGCCGGTTTGCGCTCGGCGGAACGAGCGATGTCCGCGATAGCGACCAGAAGTTCGTGAAGCTCGCGAAGCGTGTGACGTTCGACCTTCCGAAGAAGGCGGCGAGCTATGTGCATTGGTCGTTCGACGCGAAAGAGCGCGACGCTTTCCATGGCGAGCTGTTCGGGCCTGTGCGCAGCACAGGGTCTGCGGCGTTGCCGATCCGCTCGGCATCGGCGGCACAGGGTAAGTTTAATGATGCGCTCGTTTTCTCCGCAGACACAGGCGGTCAATTTAACGTCGCGGATGTCGGGATGCGGCCCGTGAAGACCGTGGCGTTTTGGGTGCGCCTGCCGGAAGACGCCAGTGCTGCGGACGGCGGGACGTTTGCGCGGTTTGCGTCGGTGGAGTTGGGCTGGAATCGAAGCCCTGCCGACGGCTCGCAAGGCGCGTTACGCATCGCGAATGCTCGCGGTCACGCAGTTGCCAGTACCTCCCTCCGCGACGGGCGCTGGCACCACGTCGCAGCCGTGGTCATGGCGGGGCAAAACGCAAACGGGAAACCCGCAGGAAAGTGGCAGGCGAAACTTTATGTGGATGGCCGACTCGACGCATGGACGGGCCGTAGCCCGATGCGGAAAGGCGTCGCGTTTTCCACCATCCCGGCGGATGCACTGATGATCGGCAGCGTCGGTGCTGAGCAAGGTTTCCGTGGAGAGCTGGACGAGCTTTACGCCTCCGACCGCGCGCTCACGCCGATGGAGATCCGCTCGCTGATGCGGACTAATCGTCCGTATTTGCCCGAGAGTATCGCGGCGAATTAATTCAGGCCGCTTGTTCGGGCTTTTTCCGCCGCATCACGATGCGCCCGAGGTCGTCGAACAATGCGTAGGTGACGGGGGTGACGAGCAGGCTGAGTAGAAGGCACATCATTTGGCCGCCGATGATCACTTTGGCCATGCTCGCGCGGCCTGCGCTGCCGGGGCCAGTGCCGAGGGCGAGGGGAATCATGGAGGCGACGAGGAGCAGCGTGGTCATGAGGATCGGGCGGAGGCGGACGCGGTTGGCTTGGCGGATGGCTTCGTCCCGGGGAAGACCACGGGCGCGGAGGACGTTGGTGTAGTCGATTTGCAGGATGCCGTTCTTTTTCACCACGCCGAAGAGCATGAAGACGCCGAAGATAGCGTAGATGTCGAGCGGCTGGCCGAGCCATATCATCGCCAGTAGCGCAAACGGGAGCGAAAGTGGCGTGGCGAGTAGGATGGAGATCGGGTAGATGAAATGCTCAAACTGTGCGGCTAGGATGAGATACATGAACAGGAACGCGAGCAGCAGAGCCTTGAGGAAGTTATTGAGCGTCTCGTCGAGGCTCTTGGCGCGGCCTGTAAAGACGATGTTGTAGCCGGCTGGTAGCTCGGCGGCTGCGGCGAGTTCGCGGGCGCGGGAGATTCCGTCGCTGAGCGCGAGGCCGTTCAGATTGGCGAGCACAGTGACTTTGCGTGTACGTTGGAAACGCTCGATTTCCGCGGGGCCTCGCGCTTCGGTGAAGCGCACAAAGTTCGCCAGCGGGAGCAGGCCCGTCTTGGTTCGGATGGCGGTTTGCTCGATCGTCTCTTGCGAGCTGCGGTCTGCTTTTTCCGCACGAAGCCACACGTCATATTGTTCGTCGCCTTCTTTCCACGCCGAGACGATTTCGCCGCCGACCGCAGTGCGAAGCGTGGCGGCGACTTCTTGCACGCTTACACCAAACTGGCTGGCTTTCTCGCGATCGATGCGGGCTTGAAGCTCGGGCTTTCGATTGGAAAGTGAAACGTCCACGTCGATGAACCTCCCGTCTGCAGTGAGCGTTGTGGAGAAGTTTTCGGCTTGAGTAATGAGGGTCGCCAAGTCTGGCCCTGTGAGCCCGATTTCCAGCTCCGCATTGCGCGAACCACCGGTGCTGACGCGGAAGATCGACTGCACGCTCGTACGGAAATCGGGATACGCCTTTACTACGCGGCGCGCCTCCGCCATGGCGTCGAGCTGTGACCACTGGCGGGTCTTGCCTCGCCATGTATCCATCATGCCGCCCAGCTCTTGGAGTCGACAGTAGATGTTGCACTTCGTCACATTGCCCTCGCCTCGCGCGGCACGTCCGCTTGTATCACCGATGGTCACGAGCGTATCCGTGACAGCCTGCATCTCTCCGAACTTGATGCCCTTTAGTCGTGTCTCGATTTCATCCACGATGACTTTCGTCCGCTCCAGCGAAGTGCCCTCGGGGGTTTGCAGTGTCACTTCAAATTCGCTGGCGTCGTCCTGCGGGATGAACGCGAAGCCGACGCGCTTGATGAGCACCGGGATCGTGCAAGTCACGCCGAGCGCCACGACGATGATCACCCACCGGTGCCGCAGCGACCAGCCGAGGAGTCGATCGTAATAACGGGTGAGCCAACGCATGAGCGCACCACCTTCCGCGCGCTTCCTGCGCAGCGCGGGGTCGGCGGTGTGGCGCAGCATCTTCGAGCAAAGCATAGGCGTGAGGGTGAAGCTCACGAACATCGAAACCAAAATGGCAAACGTTACGGTAACTCCGTAGCTGGCGAAGAACCTGCCCGTGCGGCCTTCCATAAACGGGATGGGTAAAAAGATCGCTACGAGCGAGAGCGTCGTCGCAAGTACCGCCAGCGCAATTTCGCGCGTAGCGACCATCGCGGCCTCGCTGGGGGACAGGGCTTTTTCCTCCAACGTGCGGTGGATGTTTTCGATCACCACGATGGCGTCGTCCACCACGATGCCGACGGCGAAGACGAGGCCCAGCATGGTGAAATTGTTCAGCGTGTAACCCATCACGCGCAGCAGCGTGAACGTCGCGATGATGCTCGCCGGAATCGCCAGCGTGGCGATGAAAGTGCCACGCCAATCGTGCAGAAACGCGAACACCGTCAGCGCCACGAGCACCGCGCCGAGCAGTAGGTGAAAGCTCACTTCATCCAGCGACCGCTCGATGAACCGCGACTGATCGCGCATCACGTCGATTTTCAAATCTGGAGGAAGCTCCTCCGCGAGCAGTGCCAGCCGCGCCTTTACTCCACGGATGACTTCCACTGTGTTCGTGCCGCTTTGTTTTAAGACAACGAGCGAGATGGTGTTCACGCCGTTCAGTCGCGTCAGGGAGCGCGGCTCCTCGATGCCGTCCGTCACGGTCGCGACATCGCCGAGCTTGATGGATACGCCGCCGCGACTGGCCACGTTCAGGTCTGCAAACTCCTCGACTCGCTCCAGACGCCCGAGCGTGCGCAGTGTCAACTCGCGTTCACTTTGATCCACGCGACCGCCGGGCACCTCCACATTTTGCGCTGCAAGCGTCGTGCGAAGGTCCGCCATCGTCAGTCCGCTGGCCTTCAGCCGGTCCACATCCACGGCGACTTGCACCGCACGCCGCCGACCGCCGACGAGATTTACCGCGCCGATATTTGGCACTGTCTCCAGCCGCTCTTTGATCTGCCGCTGCGCGATGAACGACAGCTCTTTCATCGAGCGCGGCCCGCTCACGCAGACCTGCATGATGGGCGAAGCATCCGAGTCAAACTTCCCGATTACCGGCGGCTCGATGCCCTTGGGCAAGCGGGGTAAAAGCTGGTTCACCTTGTCGCGCACATCCTGCGCCGCCGCGTCTTTTGTCCGCGAGTAAAGGAAGCTCGCCGTCACGCGACACGAACCCTCACTTGTGTTCGACGACAGCTCGTCCAGCCCCTCGATGGTGTTCAGCACTTCCTCCAGCGGCTTCGTCACCGTCGTCTCCATCTCCTCCGGCGAAGTCCCTGGCAATTGCGCGCTCACCGTCACGACGGGCAGGTCCACGTTTGGAAACTGGTCCACGCCTAAATCGCGAAACGAAATGACGCCGACGACGAGCAGGAACAAATTGATGACCGTCGCAAAGACAGGTTTGCGAATACACAGGTCCGCAAGGGATGTGCGCTCGCTCATCGGCGGCACGGGCTATGGAAAAAGAAGCAGTTCACAGTGCGCGCACCGTGGCCGAGCAAGCGGCGCTCGGTCAAGGCGCGGGATGGTGGACGTAGTGGGCCAAAAGTAAATGTTACCCGAGAGGCGGGAAAGCGGGAGCTTGTTGCCCCAAAATTCTGCTGGTATCCAAAATGGAACCTGCTTTTATCTGCGGCCCGCAGTCGGAAAGGCCGCAGGAAAACGCGCGTTTAGCTCAGCGGTAGAGCACTCGCCTCACACGCGAGGAGTCGTAGGTTCAAACCCTACAACGCGCACCACTTACGGAAGATCACTCGTAATCAGAAGCCGTCGCGCAGTTCGAGCCAACCAATTGTGCTTCAATGCGTCAGGCGCAGCAATCCGTGCTGCTTTGTCCATTTGCAACAGACCTGACAGAAAATTCGCGGTGGAATCCAACTCCGCACCGCGAAGTTTCGTCTCACGACGAAGCCGCACGCGAATCGCCGCAGACTTGATTTCCGGACGAAACCGCAGTGCGCCATCCGCCTCGAAATACGACGCCCGATATCGCGCGTCCTGCACAAGCCGGCTTGGAAAAGGCCCGAGCAGCGTCTGCATCAGAATCGTGTGTTCGTGATTGGTCGCAAGGTCGATGAGGTCATCGGCCCCCTTCTCCTTCCTCCATAATGCATCGCGCTTTTCCTGCTCGGTGGCATCCGGGCGCGATTCGATGACTGCGGCCGCGTGATTCCACACTTCGACGTGCCCGCCGCCCACCTTCCGCGCGTGGTTCGCTTCTGCGGCCCAAACGCTCCCAAATCGCCCCTGGCCGAGTTTGCGTTTCAGGACGTATTTCCCGGCGATGAGCGCTCCTTTTCGATACTGCTCGGCGAGTTCTTCTTCGTGATCTTTTGCCACGCTGTCCGCCATTGGGATGGCGAGGTGCTCGACGCTGAGTTCCTTGTATTTCTGAGCCGCAACGCGCCTTGGCGCAAAGAGCATCCGTCCGGTCAACATCTCGAACACGGTGCAGCCGAGGCTCCATAAATCAATCTCCACACCGACTGGCGCGCCGAGCAAAAGCTCCGGCGCAATATATTCCCGCGTGCCGCAGGACATGCATTGCTTTAGCCGGTTTGTTGCGCTGCCGAGGTCCGCCAGTCGGGCCTCTCCACGCCGCGCGTCGTAGAGAATATTCTCCGGCTTCACGTCTGAATGTGCGTAGCCCTGTGCATGGAGTTGTGACAATCCGAGCAGGATTCGCCGCGCCACCTGCTTTGTGCGGGCCAGCGTCAGCGGCTTGCGGGAGAGAGCTTCCGAGAGACTTCGTCCGTGTTTTTCGAAGGAGAGGCAGACGTGTCCATTGTGGAGAAAATACTCGTGCAGCTTCACAAACGCCGGTTCCTCGCCCGGTTCCCCGAGAAGGCTGTGGACGTAGATTTCCCAAGTCGCAGCTCGAGGATACTTCCGCCGGTGAATCTTTAGTGCGATTTGCTTTCTGTCGCTCATTTCGTCTTGGAAATTGCGCGCCGAATCTCCGAGAGAATCCGGCCTAAAAGGCTGATGTCTTCTGTGATCACACTCGCTTCGCCGCTCATCTCTTGTTTGAACTGAATGTTCTTCTCGAAGCTCGTGCTCAGCGGATACGGCAGCGCCACGAGCACGAGATACACTCCGTCGCGGGCAATCATCGAGACGGACTGCACCTTCCCGGTCCCGACTCCAAACTGCTTGTGCGGGAAGTCGTCGAAGCGAATGCGAACCACCTGGCCCGGCTTGATTTTCCCCGTGCCGCCGCCATTCACCAACATGCGGCCCACGAGTTGGGTCGTTTTCGGGATGACCAAAAACACCTGGCGTCCCGCTGTGACGAACTGCTGCTCGCTCCAAAAATCGTAAAAGGCCAGCGTCCCTTCGGCCGGCGCGCGCAGGACGTATTCCGCCTGCCACAGATCGACCTCGCCGCGAAATTTGTTGAGGCTCGCGCGAAGATTCTCACGGGCGGTCCGCAGCAAATTCTCGCGCGTGTGCTCCATGTCGCGCAGTTCCTTCTCCGTCTTCGAGGCTTCGATCTCCGCCTCACCGAGCGCGCGCTGCGACGTCGTCTCGGCCCGGTTTCCTTGCAGCAGAGCCATCTCGCCCGCTTGAAGCGCCTCCGTGCTGATGGATTCACGGGCATGAAGCGTCTTCATCCGTGCATACTTTTCGCGAGCCAGAGCCAGTTCGCGCCGGCTCGCCTCCAGTTGTTTTTGAAGCACTTTGATCTGTTCGCGTTTCCCGCTCAGTTGCTCCCGCAGAAGCGCGCCCGCCTCGTCCGCGTAGCGGTCGGCGAGCGTCGCCTTGAACTGCCCGTACACATTCAGAAACTCCGAATAGCTGTCCTGCAATTTGCCCAGCCCGTCTTCCGCGCCAAACTGTGTCGCCACAGTCGCGGACTCCGTTTGGAGCTCGGTCGCAAACCGCTCCAATTTTGGCGCGAGGGACAGGACGGTTTCCAGCCGCGCGGGATTTTGAATGGCTGCGAGGATGTCGTCCTTTTTGACGTGCTCGCCTTCTTTCACACGGAGACTCGCGATGTGTCCGCTCTGCCGCGCGATGATTTCCACCACCGGCTGCGAGCCAGTAATCGTCATCCGCGATGTGATCGTGTCCGGGTAATGGATGACTGCGGCGAGGATGAAAAAGAGAATCAACGCGCCCGCGAGCATCGTCAGCCCGGACCGCATCAGCCAATGCGGCGGACGGTGCATGAACTCGCTGACCTCCGCACTGACGACGCCTTGCGGGACGACGGATAATGGTTGAGCGGGATCAGTTGGCATGGCGTGAGACAGCTTCGATATCGAGCTGGTTGCGAACGAGTTTATAGTAAACGCCTCCCCGCGCGGTGAGGTCCGAGTGATTGCCGACTTCCACGATGCGGCCGGCATCCATCACGATGATCTGGTCCGCATCGCGCACGGTGCTGAGCCGGTGCGCGATCACGAGCACTGTCCGGTTCTGGGCAAACAGGCGGAGGTTTTCCATCACGTCGCTTTCATTCACGGAGTCGAGCGCGCTGGTCGCTTCATCGAGGAAGAGAAAATCCGGGTTTCGATAAAACGCTCGCGCCAAAAGAATCCGCTGCTTTTGTCCGCCACTCAATCCCTGACCTGCCGCACCCACCATGGTATTCGCGCCATCCGGAAGGCCGCGCAGATAGTCCGCGAGATTGGCGATGAAAATTGAAGCGCTCTGCCGCATCGGGTCCACAGGATCGCTTCCCGTCGCTATATTGCGCGTGATGCTTCCGGAGAAGATGTGGCCGTCCTGCATCACCACGCCACAGTGCGAGCGCCACGCATTTCCCTGGATGGTTCGCAGCGGCACGTTGCCGACGAGAATTTCGCCCTCGGTCGGCTGATAGAGTCCGAGCAGAAGCTTCATCAGCGTCGTCTTCCCGCTGCCGCTCGCGCCGACAATGGCTGTGACTTTTCCCGCCGGAATCCCGGCGGTTATGTCCATGAGCACGTCCTTCTGACCCGCACCAGCGTAGCGGAAATGCACATTGCGCATGTAGATGGTCGTATTCCGCGGCACCTCCTGCTCGGTGCCTTCCGTAGGTGTTTCCTCGTCCGGATGACTGTGGATTTCCTGCATCCGCTCAAGGCTGAGCCTCGCGTCCTGCGCGGAATACATGAAGTCGATGAGTCGGCTGATGGGCGAGTTGAGCTGCCCTACGATGTACTGCGTGGCCAGCATCATTCCGAAAGTCATCTGCCCTTCGATCACCGCGCGGGCCGCGAGAAACGAGATGAGGATATTGCGAATGTTCGACGCGAGAAAAACGCCGATCCGCTGCATCTGCCGGAGCGCGAGGCTCTGCGCTTCAAGCTGATAGGTGCGCACGGCGATCTGCTCCCAGTTCCAGCGCTTGTCCCGCTGGATGCCCTGGATTTTGATCTCCGGCATCGCCGTCACCAGTTCGTAAAGCGTGTCGCGCTCCTTTGCCTCCACGGTGAACCGCTTGTGGTCCAGCATCCGGCGCTGCCGCAGAAACAGGACGAGCCAGCCAGCCGAGACGATCGCGAAGAACACGAAGACGCCGAGAATCTGCCAGCTATAAAACGCCAGCACGATCGCGAAGACCACAAACGTGAGCAGCGAAAAAACGATGTCGAGCGACGACGACATGAGGAAGCCTTTCACCCGCCGGTGGTCGCCGATTCGCTGCATGATGTCGCCCGCCGTCCGGCTGTCGAAAAATGTCAGCGGCAGCCGAAGAAGCTTGCTGAGAAAATCGGCAATCATCGCCACGCTCACCCGCGATCCAATGTGCAAAAGCAGCCAGCCGCGGAGCATGTCCGCGACCGTCTGGCTCACGGAAAGCGCGAGCTGCGCAACCAGCATCACATAGATGAAACTGCGATCGAGATTCCCGATTCCGTGGTCCACAATCGCCTGCGCGATGAACGGCAAAACGAGCTCGATACCGAGCCCGACAAACATTCCCAGCAACACTTGGACAAAGAGCCGCCGGTGCGGCCGGAGATAGCTGAAAAAGTAAGACATCCCGCGGCTATGCGGTTCGCTGTCTTTTTGCCCCGAGGCACTGTGCTCAAAGAACTCGGGCGTCGTCTCCAGCAAAAGGTAAATGCCCGGCGCGTTTTCCGAAATCGGAGTCTCCGGCGGCGAACTTGAGCGGACAAACTCCGCGTGGCTGTAATCGATCAACCCGTAAGCCGGGTCCGCCACGCGCACCTTCGACTTCGTAATCTCATACACCACGACGAAGTGATCATGCTGCCAGTGCGCGATGCACGGCAGCGGCGCTTCATCGCGAAGTCGCTTGAAACTCAGCCGGACGGGCAGCGAGCGGAGTCCGAGTTTTTCCGCAGCTTCCGAGATGCCCGCGAGATTCACGCCGCCTTTTCCGATCTGGCAGTATTGCCGGATCAACTCGTGCCCAAACTGACGCCCGAAGTGCGCGCAGATCATTCGCAGCGACGCGGGACCGCAGTCCATCAGGTCGAGTTGCGGATAAAATGGAAAGCGTCGCCTCATTGCACGGCTGGCTAAAGCGAGACGTTATGCCTCTGCGCGATGGTTCCGTTGAGCTGCCCAAGCGCACTCCACGCGCCGAGCAGTTGGAGGCGCGTCTCCAGCACGCGGATTTCCGCCGCGCGCAGATCCTCCTCGGCCTCGCGGATGTCACGGTTCGTCACGAGCCCTTCGCGCCGCCGCTGCAATTGCTCCTGCCATTTCGTCGTGCTCGCAGAGAGCGTCTTCCCCGCAAGCGCGAGGCGCTGACGGCCAAAACTAATCGCGCGGCAAAGCTCCGCGATCCGCGCCTTCAGCCGCTGCTCCGCTTCCTCGCGCGAAATCTGACTGCGCTCCAAAGATGCCTTCGCCTGCTCCAGTTGCGCGCGCTCCGCACGGAAGGTCCAGGGCAGCGTCACTCGCGCCAGCGCGATTCCCTCCCAGCCATTTCCACGGCCCTGGGAACCGCCCGAATCCGAGGGCGCGGCCGAAAATTCCAAGTCCACCGTCGGCAGAGCCTGATTGCGCGCGCGGCGCACTTCGAGTTCGCGGCGCTGCACTTCGTTCGCGAGCAGCACGGCGGTCGGCGCGAGCTTCAATGCGCGCTGCATTTCTGTCGATGCATCGGGCACTCCGGCGGGAATGCTGGAATCGGAGATCGTTTCAAACGAGAAACTCGGATGCTGTCCACGCTGCTGCCCGCCCATCGCGAGCCAGAGCTCGTCCACACGGTCCACATAGCTCTTGCTCGCCGCCATCGCGCGCTCGCGGGAGAGCGAGAGGAGGACCTCCGCCTCCAGCACATCGAGCTTTGAGTCAACACCCGCCTGCTTCCGCATGTTACTTTCTTCAACGATCTTCTCACTGCGACGCACGCTCTCCATGTAGGACTTCTCCACCAGCGCAGCGACCGCCGCCGCGTAGTAGCCGGATTCGACGGCCCGCAGCATCTCCAGAATCTCCGCCGACTTGGTCGCCTGGCTCTGCTCGCGCAGCAACTCCGCGACGCGGATGCCCGTGCGGTTCACCTCGGAATCAGCACCCCGCAGCAACGGCTGCCGGATCGATAGCGCATAATCCGATGAAGTGCCGCGGATGTAGTCATCCCGAAAATCACCGGTGCGGCTCGCGACCTTCCCCGCCTCGACTTCCACTTCGGTTCCCGTCGTAAACTTTTTAGAAACGCCGCCGCTGCCGGAGAGCTGCGTCCATTTTCTCCCGCTGTTCAGCGCTGTGCTGCGGAGCGTGCCGGAAAAACGAGGATCGAATTCCGCCTGCGCACCGCTCACAGCCTCGCGGGCGATCTTCAAGTTTTGGTCCGCAATCCGCATTCCGAAGCTCCGCTGGAAGCCATAAGAAATACAGTTTCGCATAGAGAGTTGGCCGCCCGCAGGGAGCGCGATCTCGCTCGTCCGCGCGGAGCTTTGCGCCATCACGGCCTGCTTCGGTCCAGCCTTCCAGCCCGGCACAAAACTGCTGCCGCCGGGCGTGCCTGAGCCCGATCCATCGGGCCCCGAGCATCCCGTCCACAGCACGCAAAAAGTCGCATAAAACACCCGCGAAAGGCGGCTGCGGAGCTCCGGGAATTGAGGCTTGGATTGGGCTGAATTACACAACATCGAAGAGAGTATGCATCTCCTGTAGCAATTGCCCGGCCTAAAATAAAGAACGGGAGGACAAGCAGATGCTCGTCCTCCCGTTCTGATTTAGGTCGTGCGCTTTAAAACGGAAGATTCCTCCTCCGGATCACACGGGCGCAGATTAGGTAAGGGGCGGTTACGCGTACTTTGGATTAGGGGGCAGGCAATTGCCGCCACCCTTCGATCCACCCGATTTGCCGGAACCGGACTTGTTGGAGCCGGATTTGTTCGAGCCGGATTTGTTCGAGCCAGACTTGTGGGCCTTTTTCGACTTGTTCGATTTTGCTTTGCTACCGCCGCCGCATTTTCCGGAGCCGCCTGTTACGGCTGCTGGGGCGTTGATTACGTCGTTGGCGAATTGTTCGATGATGCTTTTTTTCATGGTTTTTCTTTTTTGTTTTGCGGGTCGGCGAATCCAACCCTCACGCGACTTGTATCAAAATCCGAAGTATGGAAAAAGTGGAAAATATGGAAATTATAAGATAATGCACATTTTCTCTGACACGCAGAGCCGAAAACTCGCGGAAAGGTGCCGGAGTTGGCGACATGGAACTGGCGGCGGGCCGAGGCGTCGGTTTTGGCTTTGGCGGGCCTTGACGTCCGTGTTGCATTGAATCACCTCCGTCTACATCTCCGGTCCGCGCTGCACAAAACGCCTCGATTCAATCGCGGCGTTTGGGTTTAACTCTCGACTAAGGAACCGACGCGGATGGCATCTCTTGTCTTTGCATGAATCGAATCTATCCAGTGTTTTTCGCGATGACTCTCTCGCTTTCGGCGCAGCAGGCGGTGCCGCCGGATCATGCGGAGCGGATGGGGCGTGGTCTGGAGCTGTTTCGCAAGGAAGTGGCGGGGATTTTGAAGGAGAATTGCGTGAAGTGCCACGGCGGGGAAAAAACGAAAGGGGACTTCAATATGGCGACGCGGGAGGCGCTGTTGCGCGGGGGAAAAGATGATTTGGCGATCAAGCCGTTCTCCTCCGCCGAGAGCCCGATGTTGAAGTTGATGCGCCACGACGAAGAGCCGCATATGCCGGAGAAAAAGCCGCGCCTTTCCGACGAGGTGATCGCCAAGGTGGCGGCGTGGATTGACCTCGGTGCGCCGTATGATGCGCCGCTCGTGGCGGGCGCGGTGGTGCGGGATAAATCGGTGGTGTCGGAGGACGACCGGAAGTGGTGGGCGTTCCTCCCGCTGCACGCGGAGAAGCCGCCGGGAGCGGGTCATCCGGTGGATGCTTTTCTAAAAGCGAAGGCGGCAGGGAAGGGGATCACGTTTTCGCCGGAGGCGGAAAAGTGGACGCTCATCCGCCGGGCGACGCTGGACCTCACGGGGCTGCCGCCGTCGCCGGAGGAAGTGGCGGCTTTTCTCGCGGACTCGTCGCCGGATGCTTGGGAAAAGGTGGTCGCTCGGCTGCTGGAGTCGCCCCGCTATGGCGAGCGGTGGGCGCGGCAGTGGCTGGATGTGGCGCGCTTTGCGGAGAGCAGTGGCTTTGAGCACGACTATGATCGGCCGCACGCTTTTCACTTCCGCGATTTTGTGATCCGCGCGGCGAATGCGGATATGCCGTTCGACGAGTTTGCGCGCTGGCAGCTTGCGGGCGATGAGTTCGCGCCGGGCAACACTGAGGCGATGATGGCGACGGGCTTTCTCGGCGCAGGCGTCTTCCCCACGCAGATTACGGCGAACGAAGTGGAGCGCACGCGCTACGATGCGCTCGATGATATGTTGGCTACGACGGGCAGCGCGTTCCTGGGGCTGACGGTGGGCTGCGCGCGATGCCACGACCACAAGTTCGACCCGATCCCGACGAAAGATTATTACCAGATGCTCTCCACTTTCACGACGACGGTGCGGAGTAATGTGGACCTCGTTCTCGACTCGGCTGCTGCTGCGAAAGCGAAGACGGAGCACGAGCAGAAGCGCGCGGAGCTGCTGTCAAAAGTCGCTGTTTATGAAAAGGAGCTGCGCCCGAAACTGGATGCGTGGATCGCCAAGGCCGAGCTGCCGAAAGGCGCGGTGCAAGTTGCGGTGCTCGACAGCATCACGGCGCGCGGCGGCGCGACATTCACGGACCTCAAGGATGGCTCGTGGCTGGCCAGCGGGGCGAACCCGGCGGCGGATACTTACACGCTCACCACGACGACGAGGGCGCGGCAAATCACGGGTATCAAACTGGAGGCGCTCACGCACGAGTCGTTCCCATCGAAAGGCCCAGGGCGTGCGAGCAACGGGAACTTCGCGCTGAGCCGCATCACGGTGAGCGCGACTCCGCTGGCGGGCGGCGGGGCGCGGGAGGTGAAGCTCTCGGCGGCAGAGGCGACGCATCAGCAAAACACGGGCTCGCTTTCCGTGGCCTCATCGCTCGACGCGCAGCCGAGCACGGGCTGGGCAGTGGATGCGGGCGGCATCGGCAAGGACCAAGCGGCGGCGTTCACCTTCGCCGAGCCGCTCGACCTCGAAGGCGGCGCGAAGCTCACGGTGACGCTGGAGTTTGCCGTGAACACCGCGCACTGCATCGGGCGTCCCCGGCTGGGCATTTTCACGGGCGACGCGCCTTCGCTGAAATCGCAGAGCCTCCCCGCGAATATCGCCGCACTGGAGCCGAAGATTCGCGCGCATTCCCCGCTCGCACCAGCCGAGGCGGAGACGCTGTTCGCATGGTGGAAAGAGCGCGACGACACGCTCAAAAAGCTCAACGCCAAAGTCGCCGAGCACGACAAAGCCGCGCCGAAGGGCACCACGCCCGTGATGGTCTGCGCCGAGGGCTACACGCCCATCGTCATGCACTCGCAAGGCGCACCCTTCCTGCCCGAGACGCACATTTTGAAGCGAGGCGACACGAACCAAAAGCAAGCCGTCGCCCAGCAGAGCTTCCTGCAAATCCTCTGCCGAGACACGAACACCGACCGCTGGAAGTGGACCCCGCCCGCTGGTGCGAAATACTCCGGGCGGCGTCACGTCCTCGCCAACTGGCTCACCGATGTGGAGCACGGCGGCGGCACGCTCATGGCCCGCGTCGCCGCGAACCGCGTGTGGCAGCAGCACTTCGGGCGCGGCATCGTCGCGACGCCCAATGACTTCGGCAAAACCGGCGCGCTCCCCACGCATCCCGAGCTGCTCGATTGGCTCGCCGGCGAACTCCTGCGTGGCGGCTGGAAGCTCAAGCCGCTCCATCGCATCATCATGACGAGCGCCGCCTATCGGCAGAGCAGCATCGCCGACGCCGCGAAGACCGCCGCCGACTTGGAGAACGTGTTCTTTATGCGCCGCATCCCGCGCCGCCTCGAAGGCGAGGCCGTCCGCGACAGCGCGCTGGCCGCATCGGGCCTGCTCGATACGACGATGTTTGGCGCGGGCACGCTCGACGAGGCCAGCCTGCGGAGGAGCATCTATTTCCGCGTAAAACGCAGCCAGCTCGTGAACTCCATGGTCGTCTTCGACGCGCCCGAGCCGCTCAGCAGCCAAGGTAGTCGCCCCACCACGACCGTGGCCCCGCAAGCACTGCTGCTGATGAACAGCCCGCAAATCCGCAAATGGGCCACCGCATTCGCGCAGCGAGTGGGCAAAGACGACGACCTGCCAGCAATCGTAAAGCACGCCTACGCCATCGCCCTCAGCCGCGAGCCCCACGCCACCGAGCTGCAAGCCGCCGTCACATTCATCCAGCACGGACTGCCCGCTGGAAAAGAGAAAGCGCTCGCCGACTTCTGCCAGGCGCTCCTTTCGACGAACGAGTTCGCGTATTTGAACTGAAACCGAGCGCTATCGGGTGCGTTTTCGTTTCGCGGGGTTTGCGGTGAGCCGCGCGACCATACTTTCCAGGGCGGCAAGGCCGAAGCTGATCTTTTTGAAGAACGACGGATTGTGCGACACGAGGACGAATTGCGGGTGCGGTGCCCAGAGCCGCCGCAGCTTTGCATCAAGAACAACGGCTTCCTCGATGGACTCGTTGCGCACGGGATTCCCGCCCTCGATGGAAGAGCCTCCGACCGCTGCGGATTCGAAGAAGATCACGGCATCGTAGCGCCGGAGTTCGGCCTCATGCGTAGTGCCGACAGCGGCGAAGTAGTCGCCCGGCTCACCCGGCCAATACGCTGCGCCGTCGATCGTTCCCCGGTCGCAGAGTAGCGTGCGATCGGGATAAAGCGCCGCCTGCACGTCTTCGAGATGCCGCTGCACATGGAAGATTGCAGTCTGCGCGAATCGCTGAGCCAGCGGCTTGGGCGAGCGCGGGAACCCTCCTTGAAAAAGAATCGTCGCCGCTTCGGGAACGATAACGACGCGGTCGCCAATCTCGCGCCGGAACAAATCGGCAGCCGTAGTTTTGCCGCCGCCGGGACCGCCGGTGACGACGATGCGACAGCAATCCGAGTGATGGTGTTTGTTTTTCATAGCGGCGCATCGTGTCACGCGGTGGCCGACTGCGCCCGCCAATAGTTGCCGATGTGCGACCGCTCCTTGTTCAGATTAGGTGGCAAAGGGAGGTGGGAATCTTGGCAATCAATGGAGAGTGCATTCACCGCGAACCCGGATACTGTGTGAGCCATGAAGACAATCCTCATCGCCTACGACGGCTCTGCGTGCGCCGACTCTATCGTCACCGAACTTCGCCACGTCGGTCTCCCGGCGCGATTAAATGCGCACATCATCGCTGTGGAAGAGCCGTTTGTGCTTCCCCTCGTGGAACCGGGAATGTGGGCACCCATCCCCCCGGTCTTGCCGGCACTGCCAAGTGCGGAGGAGGTAAAGGCGCAGTTGATCGTCAAGGCCGACGACACCGCTGCGAAAGGAGCGGAGCAGCTCCGCGCGGCTTTCCCGTCTTGGAAAGTGAGCTGCGTGGGAATGGTAGATTCCGTCGCGCGCGCTATCAATCGACAGGCCGCGGATCTCGATGCGGACGTCATCTTTATCGGCTCGCACAGCCGCTCGCTCGTCGGGCGTTTCTTCCTCGGCAGTGTTTCGCACAAGGTTGCAGCGGAGGCAAAATGCTCGGTCCACATTTGCCGTCCGCATCCACCGTTTGGCGTCGGGCCTCGCGTGGTCGTCGCCGTGGATGGCTCGGAGGCGTCGACTGTTGCGGTGAATGCGGTCCTCGCTCGCGAGTGGCCGACCGGCACCGTCGTGGCGGCGGTTAGCGTCATCGAGAGCCCCTTCGGAATCGGCCAGGACTTCGCCGGGGAATACTCGGATGAATGGCTGCGGATGCGACTGCGCGAGCCGGGGCACGAGCGGGATCAAAGGCTCGCATGGCTGGAGAAAGCCGCCGAGAGCGCCCACCAGAAACTTCATGCCGCAGGCATCAACTCCGAAGCTCACACGCTCATCGGTTCGCCAAAGCACACGCTCCTTTCGTGGGCGGACGAGTGGAAGGCCGACTGCATTTTCGTAGGCGCGTCGGGCACACAGCATCCAGAGGGTGGAGCATTCGGCACCGTGGCCTCTGCGATTTCTGTGCGGGCGCACTGTTCGGTCGAAATCGCCCGCGTTCGACCGGTCGAGATCATCGCCAACGGCCCAGCGCTATAGTCATTTCAAACCGATAGACTCTTCGGAAAGCCTGACGCCACTACATGCGCCGCAGGCCGAGTGCTTTGATCCGTGAGGCGAGGGTGGTGGGTTTCATGTGGAGGAGCGCGGCGGCGCCGTCGGGACCGAAGATTTTTCCGGCGGTTTGTGCGAGGGCGGCGGTAATGCTTTCACGCTCGCGTTGTTTGAGGTCGGTGCGAGTGAAGACGGTTGCGTTTTCAAGTGCGGGCTTGGGGCTCGGAGCAGCGGGGGCGTCGAAAACCAGTGGGCCGTTTTGCGCGAGGATGACTGCGCGTTCGATGGCGTTTTGCAGTTCGCGGACGTTGCCGGGCCAATGTTGCGCGGCGAGTTCGCGGGCGGCGGCAGCGCTGAGTTTGGGCGGGCGGCGGTTCATGCGTTTTGCAGCGGTGCGGATGAAGTGTTCGGCGAGCGTGGGAATGTCGTCGCGTCGTTCGCGCAGCGGCGGGCTCTCGATGGGGAAGACGCTGAGCCGGTAAAAGAGATCCTGCCGGAAGCGCCCGGCGGCGACTTCGGCGCGGAGGTCGCGGTTCGTGGCGGCGAGGATGCGGACGTTCACTTTGCGCGTCCGGGTGTCGCCGACGCGCTCGATTTCCTGCTCTTGCAGAACACGCAGGAGTTTGGCCTGCATCGGGAGTGGGACTTCGCCGATTTCATCGAGGAAAAGCGTGCCGCCATCGGCGAGTTCGAAGCGCCCGGCTTTGTCGCGGAGCGCTCCGGTGAACGCGCCGCGGACGTGTCCGAAGAACTCGCTCTAGAACAGCGACTCCGGCACGGCACCGCAGTTCACGGTGACGAGCGGCCGTCCATTGCGCGGGCTGCGTTCGTGGATTCCGCGGGCGATGAGTTCCTTGCCGGTGCCGCTTTCGCCGGTGATGAGCACGGTGGCATCGGTCGGCGCGACGAGGTCGATTTGCTGGAGCATTTTGCGAAGCGCGGGGCTGTCTCCGATGATTTCGCTGGCGCCGCGCTGGGCGGTGACTTCTTCGCGGAGGTAGTTGATTTCTTCTTCGAGCCGCTCTTTGAGAAATGCGATTTCCTCGAACGCGTTCGCATTGGCGATGCTCACGGCGGCGTGGTCGGCGAAGATGCGCAGCCATTCGAAGTCGGCAGCGTCGAGCAACAAGCGGTCGAATATCGCGAGCACGCCGAGCACTTCGCCGCGAAAGACGAGCGGATGACCGGCGAAGGTCTGGACTCGTTCGTGCGAAAACCATTCGCGGTCTGCAATCCATGCCTCCGAGCCGTGAACGCCGGCGAGGAGCAGCGGCTGCCCGCTCTTCGCAATTTGCCCGATTTTCCGCACGCCGAGCGGGAACCGGCGAAATGTTCCGTCGGTCCGCGTGTGGTCGCGGTCCGGGTCGGTGGAAGTGCCCGCGCTGGCGACGAGATGCAGGCAGCGCGTCTGGTCGGGACATTCTTCGCGGAACCGGCACGTGGAGCAAAGGTCGCCGGGATTCAGCAGCCAAATCCGGGCGAGCGCGACGTGCTCGCACTTGGCGATTCCACTGACGATAGAGCCGAGCACTTCGGGCAGTGTTCGGTTTTGGGCCATTGAGACCATGATCTTTGGGAAGTCGGCGCAGTTCACTTGCCCGGAACTACGAGAAACCGTTCCTCGAAGCAACGAGTAATCGTAAGTAACGAGATGTCGTAGCGCCTCGCCGAGCACTCGAAACGGTCCTCTTTCTCTGTAGGGTGCGCCGGTTTTCCATTCCGGAGGCCGTGGCACGTGTAGTGATAAAGAGGATCGGTATGCAATCCAACGCTTCCGCATTCATCCACTTCGTCTTCGTCCTGGCTTTCCTCGGCACGCTCGTCGCGGGCGTCTTTTTGCTCAAAAACGCCGACCGTCTCTTCGGCCCTGATGCGGAAATGCCGAGCGAAAACAGCAGTTCGCGCTCATACGGCAAAATGCAGGCGCTCGTCATCTGGGCGCACGTCGCACTGCTCACGGGAGCGTTCGCATTCCTTCTCCACTGAACCAATCCAATCCACACACCATGAACACACTCGACCTCACAAAACGTCCGCCTCGCAGCCCGCGCGTCCGCCTTGGCGGATACGCCATGCTCGCCCGCGTCATCGACAAAGCCCGCGCATTGCTCGCCGGCACAATCGGCGACTACAAATACAACAACCCGATGGACCAGCACCTTTTCGCCTTCACCGGCATCGCGCCGGATGCCCTTCTGGAGCAAGCGAAGACCGGCGCGGGCGATTGGGCGCTGCTGGTTTGGGTCAACGAGAACGCAACGCCGAAACGCGCGCCGCACGAGATTCGCTCGTGGACGTCGTGGCTCGAAACGATGCCCGTTGGCGAGGCCGAGGATCTAGAGTGGTTCGCCGCGCAGGCGAAGCGCATCAACCCCGCGCGCACGGATCTGCAAACCATCATGGACTACCTCGATGCCGACGACCACGTCAGCTTTGGCGGGGCCGCTTGAACGATGAATCCGCCACGCCCACCGCTCCCGCCTTTCACCGAAGAATCCGCGCGGCAAAAAGTGCAACTCGCCGAGGACGCCTGGAATTCGCGCGACCCGGAGCGCGTCTCGCTCGCCTACACGCCCGACACCGAGTGGCGCAACCGCGCCGAGTTCCTGCACGGACGCGCGGAAGTTGTCGCCTTTCTCCGCCGCAAATGGGCGAAAGAACACGACTATCGCCTGCGCAAAACGCTGTGGGCGTTCACCGGCAATCGCATTGCCGTGCGCTTCGAATACGAGTGGCGCGACGACGCCGGTCAATGGTGGCGCGCCCACGGAAATGAGAACTGGGAGTTCGACGCCGACGGCTATATGGCAAAGCGTTACGCCAGCATCAACGACCAGCCCATCGCCGAGTCGGAGCGCCGAATCCACTGACACACCATGGCCGCAAAATTCATGCAAATCATGCTCACGCCTACCGTCCAGGCCGCGCAGGAGCGATACTTCGGCAAACACCAATCGGTAGCGTTGGCACCCGAGCGTGATCCTTTTACCGACGACGAAGCAGCCTTCATCGCCGCGCGCGACAGCTTCTACATGGCCACGACCAATCCCGACGGATGGCCCTACATCCAGCACCGGGGCGGGCCGGCGGGCTTTCTCAAAGTCCTCGGGCCGCACTTGCTCGGGTTCGCCGACTTCAAAGGAAACCGCCAGATGCTCACCACGGGCCATCTCGACCTCAACGATCGCGTCGCCCTTTTCCTCATGGACTACCCAAACCGCGACCGCCTGAAAATCCTCGGCCACGCCCGCGTCCTCGATGCCCGCGAACACCCCGAGCTCGCCGCACAACTCAGCCTCTCCCCGGAACTCGCGGATAAAATCGAACGCCTCTTTCTCATCGAGACCGTGAGCTTTGACTGGAACTGCCCGCAATACATCACCCCGCGCTTCACTGCTGAGGAGTGGCAGTCGATGGCCGGAGGTGAGCCGAGAGTCTAGTCGCAGGGCGGTCCTCGACGGTGAGGTCCCCGTGGCTCATTCATGCGCCTCTCATTTCAAAAAACCCTACCGCCGCAGCGCATCGAGCAACTCATTCACCTTCTGGATGAGTTGAAGGAAATCGTCAAACGTCGGCGGGTCGCTGGGCGTGCTCACTAAATCCGACACCATGTTCGGATTCCGCGCCGTCGCCTTTGATCACCTGCACCTCCCCCGGCGCCCCCGCTACACCCGCGTCAGCGAATTCACCAGCGCGTTCACAAAATCGAGGATCGCCTGCACCTCCGCCCGCGTCGGCGGATCGCTCAGCGCGATGTTAAACGTGCCGACGTTCGGGTTTTGCGCCGTCCCCGCGATCTGGGCCGCCAGCGTCGCGTTCGACACCTCCCCCGGCGGCCCCGCCGGACCCGCAGGCCCTGCCGGGATTGCGTCGATGTCTGCTTTGAGCGCGGTGAGTTGCGCGCGCATTTCCGCGGAGGAATTGGGCGAGCCGTTGGCGGGTTTTGTAGGATCGAATGGCATGTGGTGTGTTTGGTTTCGTCCGCAGATTCCGCAGATTTTCGCCGATTAAATATCTGCGTCCATCTGCGCAATCTGCGGACAACATCGTCTTGATTCCGCTACGCAACGACCGCCTGCGCTTCCGGGCACGGCGCTGCGTTGCCGCCGTCGTTTGCGGCTACGATGCGGACCTTCACGGTCTGCCCGGCGGTGAATCCTTTCAAAATGACGGTGAGGTCTTTCGAGTTCGCGCCGGTGCGCCATTCCGTGTCCACGCCGACGATGAGGATCTCGATGATGTAGCGAATCGCGCGCACCGCGTACGGCCATGTCACTTCCAGACGATTCGCGCTTGCGGGGGCGAGCGTGACGGATGCCACGGACTCCGGCGCGCTCGGGTTCGCCGGGATGTTCAGGCCGAAGTCCTCCCACCGCGCATCGTCGTCGGGGAGGAGTCCTCCCTCCAGTTCGTTAATCAGCCCGCGCACCCGCTTGCGCAGGGCGTTCTCGGCGGTCGTGCGATTGCCAAATGCCGTCGTCTGCGCCGACTCCGCATTCGCCACCGCCTGCCGCGCGTTCGAGAGCGCCGTCCACGCCGCGAGGCAGATCGCCGCCGTCGCGCCCATGTCCACGCTCTCGTTAGCCGGCACAGCGGTGAAGTAATCCTTCAGGCTGTCGAGCAGTGTGAAGCGCTCGTCCATCGTCATGGGAACTGCGGTCGATTGACCGGGGAAGCCCGTCGGCTCCCACGCCGGGTTCCAGCGTTGACCG